>NZ_JBOFQF010000028.1:0-510789 GCF_051660745.1 Segniliparus sp. | reverse complement strand
CCCCCCCCCCCCCCCCCACGACCGTCCGACTACGCGCCGGGGATAGGCAGGAACTCGAACGCCTCGATGGCGCCTCCGACGGCGAGGGCGGTGTGGGGGTGGTCCTCCAGGAGGCCTTGAAGGGCTTCCTTCGAGTCGGCTTCGAGGATGGAGAACCCGCCGACGCTCTGGTCGAAGCTCTCACACGCCGGAGCGAGCGGGGAGCCGAGGTCCACCAGCGCGGGGCCTGCCTTCTGCGCCCACGTCATCCATGCTTGGATGCCCGCCTGCTGCTCCTCAGGGGTGGATTGGGCGATCTTGTCGTGCGCGGCCACGTCGGCCTTGTACAGGACCAGGAACTTCGGCATAAGGGCTCCTCAAATGTTTGGCCGCAAGGGCCTCGATGCGCCGCCCGAGCGGGCGGCGCCGTCATGGTCGCACACCTTTCCGGCGTGTTGTCTGGGAGTCGCCCACAGCATCTCGGCAGTCGCGCCGCGTGCTTTCCCCTCGGGGCTAGAGCCTGTTGAGCTTCGTCAAAACATCGGCGAAGACGGCCCGGCAACGTTTCGAGATCAGGTCGGAGTTCCCGCAGTACATCCACACCAGCACGCCTCTGACGTCCGTCGCGTAGGAGTCGTCTGCGGCGAACGGGCTCGTCTCGGGGGGCCTGCCGTCCGAGTAGACAGCATTCGTGGTCCCCTCTTTGCGATAGGCCTTCAGCGGGACGGACGAGGCGACGTTCGGGGGGTCGATCGTCGTCACCGACAGCCTCGTCGTGTCCACCTCGCCGGTGCTGAACGCGTCCACCTCGACATACGTGGCGCATTGGGCGATGTACTCGTCGAACCTCGAGAGCCTCTCCCCGGCTCTCCATCGGTGCAGCTCCACCGAGATCGACTGGCCGAACATATTTTTCTCATCGTTGAGCAGCGCCTCCACCGAGCCGATCATGTCGACGTCGTCCGCGTGGAAGACCGCCCCGCACTGCGGGGGGAAGTAGCCGCGCCGTACTCCGGGCAGGGCGCTCTCCGAAGCGCTCGGCGCGGAGTCTTTGCTGGTTTTCACCGTCCAGCCCTTGTCGAAGTCTTCTCGCTTCGGCAACGCCGCAAACAGCTCCTCGTCGCTGCGGGCGGTCAACGGGCCCGTGTGGACGGTCGGGCGCAGGGCGACGGACGTGTGCCCCGCCGGATTCCTCGCGCCGCGCAAATGCCAGAGGAATCCTCCGAAGACGCTGCCGATCACCACCAGCACGAAGACCACCACGAGCACGATGGGCGCGGCGCCCGGCTTCGGCTTGCTCGGAGGCGGCGGCGAATAACCATACGGCTGCATTGGCGGAGGGCCGTACGGCGGCGGATAGCTCATCGGGCGCTGCCTCCCTCGCTCAGACGCCCGGGGCCGAACGGGCGGCGGCCCTGACCGCCTCGGGCAAGGCTCTCTCGAACACGTCCAGCGCCTCGTCGGTGACCGAGGTCGAGACGAACCACGCCTCGTACGCGCTCGGCGGCAGATGCACCCCCTGGTCGAGCATGCTGTGGAAGAACGCCGGGTAGCGCCATGTCTCGGTGGCCCGGACCGCGTCGTAGTCGACCGGGGCCTCCTCCGCGAAGAACACGGAGAACAGGTTCCCGGCCCGGCCTGTCGCGGCAGGCAGACCGGCTGCGGCGAACTCGCGCGCGACCAGCCCGACGATTGTTTCCGCAGTCGTGTCCAAACGGGCGTAGGCTGCCTCGTCGGCGAGGCGCAGCGAGGCGAGCCCCGCAGCTGTGGCGAGCGGGTTGCCCGCGAGCGTGCCCGCTTGGTACACCGGGCCCGACGGGGCGAGCTGCGCCATGATCTCGGCGCGCCCCCCGAACGCCGCCGCAGGCAGCCCGCCGCCCATGACTTTGCCGAAGGTGACCAGGTCTGCGGGGACGCCGCCGAATCCGTACCAGCCCGCGCGGCTGATCCGGAAGCCGGTCATCACCTCGTCCGAGATCAGCAGCGCGCCATGCGCGCGCGGCGCCTCGGCCAGCGCCCTCTGGAACTCGGGCTTCGGCGCGACCACGCCCATGTTGCCCGGAGCCGCTTCGGTGATGACCGCCGCGATATCGCCGCCCTGCTCGGCGAAGAGCCGTTCGAGCGCCTCCGCGTCGTTGTACGGCAGGACGATCGTGTCGGCTGCCGCCCCCGGAGTCACCCCTGGCGAAGACGGAGTGCCGAAGGTCAGCGCCCCAGAGCCCGCCGCGACAAGGAGCGCGTCGGAATGGCCGTGGTAGCAGCCCGCGAACTTCACGATCTTGGCGCGCCCGGTGTGGGCGCGGGCGAGGCGGATCGCGCTCATAGTCGCCTCGGTCCCGGAGGTGACCAGGCGCAGCTGCTCGACGCCCGAGCCTGCGACCCGGTCGATGATCGCCTCGGCGAGCGCGGCCTCTGCCTCGGTGGGAGCCCCGTACGAGAGGCCGCGTCCGGCCGCCAACGTCACATCGGCCAGCACCTCGGGGTGCGCGTGCCCGTGCAGCATCGCGCCCCAAGAACACACGAGATCGAAATACCGGTTCCCGTCGACGTCGACAAGCCACGGCCCTTGCGCCCTCGCGATGAAACGCGGCGTGCCGCCCACTGCCCCGAACGCCCGCACCGGCGAGCTCACCCCACCAGGGATAACCCGGCTCGCCCGCTCGAAGGCTTGCTGAGAGGCTGGCATGGCTGCTGGTCCGGGCTCGACGGTCACAAAAACACACTATCGCAGTCCTGCGCGCCCACGCGGACGCGAGGCCTCCGCCCCGCCTCGAAACCGCGCTACCCTCGCGGCATGACCCTCGGAGTGGCGCTCAATCAATTCGAACTCGACCCGCGCGAGAACGCCGTCGAGCACGCGGCGCGCCTCGCGGAGCGAGCCAAGGGCTTCGGCCTCGGCTCGCTCTGGCTCGGGCAGACCCTCAACTACGACGCCATCACGCTCGCCGCCGTGATCGGGTCGAAGGTCCCCGGCCTCGCTGTTGGCACGTCCGTGACGCCGCTGCACCCAAGGCATCCGCTCGTGGTCGCAGGCCAGGCCCAGGTCGCCCAGGCCGCGAGCGGCGGCAGGTTCACGCTCGGGCTGGGACTCGGCGGCGCGGACCTCTTGCGCCAGCAGTTCGGGTCGAGTCCGGCGAAGCCGATCGCGCACTTGCGGGAGTATCTCCGGGTCCTCGGAGAAATCCAGCGGACTGGTTCTGCGGGCTTCGACGGCGAGACGCTCACCGCGCGCTCCGGCGATTGGACGCTGGCGCTGCCAGGGTCGGGGCCTGGCCCTTCGGTCGTGGTCGCGGCGCTCGGCCCCCAGGCCCTGCGGGCGACAGGCGAGCTCGCCGACGGCACCGTGACGTTTCTGACCGGTCCGAGGACCATCGAGTCGTTCATCGCCCCGACGATCCGGGCCGCCGCCGAGGGGGCTGGACGGCCTTCGCCGAGGATCGTCGCGCTGGTCGCGGCGGTGCTGACCGAGGACGCGGACGGCGTCCGCGACCGAGCCGCCTCGGTCTTCGACTTCTATTTGACGATCCCCTCGTACCGCGCGGTGGTCGAACGGGAAGGAGTCGGACATCCCGTCGAGCTCGCGCTTATCGGGGACGAGCAGGTTCTGGCGCAGGGCGTTCGGCAGCTTTTCGACGCGGGGGCGACGGAGGTCGTCCTCACCCAGGGCCTGCAACTCGGCGGAGCCGAGGCGAGGCAGCGGACCTGGGAGTTCGCGGGCACGCTCGCCTGAGCCTTATCCAAACGGGTGAATAAGTCGGCACACGAGCATCGCGCAAGACTGCAATAAGTCAGTGCACGAGCATGTGGTTTTCCCTTGTTCTGCCTGGCGTTTTCGGGTAGAATCGAACGTATGAATGACATGGCGGGAACCGGTTCGGCGGTGAGGGATCTGCTTGCCGCGCTCGCAGAAGTGGAGCGCGAGGAGTCCCTGCTGCTCTCCCGGAAAGCAGTGCTGGTGGCGAGGATCGCCGAGGAAGTGGCGCAGCGCCAGATCGTTGAAGAGCGTCAGTGCGGGAAAGGGATTTTCTCCTTCGCGACTCGTGAGGCGGTGCTGTTGGAGCTGGGCCCCGCGCTCGGGGTGTCGTCTCGGGGCGCGAACGCGATGCTCTCCTTCGCGGAGGATATGACGACGAATTACCCGCGCCTCGGGGCGAAGCTGGCGGCGGCCGAGGTCACGGCGAAGGCCGCGCGGTTCGTGGGAGAAAATCTCGGCTTCGCACCGAGCGGCTGCCGGGAGGAACTGGACGCGTGGCTCGCCGTCCAAGCCCCGCGCTGGCGGGCGCACTCGTACGGGAAGATCTCGCACTTGATGGAGGCCCAGTACCTGCGGCTCGACCCCGAATGGTGCAAGAAACGGCGGGAGCGGGCGCACAAGTCCCGCTCCTTCACCATCACCCCCATCAGTGACGGCACTGAGCTTTCTGGACACTCCGGGCTCCGCCCTGCGCGTCTGTCCGACCTACGCGGCACCATGCCCCTGGAAGCCGCCGCCGAATTGCGCGAACGCCTCGACGCCATCGCACGCACGGTCTGCACTGGCACATCCCCCCTCGGCGACCCCCGCCCCCTCCACACCCGGCACAGCAACGCATTAGCCGCACTCGCACGCGGCGAACACCAACTCGCCTGCCAATGCGGACAAGACACCTGCCAAACAGCCGCGCGGCCAGCCCGCCACCCCAAGAACATCGAACTCGTCGTACAACTGCCAGCGCTGATCGGAAAAGACGACCTCCCAGCCCTGCTGGACGGAGCGCCCATCGACGCAGACCTCGCAAGGACGCTCGCCAAAGCCGCCAAACGCATCCGCTTCACCACCACCCCAGACCAATCTCCCCCACTCGCTAGCGCTCGCGGGAGGTACCCCCAACCCACACCCGCAGAACTCGTGGGAGGTGCCCCCAAAGCCAAAACACACGGACACTGGCAAGACCGTCAAGAACCCGACGGAACCGTCCACTGGACCAGCCCAACCGGCCAGTGCCACACCACCAACCCAGGCTGAGCGCGCCCTAGTTCTCGCGCGGGATGAACCCGTTCTCCTTCGCCTTCTCCACGTTCGCCAGATGCTCCTCGTACGTGTCGCTGAACAGAGTCGTGCCCTTGTCGTCCACGGTGACGAAGTACAGCCACTTGCCGTCGGCGGGCTTGAGCATCGCCTTGATCGCCGCATAGCTCGGCGAGCAAATCGGCGACGGGGTGAGGCCGGGACGGACATAGGTGTTCCACAGCGTGGGGTTCTTCCGATCCGAGTCGCTGGTCCCGACTTCCTGCTTGTCGAGAACATAGTTGATCGTGGAGTCGAACTGCAGCGGCTGGTTCGCGGCGAGACGGTTCAGCATCACGCGGGCGACCTTCGGCAGATCTTCCGGAAAGACGACCTCACGCTCGATGAGCGAGGCCCCGACAAGCGTCTGGTACGGGGTCCAGCCCAATGCCTTCGCCCCGTCGAGCAGGCCGAGCGACTCGTACTGCGCCGCCGTGCTGCTGATGAGATACCGCAGGATCGTCAACGGGTCGGCCTGCGGGTCGAAGTTCATATCGCCGACGATCAAGCCTTCCAGCCTCCGGTCGCGCGAGACGCCCTCGGGGAACCCGGAGACTCCCTCCTGCGCCCATGCGGGCACGCCGAGCTCGTCGAGCGTCGCGTTTTGAGCTGTCGCGCGCAGATCGCCCGCCGAGACGCAATGCTCGTCGTCGTTGAGCTTCACACAGCTCGCCTCGGCGATGATGTCGTAGATTGCGGGAGTGCGCTTCCCCGTTGTGGTCGTCGTCCCGTCCAACGCCCGGGAGCCCGCCACGCTGAGATAGCCGACAACCTCTTTCTTGCCCTTCTCCGTGAGCTTCGAGAGGGCGAGCGCGGCGGGGATATGCGTCGGCAGCACGTAGTAGCCGGGGTTGATCGAGGTCAGCCCCGCGTCGAGGAACGCCGCTTTGCTCTCGACCACCTTCTGCTCGACCAAGTGCTCGCCAATCAACGCGTTGCCCTCGCCATCGGCCACGTGGAACACCAGCTCTGGTCCCGCCGGGCCTGCGAAATCGGGCGCGGGCGGCTTCGGCGGCGGCGTGTCGTCCCGGCTCAGGAAGAAGACCACTGTTCCCGTCAGCAGCAACGTGCCGACCAAGAGGAGCACGGCGGCGATGCGGCGGCGGCGCAGGATCTCCGGGGAGCGGTCGCGCATGGCGCGGGTGCCGCGTTGCGCGGGCAGTTTCGACGGGCCCACCGCTTCGGGCTGGGCTCGTCGCACCCCGGTCGCGCCTGGCCGGATTGGGTCACTCATTCTCGCACTCTTCCTTGTTCGCTTCATTCGTTTCGCGTCCTGGCCCGTCAAGCCATCCTTGCAGAATCGCTGTCGCGGCCAATTGATCGACCACGCCGCGTTGCCCTTTTCGAACGAGACGTTTGCCACTCACTCCGGCTTCGCGCAGCTGCCGGTGCGCCAAGACGGTCGTGACGCGCTCGTCGACGAGCCGCACCGGAATCGGCGCGACCGCCTCGCGCAATCGCTCGACGAACTCCTCGGCGGCTCGGGCGGCCCGTGCCGCCTCGCCCTTCAAATTCCTCGGCCAGCCGACCACGACCAGCGCGATCCGACGCTCCTCGACCACGGCGGCCAAGGCGGCGAGGTCGTCCGCCAACGCGAGCTTCGGCGGCTTGCCGACGGTGCGGTCGAGCGCCGCGAGCGGAGCGGCGAACACGCCGCCTGGGTCGGAGATGGCCAGCCCGATCCGCGCTTGCCCGAGGTCGATCCCCAGCCGGGGCCCGCGGTGTTGTGTCTCCTCCGCCGACGGGCGGGGCTCAGGCACGGGCTCCGAGCCCGGCCAGTTCCTCCCGCAACCTCGCCTGGGCGGCTGGGACGCCAGAGGGGTCCGAGCCGGAGCCTTGGGCGAGGTCGTCCTTGCCGCCTCCCCTGCCGCCGATCGCCGGGGCCGCCGCCCGCAACAGCTCGCCCGCCTTCGCGCCGAGCTCGTTCGCGGCCTTCGTCGCGAGCACGGCGAACGCCACTTTCTCACTGGACTTGTGGAAGAGCGCAGCCACTGCGGCTCGTTGGCCGAACGCGTCTTTCAGCGAAGTCGCGAGGCCGCGCAGGTCGTCGGAGTCGACTTCGGCGCTGACGAACTCGACCGCGCCGCCCGACGACAGGCCGATCGGGCTCGCCGCCTGGACGAGGCTCCCGGCCTGCGCGCGGGCCTGTGCCTGGGCCTGCCGGGCGATCTCGCGCTCCAAGGTCTTCACCCGCTCCACGAGCGCGCGGACCTTGTCCGGGGCCTCGGCGGCGGGCGAGCCGACCGCCGAGGCGACGGCGGCGAGCAACGAGCGCTCTTTGGCGAGGTGCTCGCGCGCGTCGTAGCCGACCAGCGCCTCCACCCGTCGCGTCCCGGAGCCGGTCGAGGACTCGCCGAGCAGCACCACAGGGCCGATCTTCGCGGACGAGGCGACATGCGTGCCGCCGCAGAGCTCCATGGAGAACGGCCCGCCGATCTCGACGACCCGGACCCGGTCGCCGTAGTTCTCGCCGAACAGCGCCAACGCGCCCATCGACCGGGCACGGTCGATGTCGGTGACGAACGTGTTCACCGGGTAGTCGGTCTCCACCGCGTCGGAAACGACAGACTCGATCTCTTGCCGGGTCTCGGGCGAGAGCGCGCTGTGCCAGCGGAAGTCGAAACGCAGGTAGCCGGGCTTGTTGAGCGACCCCGCCTGGGTCGCCTCGGGACCGAGGATCTGGCGCAGCGCGGCGTGCACCAGGTGCGTGCCGGTGTGCCCTTGGTTCGCGCCGTGCCGCCACCGCGAGTCGACCTGCGCGGTGACCTCGGAGCCGACCGAGAACACGCCCTCGGTGACTTTGACCCGGTGTGTGAAGAGGCGCTTGGCGATCTTCTGCACGTCCGTCACGTCCGCATGGGCGCCAGGCGCGCTGATCGAGCCGGAGTCGGCGAGCTGGCCGCCGGACTCGGCGTACAGGGGGGTGCGGTCGAGGATGATTTGCGCGTCTTGGCCCGCGTGCGCCTCGTTCGCGAGCTGGCCGTCCACCACGATGCCGAGGATCGCGGCGCGCGAGGAGAGCTCGTCGTAGCCGGTGAACTCGGTCGGCGGGCCGTCGAGCAGCCCGTGGTACACCGACTGGTCCTCATGCGCCTGCTTGCGGGCTTTCGCGTCCGCCTTGGCCCGATTGCGCTGCTCGGCCATGAGCTGGGCAAAGCCTGATTGGTCGACTTCGAGGCCGACTTCCTGCGCCATCTCGAGCGTGAGCTCCAACGGGAACCCGTACGTGTCGTGCAGCGCGAACGCCTCGGAGCCAGGGATGACCTTGCCCGAAGAGCTCCGCACGCCCTCGGCCACCTGCTCGAAGAGCTTCGAGCCGGAGTCGATGGTGTTGCGGAAGGCGTTCTCCTCCCCCGCCGCGATCCGCTCGATCCGGGGCGCTTCCCGGTTCAGCTCCGGGTACATCGGGCTCATCGAGGCCACGACCTCGCCGACCAGCGCCGGGGTGACCAGCTCCGTCGCGCCGAGCAGGCGGGCCGCGCGCACGATCCGCCGCAAGAGCCTGCGCAGCACGTAGCCCCTGCCGTCATTGCCGGGGTTCACCCCGTCGCAGATGAGCATGACGGCGGTGCGGGCGTGGTCCGCGATGACCCGGAAACGGGTGTCGTCGACGTGCGAGCCAGCCCCGTACCGGCGGCCGGTGAGCCGCTCGGCGACGGAGATGACCGGGCGCACCACGTCGGTCTCGTAGACGTTGTCCACCCCTTGCAGCAGGAATGCGACCCGCTCGACCCCCATGCCGGTGTCGATGTTCTTCTTCGGCAGCGGGCCCGCGATGTCGAAGTCGGTCTTGTTGCGGATCGCCGCGAGCTCGTTCTGCATGAAGACCAGGTTCCAGATCTCCAGGTACCGGTCCTCGTCGGCCTCGGGACCGCCGTCCGCGCCGAATTCGGGGCCCCGGTCGAAGTAGATCTCCGAACAGGGGCCGCTCGGGCCGGGGATGCCCATCGACCAGTAGTTGTCGGCGGGGCCCCGGCGCTGGATCCGCTCGTCGGGCAGGCCCGCGATCTTCTTCCACAGCTCGATGGCCTCGTCGTCGTCCTCGTAGACCGTGGCCCACAGCCGGTTCGGGTCGAAGCCGTAGCCGCCGTCCTCGACCGATGAGGTGAGCAGGCTCCACGCGAACTGGATCGCGCCTTCCTTGAAGTAGTCGCCGAAGGAGAAGTTGCCCGCCATCTGGAAGAAAGTGTTGTGACGGGTGGTCACGCCGACTTCTTCGATGTCTTGGGTGCGCACGCATTTCTGGATGCTCGTCATCCGGGGCGAGGGCGGCGTGCGCTGGCCGAGGAAGTACGGCACGAACTGGACCATGCCCGCGTTGACGAACAACAGGTTGGGGTCGTCGAGGATGAGCGAGGCGCTCGGCGTCAGCTCGTGGCCGTTTTTGATGAAATGCCCGAGAAAACGCTCGATGATCTCCGCTGTCCGCATGGGGGACTAGCCTACCGGACACGCCCCGCTGAGGCTAAAACGGCGACCTGGGGCAAAGCCCCTCCTGGGGAGCCCCGCGTGGAGATCGTCTCGCGGACCCCAGGAAAGCTATTTCTGTTTGATCCGTTGTATGGTCCCGCTGAGCAGCTGGCCGAGCACGTCCTCGTCGTCCGGGTCCTCGCCGTTCGCCTTCGGCAGCGGCAGCGCGAACCCGGCCCGCATGCCGGAGCCGATCACGACCAGTCCCCGAGACCTCGCCCCCGTGATGGTCAGCACGACTGGGACGCTGATCGCGCTCGAGGACTGTATTTTCCCCCGCATCGTGATCGTCATCGACTCCTCGGCCTGCGGGACTGTGCCGCGCCGCGCCCGCAACCGCATGACCGCCGTGACGCCCTCGGCGCTCACTGTCACTGTGGAGCAACGCTTCGCGAAGTCTTCGGCCTCGGTGAACTCGCCCGAGCCGCGCGCGTCGCGGACGAGGCGCACCTCCGCCGACGAAGACTCGATCAGCGGCAGCTGTGGCGACTCCCCTTTCACCGATCCGACCGCGTCCGCAGCCTTCGTCGATTTGCTCAGATCGCATTCGGGCGGGCTGATCCTGGTCGTGGAGAGATCGGCCCCCGTGCTCTTCGCCCCGCGCGTCCGAGTCACCTTCCAATCGTCCGGGTAGTCGGCCTCGGTCGGCAAGAGCGCGAACAGCTCGTCGTCCGAAAGGCTCGCGAGGCTGTCGCGTTGGGCGGTCGAGCCGACGATGGCCGCCAACGGGCTCGAATCGCCGCCCTCTGTGCGGCGCGCCCCCCACCACCAGCCGAGGAGGAAGACACAAGCGACCGCCAAGCAGCCCGCGAGCGCCTTCTCCCACTTCCTCGGCCGCCCGGCCTCTTTCGGCTCGGGTTGAGCGGGCTGCCACGGCTGCGGATCCTGCCAGGGCTGCGCGAGCGGCCCGCCCGCGTGCGGCGGGGCCTGGGCCTCGGGAGTCTGCGGCAATCCGAGGGCCGGATAGAACCATTGCGGCACGCCGCCATCAGCCGGACCGCTCTCCGGCGAAGTGCCTTCCGGCTGTCCCGGCGTCACGCGCATCACTCCATCTTGCCTGAGATCGGACCATGGGGCCATAGCCGGGCTACTCGCTGTCGAAAACCGGGCCGAGCGACTCGTTCAAGACGATCCGCACCTGGTAGGTCCCGTAGCCGCCCCAGTGCGAGATCGTGGCGACCAAGGCGTCCCCGTCGCTCTGCGCGGCGCTGAGGAAGCCGCCGTACACCCCTCGCGGGTCTCGCAGGCTGTTGTCGCGCCCGTCCCCGGTGACCACCGCCAGCTCCGGGCCGAACTGGGTCGGGTGGTCGAGCGGCGCGATCCGCATCCCGATCGGGGTCTGCATGTTCCTGGTGTACACGAACACGAGGTACGGGCCGACCTGCATCAGGCTCGACTCGCCGATGCCGTCTTGCCTGCCGTGCCTCCGGCCAAGGGCGGAGGGCAGCGGCGGGGTGGCAGGCAGAGCGCCGAGCGGTTTCCCCGGTCCTGGGCGCCGCCAGCCCCTGGCCGTGTAGTACTCCCAGCGATCCGGGTCCAAGAGGTCCCCCGGAGCGCTGCGCGCCATATGGAGCCCGTCGTTGGCACGGCCCTCCTGCGTGCCGCCGATGTAGACGACCGGCGACGAGCCGTCCGGGGGCTGGACCATCGCGAACTCCATCTGCTGGAACGGCGCGCCCCGGTTCCAGTCGGCGGGCTTCCACGCGGGACGCTGGCCATGCGGATTCGTGAGGACCAGCGCGGGGGCGGGCAGCTCGGGGATCGGCGGAATGACCCTGCGTGTGTCGGGGTCGAGGTCGAACTGCACGATCTGGGCCTGCAAGGTGGTCCATTGCGCGGAGACGTCCCAGTTGTTCGCGACTTGGAACGCCACGAACAGCTTGTCGTCGACCACGATCGCCGAGGTCGGCACGATCGAGGCGGGGCCGCTCCCCCGCGCCTTGCCGCCGATTGCGCGCACCACGTCGAGCATCGCGCCGTCCGGGTAGCCCGCCGCCGCGTCCCGCCCGATGAGGTCGATCGGCAGCCCCTTGCCGCCCCGGCCCGGCGACGGGGGCGGCTCGGGGTCGATCCCTGCCGCTTGCAGCGAGTCGCCAACCCAACGCGTTGACCAAGCCGGGTAGGCAGGGACGTCGTCCTCGTTCGCGAACCCGTCGACGATCTCGTTCCCGCGCTCGTCCACATGCGTGTAGAGCATGGGGTTGGCCCACGTGATCTCGGCGTCCATGTCGGGGCCGCCGTGGGAGAAGGGCTGGTTGCGGCTGGTCGCGTCGCCGAAAATGTAGCCGATCACCTGCTCGCCCCGCGCGTTCGCCCCCAGGTCGACCGCGACGCCGAGGTCCGCTCCGTCCATCCGCCAGTCGCTGTCGACCTGCCGCGCGCCGGAGCCGACGCCGCCCACCAGGTCGTCCGCGACGAGCGGGCGGACCGGGTCGTCCTCCATGGCGTCCTCGGGGTCGGCGGATCCAGGAGCAGGGCCCCCGTCCGCCTCGGGCTCGGGATCTGGCGCGGCTTCCTCGTCAGACGCCGGCGCGGCTTCCTCGTCGGGCTCCTGGTCTTGTGCGGGATGCACCGGCTCGACGCTGACAATACGGATGTCCTGGACTGGCTTCGGGCGCGGCGGGCCGTCCTCGCCGTGGCAGGCGTCGTATGAGGCGGCACAATGCTCCTGCTCCGCCTGCGCCGGAGCCTCCGCCAGCCACCAGAGGAGCGGGACGGAGGCGGGCAGCCCCAGCCCTCCTGCGATTGAGGCGTAACGCAGCCCGGCGAGCAGCCAAGTCTGTCGTCGTCGCATTCGCGCTAGTTTAGCCTTTCCCGCCGCCCGGCGGGTCCGTGTCGTTGTCCGGCGCGGGCGGCCTGCGAGTTTTCGGGCCGCCCCGGACGATGTTGCGCAGCTTCGGCACCCGTCCGCTCAGCTCCCGCTCGAAACCGTGGTTGGTCGGCTGGTAGTAGTCCACGCCCACCAGCTCGTCCGGCGGGTACTGCTGCGCGAGCACCCCGTCCGCCGTGTCATGCGGGTAGCGGTACCCCGCTGTCTTCTTCGTCTTGCGCGCGTAGGAGGAATGGCCGTCCCGCAGATGTTGGGGCACCGGCCCGGCCCGGCCCGCCCGCACATCCGCCTCTGCGGCGCCGATGGCTTGGATCACGGCGTTGGACTTCGGCGCGGTGGCCAGATGGATCGTCGCCTGGGCGAGGATGATCCTGGCCTCCGGCAAGCCGACGATGGCCACTGCCTGCGCCGCCGCCGTCGCGACAGACAGCGCGGTCGGGTCCGCCATGCCCACGTCCTCGCTCGCGTGGATCATGAGCCTTCGGGCGATGAACCGAGGGTCCTCGCCCGCGATCACCATGCGCGCCAAATAATGCAGCGCCGCGTCCACGTCCGAGCCTCGGATCGATTTGATGAACGCGCTGACCACGTCGTAGTGCTGGTCTCCGTCGCGGTCGTAACGGACCATCGCCTCGTCCAGGCTCGCGGTGACCTGTTCGAGAGAGACTTCCCAGGCCGTCTCGCCAGAGCTTTCCGGAGCCTGCGCCTGCGCGAGGTCCACCGCCGCTTCGAGCGCGGTGAGCAAGCGCCGGGCGTCCCCGCCCGAGACGCGCAGCAAATGCTCGCGGGCGTCGTCGGCGAGCCCCACCCTGCCGCCGTAGCCCCGCTCGTCCGCGAGCGCCCGGCCGATGAGGACGTCCAAGTCCTCCCGCGCGAGCGGGCGCAATTCGAGGACGAGGGAGCGCGACAGCAACGGGGAGACCACGGCGAAACCCGGATTCTCGGTGGTGGCCGCGACCAAGAGCACGATCTGGTGCTCCACCGCCGCGAGCAGCGCGTCTTGCTGGGTCTTCGAGAAACGGTGCACCTCGTCGATGAACAGCACCGTGCGCACCCCTGCCGCCAGGCGCATCCGCGAGTCCTCGATGACCTCGCGCACCTCCTTCACCCCTGCGGTGAGCGCCGAGAGCGCGACGAACTCGCGGCCCGTCGCGGCGGAGAGCAGCGAGGCGATCGTGGTCTTCCCCGTCCCCGGCGGCCCGTGCAACACGACGGACGCGACTCCGTGGCCGTCGACCAAGCGCCGCAGCGGCCTTCCCGGCCCGAGCAGATGGTCTTGGCCGAGCACTTCCGCCACGTCTCTGGGGCGCATGCGCACGGCGAGCGGGACGTGCGCGGCGCTCACCACCGCCATGCCGCGCGCAATGCGGCGATCACTGTCTCGGCGTGCTCGGTCACAGCCGAGTCTCCCGAGGCCTCGGCGAGGCCGAGCAGCCCCTCCCAACGCGCGAGCAACGCTTGCGGCGTGGGCGTGGAGAGCGCGTGGCCGTGCGACCAAGCGCCCTCTCTGCCGTGTCCCGGCAGCCACCAGGCGGTGGTCAGCCAGACCCAGACCAGCTCGGCGGCCAGCACGCGGCGCAACAATGTCGCCTCGTCGGCGAGGAACGGCCACGCCGTGACCGCCTCCGCCCGCCACGCCTGCACGATTCGCTGGTCCAGCTGGGACCAGTACTCCTTGCTCTGCTCTTTGCGCATCGATCCGCGATAGGTGACCAGGGCATACGCGATGTCCAACGCGGCGTCGCGGAACCCGCCCCACTCGTAATCGAGGAACCGCACCCCTTGGTCCGCAGTCAAAAGAATGTTGTCCGGCCCCGGGTCGGCGGGGCTGAAGGCCCGCATCGTCCCCTTGTCGAACAGCTCCCTCGCCTTCGTCGCGGCCGAGCGCACCTCGTCCGGCACGTCGACGGAAAGGTGCTCGCGCAGCTGTTTGGGGAGCGCGAGCACAGCGCCCTGCACTTGTTGGCCGATGACGTCCCGGCTGGGCGGCACTTTCGCGCGGCGCAGCAAGGCCGCGAAATCGATTTCCCGGCCCGCGGTCGCCGCGTGCATCCTGCCGAGCCGTTGCGCCCAGGCCATGAGCGCGTTCTCGGTCCCGCCCGAGCTCGAAGCCAGCACCTGGGACATCAGAGCCGCCTCGCCGAGGTCCGAGATGATGAGCACGCGCTCGTCCAAATCCCAGGCCAACAGCTCGGGGCCGGGCCGGTCCCCCGTGGCGAGCGACGTGGTGAACTGGTAGCTCACCACTTCTCGGGCGAATTTCTCCAGGCTGTCGTGCGCCGGGCTCTGCTTCACGACGATGGTCCGGGGCAGGGAGAACGGGTTCTCCCCCACCCTCGCGCGGACCACCACAGTCTGTCCGGTGCCGCCGAGGTCCTCGACCTCGACGAGGGTGACCTCGGCGCCGGTCCGCTTGGTGAGCAGACGGACTGCGGCGGCAATGACCGCCACAGCTTGCGCCGTGCCGAGCGACGGGTGGTCCGTGAGAAGTGACATCGTTTTCCAAGATACCCGTGTCGACCGACAAAATTGGAAACACGGCGCGCGCTTAGAGCTCTCTTACCAACTTCTTGCGTTCACAGACGCAGCAGTTCCGCGCGCGGCTACAGCTCTGCCACGTCCACGGACACCCCGATGGTGCTGGTCTTCGCCTCCGAGTAGATCACGCCCCGCAGCGGCGGCACATCCGCGTAGTCCCGGCCCCACGCGCAGGTGATGTACTCGTCGCTCACCAGCTGGTTGTTCGTCGGGTCGAACGCGAGCCACCGGTCCTCGCCGAAGCAGACGGCCGCCCAGGCGTGCGTCGCGTCGGCCCCGACGAGCTTCGGCTGCCCCGGCGGCGGGTTGGTGAGCAAATAGCCGGAGACGTACCGGGCCGCCAGGCCGTGCCCGCGCAGGCAGGCGATGGCGAGGCGCGCGAAGTCCTGGCACACCCCCGACCGCTGGGCCAGCACTTCCGAGACCTTGGTCGCCACGGTCGTCGAGCCGGGGTCGTAGCGCAGCTCCTTGTAGATCCGGTGCGTGAGCTCGGCGACCACTTCCACGAGCGGGCGGCGGGCGGCGAACGTGGGCGCGGCCCACCGCAGCACCTCGTCGGTGATCTCCGGGGGGTCGAGGTCGATCACGTACTGCCGGACGAGGGGCTCCTGCGCGAGGCGCAGCCGCACATCCTCCCAATCCGCCCAGTCGTCCCAGTTCGCCCAGGAGGTCTGCTCCGCCGCGACCGCGACCGTCGACTGCGCGTCGACCACGAGGCGGCGATGGGTCTGTGTGACGTGGAAGTACAGATCGTGGTTGCCGAACGCGTCGACCCCGGTCGACGAGTCCTCCGGCTCCGGGTCCACGACCAGCTCGTGGTCGATCCTCCGCTGGCCGGGGAAGTCCCTCGGGCACAGAAAGCCCCTGCCGTACGACGAGGTCACGTCGTCGTCGTACTCGTAGACCGTGCGATGGGTGACCCGGTACAGCCGTCCCCTTGGCTCTTCTCTCATCCCGAGCTCTTCGCTCATGCCCTGACCTGCCTTGCTCTGACCGACACTAGCTCCACGCCTGCCCCGAGCCCGCCCACAACGGGCGCATCCTGCTCGGCGGGGTGAGCCGCGAGCGCTCGATAGTGCTCGCGAGCTCGCGCAACCCGTCGTGCATGGCCGTCAGCCACTGCACGAGCTCGGTCCGCTCGCCTTCCGCCGAAACCCGTTCCAACTCGTCCGGCTCCACCCTGCGCAGCACGCTGAACAGGGACTCAAGAGCGTGCTCGGCGCGGGTGGAGCGGGCCGCGTCCGGCAACGCCATCAAGTTCCGGCGCAGCGCCTCGAGCTGGTAGACCAACGACCTCGGGTTGTCGACGTCGAAGAAGACCAGCTCGGCGACCGTGCCGACCCGGACGCGCAGATGGTTCCTGCGGCGGTAGATGACGGCGGACTCCACCGAGGAGAGGACCGCCTCGGTGAGCGGCCGCTCCAACTCGGCCTCGTGCGCTTTGCCGAGCGTGGCGCGCACGAGCGCGGTCAGCTGCAGCCCCCGCTCGATGCGCTTGCCGATGTCCATGAGCCGCCAGCCGGGATCGTGCACCATCGACTCCGAGGCGAGGCCGGAAAGCGCGAGCATTCCGGCGAGCACCTGCGATTGCGCCGCAGAGAGCTGTTCGAGCTCGTCGGCCCAGGACGCGGACGCGCTCTGGCGGACCGGACGCTCCAGCGCGCGCTCCAAATCGGCAAGGACCATCCAGGTGTCCACCGACAGCTGGTCGCGCACGCCTTGGGCGGCATTGCCGAGCCGGTCGGCGGACTGGGCGAGCGACCCGGAGCGCTCCCGGTCGAAGGTGAACGCCCGCAGCTCCTTCAGCCCGCGCGCCACGCTCAGCTCCGAGCCGAAGCCCGGCCCGGCGGTCACTTGCTCCATCGCGGCGAACAGCGACTCCAACGGCTCGGCGAACGGCGCGTCTGGCCCGCTCGCCGACCGGTGCTCCTGCAGCCGCTCCCGGATCACGATGAGCAGGCGCGCCAACGCCTCGGCCCGCTCCCCGTAGCGTCCGATCCAGAAGAGGTCGGCGAGCACGCGCGGGGAAGTCACCGCCTCGTCGGTGCGGACCTCGGCGACGCGGGCGCTCGGCACATCGATGGCCACCACCCGCGCGCCGCGCTCGGCGGGCTTCTTGCCGCGCACGGCCCCGGTCGCGGGCTGCATCACCCAGATGTCTTTCGTCGCGTTCGAGGCGGGCAGCGCGGCGTGCGGGTTCTTCGCCATGACCTGGCCGAGCCCGCCGGGCAGCACCACTTGCTGATTGCCGTGCGCCACGGTGAAACAGCGCAACAGCACCGGCGCGCCCTCAAGGAGCGCAGGCTCGTCGGCCCCGGAGGGCTCGGCGATCACCGGCGCGGAGCTCAATCGCATGGGGAGCTGGCCGACCCAACGCCACGGCTCCGCTGCCAACTGCCGCGCGAACGCCTCTTTTGCTTTGGCCGTCAACCCCGCTCCGGCGCGCGCGGCGCCGGTCACCACGTCGCGGACGACGAGCTCGGAGAGGTCTTCTGCGATCTTCGCCCGATCCGCCGGACGACCGCCCCACAGCACGGTGGCGCTGTCCAAGAGCAGCTCCTCGCCCAAAAGGGCCTGCGCGAGCTGCGGGAGGAACACGGCGAGCGCGGGGTTCTCCAACACGCCGGACCCGATGGAGTTCACGATCGTCACCGTGCCCCGGTTCGCCGCCTCCACCAGGCCCGCGACGCCCAGCTGGGAATCCGGGCGCAGGTCGAGCGGGTCGATGTACTGCGAGTCCACCCGCCGCAGGACCACGTCGACTCGTTTGAGCGTCCCCAAAGAGCGCATCCACAGCTTGCCCTCGCGGACCACCAGGTCGGGGGCTTGGACCAGCGGGAAGCCCATCAGGAGCGCAAGGTGCGCCTGGTCGAACGCGGTCTCCGACCCGGTGCCCGGCGAGAGCACCACCACCGTCGGGTCCTCCACTCCGGCGGGAGCCGTTTCGATGAGCGCGAGCCGGAGCTCCTGGACGAACAGGCCGAGCGAGCGCGGGCCGACCGCCTGGAACACGCCCGGCGCGGTGCGCATCAGCACACGACGGCCCGCGACCGCGTAGCCGATGCCGGAGGGGGCCTGCGTCCGGTCGGCGTGCACGACGAACTCCCCGGAGGGTTTGCGCCCGAGCTCCACCGCGTGCAAGAACACCGGCTTCGACGGCGACGGCGACTCATGCGCCATGCGCAAGTAGCCGCGGTGCGCGAAGACCAGCTCGGCGGGCAGAAGGCCTTGCTCCAGCATCCGCTGCGGGCCGTAGAGATCTGCGAGGAGCGCGACGAACAGCCGGGCCCGCTGGGCGAGCCCCTCCTCCAAGACGGCCCAGTCCTGCGCGGAGAGCACGATAGGGACCGGGTCCAGCGGCCATGGCGCCGGTCCGCCGTGCACCGGCTCCAGCTCCTCGGCCCCCGGCTTCCCACGGGCGGTCGCGAGCGCGGACGCGCCAACCGGGTTGTACGTGATCCCGTCGCTTTCGACTTGCCTGGCCACCCTGGCGCGCAGCCGGGCGAGGCCGTGCTGCCCCATCGGGGCGAGCGAGGAAAGCAGCTCGGACCAATGGGCACGCGGCTGCCCCTCGTCGTCGGTCAGCTCGTCGTAGCCTTCTGCGGCTTCCCCGAACAGAACTTGCTGCGCTTGCGACCCCAAGCCGGTCGGACTCATGTTGTTCGAATTTACCGGAGCACCGTCCGCGCCCTGCGCAGATCCAGGACGCCAGGGGCGCTCGTGTCAACGGCCATCCGCCTGGCGGCTTCGGCGATTCTGCCCAGGTCGATAGGGCCAGGCGTCATGCTCATCGGCTCGAACCTGCCGATCCGGCGCGACTGCGCGGTGGCGGAGTTCACAGGAGGCTCCTCGTATGCCAGCCCGCCGGGATGCACCACGTGGTAGGTGGCTCCGCCGAGGGAATGCCCGGAGTAGGTGTCGATGAGCTCGAACCGCAGCGGCGAGTCGACGGTGATCGTCGGGTGCAGCGCGCTCGGCGGCTGCCAGGCCCGGTAGCGGACCCCGGCGACTTGGACGTCCTCTTTCTCGGTCTGGCGCAGCGGGATCGGGAAGCCGTTGCACGTGGCGACGAACCGCCCTGGGTCGGCCCCGACGAGCTTGACCTGCAGCCGCTCCACGGAGGAGTCGACGTACCGAGCGGTGCCGCCCGACGTGGCCTCTTCGCCGAGGACGTGCCACGGCTCGATGCCCGCCCGCAGCTCCAGCTCCGCGCCGCCGACGACGACCGAGCCGATCCGGGGGAAGCGGAACTCGGTGAACGGCTCCAACCAGGACTGCTCGAACTCGATCCCCGAACTACGCAGGTCGGAGACGATCTCCGACGCGTCGGCGATGTTGTAGTGCGGCAGGAGGTAACGCCCGTGCAGCGCGGCCCCGTGTCGGATGAGCGGCGCTTTGAACGGGTCGTCCCAGAACTTCGCCACGAGGGAGCGCACCAGGAGGGACTGCACGAGCGCCATCTGCGGATGCGGCGGCATCTCGAAGCCGCGCAGCTCCAAGAGGCCGAGGCGCCCTCGGGTCGAGTCCGGGCTGTAGAGCTTGTCGATGCAGAACTCCGCCCGGTGCGTGTTGCCGGTCAGGTCGGTGAGCAGGTGCCGCAGCGCGCGGTCCACCTGCCAGGGCTGGTACTCCCCGGACTGCGCGAGCCGGTCGAGCTCGGCGAAGGCGACTTCCATCTCGTACAGGGACTCCGGCCTGCCCTCGTCCGCCCGAGGCGCCTGGGAGGTCGGCCCGATGAAGCGCCCGGAGAAGAGGTAGGACAGCGACGGGTGCCGCTGCCAGTACGTCAGCAGGGAGACCAGCAGGTCCGGGCGGCGCAGGAGCGGCGAGTCGCTCGGGGTCTGGCCGCCGACGGTGATGTGGTTGCCGCCGCCGGTGCCGGTGTGCGTGCCGTCGAAATCGAAGGACTCCGTCGACAAGCGGGCGAGGCGGGCCTGCTCGTAGAGGTTCTCGAGCAGTTCGGTCTGCTCCTCGAAGCTCCCGACCGGCGGGACGTTCACCTCGATGACGCCGGGGTCGGGGGTGATCGACATGAATTTCAGCCGTGGGTCGGCTGGCGGGTCGTAGCCTTCCAGCACGACCGGGACCCCGAGCTCTCGGGCGGTGCCCTCAATCGCGCCGACGAGGTCGATATACGCCTCGGCGGTCGGCAGCGGCGGCAGGAAGACGTGCAGGTGCCCGTCTCTGACCTCGGCCACCAGCGCCGTTGTCGAGGCGCCGACGAGCTGCACCTGCGGCGGCGGGGTGCTCGACTGTTGGCGCGGCTCGCGCTCTTCGGGGGTCGGCAGCTTGGGCCGCTTCACGGTCGGGTCCGCAGGCGGGAACTGCGCCGCCGGGGACCAGCCGACCGAGTCGAGCGGCAGGCGCAGCCCGGCGGGCGAGTCGCCTTCCGAGAGGACGATGCGCCCCCGGCGGGTCCGCCAGATGGCGCTGGCCCAGCCGTCTCCGGTCCACGACGGCTCCAGCGGGACCACGTACGCGGTCGGCTCGCTCGCGCTGGCGTTCAAGATCTCGACGAGGTTCGCCCTCGCCTCGGGCGAGTCGATGTCGGGGCCGAGGTCGAGCGCCAGGTCGGACGGGTCGCCGTACGGCAGGCGCAGCGCGCGCTGCAATTGGGCCAGCGGGTCCTCGTACGCGGGTTGCGCCGCCTCGGCGGCGAGGCCGAGCTGGCCCGCGAGCCGCTGCGCGAACTCCGCGGAGATCTTCGCCGACTCCTCCCTGCCGAGGTCGCGGGGCGCGGCCTCCCACGGCTTGGCGAGCAAAGCCTCGTCGGACCACACCGGCTGGCCGTCCTCGCGCCAGAGCAGGCCGATGTTCCACCGGGGCAGCTCCTCCCCCGGATACCACTTGCCTTGGGTGTGGGAGAGCAGCGCGCCCTGCGCGAGCTGGCCGCGCAGCCGCCGGGCGAGATCTTCCGCCCGCTCGCGTTTGTGGGGGCCGTCGGCCGCGACGGTCCACTCCTGCGAGGTGCGGTCGTCCACGGAGACGAACGTCGGCTCGCCGCCCATCGTCAGGCGCACGTCCTCGTCCTTGAGCCGCTGGTCGACGGCGAGGCCGAGCTCGTACACCGACTTCCACTGGTCGTCCGAGTACGGGAGGGTGACGCGCGGGTCCTCGTGGACGCGCCGCACAGTGTTCGAGAACTCGAAGGAGACCTCGCACTTGTCGGTCGAGCCTTCGATCGGGGCCGCGAGCGCGGGCTCGGGGGCCGCGGCGAGGGGGATGTGCCCTTCGGCCGCGAACAGCCCGGAAGTCGGGTCGAGGCCCACCCATCCCGCGCCGGGGAGGAACACCTCGGTCCAGGCGTGCAGGTCGGTGAAGTCGGCCGAGGGCCCGGACGGCCCGTCCAGCGCGGGCAGGTCGGAGGTGAGCTGCACGAGGTAGCCGGAGACGAACCGGGCGGCGTAGCCGAGCTCGCGCAGCACCGAGACCAAGAGCCATCCGGAGTCGCGGCAGGAGCCGACCTTGCTGCGCAGCGTGTGGTCCGGGGTCTGCACGCCGGGCTCCATCCGGACGCTGTAGCCGATCTCCTTGCTCAATGCCGCGTTGATCGCGATCAAATGCTCGATCGTCCGGATCCGGCCAGGCTTCGCGAAACGATCGGCGAAGGCCTTGACCAGCTCGCCCGGCCCCGTCCCCGGCCCGGCCTCGTTCACCCGGGTCCGGAACGGGCTGAGCGACTTGCGCAGCGCGGCGGGATACGTGAACCCCACGTGCTCGGCCCAATCCTCGATGAAGAACTCGAACGGGTTGATCGGGGTGAGGTCGGCGACGAGCGAGACGGTGAACGAGAGCTCCCCCGTTCGCTCCGGGAAGACCATCCGGGCGAGGAAGTTGCCGAACGGGTCTTGCTGCCAGTTCAGGAAGTGCTGCCCAGGGTGGACCGCGAGCGAGTACGCCTCGATCTTGGTGCGGGTGTGTGGGGCGGGGCGCAGCCGCACGACATGCGGGTACACCTTGGCCTGCCGGTCGAATTTATAGCTGGTGTGGTGTTCGAGGGCGACCTTGATCCCCATGTGCTCCTACTTCTTCTCTTGCTTCGAGTCGGGTTTCCAGTCGACGCCGGTCTCGGCGCGCTGGGCGGGAGCGATCGGGCCCGGAGCCCCGGTGAGCGGGTCTTGCCCGCCGCCGGACTTCGGGAAGGCGATGACCTCGCGGATCGAGTCGACCCCCGCCAGCAGGGCCGCGATCCGGTCCCAGCCGAAGGCCATGCCGCCATGCGGCGGCGCGCCGAACGCAAAGGCGTCGAGGAGGAAGCCGAACGCTGCCTGCGCCCGCTCCTCGTCGAATCCCATGAGTTTCAACACTCGCTCCTGCACCTCCCGGCGGTGGATGCGGATGCTGCCGCCGCCGATTTCATGTCCATTGCAGACCAGGTCGTACGCTTGAGAGAGCGCAGAGCCGGGGTCCTCCTCAAGGGTAGCCAAGCTTTGCTCAGTCGGCGCGGTGAACGCGTGGTGCACCGCCGTCCACGCGCCTTCGCCGACCGCGATGTCGCCAGCCGCCTTCGCCTGCGCGGCGGGCTCGAGGAGCGGGAAGTCCACCACCCAGGCGAACGACCACTTCGGGCCCTCGGCGATCAAACCGAGCCGGTTGGCGATTTCGACACGGGCGGCGCCGAGGAGGCTCCTCGCGCCCTTCGCGTCGCCCGCCGCGAAGAAGACGCAGTCGCCCGGCTTCGCGCCGACATGCTCGGCCAGACCGCCCTGCTCGGCTTCGGAGAGGTTCTTCGCCACCGGGCCGGACAGCGCGCCGTCCTCGCCGACCAGGACGTACGCGAGTCCTTTCGCGCCGCGCTGGCGCGCCCAGTCCTGCCATCCGTCGAGGGTCCGGCGCGGCTGGTCGGCTCCGCCCGCCATGACCACGGCGCCGACGTGCTCGGCCTGGAAGACCCGGAACGGGGTGTCCTTGAAGTACTCGGTGCAGTCCACGAGCTCCACGCCGAACCGCAGGTCGGGCTTGTCGGAGCCGTATCGGCGCATGGCCTCCGCGTACGTGATCCTGGGCAACGGGAGCTGCGGGGCCTCGCCCCCGAGCCCCCAGACGGCCGCGACGACGTCCTCCGCGAGGGCGATCACGTCGTCCTGCCCGACAAAGCTCATCTCCAAGTCCAGCTGCGTGAACTCGGGCTGGCGGTCGGCGCGGAAGTCCTCGTCGCGGTAGCAGCGGGCGAGCTGGAAGTACCGCTCGATCCCGCCGACCATGAGCAGCTGCTTGAACAGCTGGGGGCTCTGCGGCAGCGCGTACCAGCTGCCGGGCTTCAGGCGCGCGGGGACGATGAAGTCCCGCGCCCCTTCCGGGGTGGAGCGGGTGAGCGTCGGCGTCTCCACCTCCACGAAGTCCTGGTCGAGGAGCGTCTGCCGGGCCGCCGCGTTGATCGACGAGCGCAATCGGAGGATGCGCGCCGCCTCGGGCCTGCGCAAGTCGAGGTACCGGTAGTGGAACCGGGTCTCCTCTCCTGCAGGCTCGTCGAGCGGGAACGGCAGCGGGGCGGACTCGGAGAGCACTTCGAAGCTCGCGACGCCGACTTCGACGGCGCCCGAGCCGAGGGCGGCGTTCTCGCTGCCCTCGGGACGGCGGTCGACGACGCCGTTGATCTTCAGGCAGTACTCCGCGCGCAGCCCGTGCGCGCGCTCGAGCACCTCGCCGTCGCGGAAAACGACCTGGGCGAGGCCGGACTTGTCCCGGAGGTCGACGAAGATCACACCGCCGTGGTCGCGGCGGCGGGAGACCCAACCGGTGAGCACCACATCCGTTCCGATATGGTCTTCTCGCAGTTCACCGGCTAAATGCGTGCGCACGCCGCCACCTCTCCTTCTTCGCTTCCGGTGGCACTTTACGGGTTCGCTCGCGCCCGGCGCAACCGACTTGCGCAGGGCTCGCGCAGGACCGCTCCCCCAGCGCGCAGACCTTGCTGTGAGAAAGCTGACAGTTGCTGTCAATCCCCTGGGGATCGACGCGGAAAGTTGTCCCAATTGATTTCGCAGAGCTAATCTTTTGAAGGAAGATATCGGTGAACGAAATCGGAGGTCCGAAGATGAAGAAGATATCTCTTATCCAAAAAGCCGCGCTCGTCGCGGGCGCTTTCGCGGCCCCGCTCGGCGTCGCGGGCGCTGCGGCCGCATCTGCGGAGCCCGCCCAAATGATCGGCCCCATCAAGACGGACATCTGCGTCAGCGGCCCCCTCGGATTCGTCCAGGGATGCGTCGACACCGGCCGTCATCGCTGGTGGGACGGGAACCGTTGGTGGCAGGGCGACCGCGCCTGGGACGGCGACGACTGGCACCGTTTCCACGACGGCCCCAACTGGCGCCATGACAACGGCCGCCACCGCGGCTGGGACAAGCACGACGACGACTGGCGCCACCACCACTAAGCCCCGGGCGAAGCTCACTCAGCAGGGTTTGCTCGCTCCGCCCAGTTGGTCCACAGCCGCAAGGCGAGGCCGACTGCGGCGGAGCCTGCGCCCGCGAGACAGACTCCTGGCCATCCGCTCCTCTGATAGAGGAAGCCCGACATCGCCGAGCCCGCCATGCCGCCCAAGAAGTACAGCGTCATATAGGCGGACGTCGCCCGGCTCCGCTCCGCCGCATGCTGATGGTAGATCGCGTGCTGGTTGGACATTTGCACTGTTTGGACGCCGAGGTCGAACACGACCATGCCCGCGATGAGCGCCACGAGCGACGAGCGCCCCTCCGCCAACAGCCCCCATCCCGCGAGCACGAGCAGCCAGGCGATGGTCGCCACAAGCGCCCCCCGCCCCCGGTCCGCGATCCTGCCCACCAGTGGAACTCCGAGCGCCCCCGCCGCCCCGGCAAGGCCGAACAGGCCGATCACCGCCTCGCCGTAGTGGTACCGCGTCCCGCCCTCGCCCGCGAGGAGGAACGCGACACTGGTCCAGAGCGCGCTGAAACCCGCCATCGACACAAAGCCGAGCGCCATCCGTTTGCGCAAGAGCGGCGAAGACCGGACCAGCTGCCCCGTGGAGAGGAGCAGCGCCCCGTACGGCCCCTGCGCGGACGGCGCCGTCGTCGGGATCGAGCGCCACAGCACCGCCGCGAGTGCCAGCGACCCTGCCGCAGCGAGAAAAAAGACCGCGCGCCACGAGCCGAAGAGCTCCGTGACCGCGCCGCTCACCGTCCGCGCGAGCAGGATGCCGAGCAAGAGCCCCGACATCACCGTGCCGGTGGCTTGGCCACGGCGCTCCACCGAGGCCAAATGCGCGGCGAGCGGCACGGCCAGCTGCGCGGCGGACGCGACGAGGCCGACCAGGACCAGCACCGCGCACAGCACGGAGAAACTGCGCGACAAGCCCGCCGCGAGCAACACCACTGACGAGAGCGCGACCAATCCCGCCAATGTCTTCTTCGCGCTCACCAAGTCGCCGAGCGGCACAATGAGCAAAAGCCCGACGGCGTAGCCGACCTGCGAGCCAGTGACGAGCAGCCCCGCGAGCCCCGTCGAGACGTGGAACTGGCCCGCGATCATGCTCAGCAGCGGCTGCGTGTAGTACAGCCCCGCCACCGAGGCCGCCGCCGTGACGCTGAGCAGAAGGGTCAGCCCGGCGGACAATCCGGGCTGGCCCGCCCCCGGCCGAACCTCCTCGGCCGCAGAAATCTGAGAACCTGTTTCGACCATTCGCACACTGTAGCCGAGGCAGCAGCACCCATCCGGCGAGTCGAAGACCAACTGTCAACGGCTGAAACGATCTGTCAACTGGCTGTCAAAAGCCGCGCTGCGCTCTGAAATTCGCCTCCCGCGAACTAGACTGCTGCACAGCAAGGTCGACAACGAAGTCGGAGATGCATCATGAAGAAGACACGTATGCCAAGCAGGGCGGAGCCTCTCGCGACCGCCCTCGACGCGCCGCCGCACGACAGACTGTTGAGGCGCTCGCTCGCGAAGGCGCTGCTCGCGATGAGCGCCCTCGCGGTGCCGCTCGCACTCGCCGAAGCGGGCGCGGCAGAGGCCGACCCGCAATGCGTCAGCGGACCGCTCGGGCAGGCCTGCGTCGAAGGCCCGACCGTGGCCGTCAACCCGCCGCAGGTCTGGACCGGCCCGCCGCCGGCCGGCGCGCAGCAGTTCGGCGCACAGCAGATGAACCCGCCCCTTCCGCCTGCCCCGCCGGGCGGCTGGAGCGCGCCGCCGCCGCCGTTGTACTGGAACGGCTTCTGGTACCACTGGCAGAACAACCGCTGGGAGCCGTTCGGCGCATAAGCCGACATCCGGCCCCGGTGCCCAGCGTTGAACCCCGGCCCTTGAACCCCGGCCCTTGAACCCTGCCCTTGAACCCTGCCCTTGAACCCTGGGTCAGCGACCCCTGCGACGGAGCAGAACCAGACCGGCGGCTACGAGCACGAGGACCACGACGCCCGCGACGATCGCCCAGGTCTGCTGCCACCACGGCGCAGCGACGGTGCCCGGATGGTGCGCCGATCCCTTCGCCTTGTTCACAAAGGGATGGTCTTCGGCCTCGTGCAAGTGGCCGTCGGCCGCGACCGCCCCGGTGTCCTCGCGGAGCAGCAGATGGTCGACTCGCGGCGGCGCGGCGAAGTCGAACATCTCGTTGATCGGCTGCGCCCGCTCGTCGAAACGGTCCGGGCCGAGCCTGCCGAGGCCCCAGTTGTCCTGGATGAACTTCGTGACCGATGTCTGCTCGGTGTAGGTGTGGTCGACGAAGTTGCGCTTCGCGTAGGGCGAGACCACCAGGAGCGGCTGGCGCGTGCCGGGGCCGCAGCGGCCCTGCTGGCCCGCCAGCGGCGGGTGCGCGGCGGCGAAGTCGCGGCACCACACGTCGTCCGCGCCCGGGTCCTCCTCGTAGGCCGCCGGGTTGTCCGAGCCGTTGAGCAGGACCGGGGCCTTGTGGTCGTACCAGCCGTCCGAGTCGTCGTACGCGATGACGATCGCGGTGTCCTTCCACGCCGGGGACTGCTGGAGGGCGTTGATCCAGTGCGCGATGAAACGGCCCTCGTCGATCGGGTCCGAATAGCCCGCGTGCCCGTCCTGGTACTGCGGCGGCTTGACGAAGCTCACGGCGGGCAGGTCGCCCCGCGACAGCGCCGCCTGGAAATCCGCGAGGTCGTACTGGTGGTTCGCCTGGCCTTCGTGCCCGATCTCCTCAGGAGACTTCGGCGGCAGGTGGTGCGGGTTCGCGGTCTGCTGGAAGTACTGGAAGGGCTGGTGGTGCGGCGAGTAGTCGTCCGCCGGGTTCCCGCCCACGTTCTTGTGCCCGGTCTTGCAGATCGCCCGGTCGCCGTCGCGGCTCGACGGGCGGAAGCCCGCCTGGAACCAGCCCCAGGAGACGCCTTTCTCGTTGAGCTGGTCGCCGACGTTCTTGGTCCCCGCCGCGAAGCCCGCCAGGTTGTCGTCCGTGGACTGGTCGTTGCGGTTCGAGCAGTCGTCGAACGCCGGGTCCGGGTCGTCCACCATCGTCCCGACCCCGTCGGCGTTGGGAGCCTTCACGAATTTGTCCGGCTTCGGGGTCGGCTGCCCGTTCTTCGGCCCGAACGAGCGAATGCCGTAGGTGGTGCCCGCCACGAGGTTCACGTGCCCAGGGGTGGACGGGCCGAAGACCGAGCTGTAGCTGTTGTCGTTCAAGGCGTAGTGCTGGGCGTAGTTCCAGAGCGCAGCCACGGTGTTCCCGTCGTAGTAGCCCATGTTCAGGCCCCTGCGCTCCAGCATGTTCTTGCCCTTGCTCGAGCACTTGTCCTTGCTCGCGGTCTCGAAGGACTGGTCCATCTTGCCGCCGTTCGCCGCGCGCTGCTCCGCGTCGTACTCGTGGTTCTGGTCGCAGGTGACCGCCTGGTCCGGGGCGAGCCGGAACGGCTTCTCCGCGTTCGGGTTCGACTCCCCCAGCAGCCCGTCGTGCTCCAGGGTCGCGACGTCCGTCGGCGTGGCCGGGTCCGCGACGAATTTCGGCGCGTCCTCGTCGGATCCCTGCAGCTTCTCCCCGTCGGCGTTGGCCGCGTGCGGGTAGGTCGCGAAGTAGTGGTCGAAGGAGATGTTCTCCGGGAAGATCACCACCAAGTGCTTGATGGGCGTCGACGTCGACTCGTCCGCCGACGCGGACGAGGCCATGGGGAGCGCGAGCGCCAAAGCCGACACGAGCGCGATGCGCAGAAGTTTCACCGTCACGTCCTACCTTCCGTGGATGTCGGCGTCACTGTAACAGCACTCTGTGACAGGTTTGTTCACCCTTGTTCCAGGAGCGCCCTGCCGAGGTGGTCCCGCTCGTCCCGCGCCCCCGGCAAGGCGAAGAAATAGCCGCCCCCGAAGGGCGCGATGTAGTCGGCGAGCGGCTCGCCGTCGAGCCTGCGCTGGATCGCGGCGAACTGGCGCTCGACGTCCTGCTGGTAGCAGGTGAAGACGAGTCCGAGGTCCAGATTGCCGTTCGAGTCGAGGCCGCGCGAGTAGTTGTAGGCGCGGCGCAGGATGCGCGAGCCGTCCGTCTCGGCGGTGCGCGGGTTCGCGAGGCGGATATGGCTGGTGAGCGGGATGATCTTGCCCGCGGGGTCGCTCGCGTAGTCCGGATCGTCCGTCTCCGCGTTCCCGGTGAGCGGGGCGCCGCTGGCGCGGTCGCGGCCGAATATCTGCTCCTGCTCGCCGATCGAAATCCGGTCCCAGAACTCGACGAGCATGCGGATCAGCCGAACCACCTGGTAGCTGCCGCCTTTCGTCCACGGCTGGTCGTCCGGGGCGGCCCACACCAGGCCTGCCGTCTCATGCGGGCGCGCGGCGTCGGGGTTCGCGGTGCCGTCCTTGAAGCCGAAATGGTTCCGGGGCGCCCCGTCCGGGCGCGCCGGGGCGGTCGAGCCGTCGATCTTCCAGTTCAGCTGCATCGCCCCCCTGGTGTGCCGCGCGATGTCGCGCAGCGCCCGCAGCGTCGCGTCCTGGCTGTCCGCCGCGACGACCAGGCTGAGGTCGCCGTGGCACCAGGCCGGGTCGAGGTCGTCGCCCTCGAACGGCTCCATCCGGGCCAGCCTCGCGGGTTTTCGTCCCGCGAGGCCGTAGCGGTCGTCGAAGAGCGAGGCCCCGACTCCCAGCGTCACCGTCAGGCCCGATGGCTCCGGGGTGGGGCCGAGCGTGCCGGGGTCCGCGGGCACGTCGCCGATGCCGGTGGCGGTCGGGGCTTTGCCCGAGACCAATGTCCGTGCCCGGTCGGTGATGGCTTTGAAGAGCTCGGCGAGCTCTTTGCGGTCTGCGGCGAGCACGTTGGCGCTGGCGACGACGACGGCAGGCGCGGGCTCGGCGAGAATGCCCGCTTGGTGCTCGCCGTGGAAAGGGGCCGGGCTCGGCGGCCTCGGAGCCGTGGGCTGCTCGGCGCCGCAGCTCGCGAGCGCGCCCGCCGTCGCGACGGCTCCGCCGAGCAGCAGAGCCCGCCTGCCGAGCTGAGGCCCGGCCGCCGCGCCCGGATCGGTCATCGCGACCTCCGCACGTCGCAAATGGCGGCGACTTTCGCGAGGTGCTCCGCGAGCTGGCCGAACGCCGCGTTCAAGCGCTGCTGCGCCGCCTGCGCGAGAGGATTCGCCCGTGGCGTGCCCGAGACGAGCGCACCCGCTGCGTCGAGCTCGCCGCGCAGCTGGTCGAGCGACGCGAGGCGGGGGCGCAGCAGCGGGCCGAGGAGGTCGAGGAGCTCGCGCACGCCGTCGAGGTTCGCGGCCAGTGTCGCGAGCATGCTGCGCGAGCCGTGGTCGTCTCGCCCGGTCAATGTCTTCTCGATCGAGTCCTCGACGATCTCGTGCGCCCGCAGGCCCAAGTCCAGCGGGTCGACTTGGGCGCTCGGGAAGTCCTTGGCGAGCGCGTCGACGGCTTCGGCCAGCTCGTGCCCGGCTGCGGCGGGGTCGCCTCCGGCCGATCGCTCTTGGCCGGGCCAGAGGGCGGCCTCGCTTTTCGCGAACGCGTCCTCCACCGCTTTTCCCGCGTCGCCGAACGCATCGTACGCTGCGCCGAGCGTCTCGTAGCGCCGATGCGCGGCGAGCCAGCCCGCCCTGCCAGCCTCGCCGCCCGAGGCCGTCCGCCGGGCCTCGTCGCCCAACCGGGGCAGCTGCTCCGCGACCCATCGCTCGTAGGCTCGGACCGCCGGGTCGAGGTCTTGGACGCTGACCGGCAGAACCGCTTGCGCCGAATCGGGCCCGCCTGCCGCCGGGGCGGCGCCCGCCACTGCGAACACGTCGCTGTACATCACGCGACGCTCTTCGAAGTAGCAGGCGTAGCGGTAACGGCCAGGAGCCAGCCGGACCGGCTGGGCGCGCGTCGTCGCGGGGCCGACCGGCTCGATCTCGAACACCGCGGCGGGGCTGTCCGGCAGGACGATCCGCAACTCCAGCGCGGCAGCCGAAGTGTTCGTCACCGCGAGGACCTGCTCCCCCGGCGCGGCTCCCGGAGCAGGCACACAGCCGTCCCCCGCCGCGCGCACCTCGGTCACCGGCAGCCCCGGCCACAACGCCGCCCAAGGCGAGCGAGCGGCCCGAGCGTCGGAGCCGCATCCGGCGGCCACGAGCAGCAGGCAGCCAGCCAGTCCGAGCGGTTTGGGGATCACGCCTCCCCCTATCTCAAAAAGGAACGCCGTCTCAAAGAGAACGCTTGGCGAGCAGGAAGACCGGGATGAGCCGGTCGGTCTTCTTCTGGTACTCCGCGTACGGCGGGTAGACCTCGACGCCGCGCTGGAACCACACGTCCCGCTCGTCGCCTTCGATCTCGGTCGCCACCACGTCGGAGACCTCCGTGCCGTCCTGCAGCACGGCTTCGGGGTGGGCCTTGAGGTTGAAGTACCAGCTGGGGTGCTTCGGGTCGCCGCCCTTGGACGCGATGGCCGCGTACTGCCCGTCGTGCTCGACGCGCATGAGCGGGGATTTGCGGACGGCTCCGGTCTGCGCGCCTTTCGTGGTGAGCAGGATGACCGGAGCGCCGCCGAGGATGTCGAGGCTCGGCGTGCTCCCAGTCGCCTCGATGGTCTCGACGTGGTCGTTCACCCAGCCCCACGTGCTTGGTTTGTATTCTCCGCTCAGTGCCATGCGGCCAGTCTACTCAAGCGGCGCGCGCCAAACGAGCCTCGCCCCGCCGAGCCTGGACGGCCCGACCGCGAAGGATCCGCCCGCCTCCTGCGCTCGTCGCTCAAGATTGCTCAATCCGCTGCGCCGGGCTCGCTCGGGGACCCCGACCCCGTCGTCGGACACGTCCACCACCAGCTCGTCCGCGACAGACACATCCACGAAGACCTCGGAGCCGCACGAGTGCCGGACGGCGTTGCTCACCGCTTCGCGGACCACGGCCTCGGCGTGCTGCGCCAGCGGGGCCGACACCACGCCGAGCGGCCCGGCCAGGCGGGACACGACGCGCAGCCCCGAGTTCGCGGCGAGATCCGCGACGATGCCCTGCAGCGTCGCCCGCAGCCTGGCGGAGCCGGACCGCTCCGGTTGGAGCTCGAAAATGGTGGCCCGGATGTCTTGGATCACCTCGTGCAGCTTGTCGATGTGGTCGTCGAGCCGATCCGCGAGCAGGGGCTGCTCGGCCATCCGGCGCGTGCCCTGCATTCCGAGCCCGACCGCGAAGAGCCGCTGGATGACGTGGTCGTGCAGGTCGCGCGCGATCCGCTCCCGGTCGGCCAGCAGCTCGAGCTCGCGACGGCTCTCTTGCTCCGCCGCCCAGCGCAGGCCGAAGGCCGCCTGCTCCGCGAACGAGCCGAGCAGGCGCATCTCGTCGTCCTCGAACGGCGCCGCGCCCGGGTCCCGCGCGACGAGCAGCGTCTTGAGCCGGACATGCCCGGCCCGGATCGGCGCGACCAGCACCGGGCCCGCTCCCGAAGCCGCCTCGCCCGGCCCGAACCGACGCGGCTTCCCGTCTTGGACGAGATCTCGCAACCGCGCCTCGTCCACTCGGGACAGCCCGGACGGCACCCGCCCTTCGCGGGCCGCGACCCCGAACGGCTCCACGTCCGAGTCCGGGGCCAGCACCGCCGCGAACGAGGACTGTGTGAGGCCGAGCGCGCGCTCGGCGACAAGGCGCAGCACCTCGCGGCGCGGCGTCTCCGCCAAGATCGCCTCCGTCACCTCTTTCATGGCCTCAAGCCATCCCCTCCTGCGCCGGGAGTCCTCGTAGAGCCGGGCGTTGTCGACAGCCACGCCCGCCGCCGCGGCGAGCGCGAGGACGAGCCGCTCGTCCTCGTCGGTGAACAAGCCGCCGCGTTTCTCCGTGAGGTAGAGCCTCCCGAAGACCATCCCGCGCGCCATGATCGGCACGCCGATGAAGGACCGCATCGGCGGGTGGCCGTCCGGAAAGCCGACAGAGGCCGGATGGTCTTTGATGTCGGCGAGCCGCAACGGCTTCTGGTGCTCGACCACAGCGCCGAGCACGCCGCCGCCGAGCGGCAGGTCCCCGATCTTTTTCCGGACCTCCTCGTCGATCCCCTCGTAGATGAACTCGGCCAAAGTCCCGTCTTCGCGCAGCACCCCCAGGGCGCCGTACTCGCAATCGACCAGGCCGACGGCGGCTTGGACGATCGCGCGCAGCGTCACCGGCAGTTCGAGGCCCGACGAGACCGCGAGCACCGCGTCGATGAGGGTGTTCGGCCCGGCCATCGCTTAGCGCGCGTTTCCCGGCGCCCCGCCGCTCACCGCGATCACCGCGGCCTGGGTCCGGCGCTCCACCCCGAGTTTGGCGAGCAGCTTGGACACATAGTTGCGCACAGTCTTCTCCGCGAGGAACATCCGCTGCGCGATCTGGCGGTTCGTCAGCCCCTCCCCGATCAGGTCGAGCAGCACGCGCTCCTGCTCGGTGAGGCCCGCGAGCGGACCGGGGTCGGGGGCCCCCGAGCGCAGCTGCCGGATCAGCGCCTCTGCCGCCCGGTTGTCGAGCAAGGAGCGCCCCGAGCCGACGGCGCGCACCGCCGCGACAAGCTCCATCCCTTTGATGTCTTTGATCACGTAGCCCGCCGCTCCCGCGAGGATGGCGTCGGTCATGGCTTGCTCGTCGGTGAACGAGGTGAGCATGAGGCACCGAAGCTCCGGCAACGCGGAGCGCAGCTCGCGGCACAGCTCGACTCCGTTCCCGTCCGGCAGCCGCACGTCGAGCACGGCGACGTCCGGCACGGCGGCGGGGATCCGCGCGAACGCCTGCGCGGCGGACCCGGCCTCGCCGACGACGACCAGGTCCGGCTCCTGTTCGAGCAGATCGGCGACCCCGCGCCGGACCACCTCGTGGTCGTCCACCAGGAACACCGAGATCTGCGGGCCGTCAGCGCTCATGGGCGATGACGACCGGGCAGGGGGCATGGTAGATCATCGCTTGCGCGGTGGAGCCGAGCACCGTCGCGACCAGCTCGCTGTGGCCCCTGCTGCCGACGACCAGCATCTGGGCGGAGGCCGCGCGCTCCAACAGCGCGTGGTTGGGCCGGTCCCTGGTGATCTCGGTGCGCACCTGCACGTCGGGATACTTCTCCCGCCAGCCCGCAAGCTGCTCGGAGAGCAAGACCCGTTCCTTGACCTCGATCGACTCCCAGTCGATGAGCAGCGGGTAGGCGTACACGCCGCCGCTGTCCGACAACGACTCCATCCAGGCGTGGACCGCCAGAAGCTCGGCGCCCCGCCACGAGGCCTCCTCGAAGGCCACCGCCACCGCGAGGTCGCTCGCCTTCGAACCGTCGACCCCGACGACCACCGGGCCGCCCGGCGACTGCGACGGCTCCGCATGGCCGCGCACCACCGCGACCGGGCAGCGCGCCCGGTGCGCGACGGCCACAGCGGTGGAGCCGACGAGCATGCCCGTGAACGCGGTCTTGCCGGTCGACCCGAGCACCACCATCCGCGCGCGCTCGGAGGCGTCGACGAGCGCCCCGACCGGGCTGCCCGTTCTCACCTCCACCTCGAGCGGCAGCCCCGGGCACTCGGCGGCGAGCTGCTCGCCGAACTCCTCGACAAGCTGTTTCCCCTCCTCCTCGATCGCCCAGACGAAGTCGCCGTCGAAGAGCACGCCCGCCGCGCCGAAATGCGGCATGCTGACCGCGTGCAGCAGGACGCACGGGATGTTCTCGCGCAGGGCGATCTGCGCCGCCCAGCGCGCCGCCTGTGCCGAGGACTCCGATCCATCGAAGCCGACGACGACCGATGGCGAATTCGAATAGGACATGGCCCGTTCCTTTCCTCACAGCTGTGACCAGCATTTGCGTGCCCTCTGGAGGCCTCCCTAGCGACGCTACGCCCCGCGTCTGCCGCCCCGCAGCGAGCGGAAGTCCTCGTCCCCGAGGGACTTATGGCCTCACTTTCCAGGCGGCGTAGCCTGGTTGGCGTGACGCAACCGACGGATCTCGCCCCGCACCGTCTGGTGCTGCCCGCCGACGAGCTGGCCCATCTCGTCGACGTGCTCGGCTGCGACCTGCCGCCGAGCTGGCGGCCGAAGACACCCGATCCGACGGCGGAGCAGCTCGCCGCGCGCAGGCGCGGGCTGGTGGAGCGCAGGGCCATGACGGCAGAGGGCTCCGGGGCGGCGGCGGTCCATCCCTCGGTCGCGATGAACCTGCACGTCCTCGCCCGTCCCCAGGCGATGCTCGCCACCACCGCCCATATCGGGTCGCGCGGCGTGCGCAGCTTGCACGCGGTCGCCGGAATCTTCGGAGCCTCGCTCTTCCAGCTCGACGGCGGCAAGCTGGAGCTCTCGTTCTTCCCCGCTGTCGATCTCGGCAAAGAGCTCGCCCGCGCGGTGCCGCCGGAGGCGGAGAATGCGGCGGACCTCGCGAAACTCTTCGGCGACGAGCCTCGCGAGCCGCTTACCGGGACGCTGCCGCTGCGCGCCGTCGAAGAACTGGGCCTCGCGGTGACGCTGCGCGCGGCAGACCCGCCCGGAGTCGGCGCGGTGCTCGAAGCGCTCGCCCTGCCCGAGTCCCAGGACCGACTGGCGGGCCGTCTCGCCGACGAGACCGACGGCCTCCTCACCTGCGACTTGACCGGACGCTCGGCGACCGGACCCGTCGCGGACCGGATCGTCTGGCTGCATGCCGCAGGCTCGTGGATCGGCCTGCGGCCAGACATGGGCGAAGGAGGCGAGCGGCTCGTCCAGCTCGAACCGGCCCAGCCTGGCGCGCTCGGCGTGTGGGCGGCGGGGTTCCTCGCCGCTGTCCTCTCCTGATCTTTGGCCGAAACTCGATGGAACCGAATCAGGCCGGGCCGCGTCTAACCTGACAAGTAGCGTGCCCTGCGCGGGTAAACTGTGGCGTAGTCGACAGGCCGAGAGACGGAGACCAGCAATGCCTTTCTACGGCAACCCAGACGATCTCGACAGGATCGCCTCGGAGATCAACAGCCAGGCCTCGCATGTCCGCGACCGGGCGACGGAACTGGTGAACAAGGCCGGGGCCATGCACTGGCACGGGATCGCCGCCGACCGGTTCCGGACGCTCGCCGGGGAGGACCGGGACAAGCTGGACACGTCGAGCGAGGGCTTGGACCACGCTGCGGACGAGCTGCGCAAGCACGCTCAGACCGTGCGGGAGCGCCTCGCGCTGATCAAGAAGTTCGAGGAGACGGTCGGCGACTGGTTCCACAATGCGGTCTCCTGGTTCAACAACGCCGTGCACGAGATCGCCAGCGGGGTGAAGTCCGTGTGGAACCACTTCTTCGGCAGCGAGGAGTCTCGGCCCACCGAGCCGTGGGCAGGCCTGAAATACGACCCGAACAACCTTCCCGAGGCGGGTCACAAGGACTGGATCGAGGTCGGCGAGTACATGCGGAAAAACGGGAAGATCTGATGGGCGACCCCTCTGGCAGCTCCATCCCCGACACAAATATCCGGGTTTCCGGCGGCGCCGGCGGCACCTCTGCGGTGTTCGAGGACTTCGGCGAGATGGGCAGGCTCACCGACGACGTCGGCGCGGACGCGCTCACCACTGCGGGGAAGGGCCACAAGTACCTCGCGGATCCGAACGTCATCGCCTCGGCGGTCCTCGACCCGGTCGGCGCCGCGAAGTTCGAGGGCGCGATGCTCGGCGCGCTCGACGGGCCGAAGGGCCTCACCGCCGTGGCCGGGGTCATCGAACTGCGCTCCATCGCGCTCCGCGCCGCCGAAGCCGGGTACCAGTTCGCGGACGAGGCGAATCGCCAACTCCTCGCGGACCTGGAGTGGACCCTCGCCGCGGCGGCTCCTGGAGCACTGCCTGCCGAGCTCATCGGCATCCTCGGAGTCGCCACCGGCTCGGCGCTGGCAGACTACATCAAAAACGGCGGCGACATCAGCAAGCTCAAAGACGACGAGATCAAGGCTCTGCAGCGCCTCATCGTCGAACACCCCGGCCTCGTGGACGCCGCAGTGAACATGGCTCCGGGAATGTTGTCCAACCTCCAGGGCTTCCCTATCGACCTTCAGCAAGGCGCGGCAGAGATCGGCCTGCTCTACCCTGACGGCACTCCCAAGCTGACTCCCGTGGACAAAGAAGGCCATCCGATCCCCGGCGGGGTCGTTGCGTCCACACCTTCCACATCGCCGAAGAACCTCGGCGACATTGTCGGCGGCCTTGCCGCCGTCAACGCGAACAGCACGACCGGAGCGAATATCGAGGTACGCAAAGTGACCGGCCCGGACGGGAAGCCCCGCTACATTGTGGATGTGCCTGGCACAAAGGAGTGGAACGTCACACAAGACCCGAGCCTCAAGCCAAACGTCAACGACTTGGGTACGAATATCCGAGGCCTTTCCGGCCAGGAAACCACTCTGCAGAAAGACATAGAGAAGGCCATGCTCGCCGCAGGGGTCAAGCCAGGCGACCCTGTCATGATGGTCGGGCACAGCCAAGGCGGCATCGTCGCGGCGAACGCCGCCGCCGACTGGGTCAAAGAAGGCAAATACAACGTCACCAACGTCGTCACCGCAGGATCTCCGGTGGGCCTCGTGGATATGCCTGGAAGCGTCAAAGTCCTCTCCCTTGAGAACAGCGGCGACATCGTTCCCCACCTCGACGGGCGGAGCAATCCGGACACGAGCAACTGGACAACGGTCACTTTCGACCATCAGACTGGTACCGTTGGCGGCAACCACGACATGGACTACAACGGTTACGCGCAAGTCGCCAAGAATATTTCCAACAGCTCCGACCCTTCGATCTCCGCGTTCAACCAATCGCTCACAGACAACGGCTTCACCACCGGGACAAGCACCGACGACTACGAATTCCGAGGCGAAAGGACACCGTGATGGCACGCGGCGGAAGATTGTGCAGTCTCGCTGTTCTCGCTTTCGCCCTCGTATCGTGCGGCAGGGATAGCAACCACACGCTGGCGTACTGCCAGCAGCTCCGGGAAAAGCTCGCCCCCGACGCGACGATTTCGTCGGTGGACTGCGACGGGGCCCTCGGCGGGACGAACGCACAATACAAAAGCGGTGTCCGACTCACCATCACGGTATTCCCTGGAGCTGGCAAACAGGGCGATTCGATCGCGCGGCACGCGGCGGCAGAAATCTGGCAAGCGCATCGCCCCGAACTTGCAGCCCTCATCACCGTCGTCGAAGGAGCGCAGGTGCAGACTCAACCCGGATCGGACCGAGCGACGCTCTCCCCATCCCTCGCGTCACAGCCGATGCCAACCATCTCCTATCTGATCCCGCTCTTCCAGACCAATGGAAACTTCGCATCGCTCCCCGATCGGGCCCTCTATAACGAATTGCAAGGCAAATACGGTCCGCAGAAGAAGCTGTCGGCATGATCCCACAAGTAAAAAAGCTCCGCTCTTTCGCCGTCCTGCTGCTCGCGACCGCGTCGCTCGCTGTCGCCTGCCAGGACAATCGAGTGTTCCCCCTCGGGGACAAGATCGTCTCGCTCCTGCAGGGTCGTCCGGAGGTGGCTGACGCGATATACCAGTACCGGCCGAGAGGCGGTGAGGGCGAAGCCCCTGGGATGTCCTTCACCGTGTACCTCAAACGCAGTCCGATCGTCTTCCCCCAAGTGCGCCCGATCGTCGAAGCCGCCGCCCAAGAACTCTGGAGCACGCCCTCGAATATCGAGGATGTCGAATTCTCCTTCGCCCCGACAGTGCCGTCGCAGCCTTCGCATACCTCCGGTGCGAACCCCACAGGCGACATCGTGGTGTCAATGTCGCTGCCCTCTCACACTGGGACAGTCAAGACCTCTGGAGACCAGGAACCACAGGCCGCTGCGGACGGGGAGATGTTCGTCGCAGACCTCTTGAACGGACTACAGAGCAAATACGGCCCGCACAAGACCAGCTGAGCTGGGCGTTGTGCAGTGCATCGACGCTGGGGTATAACCGAGCCCATGGCCACATCATCGGACCACATTCGCGCGACACAAGACCGCGCCGTCGGCTACGCGCTGTTGCGGCTCGCGATCGGCATGAGCATGCTCGGACACGGGCTGATCCGCATCGTGCGATTCCCCGAATTCCACGCCCACCTGGTCGGCGACTTCGCGAAATCGCCCCTGCCCGCTCCCCTGGTCTCCCTCTTCGCCGACGCGCTGCCGTTCGTGGAGTTCGCCATCGGGGCGTTGCTCCTCGTCGGCGCGCTCACCAGGGCCGCGCTGATCGCGGGCGGAGCATTGATGACAGCGCTCGTCTTCGGGTCGAGCCTGATCGAGCGCTGGGAGCCCATCGCGCAGCAGCTCGGGTACGCCGCCTTGTTCGCGGCGCTGCTCGCCTTCCTCCCCCACAACCGCTACTCCGTCGACGCGCTCCTCGCCCGCTCCCGGCGCGACGGCTCCTCGGACTCGTACGTCACCTCGTAGTCCGACTCGTCGGGCGCCGTCAGCATGGCTTTCATCGTCTTGCGGTCGTAGGGCCACAGGTCGACGGAGCCGTCCTGGTTGAAGTACCAGGAGTTGCATCCGGTGTTCCACACGGTCGGCCCGAGCGCTTCTGCGACCCCCTCGTTGAAATGCTTGGCCGCCGCGTCGGTGACCTCGACCGTCCGCACGCCGTCGTCGCGGAACCGGCGCAGCCAGTGCGTGATGTACTTCGCGGTGAGCTCGGCCGAGTACTGCAGCGGCACCGAGCCGGTCGGCGAGTTCGGGCCGAGCACGGTGAACAGGTTGGGGAAGCCGGGGATGGCGGTCATCTGGTAGGCGCGCGGGCCGTCCGCCCACGCCTCGTCGATGCTCAGCCCGTCCTTGCCGCGCAGGTCCATGGGCCGCATGTAGTTGTGCGCCTTGAACCCGGTGGCGAGCACGATGACGTCGACAGGGCGCTCGCGCCCGTCGTCCGTGCGGATCCCGGTCGGGGTGACCGACGCGACGCCCTCGGTGACGAGTTCGGCGTTGGGCTTCACGATCGTCCGGTAGTACGTGCCGGAGACGACCTGCCGCTTGCAGAGCGGCTGGTAGTCCGGGGTGAGCTTCTCCCGCAGCGCGCGGTCGCGGACCAGCACGCGCAGCGACAGCCTCGCGTAGGCCTGGACCAGCTTGCGCCGCCAGCTCGGCCGGATGACCACGTCGGTGAAGAGGTTCGCGGCCTGCAGCGCCACCGCGTAGACGGCGCGCCGCAACAACGGGGCCCCGGCGAGGACTCGGGAGACCAAACGCGGCTGCCGCACGGTCATCGGAGCCCAGATGACCCACTGCGGGCTGCGGACGAAATGGGCGATCGACCGGGCTGCGGGCTGCAGCGCCGAGACGACCTGGACTCCGGTGGAGCCGGTGCCGATGACGGCGATCCGCTTCCCTTCGGTGGCCACGGAGTCGTCCCAGCGCGCCGTGTGGACGACGGGGCCTTCGAAGGACTCCAGCCCAGGGATGTTCGGAACAGCCGGGTGGTGCAGCACGCCGGTCGCGCAGACGACGAAGTCGGCCTCCTCGACGTGGCCGTCCCGGGTCTCGACCCGCCATCGCCCGCCGGTGAACTCGGCGGCGACGACTTCGCTGTTCAACCGGATGTATTTGTCGAGGCCGAGCCGGTCGACGACGTCCCGGTGGTAGCGCTGGATCTCCTCGCCGGTCGCGCAGACCTGCGACCAGTCCGGCTTGAGCGCGAACGAGAGCTGGTAGATCTGCGACGGGACGTCGCAGGTCAGCCCGGGGTAGCGGTTCCAGTGCCACACCCCGCCGACATCTGAGCCCTTCTCAAGGACGACGAGGTCGGTGAAACCCGCCTGGACGAACGTGTGGGCGGTGGCGATGCCCGCCATGCCCGCGCCGATCACGCAGACGCGGGGGTTGCGAGTCGCTGCGGTCATCGGAGCTCTCCTGTCTCTGCGGCGTGCTTGCCCGCCTGGCGGTCGATCCGTTCCTGGTAGGCGCGCCTCCCCACGGGGTCGGTCTTGAGCGTCCTCCGGTCGTCGATGATGCGCCTGCCGAAGTTCACGACCGCCTCCGGCAAGAAAGCGAGGAGCGAGGCCGGGTAGAAGAGCCAGCCGGGGACGGAGGCGCGGGCCCGCCGGTGGCGCAACGTCGCGGCGATCGCTTTCGCCACGTCCTCCGGCTCCACCTTCAAGAGGCTGCTCAACGGCATCGCGGCCCCGGAGGCGAGCTCGGTGTTCACCGCAGAAGGAAGGATCGTGGAAACGGTGACCCCCGTGCCCCGGTACTCGGCGCGGGCGGCGAGCGAGAGGCCGACCGCCGCGAACTTGCTCGCGTTGTAGGTGACCGCGCCCGGGGCGACGACGACGCCGAACAGCGAGGCCACGTTGACGATGTGGCCGTGGCCGCGCGCGAGCATACTGGGAAGGACTGCCCGCATCCCGGCCAGCACGCCCCGCACGTTCACGTCGAGGATCAGATCGGTGGTGGCCCATGGCTCCTGCTCGAACGCGCCGAGCGGCATCACGCCCGCGTTGTTCACCAGCACGTCGATCGGGCCGCTCACCTCGTTGACCGCCGAGACGAACGCGTGCCACGACTCGGGGCTGGTCACATCGAGGTGCGCGCTGCGCACGATGGCTCCGTGCTTGCCGGAGATCGCCGCTGCGGCCTCCGCCGCCACATCGGCGTCCACGTCGCCGATCCACACCGTCGAGCCGAGCGAGGCGAGCAGCTCGGCCGCGGCCCTGCCGATGCCCCGCGCGGCTCCGGTGATCACCACCACCGCGCCATCCGGCTGGATAGGTTTTGCCCTCTTGACCACAGCACGACCTCCTCGGGCCCGCGTTCTGCGCGCTGTTGCGCGCATGACTCACACTACTCGCCAGCCAGATAGCCGACACTCACGGAGTCTAATGGTATTCAGATACTCTTAGAATGTCAATAGTCTCCCCACACCGGCTACCATCTGCGTATGCCTCGATTGACCAGGTCCGAACGACAGGCCCAGACCAGGGCCGAGCTGCTCCAAGCCGCCAAGGCGCGGTTCCTTGCGACGGGATACGCCGCGACGACCTTGGAGGACATCGCCGAGGACGCCGGGTACTCGAAAGGCGCGGTCTACTCGAACTTCCCCGACAAGCCGACGCTGTGCGGCGAGGTGCTCGACCTGATCCACCGCGAGAAGACAGCCGAGGTCGAGGCCGTCCTCCACGGCGGGGAGACTCTCGACGGGCGTTTGTCGGCTTTGACGAAGTGGCTCGACACAAGCCTCGGCGACATCGGCTGGACCATGCTCGAATTCGAGTTCGTCGTGCTGTCGCGGCACGACCCGCGCCTGGCGCAAAAAATCGTCGAACTCCGGGCGGACGCGCATCGGACGATCGCCGTCGCGCTGCGCGACGCGGTCGCCGATCTCGGCTTCGACTCGGACGAGGCCTCGATCAGCAAGCTCCTCGAAGACGCGGCGGACCTCGTGCTCAGCACCGGGATCGGGCTCAGCGTCCAGCGCGCGGTCGACCCCTCCCTCGCCACCCGGAAGATCGCCGACATGACCCACGACCTCATCGAGTTCGTCACCGCGCAGATCGAAGCCGAGAGCGAGAACACCCGCGAGGCCGAAGCGAGGAGCTAGGCGATGAGCGCGTCGAGCAGCGCGAGCGCCTGCGCTCGGATGGGCGCGAGCCCGCCCGAACAGCCCAACATCCGCAACACGGCGTCGGCGATCAGCTCTGGCGACATCCCCGGCCCGCCAGACGGCTGGGGCCCGTTGGCGAAGTCCCCTCTCGTGATGATCACCGACTCCACCAACCGGAACGGCAGGCGGCACATGTCGACCGGGCAGCCAGACTCTGCGGCTGCCTCCAGCGCGAGCGCCTCGTAGCGGCCGCGCAGCACGGCCCGTTTGGCGTGGAATGCCGCGAAGCGTTCGCCGCGCACCTCCGGCAAGAGGTAGAGCGCGCCGAGGTTCCATCTGCTACTGCCCAATTGGGCGCTATCGCTGAACGCCAAGGCGTACAGCCGCACGGGCGCGGGCTCCTCCCGGCCCGCCAAGCGCTCCGCCAATGCGACCGCCACGTCGACCGTCTGGCCGAGCAGAGCCGTCAGGATGTCCTCTTTCGAGTCGAAGTAGTGGTAGAGCGAAGCCTGCCGGAAGCCCGCGAGCTCGGCGATCTTCCGAGTCGACACGCTGCCGTAGCCCTCGGTGGTGAACAATTCTGCCGCCACGTCGAGGATCTCCTCGCGGGCGGTCTCGCCGCGCCGGGGCAAAGCGCTCAGACGCGGCCTGCCGGGGGTCCTCATGCGTTCCGTGCCGATACCTTCAGCGCCCATGCGTATCAGCCTAGAGCGCTCCTGCGGCGACCGCGTCGCGCCACCCGCCGAACCGCGTGATGTCCTCGGCGTCCGCCGCCGCCACGGCCTCGCAGCCGAAGCCCGTGGCCCAGGAGCCGTCCTCCAACAGCACAGAGCCGAGCAGCATCGGGCTCGGGAGGTCCGAGAGGAAACGCCCCAGAGCCGCCGGGGTCAAGAGCCACCGCTCGCCGAGCACGCTCGCTCCGCCGTCCGCGACCCGGACCAGTCCAGGCTTGGGCGGCGTGGTGTCCAACGACTTCAGCCGATAGCACGCCGCCGTCCGAACCTCGCCAGCCCATCGCGCCCCGAGGCCGATCAGCTGGTGCTCCAACGGCATGCCGCGCAAATGCGCGCCGAAGACGACGAGCTGCGCCCCAGCCGGGGTCCAGGGCGCATCGACCCGCTCCCCAGTCAGCCGTGCGGCAATGTCGAGGACGGCGGCGTCGTCGAAGGCCCGCCCGAGCACGGTCACCCCGAACTGGGCGACGTCGTCCGCCGGGCCCGCGACGCCTGCGGGGACCGAGGCGGCGCACATGTCGAAGAGGTTGCAGAAATTCGTGTACACGCCCATGGCCGAGTTCACGCCGAGCGGATCGGCCAGCACCTGCGCGATCGTGGGATGGCAAGGAGCGGTCGGCACGACGAGCGCGTCGAAGCCCTCCAACGATCCCATCGAGCGCTCCCGGAGCCGGGCCACGCGCTCCCGGTCGGCGAGCAGCTCGGCGGCGCTGACGGATTTCGCGCGGGACACGATGCCCCGCACTGTCGGGTCGCATTCGTCCCAGTGCGCCTCGACGAACTCGCCCACCGCGTCGTATCGCTCCGCGACCAGGCCGCCGTCGTAGAGCAGCCGCGCCGCTTCGAGGAACGGGCCGAGGTCGACCGCCTCGACCTCGACGTCTGGGATCCGCGCCACGGCGGCGTGGAACGCCTCCCGCCACTGCGCGTCCAACCCCACGAGCTCGCGGGGCACGGCGATCCTCGGCCTCGCGGGCGCGGCGAGGCGGCGCGACTCCGGCCACGGGCGCCCGCCCGCCCGCGCCATCGCGGCCATCGCGGTGTTCGCGGAGACGACCGTCCGGGCGAAGACCGTGACGCAGTCGTAGGAGCGGCACGCGGGGACCACGCCTGCCGTGGAGACCACCCCGACAGTGGGCTTGACGCCGACGATCCCCTGCAGGCCCGCGGGCACGCGCCCGGAGCCCGCCGTGTCCGTGCCGATGGCGATGTCCGCAAGGCCGAGCGCCACCGCGACGGCGGAGCCGGAGGACGAGCCGCCGGAGACGCGGTCGGGGCGGCGCGCGTCGCGCACTGCCCCGTACGGGCTGCGGACGCCGACTAAGCCGGTGGCGAACTGGTCGAGGTTCGTCTTCCCGAGCACCGTCGCCCCTGCCGCGCGGAGCGCCGCCACGACGGGCGCGTCGGCCTCGGGCCGGTAGGCGTAGGCGGGGCACCCCGCCGTCGTGGGCAGCCCCGCGACGTCGACATTGTCCTTCACCGCCAGCAGGAGCCCGGCCAACGGCCCCGAGGCGGCCGCGACATCGCGCTCGACCTCTTCCTGCGGGCGCAACGCCGTCCAAATCTCCGGGCGGTCGACCTCCGCGATCCGCTCGTACGCCGCTGCTGCTCTCCGACTCGTGTGAACTCCGATGCTCATGCGAACTCCCCCGCTCTGGACCACGCCTCGCGCTCGGCCTGGAATGCGGCGCGCTGCCGGATCTGGAACGCGTCGATGGACTCCGCCTGCTCGGCGAGGAACCCTCGGTGCTCGGCCAGCGAGAAACTGCCCTCCTCGATCCGCACGCCGCCGTCGCCTCGGCCAGCGGCGAGATCCGCGCGCAAGTCCGCGAGCTCCTCGGCGCTGACCGGGCGCCAGCTGATCCGGTCGAAGAACCGCAAGAGCCACGGGACGCCGGGCTCGAACCGCCCGGCGGGCTCGGGGTGGCGGTGGTTCCACATCTGGACGGTCCGGCCGACCAGCTGGTAGCCGCCGGGGCCCTCCATGCCGTAGACGCACAGGTACGCGCCGCCGATCCCGACGGCGTTTTCCGGCGTCCACGTGCGGGCCGGGTTGTATTTCGTGGTCACGAGGCGGTGGCGGGGGTCGGTCGGCGTCGCGACCGGAGCCCCCAGATAGACGTCGCCGAGCCCGAGCACCAGATACGAGGCGTCGAACAGGATGCTCCGCACGTCCGCTGTCGAGTCGAGGCCGTTGATCCGCCGGATGAACTCGATGTTCCACGGCAGCCATGGGGCCTCCGCGCGGACCCCGTGCCGGTAGCGCTCCATCGCCTCGCGCGCAGAAGGGTCGTCCCAGGACAGCGGCAGCGACACCGAGCGGCTCGGCAGCACCAGCCCTTCGGCGTCCTCAAGACTGTCCTCCAACTCGGCGAGCTGCGCCAAGAGCTTCGACGTCGGCAGCTTCTCGGGGTCTGTCTGGATCTGCAGCGACCTGATGCCGGGGACGAGCTCGACCAGTCCCGGCATGCTGGCGGACAGCAGCCGCTGGTGCAGGAGGTGGACCCTGGCGCGCAGCGCCAGATCCAGCAGCATCGGACCGTACTCGACCAGCACGGCGCGCTCGCCGCTGCGCCGATAGGTGACCTCCGGGCGCCCGCCTTGCCCCTCCCTGCGGGCCAGCACCCCGTCGTCGCCGTCGCCCCGTGACGAGAACACCGCCGACCACGAAGCCCGCCGCGCAGGCCCGAGCGAACGCGGCGAGGCCGCCTGCTGCGCCCTGACCGGCACGAACCGCACCGTGTCTCCGGCCTTGAGCTGGCCGAGCTTCCAACGGTCGGCGGCGGTCACGGTCACCGGGCAGACAAAACCGCCGAGGCTCGGCCCGTCCGGGCCGAGGAGGATCGGGGTGTCCCCGGTGAAGTCCAGCGCGCCCACCATGTACGCGGTGTCGTGGATGTTCGACGGATGCAGCCCCGCCTCGCCGCCGTCGGCTCGCGCCCATCTCGGTTTCGGGCCGATCAGCCGCACCCCGGTGCGGTCGGAATTGAAATGCACCTCGTAGTCCGTGGCAAAGAGCTGGTCGATGTCGGCGCGGGTGAAGAACTCCGGGGCCCCGTGCGGCCCTTCGGCCACCGCGAGATGCCACGAAGTGGTCATCGCGGGGATCAGCCCGTCCGCCAGCGCTTGCCCCGGCGCTTGCGGCGCGGGGCCGATGCGGAGCTCGTCGCCCGCGACGAGGAGACGGCCCTCGTGCCCGCCGAACTGCCCGAGCGTGAACGTGGCCGCGCTGCCGAGGAACGCGGGCACGTCGAACCCGCCCGCGACGAGCAGGTAGACCCGCAGGCCCGGCCCTTGCGCGCGGCCGATGGACAGCACAGCGCCCGCAGGCACCCGCACCGCCTCCCATTGGCGGACCGTCCGGCCATCCACGGCCACCGGCGCGGGCGCGCCTGCCACGCACACCACGGCGGGCTCGGAGAACGTCACGCTGGGGCCGACGACGACCGACTCGAGTCCCGGCGCGCCCTCCGGATTGCCGAGCACCCGGTTGCCGAGCCGGAACGAGAGGTCGTCCATCGGCCCGCTCGGCGGCACGCCGACCTGCCAGTGCCCGATCCGTCCCGGCCAGTCCTGCACCGCCGTCAGCATGCCGGGCGAGAGCACGCGCATCATGGTCTGCGCGGCCTTGGCCAGCGGCTCGCGCGCGGGCGCGGTCGCCGTCATCGGGCCACCACCATCCGCACCGGCGTGGGGTCGAACCCGTTGCAGGGGTTGTTGATCTGCGGGCAGTTCGAGACCAGCACCAACACATCCTGCTCCGCGCGCAACGAGATCCGTTTCCCCGGCGCGGAACGCCCGTCCACGATCCCGAGCGTCCCGTCCTCGTCCACCGGGACGTTCATATAGAAGTTGATGTTCGACACCAGGTCCCGTTTGCCGAGCCCGTGCTTGGCCCCTTCCCGCAGGAAGTTCTCCACGCACGCGTGCTGGTGCTTGGTGTGCTGCCCGTAGCGCAGCGTGTTGGATTCGCGCGAGCATGCTCCGCCGATGGTGTCGTGCCCGCCGACCTCGTCGAGCACGATCGTCATGAGCGCTTGGCCGTCGTCGGCGCGAAGCACGCTGCCCTCCGTGAGGAAGAGCGCGCCCTGGCCCGCCACCGTGGCCTGGGCGTTGTACCGGACCGCGTGGTCGTGCGCCCCGTAGACCAACGTGTCCACCGCCTGGTTGCCGCGCAAGTCCACAATGGTCAACACGTCGCCCGCCGCGACGACGGCGCTCCACGGCGCCCTGGCGGGCACGACTTCGTCGAGCACGACGGTTTGGCCGGAGACAACGGTGACAGTCATGCTCGAGTCCTCTCAATCAGCCGTGCCGCGTCCGTCTTCGCCGCGGCCCAGGCGTCTTCGGTGTTCTGCGCGGCCCGGACGTACTCGGGCTCCTCGCTCCAAACCCGGTCGAGCTCCTCGCTCGCGTCCCAGGCGAGGACCCGGACCGGGCCCGCCCGGTAGTCCGGCGACGGGTCGAGCGGATGGGGCGCAGTCGCCAGCAGCACGATCACGGGCAGATGCAGGAGCAGGTCGACGCAGGCCCCCGGCCCCGCCGTGCCCGTGCTGCGCAGCGAGCCGTCGGCCAGGGCCGCGACCCCGTGGAAGAAGGAGACGCAGGGCGCGACGTCCCGTGGTCCGAGCCCATGCTTGGCCGCCGCCACAAGGAGCAGCTCCCGGCCCGCCGGGCTCGCCGACCAAGCCTCGCCCGCGCCGTATTTCGCCTCGTTCCCCATGCGCGTCGAGACTCCGCAGAACGCGTCGTGCCGCCCGGAGCCGTCCAGGACCACGGTGGCCAACAGCCGTCCTTGGTCCGAGAGCAGCGGATGCCCCGCGCCGAGGTAGGCCTGCCAGGGCACCTTGACCGTGTCCGCGACATTGAGCCGCTCCCACGGGGCCTCCGCTCGATACAGCAAGACGCTCGCGCAGGCCTGGCCAGCGAGGTCTGTCAGCCGGAGCCGAGTGCCCCGGGCGAGGACCTTCGTGGCGTACCCCCCGCCGGGGACAGTCTCGGCCCAGGTCATGGCCTGCGGCTCGACGCCCTCCGGAGTCCAGGGGCTCTCGCTCGCGGGGACCACCGGCATCGCCTCGGCGATCTGGCCCGCTTGGCCCCGCGCATGCGCTCGGGCGCTCTTCGTGGTGTCTGTGGCGCTCATCCGCCGTCTCCTCTCTTGTCTCTTTGTCGCTTCTCGTTCGGCGCGCTACTTCGCCGCAGCGGCAAACGGCTGCGGCGCGGCGGCCTCGGCTGCGGACTCCCCGCGCCTCGGATAGAGCACCGCCCCCGCCGCCAGCACCAACGCGATCGCCGCCGGAGCGATCCAGCGCAACAGCGGCTGCTCCCCTGTCGGGTCGAAGACCTCGGTCCTCGGCCACGCCAGGTTCACCACCATGAGCGCCCCGTAGAGCACGGCCAGCGCGTTGACCGGCAAGCCCCATCGGCCCAAGGAGAAGAGCGGCGCGCCGTCTGTGTCGAACTGCCCTCGGTTCGAGTCCCAGCTCTTGCCGCGCCAGCCCAGCCGGTTCAGCAGCAACGGCGCGGTGACGAAGAGGTAGGCGAGGTAGATCAAGGCGATGCAGACACTGCACAGGCTGGTGAACAGGGCCGCGTTGCCAAAATTCACGGCGAGCACCAGCACGCAGCAGAACCCGACGACGACAGCGGGGGCGATCGGCGTCCCGGTCCGCGCGTTCACGCTGGCGAGGACACGCGCGAACGGCAGCTTCCCGTCCCGTGCCATGGAGAAGACCAGCCGGGCTGCGGAAGTCTGGATCGCGAGCGTGCAGACAAAGATCGCGATAGCCACATCGACGAGCAGGAGCTTGCCGAACGGCGAGCCGAGCTTGCTGTCCAGCACATACGGCAGCCCTGCCGAGGCCAGTTTGCCGTCGACAAGGCTGGGCGCGGCCATCAGCGCGGCGAGGATCATGAGGCCGCCGCCGATGGCGGACACGACGATGGCGGAGCGGATCGTGCGCGGGGCGACCTTGCGCGGATTGCGCGTCTCTTCCGCGAGCTCGCTCGCCGAGCCGAACCCCACCATGACGTACGCGGCCATCAGGCCGGAGACGACGAACGCCCCGGCATACCCCGCGTGCGGGACCGCCCCGGTGCTCAGCACCGCTTGCGGCCCCCGCTCGGCGTGCCAGAACAACATCCCGACCACCGCGACGACGCCCACGATCTCGCAGCTGACCCCGATCGAGTTCACCGCCGACATCCACGAGACTCCGACCGCGTTGATCGCCGTGGTCGCCGCGACGAGGACCGCGCCGAGCAGCACGGCGTTAGAGGCTCCGCTCATGCTCGTGAGCGAGGGGTCTGAGCCGACGATCTGGAACCCCCGCCACACCGAGGGCAGCACCACCTGCAAGGCGATCGCGGCGGCCGAGGCGGTCACGATCTGCGCGACGATCATGAACCAGCCCGCGAACCAGCCGACTGCGGCGCCGCCGAGCCTGCGAGACCAATGGAAGACCGCCCCGGAGATCGGGTAGCGGGCAGCGAGCTCGGCGAAGTTGAGCGCCACCATGTACTGGCCGAGGAAGACGACTGGCCAGGCCCAGAAGAACGCCGGGCCCGCGAAGCCGAAGCCGAAGCCGAACAGCTGGAAGATCGTCGTCAAGATGGAGACGAAGGAGAAACCCGCCGCGAACGAGGCGAACTTGCCGAGGCTGCGGTGCAGCTGCGGCTGGTAGCCGAGCGCGACGAGGTCGTCCGCGTCCGCCGCCGAGCGTTCGATCACCGAGGCCATGGCCGCTCCAATCTTTTTCGATCAACTGATAGAAAAAGGTTGGGCGAGGCGCTTTGCCGCTCGATTGCCCCCATGTGCCGATCGTGTTTCGCGCCGAAAACTCCTGATGACGAATATTTCTATCAAGTGACAGAAATATGGGCTACGCCGGGTCGGCGACGAGCGCGGCTCCCGAGCGTGCCCCGAGCCAGCGCACGGCGCAGAACACCACGAGGCCGACGGACGAGCCCGCGACGACCGATACGTCCATCCCGCCGAGCGCCCTCGCCACCGGCCCCTCGTAGAGCGCGGTGTTCACGCACGCCAGCCCGGCCGTCGTGCCGCAGACCAGGGCGAGCACCCCGGCAAGCCGGAAGCCGCCCTGGTGCCAGTGCGGGCTCCGCTCCGACTCGTCGAGCAGTTCGGGGCCGTTGTAGCGGTTGCGCCGCAGCGCGATGTCCATCGCGTAGATGGCGATCGTCGGGCCGCAGACAATCGTGACGACCTGCAACGCGTTGCCCAGCGCCGCGACGAAGGAGGACGCGACGAACAACGCGTAGACGGCGACGGCCCCCGCGACGAGGCCGTCGAGCAGAACCGACCACGCGCGGCTCAGCCGCACCCCCATCGCCTGCAGCGCCAGCCCCGAGCTGTACGCGGTCAAGACGTTGTTGGTGACCGTCCCGACGACGATGAGCACGAGGAAGACCGGGTAGAACCAACCGGGGACGATCTGGGCGAGCGAGACCTGCGGGTCGGACATGTCGATCCTCGTGCCCGCGAGCGCGCCGATCGCGCAGAGCAGGAAGCTCGGCAGGAAGCCGCCAGCCGCCGTCCACAACAGCACCGCGCGCGGCGACGAGCGCTCGGGGAGGTAACGGGCGTAGTCGGCGCTGCTGCCCCACGAGAAGGGGGTCGAGACGGCCAGGGCGAAGCCTGCCAAGAGGGCCGTCCACAGCTTCGCCCCAGACAGCGGGACCGGCGGCGCGTAATCGAGCCGGGCGTGCCCGACAACGAAATACCCAAGCAGGGCGACCCCGATGGCCAGCACGACCGTGAACACGACGCTCAAACGGACGATCGTGGCGTGCCCGTAGACGCTCAGCGCGAACGTCGCCGCCGCGAGGCAGCAGAGGACGGCGGCCTCGACCGGCACGCCGACCGACACCCCGAACCGACGCGCGAGGGCGAACCCAGCCGACGCGCCGAGCACGAGGTTGATCGATTCGAACAGGACGCAGGTCAGCCATCCCATGCCCGCGCCGAAGACCCGGTTGCCCCGGACCCCGAAGAGCGCGCGCGTCACCACGCAGCTCGGAGTCCCCGAGGCGTAGCCGCTGATCGAGAGCCAGCCCACCAAGACCCAGAACGCGTTGCCGACGAACACCACGGCCAGCGCCTGCCACAGCGTGAGCCCGAGCAGCAGCACCGCGCCGCCGAGCACGATATACAGGTGCGAGACGTTCGAGGCGAGCCACACCCAGAACAGCTCCCGAGGTTTGCCGTGCCGCTCGCAGGCGGGGACGTGGTCGACGCCCCTCGCCTCGACGCGCCCGAACGAGTCGCTCATGCCCGTGCCTCCTCGCGATGGACGGCGCCCTGGCCGAAGCTCTCCGGCGGCAGCGCCCCCTCGGGGAGCGCGATCTCCCCTTTCGCGAGCCGCTCCCGCAGGTAGCGGAAGTAATGGACGGTGATCGCGAAGAGGTGCTCCCCGGCGACCACGCCCCGCCGCTTGCCGCCGCCCGGCCGCACGAAACGAGGCAACGGCTCCACAGCGGTGTGGTAGTCCACGCAGAAGAAGAGCGGGAAGGCGTACCGCTCCTCCTCGACCTTGCGGACGCGGTGCGTGGTCGCCACGAACTCGCCGTTGGTCCAAGTCTCCAATAAGTCCCCGATGTTGACCACCAGCGCGCCCTCGATGAACGGGACGTCGATCCACTCCCCCGCGCCGTTGAGGACCTCCAGCCCAGGGGCGGTCGGGCGCAGCAGGGTGAAACACTCCATGTCGGTGTGCGCCCCGATGCCCTCCACATCGCTGGCCCGAGGGTCGTGGGGGTAGTGGATGAGGCGCAGCTGGCTCGGAGCCTTGGTCGCCGCCGCCGTGAACAGCTCCGGGTCCTCGCCCAACGCCGTCGCGAACGCCCGGAAAAGCAGCCGCCCGAGCTCGATCATGCCGGAGTAGTACCGGGTCACCACGGTGGAGAAGCCCGGCAAGGCGGGCCAAACGTTCGGCCCGAGCATGGGATTGCCCGCCAGGTAGTCGGGATCGTCCTCGGGCAGGTCCAGCGCGGTGTCGAACGCCTCCTTGAGGTTGGGAGTCGGGTTGTCGTCCAAGTCCTCCTCCCCGATCGGCACATAGCCCCGGTGACAGCGGGAGAGCCCGATGTACGAGCGCATCTTCTCCTCAAGCGGCAGCGCGAAGAACTCCTTGGTCGCGGCGAGCAACGCCTGGAAATCCTCATCACGGGCCCCTGTGCCGGTGATCTGGAAGAAGCCGACGTCCCTTGCCGCGCGGCCGATCTCCTCGGCGATGGAACGCTCCAAAGCCGGGTCGCAGGCGCGCAGCCCGGCGATATCGATCACGGGGACCGAGGTGAACGGGGTCAACAAGCTCATAACGCGCGATCTCCTTCTTCGTGGACAACCTTCCAGCGACGGGCCGTTGTGGCCCCGTCCGCCCTGCGGAACTCGCTGCGCATGTGTTCGGGCCCAGCCGTCAAGGCCAGCCGCGCGCCGACGTCCGCCGGGTCGGCGGCTTCCAGCGCGGTCCAGCCCCCGTCAGCGCGGACGCCGACAACGATCTGGGCCAGCCCCGTCCCGATCGGCGCGGAGCTCGCAAAAGCGAACCGGGAGCCGACCCGCACCACCACAGCCCGCTCCCCCGCCCCGCCCACGAGCTCTGCGGCCCAGACGTCTTCGGAACCGCCCTCACGCGCCCAGTGCTCTCGGTATGGCGCGTGGACCCCGGTTTCCACGAGCGTCTCGCCTTCGAACCGGAGCAGTCCCGCGTCGGGGGCTCCCGCGCTCGGACGCAGGTCGACGACGCGCCGCCACTCGAAGACGTCGCCCTCCTGCACGAGCTGCCCGGCGAAGCCCTCCGGCGTGGCCGAGCCAGAGGGCAGGCGCAGATCCACGAACAGCGTCCGCGCTTGGAGCCACCACACCTGGGTCGACTCGTCCCGGAACTCCCCCAAGGCGAACAGCGTCCTGCGCCAGACCCCGGCCAGGTCGCCGAGCCTCGCCGCTGTCGTGTTCGTCGTCATGTTCGCCTTCCCGAAGCCGCGCAATTTCTATCAATCGACAGTTTTCCGGGCGAAATATTTCTCCGAATTGCCCCGCCGTGAAGATCCGGTGACCGTTGATGACCTCCGGATTGCCCATGTTTCTATCGTGTGATCGAAACATGGCCCCGCGCGAGGCCAGAGATAAAAATACGGGTGATATCTACTTGATCATTCAAGTGAATATCGCCTAGGATGTCCCTCGGACAACCGTCTCGCACATCACCGCCGAACAGGAAGAAGCGCGCTATGGGAACCAGGTCGATCACGCGGCGCTCGCTCGGCGCGGCAGCCGTGGCGGCGCTCGCGCTCGGCGGCTGCCAGAGCCCGTCCGGGCAGTCGCCGACCTCCCCCGCGCAAACCTCCCCGGCCGCGAGCGCCGCCGAGCAGCAGGAGATCGACCAGCTGTACCAGCAGGCGAAGGCCGAGGGCGGCAAGCTCGTCATCTACGCCGGCGGCGACAAGCCGAACCAGCAGGACTACCTCAAGGACGCGTTCGTCCAGCGATTCCCCGGCATCGAGGTCCACGACGTCGTGGACTTCAGCAAGCTGCACGACGGACGGATCGACAACCAGCTCGCGACGACCGGCAAGACCGTCGCCGACGTGGTGCAGCTCCAGACCGTGAACGACTTCCCCCGGTGGAAGCAAGAAGGCAAGCTCGCCCAGTTCAAACCTGCCTCGTGGGAGCACATCGACCCACGGATCAAAGACCCCGACGGCTACTACACCGGCGCGTTCTTCTACTTCTTCGCCGAGATCGTCAACGACAAAGTCCTCGCCGGGCGCAAAGCCCCCGAAGAGGCGCAGGACTTCCTCGCCCCCGAGCTGGCGAACTCGCTGACCATCACCTACCCCAACGACGACGACGCGGTGCTGTTCTACTTCAAGCAGCTCGTGGACAAGTACGGCTGGGACTACCTCGCAAAGCTCGTCGCCCAGCACCCCACCTTTGTCCGGGGCACCCAAGACTCCTCTGACGCGGTGACCAACGGGCACGCCGCGGCCTCGCTCGGCACCTCCGGCCCCGCCTCCCCCGGCGACTCCCGTGCGGTCATCCCGCAGACCAGCCCCTGGGTCGCCTGGGCGCAGACTGCCGCCGTCCTCAAATCCGCCCCGCACCCCGCCGCCGCCCGCCTCTACCTGAGCTGGCTGACCTCCAAAGAGGTCCAGGAGAAAACCATCGGCACCTGGTCCAGCCGCAACGATGTCGCCCCGCCTGCGGGCCGCAAGCCGATCTGGGACTACACCAACACCGATCCGCTGGCCTTCGTGAAATTCATGTCCGACCGGGCCGCCGTCGAGCAGTTCCGCACCCAGGCCACCCTCTACGTCGGCGAAGTCGTCGGCGCCAACCCCAACGGCGACCTCGGCCTCGCCCCAGGGGCGTTCTAGCCGAGGAGACGGATCTCTTCCGCGAAGAGCGAAGCGACCGGCCGGAGCAAGCCTGCGAGGGCGACATGCTTCTCCAACGAGTCCCCCCTGCCCGCGAAAACGGCGACACTGGCGACGTCCGGGGCGGGAAAACATCCCAGATACTGCTCCACTTGGCTGTAGCTCCGCAGGTCGTCGGACGGCCAAGCCTGGTCTATCAGCCTTCGGAATCCCGCCGCGAACTCTCCGAGCACAGCGACCTCGACGGTCTTGCGCACCCGGTTCGGAACAAGCTCGAATCCCGGTTTGTCGATATGCAGCCACGCCTCGCACACTTGGATGCCGATGCGGATCTCATAGTCAGGGCCCCCCGTGCCCGAGCTACGGCTGTACGTGTAATGAGGCCCGTCGAAAGGCATCATGCTGCTATGCTCCCTATCGCTGGGGTGGAAATTCTGGGGGACGGAAATTCTGACGGCCCTTCCTCGCTCCCGTGGAAACCGCCTTTGCGGCCCAGAATAGCATTCAACTTTTGCGTTTCGCCCAGAATCAAACCGCTCCGCGTTCCGAGAACCCGGTCCGCCGCCCTCTGCCATACCGACGACCTCGTCGTTTTATTACTATGCAGAAATCGTATAGCACGAGGCATTGGACACTATCGTCTCGCTCGTGTTAACTCTCATTTCATTGGTAGCACGGATTCTCATATGAACAAACAGCCATATCGGTTCATCCGAGCAGAGGAATTCTCTGGAATTCCAGGACCGACTCCAACACGCACACAGAGAAAGGGCTCGACAGTGTCGAAGAGAATACTCGTCTTCCTCTCCGAGCACGGATATTGGGGAGAAGAACTCGTCGGCCCGCTCGAGGCGTTCGACGGGGCCGGGTACCAGATCGATTTCGCCACGCCGACCGGGCAGCGCCCCGCGCCGCTCCCGCCGAGCGTCGACCCCTCGTTCGTCGACCCGCCGCTCGGCCGTTCCGTCACAACTCCAGAGATGGCGGCCAAAGTCAAAACCCTCGACCAGTCCACCCGTTTGGACAATCCTACGAGTCTGCGCGACCTCGTCCCAGACCGCCCGTTCTTGAGCTCGCCCAACTACTTGCGAGAGCTCGAAGCGCACAACCGAGAGCTTGAGGCCGCAGTGCGGCCAATCGTCGGGCGCTACGACGCGATCCTCCTCGTCGGGGGCAGCGGGCCGATCGTGGACATGGCGAACAACGCGCGGCTGCATTCCGTCATCCTGGCTTTCGCGGCGGCGGGCAAGCCGATCGCCGCCGAGTGCTACGGGGTCGCCTGCCTGGCGTTCGCCCGGGACTGGGACTCCCGCCTGAGCATCATCCTCGGCAAGCACGTCACCGGGCACCCCAAGGAGTACGACTACAAAGACGGCACAGGCTTCCTCGGCACGGATTTCAACATGGGGCCGCCGCCGTACCCGCTGGAGTACATCCTGCGCGACGCGGTCGGGCCGCTCGGGCAGTTCCACGGCAACGTCGGCAAAGAGCTGTCGGCCGTCGTGGACTACCCGTTCATCACCGGGCGCTCCACCCCCGACTCCCGGCTCACCGGCGACCTGGTCGTCGCGGTGCTGGACGAGGGGCTGCGCCGCTATGGCTGGTAGTCCGCCGCGCGCCGCCCGGAAGGCCGTGGTCGAGCAGCTCGTCGCCGAGGGGGTCGAGCACGTCTTCGGCAATCCGGGGACCATCGAGCAGGGGCTGATCGACGAGATCGAGCAGTCGTCCCTCGACTATGTTCTGGCGCTCCAAGAAGCCGCCGCCGTCGGCATGGCCGACGGGTACGCCCGCGCCTCCGGCAGGCTCGGAGTCGTGCAACTGCACAGCGGAGTCGGGCTCGGCAACGGCGTCGGCATGCTGTACCAGGCGATGCGGGGCGGCTCTCCTTTGCTCGTGCTGGTCGGCGAGGCAGGCCTTCAATACGACGCCTTCGACGCGCAGATGGCTGCCGACCTGGCCGGCATGGCGCGGCCCGTCTGCAAGAACGTCTTCCGGGTCCTCCACCCCGCCTCCACGCTCAGGATTCTGCGCCGTGCGGCGCAGACGGCGCTGACCCCGCCCCAGGGGCCTGTCCTCGTGGTCCTCCCGGCGGATGTGCTGGACCAAGAGACAGACGAGGAGGCGACGGCGACGGCTCTGCCGGTCACCAAGGTGGCCCCGAACGACGCGGTCTTCGCCGAGGCGGTCGGGCTCCTCCGGTCGCCCGGCAGGCGCGTGATCGTCATGGGCGACGGAGTCGCCCAGAGCGGAGGGCAGCACGAGCTTGCCCGCGTTGCGGCGGCCTTGGACGCCGACGTGTACGGGGCGAACGACTCCGAGGTGAACATCGACTTCATGGATCCGCACTACCGAGGACCGCTCGGGCACATGTTCGGCGAGGTGAGCGCGGGCCTTCTCAAGGACGCTGCCTCCGTCCTCGTCGTCGGCACCTATGTCTTCCCCGAGGTGTACCCCAGCCTCGTGTCGCCTTTCGCTCCCGACGCGAAGATCGTGCACATCGACTTGGACGTGCGGTCCATCGGCAAAAACCACCCGATCACCCTCGGTGTGCTCGGCGACCCCAAACTCTGTCTCGGCAAGATCGCGTCGATGCTGGAGAAATTCGGGCAGCCTGCCTCGAAGGGCGAGCGCCCCTCCGCCCTCCCCGACCTGGCCACCGACTCCCCCTTGGAGGCGCTCGTTCGTTCTATCGCGGAGCGGTCCCCCGACAGCGTCGTCTTCGACGAGGCGCTGACCTGCTCCCCGACCTTGCTCCGCTACATCCGGCCGCGCAGGCGGGGCGCTTACTTGGCGACACGGGGCGGCTCGCTCGGCGTGGGGATCCCCGGAGCCGTCGGCGCGAAGCTCGCCCGGCCGGAACGGCAGGTCGTGGCCTTCACCGGGGACGGCGGGGCCATGTACACGCCCCAGGCGCTGTGGACCGCCCGCCGCCACGGAATCGCCGCCAAGTTCGTCGTCTGCAACAACCACCGCTACCAGCTGCTCGACAACAACATCGAAGAGTACTGGCGGACGCAGGACATCCCCGAGCACGAGCACCCGAAGTCTTTCGACCTCTCCCCCTCCGTCGACTTCGTGGGGCTCGCCCGGTCCATGGGCGTGCCCGCGGAGCTCGTGGACAACCAGGAGTCCGCCGACCAGGCCGCTCGGCGGATGCTCGAACACGAGGGCCCCTACCTCGTCGAAGCGCTCGTATGACCAGAGAGGCAGACAAACAACGATGACAGCATTGACCGGGGCCCATATCGGGGTCCTCGTCGAGAGCGACCACATCCTTCGGGAGATCCACTTCTATCGGGGCCGGTTCGAAGAAGAGGGCGCGACTGTTCACCTCCTCACCAGATTCTGGGGAGGGCCGCCGCCCGTCTACACCGACCACGATTTCCACGCGCCGCTCAGCCTGCCGGTCGAGGACCTTGCCGGCTACCTCGACCGAGGGGTCGGCAGGCTGAGCGCGCTCCTCGTGCCGGGCGGGTTCGTGGCGGACCGGCTGCGGTACGCGGAGAAGCCCGGCGACATCCCTCCCGCGCTCGAGCTGCTCCGCCAGGCCTTCGCCCGAGAGGACATCGTGAAAGGCGCCATCTGCCACGGGCTCTGGCTCGTCTCGCTCCTCCCCGAGCTCATTGCGGGACGTCAGGTGACCTGCCACAACAACCTCGTGGGGGACGTGCGGAACATGGGAGCCCGGTACACGGACGCGGACGTCGTCGAGGACGGAGACCTGATCACGGCCCGCACCGCAGACCAGCACCCCCTCTTCGCCGCCGCGATCATCAAGAAACTGAAGGAGCAGAAACCATGAGCTGGTCGTTCTCCGACTCGGTCATCGGCTACTTGGTTGGACAGTCCGAACACCACCTCGACCTGCGCGGCCTGGACGGCAAACCACTGCGCGTCGAGGTGAACAACACGACGAGCGTCGGCCGCCTGCGCAATCTCGGCGGCGACCCCGTCGACGCGCGGGGCGACCTGCTCTCTGGCGAGATCGAGACTGGCAGCCTCATCCTCGCCTACGGCCCGATGATCCCGAACGACGGCGGCTACACGCACCATGCCAACGTCGTCACCATCGTGGGCACGAGCGTCGGCAACCCGATGTCGACCCCCGGATGGTGGCTCTGGCAGATCGACCAGCTGGCCAGCTTCTACCGCACTGCCCAGTTCGGCCACGGCCCGGTCGACTTCACGCAGTACCGAACGTACTTGGAGCGGGACGGGCGGAAACGGGCGGACCACGTCGTCCAGGAGACGGACACGATTTCGCGAATGGTCTACGGCATGGCTTCCGCGTACCTGATCACCGGCGACAACACCCATTTGGAAGTCGCCACCGCCGGGAGCCGGTACCTCAACGAGAACTTCCGGGGCGACAGCCCCGCCGAGGACGTCGTCTCATGGATCTTCGGGCTCAGCATGGAACCCGGCGGCCCACGGCGGCTCACCACCTCCGAGTTCAGCGACGACTACGGCCAGGTCCCCGCGTACGAGCAGATCTACGCGCTCTCCGGCCTCACGCAGACGTTCCGGGCCACCGGCGACCCCGCGCTGCTCGAGGCGATCCAAGGCACCGTCGAGCTCTTCGACCGCTATTACAAAGACACGGTGCACGGCGGGTATTTCTCCCACCTCGACCCGAAGTCGTGGAGCCCGAACGCCCTCTCGCTTGGCCAGAACCAGGCGAAGAAGAACTGGAACTCCAACGGCGACCACGCCCCCGCGTACCTCTTCAACCTGTATTTGGCGACCGGCGAGCAACGCTACCTCGACATGCTCAAATACTGCTTCGACATCGTCGTCACGCACTTCCCGAGGCCGAACGTCCGGGTGAAGGAGTCTCCTTTCGTCCAAGAACGCTTCCTCTCGGACTGGCGCCCCGACGAACGTTGGGGCTGGCAGAAAAACCGCGCAGTGGTCGGGCACAACCTAAAGATCGCCTGGAACCTGGCCCGCATGGCCGGGCTGTGGGACGACAAGCGCCTCCTCTCCAACGCGATCCGGATCGCCCAGACCATGCCCTGGTACGGTCTCGACCGCCGCCGAGGCGGCTGGTACGACGTGCTCGAACGCGCCCCGTACGCCGACGACCGCTTCGTCTGGCACGATCGCAAAGCGTGGTGGCAGCAGGAGCAGGCGATCCTCGCGTACGGCATCCTCGCCGCGACTGTGGACAAGGCCTACCGGAACGAGGCCTTCGAGGCCGCGGCCTTCTACAACGCCAACTTCCTCGACCACGACAACGGCGGCGTGTTCTTCACCGTCCTGGCGAACGGCCTCCCCTACCTCGTCGGCGACGAGCGCGGCAAGGGCTCGCACGCGATGAGCATGTACCACTCCGCCGAGCTGTGCTACCTCGCGACCATCTACACCAGCCTCTTGTACCAGGAGCCGTTGTCCCTCTGGTTCAAGCCCGTCGCGAACCATGCCTTCGCCGACGACATCCTGCGGGTCGCGCCCGACGCCTTGCCGCCCGGATCGTTCCGCATCTCCGCCGTCCGCGTCGACGGAGACCTCTACCACGACTTCGACCCCGAAGCCCTTGCCGTCCATCTGCCGAAATCGGACTCCGAGCTGACCGTGCAAGTCAGCCTGACCGCCCTGCCCACGGTGATCTGAAATGGCGGCAACCACTGTTCAAAGCACGTTCGGCGCGAAGGAAGCCCCGAAGCGGCCCTTCCCCGCGCTGGCGCCTGCCAAAGCCAAGCCCGCCCGCACGAAAGGGGAATCATGAGTTCGCCGGAGCAGATACGATCATTCGCTTCGCAGTGGTACCGAGCATTAGACGACCACGCCCCAGCCGCAGACTTGGCCCCGCTGCTCGCGGGCGACGACTTCGAGCTTCGGGTCCCCGAAGGCGGCTTTCACGGGCTCTCGGGGTTCGCCCAGTGGTACGAGCGGGCATTGGGCTTGTTCTTCGACGAGACGCATACCGTCAAATCAATCGACGTGGACACGGAGCCAGGCGTGAGCACCCAGGTCAACCTGGTTGTGCGATGGGAGGCGAGCACCTGGAGCCCTCCCGACGCGAAGAGCCGACGGATCACGGCGGACGCGTACCAGACATGGACCGTCCAGCCTTCCGCGTCGACAGGCAAGCTCGAAATCCTCTCCTACGTTGTCGACCGGATCGAGTACGCCGACGGCTCGGCGACACTATGACCGCGCAACAGCCCGGAACAGACTGCCAGGACGCCACGTCAAAAGATCCTCGAGAAAGCCCCGACCGCAGCGCAGTCAGCTGAACGGGCGTCGAAGTCCGATGGATCGCGAACGGCGAGAGAAGCGATCGATGGGTCTTGGCAGACACTGCGAGGCCACGGAACAACTCGGAGTCGAGTTGCCCGAAGCCCACGAGCGGGACGGAGAGAATGATGCTTGCATTTTTAATGGATATACAAGTTCAACCGGGGAAGGAGGCCAATGCCGTGTCAGTGCTGCTCGGAATCCAGAAGATCGCCAGGTCCAGCATCGGCTGTCCTGATTTCATCTGGCTCCAGCACACGAACGACCACACGCGTCTCACCCTTTTCGAGCGATGGGACAGCAAGGCCCGCCTCGACGCGCACATCAAGCAGACCATCCCGGCCCGGGACCAGTTCCTCCCCACACTCTGCGCCGGCCCTGCGAGCGAGCCCGTCGTGCCTGTTGGCGATCGGACACCGCGATGAACGAGCAACGCGCATCCCCCACGGCTTTCATCGCATGGTCGCATGTGGCACTCAATTGCCGCGATATATCGACCACTGAGGAATTTTACACGAAATGGTTCGGGTTCACTCGGTCCAGAGTCTTCGAAAACTCTGGTAGCACGACCATCTTCCTGAAACTTGGCGACGCGTGCCTAGAGCTTTTCGGCGGTGACTCGGTGAGCGCGGCAACGCCCCAGGCTCCGCATGCGGATGGCCCGCAAACAGCTGGGTCGGTCAGACATCTCGCCTTCCGAGTGAACGACCTCGATGCTTTTCTGCACGAGATGGGGGACGCCGCGACGGTCACCCTCGGGCCGATAGATTTCAACGACTTCATCCCAGGTTGGCGCAGCGTCTGGCTCGCAGATCCCGACGGAATCGTCGTAGAGGTGAGCCAAGGGTACCGCGAACCGTTATCGCAGCAGTAGCAATTTCCATTGACCCGGCAAGGGAGAGCACATGTCACGTGTCATTGTCCGAGAGTGCGGCGACCCGCCGCTGATCGATATAGCAGAAGATTCCTGCCGCCCATGAAGTCGTGGTCGAAATCCACGCGGCTGGTGAACCCGGCAGATATCCTCATGAGTACCCGCACGCCCCCGCCGCGCCGGCGACCCCCGGTTTCGAGTTCTCTGGGCGAGTCACGGCCGCCGGAGCCAAGGCGACTCGTGTTCTCAGAGCTCGCGAGCGGGGCGCTACGTGAAAAACCGTTTTCCTGCCCAGCTGAACGAGCACACCACGCCCAGATCCAGTCGAGAAACCCGCTCCATCGGGCTCTCGTCCACAAAACAGACCGCTCTCTGGCGGTCGAAAGACGGCGAACGCCTTGTTTTGCTGCCAGCGCCCACGCCAGCAGCGAGATTCGAGGGGTCGGGGCGTTCGCCGTCCTTCGCGCAACGCCCTGAAACCTGCGACCTAGGATGCTAGCCATGGGCCGTATTCGAATAGGCGTGTTCCTCCCCGCCGTCTACCAGACCAAGTACCAGGTGATCCGGGACCGGGTCCTCAGGCTCGAAGCGCTCGGGGTGGACGCGATCTTCGGCCACGACCATTTCCGCCCGCCAGTCGTCGCGGGCGTGGACACGAATGGCCCGATCCTCGCGCCGGAGCAGCCGCAGAGCCCCAACTTCGAGTCGTGGACCACGCTCGCGGCATGGGCGGAGCGGACCGAGCGCACGCAGATCGGAGCCCTGGTGTCCAACGTCGACTACCGCAACCCCGACCTGCTCGCGGACATGGCCCGCACCGTGGACCACATCAGCGCGGGAGCTTCGGGGACTGGCAGGCTGATCCTGGGGCTCGGCGCGGGCTGGTACGAGAACGACTACTCGGAGTACGGGTACGACTTCGGCACTCCGGGCTCGCGCGCGGAGTTCTTCGTCGAGTCTCTGGCGCGGATCAAGCACCGCCTCGCGAACCTCAACCCGGAACCGACGCGGAAGATCCCCATTTTGATCGGTGGGGGCGGCGAGAAGGAGATGCTGCCCGCAGCCGCCCAGCACGCGGACATCTGGCATTGGCTCGGCGACCTCGAATCGCTCCGTCAAAAAAGCGCGCTGCTCGACATGCACGCGACACGGGCCGGGCGGGACCCCGCCGAAATCGAGCGCTGCGCCTACTGGCCTGGCGCGCGCCAGGCGCGGCTGTACGCCGAGGCAGGCTTCACCTTCTTCGTCGTCAACCTTTTCGGGGTCCCGGACCCGTGCGGGTTCGGACTAACCGCCGTGCGCAAGGCGCTCGCCTGGCGCGACGCCCAGAACGAAGGAGGCCGGGCCTACGCTCACGCGGGCCGCGAAATCGACTTCGCCGCGGTGAGGCGTTTGGGCGACCCCATGTTCTCTTCGAACTGAAATTTCGACGACCGGTTCGCCGCGACGCAGGCTTTCGCGAACGCGGCGACGTGCGGGTCGGCTGAAGCCTTCACATACCCGACGGCGAGGCTCGTGCATTCCTCTCCGTCGAGGGGGCGCCACCGTATGTCCTCGCGCACGCAGAGGTCCGCGATCGTCGACGGCATGAAGAAAACCCCGCGCCCGGCGCCCGTGTACTCCAGCATCTCGTCGATGCTGTCGGCCTCCGGCCCCCAGGCCGGAGCGGGCTTGTCGCCATGGGCATAAGCAGCCCACCAGTCGACCCACTTCCGCGACTTCCGGCTCAACCAGATCCGTGGTTCGTCCCGAAGGTCTTGGAGGACGACATACGGCTTGGCGCAGAGCGGGTGGTCGATCGGCAGCGCGACGGACCGGTGCGTCATGTCGACCACTGTCGTGGCCAGTCCTTCGACATCAGCGGGCAGCCAGAGGAAAGCCGCGTCCACCAGGCCCTCTCGCAGCGCGGCGGCCTCGCCGCCCCAGTCGACTGCTTTCGGTTGGATTTCCACGTCGGGGCACAGTTTCGCGAAACGAGCCCGAAGACGCGCGGTCAGCCGCCCCGTGCTGGGGCCGTTCACCCCGACGCGCAGCACCTGCTGGCCCGCGGCCTCTGCCATCTTCACCTTGTTGACGGCGTCCTCCATGCCCTCCAAGATCCCTTTGGCGGTGTCGAGGAATTCTTTCCCTGATTCGGTGGGCTCGATCCCCCGTCGGTTCCGCTCGAAAAGCACGACCCCGAGATCTTCCTCCAGCTGGCGGACCTGCCTGCTCAGCGAAGGCTGCGACACGTACAAAACCTCTGCCGCCGCAGTGAAACTCCCCTGCTCGGCGACCGTTACCGCATATTTGAGAACTCGAAGGCTGATGTCCACCGTATCTTCCTTGAAAGTGTCGATCCGTCAGTTGCTGCCCGGGCTCCCCGACACGGCAATGGTCGCGTTCAAGCTTATTGGGATGGCCCGCTCTCAGCATAGGCGATACGCGTGACGAACAAATCGCCCGAGTGGGCTATTTGCAGAACTCACTGGCCAGGGGCAACGAGGGCCTATAACGATGTCTTGTCCGTGGATCTCGTCCTCCTTGTCCATCGTTGCGCGGGGCTAAACATCTCGGGCCCGGAGAAGGCTTTGAATCGCATGTGAGGGCCACCTCCCGTGTGCAGATACGGAGTCAGGGCCTACCTGCCCCACCCATCAATCCGCCGTCGGTTCGCATCACGAAGGCTGCTCCCGGGGGTTTGTGTCTGCTTTTCGTATGGAATATGTGATCCATGACTCCGATGCTGGGCGGTCGGGGTGATCGCTCGGATTGGTCTTCTTGCTGATGTACAGTGAGCCGACTCACGTGCTGTCGGCATGGGATTTGGTCGAATTTTCCGCAATCGGTTCAGGAGGGTTGTTGTGACGAGGTACGCGGTGGACCGCGACGAGGGTGTGCTCATCGCAGCCTGGGGCACGGGTCGGGGTGATGTCGCCAAGAGTGTGGCGCGATCATCGTCTGATGAGCTGGAAGCGCTTGTCGTTCTGGCGGGCAAGCTGTCGCGGCTGTGCGAGCAGTTGTGGCGGTGCTACGTGTTCCCTGCCAGCGCTTACGAGAACGTCGAGGTGAACACGGAGGGCTGGCGTCAGCAGGAGTCGCGTCGCGCGTTCGCGGAGGTGCTCTCGGTGATCGAGGCCCGGGGGGAGCGGGCGAAGCAGCGTGAAAGCGGGTTCGTGGAAAGTTCCTACGATCCTGTGCTCAACGCGGCGGAGCAGGTGGCCGACGCTCTGTCCGCTTTTAGCGATGCCGAGTTCGGGCGCGCGGTGGAAGCTGAGGTGCGAGAGGAGCTCGCTGCGGTCGAGCGGGCCGAGTTGGGCGATCTTTCCGGTCGCGCCCAGCAGGCGGTGCTACTGAGCCGGGTCGAGGCCTCGCCCGTGCAGGTGCATGCCGCCGATCAGATCTTGCGGGAGAATCCGCTCGGCTCGACCGACTTGTTCACTCTGATCGAGCCGACCGCTGCGGCGGTGGCGGCGGCCCGCTGGCTGCGCGCTGCGGCGAGCGTCGCCGCCGACGAGTCTGGGCGCGAGCTCACCGGTGTCGTCATCGAGGCGGACGACATCGAGGCGCTGCCTGTGGAGACGCCCACCAGGGTGCTCGAGCTCCTCGACCTCGGGGTGCCTGCGCACGAGGTCGTGGCGGATCTCGTGCGCGAGGCTTTGTTCGCCGCCGAAGGCAGGATCGCCAACCTGAGCGACCTGGAAGAGGTCATCGCGATAGTGAACGAGAACGCGAAGCCGTACCGAGAGGCTCAGCCTCGCACGTACGACGCTCTGCGCGCGGAGGTCCGGGTTTCCCTCCTTGACCCGCGGCGCCCCGCGCTCGACCTGCTCGAGGACCTCTTGTCCGGCATCTACGGGTGCTGGCTGGTCTACCGCGAGTACAGCGACGGCGGCCACGGCTCATACGATGACGACGACTTCGACGAGGAGGATTTCGACGAGGAAGACGACGAAGAGGCCTTTGACGAGGACGATCGCTCCTACGAGGAGCAACGCTCGCGTTTCGTCGAAGCGGTCCGCGAGCGCGGGGGAGCGCTTTAGGCCCACGGGCTTAGCCGCTCTGCCTTTCCGCGAGGGCTTTTTGACGTGCCTCTTGGCGTTGTTGGGAGATCTTCTGCGCTGCTTCGCCTCGGCGCAGGCCTCCGTCCTCGACCCGGACCCATTTATGGGTGATGAGCCAGTGCGATTGGGCGATCGCGTCGTCCTCCCCCGAGAAGATCAACTCGCCGGATTTGTTCCTCGCTGTACCGGTAATACCGGATATCAGAACATGCTGAATAGCAAGCCGGAGGCAGGTTCGCTTCGAGAATCTAATTGCCCTATAGGGCAATTAGGAGCCCGGCCGGGTTCCCTGAGCATCGTCATACTGCAACTTGACGAGTGGTTTCGAAGTATCACCCGCGAGATTAAGCATGATCAAGCCGGTTCAGTCAGATTTTGGAACCGCGCCGCGTCGTCTTTGCTTTTGGGCGCAGCTTCGGCATCCAAGCGCTTTGCCCGCTGAACGGCCGTTCACCGCAGTTTGCCACACGCCCTTGCATGCGGGGCACTGCCAATAGGCCAGCAGCGTGCTGCCGGGTTTGACGTTTCCCGGGGTGAGCTCGCCGTTGAGGGTGGGGTGCCATTGCTCGGCCAGCTCTGGCCGCAGCTCGGCGAGAGACCCGCCTGGCTTCGGGGTTCTTCGCAGGTCCCCTTGGCGTTTTCTGGCGCATGGGGGGCATCCTCGGCCTCCCGTGCGTTTGACCACGCGGGCTTGCCACGCGTGGCCGCAGATGGTGCATGACCACCAGATGTTCTCGCCGCTGCGGGGTTTGACGTCTCCCGGGGTGAGCTTGCCGTTGAGGGTGGGGTGCCATTCCGCCGCCAGTTCGGGGTCTCTCGCTGCTAGAGAATCACTCAGTTCGCGGCGGAGGGCCGCATTCGCCTCCAACGCGCCCTTAGGTGTTGTAGAACCCATGTAGGCGTCGTGGTTCGGAGCTTCGAAGCCAAGCTGGCGCAGCTTCCGTAAGACTGTCTTCGCGCGGGCCAGCTCCGAAGAGCCTTTCGCGACCCTCACGTCGTTTGCCTCGTCGATCAGTTCCAACTCTTCGCGAATCCTGACGACCGTCCACCCCGCGTCCTCGAGAAGATTGGTTTTCAAGGAGTCTCTGCGCGCGCTTTCAGCGGTGCGGTGGAAACGGTAGCCGTCGAACTCTAGGATCAGCTTCCACCCGGAGCAAACCATGTCGCAGAGCAGAGGTCGGGCTTGCGATGGGATCTGCACCGAGTTCGAGAGGTCGAAGGGGACGCCTGCTGCGGAGAGTTCGCACTTCAGCCGTATTTCTTCGGCGCTCGTGTTCCATAATTGACAGTGGGGGCATCTTGAGCCGTTCGAGCGGCTCCACGCGGTGCTCATCCATTCGTGCGCGTTGGTGGAGCACCGCCACCATATTGGCAACTCACTGCCAGGCCTCACATCGTGCGGCGTGAGCACGCCATTGCGGGTCGGATGCCACTCTGCCGCCAGGTCTGGCCGCAGCTCGGCGATCGACTCCCCTGATTTTGGGGTTCTTCGTGCTCTACCCGCTTTTTGCATCGAGCACTTTCGACACCCTGGGCCGTTGCTCAAAGTCCGGTTCACAACGGTCGTCTCCCATGTTTCCCCGCATGAGCCGCAGCGCCAGTGGGCCCTTTTGTTGCTCATCGATTTGACATCTCGGGGAGTGAGCGGGCTGTTGAGGGTGGGGTGCCACTCTGCTGCCAGCTCGGGATACAAGTCGGCGAGGGACTCTCCAGGCTGCGGGCAGTGGCGGGCGTGGGGTTTTCGCCGTCGAGCTCGGGGCGCTGTCTTCGGCGCAGGTTTGCAGGTCATCTTGTCCCGAACAGGACGTTGTAGAACTCGATTTTTTTGAGGTCGCTATACGCCTGGGAGGTCTCGCGCCAGGGCTCGAATTCTTCGTCCCACGAGAGCTTCTCCAGCCATGCGCCGATGAACTCCTCGTCGGGGCCTCGCGCGAAGCCGCGCAAGAAGTCCTCATAGTGGCGGGGTATCTCGTGCGGTTCGCCTCGCGCGGCGCGGCGCACGCCGGCGCGGTGCTCGTCGAGACACTCGAAGACCACGGGTTTGGCTATGGAACACAAAGCTTTCTGGCTTGCGAAGAAGACTCTTAGCTCGCCGAAGATCTCCGGATGGGTCGTCTCCCACAGCGCGACCGCGTAGTGCTCTGCCAGCTCGTTCGGTAAGCCGCCGTCTGGGCTGTTCCGCAGCGCCGCGTTGAGCTTCCCCTTGAGCTGCTGCACGCCGCGAAGCAGCTGCTCGTCCGAGCCGTCCCCCGTCACGAGCTCTCGCGAACGCAAGCGGGCGTGGATCTCGCGCAACTGGCGCATCGTCCTGTCCGGGACGGGAGCGGTGATTCTTGCGATCCATTCGTCGGCGTGTTTGCTCCAGGCGAGCGCGCGATGCCCGGACCTCGGCTCGCCCCGGCGCTCGTCGTGCCACTGCTCTCCGGTCATACAGGGGATCTCTCCTTTGAGCTGGCATGACGCGAGCGCGTCGAGCTCCATCGGGTCGGGCTTGCTCCGACCGGTCACCGCAGATTCGGACGACACCAGCGCGGACCAGAGAGCGACGGTCAGTTTGCAGTCGTGTATCGGGCTTTCCTTCTCCTCCGACGATGGGGCTGCGAGCTTCACCCCCCACACGCTGTGGCGGCCCGCTTTGCTCCGCACGAGGCCGCAGTTGAGCCAGGCCAGTTCTGCGAGGCTCAGCCCGTTCGACGATTTGATGGCCGGTCGGCGGGAGTGCTCGTAGCGCAACAGCACGTCAAGAACGTCGACGGTCTTGCTGATCAACTCGTCGGGGAGATCGGCCACTTGGCCGATGGCCTGATAGTCACTGGCCAACAGGTTATGGCCCAAGACCCGGTCCACCTTGGCTGCGAGGCTCACGAACTGCCGGGCCGGGTCCGGCCCATCGAAGAACTCCTCCGAGAGGACGGAGAACTCGCCCGACTCGGGCCGGACGGCCACGACCAACGCCGCGCCGCGTCGCAGCGTCCACTCCTGAACTGGCCGGTCGCTCCTGCCGAACGAGCTGCTGCCCCGCACGTCGCTCGTCCTCGCGTAGTCGAAGTCCACGCACGCCCACACCTGGGCTTCCGGGTCGGCCCGCCACGATCCGCCGCGGATCTCGCCGACTTCGGCGGGGGGCACATCCAGAGGGCCGAACTCCTCCCCTTCGATGACCCAGCCCTGCCGCCCGAGCGCGGCGATGTCCACCTCACGGGCGGCCAGTTCGGCGAGCGCTCTCGCCTGTGTGATCCGCTCCCAGCCGCGTGCGAGCGCCTCGGCCTCGTAGAAAGTCCCCATCTCATGGCCATTTCCTGTGGCAGGGGTGAACACCGCGACGATCGCGCAGCTCGCACGAGCGGGCGTGTCCGGGTTCAAGGGCATCTCCTCGTGCGAGAAAACCCGATACACACCTTCGTTGCTTGCGCGCCAGTACCAGCCTCTTTGCATAGCAACTGTGATAGCACCGGGCACTGACAAATCCCGGCCGGGCTTACAGATCCGCTGGTGCGGGCCCTCCGGCCACAACCACGACGCAGACGCCCCGGCTTCGGCGGTTCGAACGCGGCATACTGATCGCGTGAGCGCACAGCCCGGAAACGGCCACGGGGAACCGATCGTCATGGCAGGGTTGGGTCGGCTGTATCGGTCGATGAGGGCATCAGGTCGACCTTGGGCGCAGTTCGGGTACCGCCACAGAGGCAAAACCGATTTCGTGGTGGTGTTCTTCATCGACTGCGAACCGTTCCAGCTTTTGCTGGTCGCTCGGGTTGGGTCGTTCAAAACGGTCTTGGAAATGCGTCCAGGGTTCAAGGTCATCCCGTGGATAGAAGAGGCCAAAGAGCTCTACGCGCTCTACGACGCGCTGGGAATCCGGCCCGGCGATAAGGAATTTGGACTTCGCAAGTTCCTTGGGGAACTCGACGCACGGGTGCCTAGAACCGCCGCGCAAACCAGAGACCCCGACCCTGATCACGTCGCTAAGGCTCGCCCTGACGTCGACGAGGCGGACAAGATCTACTTCATGCGCTTCATGAAGAACCCCGACGGGCACTGGCCCACGGCCGCGAACCTCGAGAAAACCAGGAAGCTGCTGGGAGAGAAGATCCACCGCGCATGCCGTGAACGGCGCATCAGCTCGTGTTGGAGCGATAAGGCCGCCGACAAGCGGCCAGTGCCCGATATCGACACTGTATGACCTGCGTCGGCTGATCGGATTGGCTTCAGGCGTTCTTACCGTGTGTCGCGCGTGGCCGTGAAGAAGGCTTTGCCCTGGGGCGTGGCTATGTACGCGTCCCAGAGGAGCTCGGCATTTCTTTTGCTGTCGCGGTCGCCCCGGTAGCGCATGTGGAATTTGAGCGCGGGTGGGTTGTTGAGGTAGTCCGCGAACCGGCAGCCGCCTGCGTGCAGGCAGCGGTCGACGGCGGTGTTGCAGCGGTGGCAGAGGACGCCGCGGACGAGGTTCGAGATGTGGTCGTGGTCCAGCACGACCGCGTGGTTGGTCCAGCAGCAGTGGCACAGCTCCCCGAGCTCGGCGACCAGCTCGTCGCGCGCCCGACGGCCAGGGCTCTTCTTCGACTTGTCTATTCTTCGGTCCACAAAGGGGGCGCAGGGGCCCCAGGTGTCGCCGGCCGAGCACGCGGGGGCGAGGGCGGCCTCGTCGAGGCAGCGCCGGATCTGCTCGGGCGTGGGCGGGAAGTCGATCCGCACCGGGATCGTTCTGTTGTGCAGGAAGACGGACTCTGCGTAGCCCGTCTCCACCAATAGGAGCCTGGTCACCTCGTACTGCGTGACCACGACGGGGCCGTCTGCGCCGAGCCTGCCGTATCTCTTCGGCACCGACTCGACGTGCCCAGGGTATTCGGGGTGCTCGGGCCCTATGCCGAACTGCGCCCACAGCAGGATCGTCCGCACGATGTTCCTGAGCCGGTGTCCCGGCAATGTTCCGAGGAGCCTGGTCAACTCCGGGTCGTCCTGAGGTTGGGGAGGCGCGGCGGGCTTCGCAGAGCCCGGGCCTGGCTGCCCGCCCCGGGCTCTGCGGAAGCTCCTGGGAGCGGCGGGTTTCGCAACGGTTTTGGCGGGCCGGGGTTCCTCGGGGGCTTCGGGATGGTGCTCGTAGGTGACTTTCCAATCCGTGCCGGTGATCTCGCGCAACACGTCGGCCACGAGGGCAGGGATCGACGACCCGCAGACCCGGGCAGCGACCGCAGACGAGGTGTGTCGGACGACGAGCTCCCCGCTGCGGGGCTGGTGCGCCGAGGAGCTCTCCAGCAGGGCGTGGGCGATGCGAGAGCGCGCGTGGACTCGTGCGAGCACCTCGTCCCAGACCTCGTCCAAAGGACCACTCGGGGAAAGGCCCGGCCGGGAGCCTCGCTGGTCGTCTCGTTGTGCCGTTGCGCGCATGCCCGAACTGTAGAGGAAGGCACCGACGTCTACGATCTCTAGTTCTTGCGACGGCGATCTTTCAATCCGGGCCGAACCCTGCCATGAACAACTGGAACGAGGCGCTCTTCTTCGATTTCGGAGGCGAGCAGATGTGCTCCCAGAAGCCCGGGTCGGTGTCGTTGAAGGAGAGCGTGCCGGTTTTGCTGAGCGTGAGCATCGCCTCACAGAAGTCGAAGGACGTCGCGCCGCCGCCCGCCCGTTCGGTGGCCTCGTCGAGCGTGCGCTCCACGACCTGTCCGTCTGGGAAATGGACCTCGACTTTCGCCAACATGTACAGCAGTCCCAAGACGGACAGCTGGGCGCACACGGGGTCTTCGTCCTCGTCGATGCTGTTTATTTGCTCGTCGACCGCGAAATCGTAGAACTCCCAGACCGGTATGCACGGCCGGCCGAGATCTCCGCGCATGATCCGGAAGATCGACGTGAGCCGCCGACCGCCGAGTGCCATCAGCTCGCTTGTTGCGACTGGGTCGTCCGCTGGGCAGGTCCTCAGATCGACCGCTTTCGGGTTGCGGCGCAGGAATTCCCACCCGAGGATCTCGCAGTTGGCCACAGCCCGGATGTAGGACACCAGAGAGCCCGGCTCGGGCGGGGGCCGGTTTTCACGCGGCCGAACCGGTCTCGTTTCGCCATGCGGCCAATAGTATGCGCGGCGAACGCCCGACGCGAGGACGATCTACCCTGATTAGGTCAGTTGTGGCCCTAGTCGTTTGGTCCGGATCTGTAGTCTCAAGCCAGTCCTGCTCAGGATCTGTTTTTTCTACTCCTGAGCGAATCGCAAAAGTTTTCGGTGCGCCTCACGCGTTTCTTGCCAAGGCTTTGTGTGCCCCTGCGGTCGATCGCGATGTCTGGTGTGGGTCAGCACGAGATGGTGCTTCGCTCGCGATATCGCGACGAAAAACTCCGACATGACCTCCGTGGGGTCTTTTTTGTCCCAGAAGAGCTGCTCCTCCACTCCGAGGACAACCACCTTCTCGAACTCCAAGCCCTTGCACTTGTGGATGGTCAAAAAGCGGATCGCGTCCGTTCCGGATAGGCGCTTGAGCGCTTGCGCTGCGTCCCCGTCAACCGCCAACTCTCGGCTGAAAAAGCCAAATGCCTGTTCGATCTTGTGGTCAAGCTCGGCGCCCTGCCGGTACCACGATGACAACGCGACCAGCATCGGCCGCGACACCAGTCTCAGGAACTCATCGACGAGGGGCCTCCACGCGGCGGGGTCGCTCCTATTGAATCCAGCGCCCTGTGCGGTCGTCCGGGCGTTGCGGAGCAGCCGCGCGAGCTGGCTGTCGAAGCGCGCCGCCCTGTCTTCGGAGGTATCTGAGCGATTGACGGCCCTTGTGAGTTCGGCATAGGCGTCGGGTTGCCTATTGTCGGCGATCACCCGGAGGAAGTTGAGCACGAGCGCGGCTGCTGGTTCTGCGGCGAGGTCCTGGCTCTGCTGCTCGTTTCGGAATGCGATGCCGCGGCATGTGAGTTCTTGGCCGAGCTCTGCGGCGATTAGGTGCGGCTGCTGGCGCACGAGGATGGCTATCTCGCCCGGCGCCACGCCTTCCCCCAGCCATTCTTCGACCATGCCCCCGATGACACTGGCCTCGTCGTGCTCGGTGGGGAAGCCAAGGACATCTATGATGCCCTTGTCCCCTGTGAGGTCTTCGGTGGGGCTGGCGGCCGATGGGTCCATTCGCGCGATCATCCGGTTCTGCATCCTTCGCAGACGGGGATCGGAGCGGTGGTTCTTGTAGATGGGGAGGGAGCGGGCGGAGAAATCGTCGGCGAAGGTTTGCATCACGCCTTCCAGTGCGCCAGCCCAGGCCATGATTCGCTGTTTGGTGTCGCCGACGGCGGTCATGACGGCCGTCGTCTGGCCGAATAAGGTCTGGACCAGTTTGTACTGGTCTTGGGTGCAGTCTTGGAACTCGTCGAGGAAGACATGGCTGTATGTTTGGCGGGCGCCGAGGCGAGCGTAGTTGTTGGTCTCAATGATTTCCAGCGCCAGAGGCACGAGGTCCTTGAATCTGATCTGCTTGTGCCCGACACGGTGGTCGGGGTCGATTCGGTAGTCCGGATCGATGGCGTTGTACCCCGTGAGCGCGGGCCGGAAGTTGTCGATCAGGCGTTTCGCGAAGGCGTCGAAAGTGAAGCTGTCGAATCTGGCTGCGAGCCGATCCCCGCAACGGCTGCGGACCCGCTCCCGCAGGTTTCGGGCGGCGTCGACTTTGAAGCAGAGCGCCAGGATCCGTCGTGGGTAGGGGCATTTGCCTGTGCGGAGCAGGAAGTCCGCGCGTTGGGCGAGCAGCTCCGTTTTGCCCGAGCCTGGTCCGGCCGCGACGACCACGTTCTCGTCCAGCATGGTGACGGCCGTCTTCGCGTTCGGCTCCGGATCGAACCCCCGCGCTGGGTTCCATTGGCTGGGGTCGATCATTCCGGAAGCCCGTTGAGTTTCGAGCGAACGTGCTCGACGAGTCGGTCGAGCACGTCAGGAAGGCCCTCCTGCAATTGGTCGTCGCTCATCTCGGACAATGCCTCTAGGTGTGCCGAGGGTTTGCTGCCTCGGTCGAACAAACGGCGATAGGTGTTGAAGAGGTTTCGCACGTCATCAGGGATACGATCTTCATTCGCGCGGCCTCTGCCGAGCACAGCGGAGATGGTGTCCTCGTCCGGCTCGGCCTTCTCCGCGTCGTAAGCGTTGGGGTACGCCGCGAGCATCATCAGATCGAGGTCGACCGGGTGGGAGAAGAAAACTCCTTTCCCCTCCAGCCATTTGATCGAGTTGTTCGGGAAGCCTGGGGTGTCGAGCGTCGGGAAGTCTCGGTCATCATTCCACTTGGGAAGCTTGTCGACCGCTTCTGTCGATAGGAGCTCCGGGTGGATCTTGCTGTATTGGCTCCCGGCGTAGCGCACGCGCCCCCAGCCGCCCTGGTGCCGGCCAGAGTCGAGGTCGAGCAGTGTCGCGTGCGGGATCTGCAGCTCGTCGAGGAGCCGCCAGAAATGATTGACGTGACGGCCGCCGAGCGGGACCACCGACACCGACGCGTCGTCCTCGGCGATCCCGGCCGCGGCTAGGACGCGTGGCAGGACCACCTGCTCGCTCGCGCCCTCGCCAAGCACGACGAACCGCGAGAAGTACAGCTCGGGATAAGCCTGGACCGCCTCCCGCACGTATTTGGCGGCAGAACCGCCGCCATCAGGAAGGACGATGCCGCGCACAGTCGTCTCCCGCGCCTCGTTCAGTCTCAGGAAGCGGATCGACCCGGGGTCGACCCGACGCAGGAGCGTCGGCGCGTGCGTGGCGACGAGCGCCTGCACGTCGCCGCCCGCACACGCTTCGCGCAGCTGGCGGATGATTCGGCCGAGGTACTGCGGCGAGAGGCTGTTCTCGGGCTCTTCCAACGCGATGACGGTGTGCACCGGAGGCCGGAGGTTGTCCCTGTCGAGCGACATGTCCTCGTCGTCGAGCGCTTGCCTGGCCAATGACTGCCAGACAAGCACCAACGAGATGTAGAGCAGGGATTTCTGGCCGTCGCTCAGCCGCTCGAACGATAGGGCGGTCCCGTCGGGCGACGGAGAGAAGGTGACGGTGAGCTGGCGCAGCAGACCCTCCAATTCGCCTCGCCCGAAAGCGATCGACGGGGCCTTGAAGTGCTCGCCGCGGTGGAGGCCCTGCCACTGTTCGGTCAGACGGTCGTTGATGCCGGCCACAACACTGTTGGCGGACAGCGAGCCCGTGATCTGGTCGGTGAGACCCTCCAATATGCCACGTTCCGCCGTCCAATCGGTGGCTCGCAAAATACGGCCGATGAGCGAGGCCGTCGTGTACGCGAGGTGATCAGCCGGGTCACGCCGCGCGGGCAGGTAATAAACTTCGATAGCCTTGCGGTCGTGGCGCTTCATCTCGGCGCAGCGGGTGGGCTCGCCTGCCGCGTCCGAATCCAGCACGTACTCGATCTTCTCGTCGATTCCCCCGTCCGGGTCCAGTGAAGCCGTCAGACGCACACGGATCTGCGGAACCCCGTCCGCCGTGTCGATTGTCATGTGGGAGAAGCTCGGAGGCACAGACGCATGCTGCCCGTCTGCGCCCGCTTCTGGAAGCTCGATGACGGCCTCCAGCCATAAGGTGGGGGCTCCACGCTGTGGTTGGCCTGCAGGCTGTTCAGCCGGGGTGTGGAAATCCGCGAGGCGGATCGCACGCTGGGCTGGCAATGGGCTGAACATTCTCGAAAGCGCCTCTAGGACGGCGGTCTTGCCCGAGCCGTTGGGCCCGAGAACGTAGTTAAGACCATCGAGAGCGATCTCCGTCGCCGTTGGGCCGAAAGACTGGAAGTTGCTCAGACGCAACGACGTGATCCTCATGGGCCTCCGACCTCTCTTCTCGCGGCGCCAGTGCCGCGGTTCGTTGTCCTGGTCAAGCTGCGGGACCGGGCTCAGGTCCCAGACGAATCCTGCCCGCGCAGGGTGATCGATCTCGGTCGCGATCGATCACCCTGCGGTTCCTTGGTTAGTCGTAGGTGCTGGGCAGGCCGAGGTCTTCGTCGTCGAGGAAGGTGAGTCGCACGTCGGGTTCTGCGCGGAGGACGTCGCCGAGGGTCGCCAGGCCCAGGACGAGGACTTGGATGCTGTCTATCCCGGCGAAGAAGGAACGACGCACTGGTTCTCCGGGCAGGCCCTCGATCCGGTACGGGAGGTACCAGTCGCTGTCGGGGTCTTCGGGGTCGAACCTCTGCGGGGGTCCGAGTTTGAGGACGACGTCGCCGCCGGCCTCGTTCTCGAAGACCCGTTCCGCCATCGGCGGGTCGAAGTCGAGGTTCACATCGTCCATGCTCGGCCTTTCTTCCTGTCAGACATCTTGGCCCGGTTCGGGCGGCGGATTGGGCTGGGGGTCTTCCACCGGGATCGGGATGGGGATCGGCGGGATCGGGAACGGCCCGGGGAACGGGCCCGGGTGCGGGTGGCGCGGATCGGGCCGCGGGAACGGGTTGGGGAAGCGCGGCTCCGGGATGTGCGGCAGGGGCGGGAACCACGGGCCCGGGGTCGGTGTCGGCCCGCCGGGCGGCCCGGGCGGTTGGGTCTGCGGGGTCGACGGGGCAGGTTTCGGCTCCGGGGAGGGCTGCGGCGCCCCTGGCGGTTGCGGCTCCGGCGCGGGGGTGGTCTGCGGGGTCGTCGGCGCGGGAGCTGGCTCCGGGGAGGGAGAAGGCGGCGCTGGGACCGGAGTCGGCGAGGGCGACGGCGGCGCGGGAGGGGGTTGCTTCTGGGGCTCAGGCACGGGCTGCTGCGGGCGCGGCGGGACCGGCGCCGGCTGTTGGGGCTCGGGCTGGCTCGGCGGAGGCGGGGGCTTCTGCGGCTGGGGGTCCGGCTCGGGGTCGCGCCTGGGCGGCGGCGGTTTCGGCGGCGCTGGTTTGCGCCTGGGCCTGGGTTGGGGCGGCCGGTCGGACTCGGCCCGGCATTTCGCGAGGTCGTCCGCCGCCTCCGCGTAGCAGAGGGCTCGACGCTTCTTGTCGGGCAGGTTCCGGCAGTGCTTGATCGCGAGCTGGTAGGCGGCCTCGCACTCCTGCCAGCCGGCCATCTCGCGCACGGCGAACCCGGCACCGCAGCAGCCCCCGGACTCTTGCGCGGGGGTCTCTTTGTATTTGGCGATGTCGGCGGCCAGCTGGGCGTTGACTCCTTGGACCGCCGCCCGTCCCGCGTTCTTGATGTTCTCCCGGGCCGCGGCAACCGCGGCGGGCTGGCCGCGCAGAGCGGCTTGGGCGGCGACGAGTTGGACTTCGGCGGTCCGGACGATCCGGTCGATGCGGTCTTTCGCGTCGGCGTGAAGGTCCGCGATGGCGGTGCGGGCTTTTCCGCGGCGCTCCCGCGCGTCGCCGATGGCGGAGAGCTGGCGGGCGTGTTCCTCGGTCTTGCGCTGCGCCGCGTCGAGGCGTTTGCCGCCGAACACCTCTTGGAACCCGCCCGCGCCGCTGAGCATCTCTTTCGCGTCCTCTTGGCGGCGCTGCCCGTCCGCGATCAACGCCTGCCCGTCCTCGCGCAGTGAGTCCTCGTTCCCTTGGGGCCAGAAATCGCCGATCAGATCGTCGGCGAGCTCGCCGGTCGGTTTCGGGAACGCCACCTACGCCGCCTTCTGGTCCGGGGTCCGGATCACGGCGTCGGCGAGGAACTCCTCGCGGTCGGCCCGCTCGACGGGGTCTTCGGGGGGCCATCCGGCCTCCCCCGCGCCGAGGAGGTCGAAGAACGAGGGTTGGCCGGGCAGCTGGTCGGAGAACTGCGGCACGTCCTGGGCCCAACTGGCGCCGCTGCGGCGCTCCCAGCCCAGGTGTGCGATGCCCGCCGCGCGTAGAAGCCATCCCAGCCGTTGGTCCGCGCCTGTGGGGAGGAATCGCGCCTGCAGCCGGGTCACGAGCAGCGTCGAGTCCACTGTCGCGGCGACCGTTCCCTGCGGGGCGTGCGCGGCGAAGGCGGCTGTTCCGGTGGCCATGTGCTCCTCGAGCTCCGCCCGCGCGGCCTGCGAGCCTTCGTGGGCTGCTTGGATGAGCCGATCGAACTCTGCGGCGTCCTCCCGGTTTTCGGGGGCCTCCCGCACGCCCACGGCCCCGCCGCCGGGGTTGAAGGCCCCGAGTCCGAACTGCTGGACGCCGGTGAGCAGCGAGGTGATCGCGGAGCGTCTGGAGTGCATCTCGTGCACGGCCTTCATGACCGCCCACTTCAACAACGGCCCCACGCCGGGCGCGCTGGTGGCGATCTCGTGCGGGACACCGGAGCCGCCCACGGTCACACGGAACTCGTCCGAAGTCGCGGTGGTGAACCCGAACGAGACCTGAGCAGGCACATCCGCCAACGACACGAGCCTCGCCTGCAGCCCGTCCAGGCCCTCGTGGAAGCGCACGTTCGCAGCGGGACGACCCTCGTACCACTCAGCCGGACGCTCCACGGTGCCTCACCCCTCGACCGTGCGGGCGATGCCCCGTCCGCCGTCCCAGTCCTTCTCGAGGATGACGTTCACCCCGTCGAGGACCTTCGCCGTCGTCGTCTGAATCTCCCCGTGCAGGCCTTTGGCCTCCTCACGCATCGCCTCGTGGTGGCTCTCCAGCACCTCGGCGAGCATCGCGCCCGACGGCTCCGCCGAACCGGGCGCAGGGGCGAAGCCTTGGATGAGGCTGTCGGTGAAGCCCTTCAAGTACGACCCGAAGGACTCAAGCCAGCCCGTCATCGCGCGTGCCCCGTCCGGGTCGACCCTCAAGTCTTCGTCCGCCATAACTTTCCCACCTGCGATCGAACCGATGATTCTCCTGCTCGGCACCCTAGCACCTACATGTGTTGCATGCACGTGTTGCATGTGCATATGTCAGCGCACATACCAGTGAACCAGTCTGGAAAGCCTTGGGCGGCTCAGAGCATCCTCGCCGTGCCCGCAGCCCGGTGTCCTTAGCCCGTGGAGCTGAAGTAGAAAGAATCCGACGCACGGAACTGTAGAATTTCTGGCCCCAGGTTCATGGGTGGAAAATCATCGGCAGCGACTCAGCTTCCCGAGAGAGCGAATCAGAACTTTCACTTCCTTTGAGTTGAGCTGAGTTCGTAGGGCGGCATCGAAATCCCCCCGGTCAAGAGGCTCCAAGCCCTCATCAGGGGCTTCTTGCTCATGAATACGCGGTTCATCCAAATACCGAGCACGTTCGTGCCTTCAGCAGTTTTGCTGCCGTGTACCTCCGACAACCTCGTCGTTTCATTTTTAAAAGCTTCCTCAGCCCGCGTTTCAACAGTGTCCGACGAATCTTTTTGGCAGACCTTTCGCAGCCACGAGCAGCTTTCCGCTCGTCATTAGGTCGTCTAAAACATAATCATTAGATCCTCGCTCCAGAGATCCTGCGGCCCTAGCTTGATACCTACGCACATCGGCTAGCAGTTCATCCACTCGACCCGTTGGACTAGCTCGAGCCTCGGATCATTTGATCTGATTCGGTTAACTTCTGCCTCTACCGTCAGCGTGCCGTGATCCGTCAGTCGGTATCGAGGAATTAAGGCAGGTTTCGCATCGCGGCTTCGACACGAGCACATATAACAGCACCCAGCACCCAGCACCCAGCACCTCGTCTCGGCACGCTGAGTCATGCCCTTCGTCCTCCCCACGATGCCGCAGCGGCACTGCAGATGTTCCGGAAGCGTTGCAGTGCCCCTACACGGCTTGCGTTTCACTCAATCCAGGACTGGCCACACATTGCAACACGGCCCAAGCGATGTGGCTCGGACACCACACAGCCTCTCCTCTTCTAGCGCTCCGATACAGGCCCGCTGATTTTCACGCGATGCCTATGATCTCGAACCCTTGGTGAAAATTATTCAAATGAAATTACGACAGCCGTCTAGGTCGAATCAGAATGAAAATTCAAACCACCCGAAAAACCAGTCATAATGAAAATCAACATGAAATCCGTAACCGAATAGACGCAGGTAAACTGCGCGCGCATCGACACCCCTGGTCGATCCTTTCGACATTCAACGCATGTTGTGTCAACATGTGTTGCACCATTGTGTTGCATGCTTTTGGCGCTCCTCCCGGGGAGAGATCGCTTGGATTCCCCGGTATTGCGGGACAAGGCTTATTGTGTATTATTACTATGCATGGCGGTTCTTCAGGACAGGCAAATTATTGAGGCATTACGCCAATTGGAAGCCTCTCTGCGCACCGTCGGCCAATTGGAGGCTTTTTTACACGCCATCCACGGCATCCTCACTCCTCGCTCGCAGAGCGAGGTCGGCTCCGCGCCGGATTCCTCAGCCGAGACACTCGACCGCGAAAACGAATCTCGCGACCGCGAGGTGCTGCTCGACCGGTATCTGCCCGCCAACGGCAGCACCGTCCGCAGGTTGCGGAGCTCGTTGATGGTGACCGACGTGATGACCGCTTTCCATGGGCGACCGACCACGAAAAAGGCTTTCTTCGACGCGTTCTTCAAGGCATTCCCGGCGAAAGCGCTCAGCGCGTATTGGAAGCAAGCCCCTGGTGCCGGTCAACGCGGCGTTCGACCGGTTAGTCGCCGAAGGCGCGATCCGCAAGGTCGACCGCTACCACTTCGTCCTGAGGGCAGACTCCCCTACTCCGATACAGCAAGCCACAACCCCTGGTCAACACTCCCAGGAGGAACCGTGATCGCGTAACCGCCGGGCCCAGCGCCTAGAAATTGAACACCTTAAAACAGAAAAATGGCGGGTCACCAGCGCCAACTGGTGACCCGCCCTAGCGCAAAACCCTCGTGACATCGAAGGAGCCTTTGCTATGTCCATTCTACATCCAGTCCTGCCGCGCCGCAAGAGCACACGGCCATCGACGCTGGTCATCAGCCAGTTCAAGAGGACCTCGCTCTCGCGACGAGGAGCGAAAAGATGAGAACCGGGCCTACGGACGACCGGACCGTCTCGGCCATCTCAACACGAAAGTATGTCCCCCGCCTTCCTGTGGATGAGTGGGCCGCGATCGAAGGGTTCGTCCTCGCGGCTGTCCAGGCATGCGATGGCCATATCCCGCACTCGGCCAGGAGTTTGTCGGGATCTGCTGCGCAGCTCGCGCTCTGGGCGTGGAGGAACGGGCTGCCATTGGAGCTCGACGTAGTATTTCGTCGCTCGACTGTCGGCCTCTTCATCGCGAAAGGCTGCGATGGTTTGGCCAAGACGACGCGAGGCACTTACCGCTCCCGTTTGCTGCGGATGGGCGAGGTGCTGGCCCCAGAGCACCAGAACCAGCATCTGCCCGGCATTCGCCCAGACTTCAAGGCCTTGCCCTATACCCACGCCGAGCAGGCTTCGCTGCGGTCGTGGGCAGCGGGCCAACGAACCTCCGCGCGCCGCGCCGACGCGAAGATCCTGCTCGCCCTTGGCTTGGGGGCGGGGCTTTCTGGCGGGGAGATCATCGACTTGCGGCGGGGCCATGTGTCCGCCGATGTCGCCGGAGTGCTCGTCAAGGTGATCGGGCGACGGTCGAGAACCGTGCCAGTGTTGATGGAGTGGGAGGGCTCACTCGCAGCTGTGGCGCTGTCCGGCTCGGACCCGGAGTCGTTCGTGTTCCGGCCCGATGCTGCACGGCCCAATGCGAACGTCGTTGCGCATTTCATGCGCGGCGCCGAGAACGAGCCTTCGACCTCTCGGATGCGCACGACTTGGATCGTCAAGCATCTCGCTGCAGGAGTTCCGGTCAAAGCGCTGGTCGAAGCCGCTGGGGTGGACGGGCTCACGTCTCTGCAGCGATGCATGGAGCACCTGCCTCTGGTCGAGCACGCCTTCTCGCGTCCGCTGCTTCGCGGACCGGGGACCTCTCATGTCCGACGCGACCGCTGAGGACGAGGAGCTCGAACGCCGCTGCGCCGCCCTGTTCCCAGCGAGATCCGGCAAGAATGCGGGATCGTTCAAGGGCAATCACAGCACGGACACGGTGCGGCTCGCGGCCGAGCTGGCCGATGAGTCGGGTATTCCGGAGCAGCTCAATGCGTGGCGACATGAGGATGACCCCGGTCACGGGACTCGCGGCGGACGCCCTGCGATATTCAACGACCGGCACGTCCTCATACTGCTCATGCTCCATGCCATCACAGACGAGCCACTGCTGATCAAAGAGCTCGCGGCCACCGCGCACGAGCGCTTGAACCCGAAAAGCCGTGAGATCCTCGCCCTGCCGCCGAATCCCGCAGACGCGAACTACAGCAACGTCTACACGAACCTGCGCCGAGCGATGGGACGCTTGCTGAAAGTGATCGACTCCGCCCCGTTCAACTCGGGCAAACGGCTCACCTTTTCGCGGGTGCAAGAGATCCGCCGACGACGCGCGGAGATCGCCGACCGGCTCGCCACGAAGCAGCGCCGTGCCAGCTGGGTCGCCAACCAGATCCTCCACATGACCTACAGCATCCTCGACCCCACAACACGTTCCCGATGGAAGGGAACCATCTGCGTCGACGGCACCGCGATGCCTGTCTGGGGTAGCGCGGGATCTCCTCGCCTCGCAGAACGCAATCCCAATGCCATGTTGAGTCCCGAGTTCGATGCGGGATGGCACGTGCGCAGCGCCGAAGACCACAAGGACGACAAACGCTTCAAACGCAAGCACGGCGAATTCTGCTGGGCGTATGAGGCGACCATCGCAGTCATGGCCGACGATCCCGACACCACCGGCGAGTTCCCCAAGCTCGTGCTCTCCATGAGCCTTGAGAAACCCTCTGGCCGTGTCGCTGAGAACGCGATGACCTGCGTCGGCGAGATCGTGGACCGGGGCCTGCCGATCAACTATTTCGTCGGCGACCGAGCTTATCTGCCGAGCGCCAAGATCGAGAAGCTCCAAGGCCCCCTCAAAGCCCTTGGCTACAAACTCGTCGGCGACTACAAACGCAACGAACTCGGCATCCAGGCCGGGTATGCGGGAGCGATCATGGTCGAAGGGATGTGGTACTGCCCCCGAGTGGAGCTGCCGAGAATCGAACTCGGGTCCTTCGTCGCTTCAAAAGGCCTTCTCCGTGCGCAGTCCGCTGTGTCCTTGCTCGGGCCTCCTAGTCACACGGACGAGCTAGGAAGACGGTCCCAGTCACTGTTTGATGTCACCGCCAACCCCGTGACCGGGCTAGCGGTTGGATCCCTCTTGCTGATGCCAGGAACCGGGCCGAGGGCGTTCCCGGGCTGACAGACACGCTATCGCTTAGGCAGCGAGGGCGTAGTCGCGCTGAGTAGAGTCGGCGCTTATATTTTTTACAACGACGCTTATACGGTGGTCAATTGCCTGCACCGGCACGCTTCTCCTTCATCGACGTTCGAAGTCGAAACCTGTCAGCCCCTAACGTCGCCAGCCGTGGAGAACGGCTGACACGACCAGTATATCACCGGCAGCGGGTCAGGACATCCCTTTTCGGGCTCTCCCCGTCGCCCGGACGACTTCGCGGTCCGCGTCCCGTTTTGGCGAGGCCGAGGGGCCAAACCCCATTCCCCGACGGCGCATGGACCGTCTGCGGCGGAGCCAACGGCCCAAGCCTCCCTGAAGCCTGCACAGCCGCGCGCATCTGGCGGAGCGGCTGGCCTGAGTGCGGCCTACGCGTTCGAACCGACGGGGCTGGGGCCTTCGAGCGAGAGGGTCATGAAGGCGCTGTTGGGGTCTGGCTTGTACGGCCCGAACGGCTCGCAGTCGTGGAAACCGTGTTTGCGGTAGAAGCTTCTGGCTGGAGCAAAGAACTCCATGCTTCCCGTCTCCAGGGACACTCGCGATATGCCGCGCGCTCTCGCGTCCGCGAGAGCGTGTTGGAGTAGCGCCGCCGCGACCCCTCGCCCTCTGCGCTCCGGAGCGGTTCTCATGCTTTTGACCTCCTCGTGCCCGTCTGCCACGGGGGCGAGGGCGACGGTCCCTGCCAGATCGTCCCGGTCGTGGGCGGTCCACAGCCGCACCCCCGGGGCGCGCAGACCGGCCAGGTCGAGGGCATGGCGGCTCTCAGCCGGAGCGGTCGGCGCGAGGTCGTCTACATGGGCTTGGAGGAACGCCCGCAGCAAGGGGTCGGAGAAGTCTGCAGGGTTGATGCGAAGGGACATACGGTTTTTTACAACGCCGCTTCCACAGTGGTCAATTGCCTACGCAGGCGGCGGGTCAGGACATTCCTTTTCGGGCTCTCCCCATCGCCCGGACGACTTCGCGGTCCGCGTCCCGTTTGGCGAGGTCTTGGCGTTTGTCGTGGAGCTGCTTGCCTCGGGCGAGGGCGATCTCGACTTTCACCCTGCCGCCTTTGAAATACATCGACAGCGGCACCAGGGTGGTGTTCCCCTCCCTGGTCTTCCCCACGAGGTCTTCGATCTCGCGCCGGTGCAGCAGCAGTTTGCGTGTCCTGGTCGGGGTGTGGTTCGTCCAGCTGCCGTTGCGGTACTCGGGGATGTGGACCCCGCGCAACCACACTTCGTCGCCGTCCACGGTGGCGTAGGCGTCGACCAGGTTGGCGTGTCCCTCGCGCAGGCTCTTGACCTCCGTGCCCTGCAGCACCACCCCGGCCTCGTACACGTCCAGGATCGAATAGTCGTGCCTGGCTTTGCGGTTGCGCGCGATCAACGCCTCGTTCGGGTCGTTCTTCTTCACGCTTTTCATAGTGGGAAGAGGTTACCAGCCAGCGCAAATGCTTTAAATGAGGACGTAGTCCTTGCGATTCTTGTTGCGGTCCCAAAGGTCCTGGTAGCTCCGCTGGCGCTCCTCTGCGGACCCCTCGGGGTCGCCCATGCCGCGCAGCACGCGGGCGTTGAAGCGGCACTCCTCCAAGACGACTTTGATCCGGCCGGTGATCATGTCGCGCAGGCGCTCCAGGCTCGGCGCGATCTCGCGCGCGGGCCAGACCCCGGCCCGGGCGTCGCGAACCGCGGCGTCGAGCGCCCCGTGCAATTGCAGGTACGCGTCGCCCGCGACGACGATCTTCGACCAGGCGCCCGCGACGAAATGGCACATCTCGACATCGGCCTCGGACAGCTCGGCGGCCTCCTCGGACTCGTCCGACACGTCGGGGCCGAGCGTGCCGAGCTTGCTGCGCACGGCTTGGGTCGCGACGAGGACGCGTTGCCTGCGGCGGGCGATGGCCGCGGCGGCGGCTTTGTCCCCGTCGCCGAGCGAACGGCGCAGCATTGCGCCGATCTCCTCCTCGTCGCCGCCCCAGCGCACCGCGTCGGTCGCGGACTCGCACGCGCCGAGCAGCCAGTCCACGAGGCACATGAGCTCGCGCAGCGCGGCCTGCGGGTACTCGTGCGCGCGGGTGAGCTGCTCGTCGAGCTCGGGGGTGAGCCCGTCCTTCCAGGTCTGCCCCACCACGCTGCGGATCGGCTCGTTGAGCACAGAGGGGTGCTCGGCGCCCGGCTCCCACATCGCTTGGTGGAGCCGCAGCACCGCAGCCAAGCCGTCCAGCGCCAGGAGGGTCCGCCCTCGGACGTCGTGCTCCCCTCCTGTGTCCGGCGCTGGCACTGGGCTCAGCTCCGCACGTACCAGCGCAGCGTCACATACGCCGTGGAAGCCGCGAGCACCGCGCCGATGAGCGTGATGAACGGGGCCAGCTGCCACACGTCGCCGGTGGTCACCGGGGCGATGAGGCCTGCGAGCTGGAAGTCCTGCAACGAGTTCTGGAAGAAGACCTTGCGGGAGACGAAGAGGCCGACGACCGCGAGGGTCGAGCCGAAGAGCGAGGCGATCACGGCCTCGACCAGGAAGGGCAGCTGCGTGTACCAGCGGGTCGCCCCGACCAGCCGCATGATGGCGATCTCGTTGCGCCGGGTGAACGCGGCGATCTGCACCATGTTCGCGATGAGGAAGACCGCGATGACAGCGGTGATCACCGCCATGGCGAAGGCCACGTCGCGCGCGCCGTCGAAGACGCGGAACACGCGCTTGACCAGCTCGCGCTGGTCGACGACGTTCTGCACCTTCCCCTTCAGCTCCGGGTCGTCGCGGAATTTCTCCACGAGCTGGCCGAACGTCTTCTGGTCGCTGGCGGTCACCTTGAAGTAGGCGAGCAAGGCCTCCTTGCCGTGCTGCGCGGCAAGCTCTTGCAGGTCCGGCTGGTCGGCGAAGACACGGTGGATCGCGTCGTCGTAGACCTCGTCCTGGGAGAGGTAGCGGATCGACGCGACGCCGGGGGTGCCCTTGATCTTCTCCTCAAGGGCCTTGCAGTCTGCCTGCTCGCACTTGGGGTCCGCGTTGGTGAAGCTCTTGGAGAGGTTCACCCGGATCTCCAGCTCCGAGAGGAACTGCTGCTTGCTGCGGTCGGTGAGGTTGACCACCAAGATGCCGGTGCCGAGCATGGTGAGGGCGATGGCCGAGGTCAAGATCATCGCAATGGCGATCGTGATGTTTTTCCGGAAGCCGGTGAGCACCTCGCCAATGAGGAACTTCAAACGCATATTTTTTTATTACCTTCCGACTCCGTAGACGCCCTTGGCCTCGTCGCGCAGGATCTTCCCCAGCGACAGCTCGATCACCCGCTTGCGCATGGAGTCGACGATGTGATGGTCGTGCGTGGCCATGAGCAATGTTGTTCCGCCGTGCCTGTTGATGCGCTCCAGGAGGCTCATGATCTCCCCGGAGGTCTCCGGGTCGAGGTTGCCGGTCGGCTCGTCCGCGATCAGGACGAGCGGCTTGTTCGCGAAGGCGCGCGCGATCGCGACCCGCTGCTGCTCCCCGCCGGAGAGCTCGTGGGGCAGCCGGTCGGCCTTGCTGGCGAGGCCGACGAGCTCGAGCACTTCCGGCACGGTCTTGTCGATCATGGCCTGCGGCTTGCCGATCACTTCCAGCGCGAACGCGACGTTCTGCGCGACGGTCTTCTGCTGCAGGAGGCGGAAGTCCTGGAAGACGCAGCCGACGGTCTGGCGCAGCCGGGGCACGCGCCGCGACGGCAGCTTGTTCACGTGGAACTGCGCGAGGTGGATGTCGCCGGAGTCTGGGATGTCCTCGTGGATCAGCATGCGCAGGAGCGTGGACTTCCCCGAGCCGGACGGGCCGATCAGGAACACGAACTCGCCTTCGTCGACCTCGATGTTCACCTTGGACAACGCTTCCCGAGTGGACTTCGGGTACGTCTTCGAGACGTTCTTCAGACTGATCACAGGGTGCAAGTGTAACCGTAAGTCCTGGCGAATCCCGCCAAACGCGGCGGCTGGGGCCGTTACGAGGCCGAAGCCCCGGCCCGCCGCCAGCGGATACCCGATTCGAGGAAGCCGTCGATGTCGCCGTCCAGCACCGTGGTCGGATTGCCGACCTCGTACTCGGTGCGCAGGTCCTTCACCATCTGGTACGGGGCGAGCACGTAGGAGCGCATCTGGGTGCCCCACGAGCTGCCGCCGTCGCCTTTGAGCGCGTTGAGCTGCTCCTGCTCCTCCTGGCGGCGGCGTTCGAGGAGTTTGGCCTGCAGGACCCGCATCGCGGAGAGCTTGTTCTGCAGCTGCGACTTCTCGTTCTGGCAGGTGACGACGACGCCAGTGGGCAGGTGGGTCAGCCGCACCGCGGAGTCCGTGGTGTTCACGGACTGCCCGCCGGGGCCGGACGAGCGGTAGACGTCCACGCGGATCTCGGACTCCGGGATCTCGATGTGGTCGGTGGTGCCGACCACCGGCAGCACCTCGACATCGGCGAAGGAGGTCTGCCGCCTGCCCTGGTTGTCGAAGGGGCTGATCCGCACGAGGCGGTGGGTGCCCTGCTCGACCGAGAGCGTGCCGTAGGCGTAGGCGCTCTTCACAGCGAAAGTCGCGCTCTTGATGCCCGCCTCCTCGGCGTAGGAGATGTCGTAGACCTCGACCGAGTGCTTGTGGCGCTCCGCCCAGCGGATGTACATGCGCATGAGCATCTGCGCCCAGTCGGCCGCGTCGATCCCGCCCGCGCCGGAGCGGATGGTGACCAAGGCCTCGCGTTCGTCGTACTCGCCGTTGAGCAGGGTGCGGACTTCGAGGGCCTCGATGTCCCCGCGCAGGGCTTTGCGCTCCGCGTCCGCCTCGGCGAGCGCCTCCTGCCCCTCCGCGCCGCTGTCGTCCTCGGCGAGCTCGTAGAGCACGTGCAGGTCGTCGAGCCGGGAGCGCAGAGCGGTGACCGCGCGCAGCGTCGCCTGCCTTCGGGCGAGCCCGCTGGTGACCTCTTGCCCCCGGTCTTGGTCCTCCCAGAGCGAGGGGTCCGCCGCTTGGGTTTCGAGGTCGGCGATCTCCGCCTTGAGCTTGTCGAGGTCGAGCGCGGACTCCACGGTGGAGAGCGTCGTCGCGAGCCCAGCCAGATCTGCTGTTACGTCAGGATGCATGATGAGCAAGCTTACCGCGCTCAACACGCGCCGAAGTCCCTCCCGCGTGTGGCCTCGGCGTTCCCATGCGCGAGCCGCTATGCGCCCGCGCGGACAGCCCCCGGCGCGTAGCCTGCGGCTATGGCCTTCACCGACGAATTGCTGCGCAACAACGAGACGTACGCTGCGGCATTCTCCGGCCCTCTCCCCCTGCCGCCGAGCAAGCGCACCGCCGTCGTCGCGTGCATGGACGCGCGGCTGGACGTGTACCGGGCGCTCGGCCTGCGCGAGGGCGAGTCGCATGTGATCCGCAACGCGGGCGGCGTGGTCACCGACGACGTCGTCCGCTCGCTCGCGATCAGCCAGCGCCTCCTCGGCACCACCGAGATCGTCCTCGTGCACCACACCGATTGCGGGATGCTGACGTTCACCGACGACGCGTTCAAGCGGGACGTCCAAGACGAGATCGGGATCAAGCCCGCGTGGTCCGCCGAGGCGTTCGGCGATGTCGACGAGGACGTGCGCCAGTCGCTGCGGCGCGTGCGGCGCAGCCCGTTCGTCACCAAGACCACGTCGCTACGCGGCTTCGTCTTCGACGTCGCCTCGGGCCTCTTGCGCGAGGTCTCCGAGGACGCGTAGCGCTCTGGAGCTAGCTCTCCACGGCCCACCAGTGGGTGCTGGCCTTGCCCGGCAGATAGAGCGCGTCGATCTCCTGGCCCACAGACGGCCAGGCCGCCCCCGGCCCGAGCACCCAACGTTGGTACACCTCGGTCGGCGGCAGCTCTGGACCGCGCAAAATACCGCTGACCGCGCAGAACGCCTCCGCGTCCCCGGACGGGCGGGACACCGGGCTCACGCCGGTCAGCGTGAGCAGCGCGGGCTGGGCCTCGGCCCCGGGAGCGCGCTGCCCCTTCCCCCCGAACCGCCGCCAAAGCAACAACCCCAAGAGGACGAGCGCGGTGATCGCCATGAACGTCGTCATACGGCCAAGGCTACGCTCGACGGCCATGAGCACCCCGACCACGTACCGAGACGACCTCGATGTCGCGCTGCGCCTCGCGGAGGCCGCCGACGCCATCACGACGAGCCGCTTCTTGGCCTCCGACCTCTCGGTCACCGCGAAGCCCGACCTCACTCCGGTGACCGAGGCCGACCTGGCCGTCGAGACGCGGATCCGCGAGATCCTGGCCGAAGAGCGCCCCGGCGACGCCGTGCTCGGCGAGGAGTTCGGCGGCGAAGCGGCCTTCTCGGGGCGCCAATGGGTCGTCGACCCGATCGACGGGACGAAGAACTACGTGCGGGGCGTGCCGATCTGGGCCACGCTCGTCGCGCTCCTCGTGGACGGGGTGCCCGTGGTGGGGGCGGTCAGCGCCCCCGCGCTGCACCGCCGGTGGTGGGCGGCGCAGGGCGCGGGCGCGTTCGTCGAGGCCCCCGGAGCCCCCGCGCGGCGCATCGGCGTGTCCAAGGTCGAGGACTTGGCGGACGCGAGCCTCTCGGTCTCGGACTGGCGGGAGGGGCCCTTCGGCGAACGGATCCGCGCGCTCGAATCAAAAGTCTGGCGATTACGCGGTTATGGTGACTTCTATCACTATTGCCTCCTCGCAGAGGGGGCGGTCGACCTCGCCGCCGAGCCCGAGGTCTCGCTGTGGGACCTCGCCGCCCTCGACATCGTCGTCCGCGAGGCAGGAGGGTGTTTTAGCTCGTTAGACGGCCAGAGCGGGCCCCACGGCGGCAGTGCGCTCGCGAGCAACGGTAGACTGCACGCAGCGGCGCTCGAAGCCATGGGAGGCACCGGCGCGTAGCCGCAAGAGGACCCCGGGGGCACCCCGCGCGAAGCCTTACCTACCGGTCGGTAACATAGCTCTCGACCAAGGAAACTTCGGCGATAGGAACTCGACGGACATGTCCACAAAACCCGCTTCTGCAGACGCTTCTCCCAAGTCGCTCTCCAGCAAGAAGACGACCCCCATCGGCCTCGGGCTGCGCGCTCTGTCCGCGATCACCGGCTCCGATCTGGTGAACAAGTACGACCTCAACAAGCAGCTGACCTGGACCTCGTACAACGCGAGCAAGACCGGGTTCAAGGCCCTCGGCGTCGCCAACCGGGTCTTCAAGCAGGTCGGCGGCGGCAACAAGGGCGCCCGCCCCGCCCGCACCACGAGCGACCTGTTCGACCTCACCCCCGAGGAAGACCAGAAGCTCATCGTCGACACCGTCAAGGAGTTCGCCGAGGAGGTGCTGCGCCCCGCCGCCCTCGAGGCGGACGCCGCCGTCGCCACCCCGCAGTCCATCCTGGACCGCTCGGCCGAGCTCGGCGTCACGTTGATCAACGTCCCCGAGGAGTTCGAAGGCGCCGCCTCCGAGCGCAACGCGATCACCAACGCCCTCGTCGCCGAGGCCCTCGCCCACGGCGACCTCGGCCTCGCCCTGCCGATCCTCGCCCCCAGCGCGGTCGCCATCGCCCTCGGCGAATGGGGCACCGACGGGCAGCAGAAGACGTACCTCCCCTCCTTCGCGGAGGACAAGGCCCCCCAGGCCGCGTTCGTCATCGCCGAGCCGCAGCCGCTCTTCAACCCGTTCGACCTGAAGACCAAGGCCGTTCGGACCCCGAGCGGGTTCAAGCTCAACGGCGTGAAGGCGCTCGTGCCCGCCGCGGGCTCCGCCGAGCTCTTCATCATCGGCGCGCAGTTCGAAGGCCGCCCCGCCCTCTTCATCGTGGAGTCCGGCAACAAGGGCCTCACCGTCGAAGGCGACCCGAGCATGGGCCTTCGCGCCGCAGGCATCGGCCGCATCAACCTCAACAACGTCGTCCTGCCCGAGAGCGCTCTGCTCGGCGACCCGGACCCGCAGGTCCGCGAGAACAACTTCACCGAGTCGGTCCGCCTCTCTCGCATCGCGTGGGCTTCCGTCGCGGCAGGAGTCGGGCAGGCCGTCCTCGACTACGTCATCCCCTACGTGAACCAGCGCGAGGCGTTCGGCGAGCCGATCAGCCACCGCCAGGCGGTCGCCTTCATGGTGGCGAACATCGCCATCGAGCTCGACGGCATCCGACTGGTCGCCCTCCGCGGCGCCTCCCGCGCCGCCCAGGGCCTGCCCTTCGCCCGCGAGGCCGCGCTCGCCCGCCGTCTCGCCTCGGAGAAGGGCATGCAGATCGGCCTGGACGGCGTGCAGCTGCTCGGCGGCCACGGCTTCACCAAGGAGCACCCGGTCGAGCGCTGGTACCGCGACCTGCGGGCCGTCGGCGTCGCCGAGGGCGTCATCCTCGTCTAATCCCCCCGACCGCAGCTTAGAGAGGATTTCGCACCATGCCTATCAACCTCGAACTTTCCAAGGACCTCGAAGCCGTCGTCGAAAGGGCGCACAAGGTCGCTTCGGAGGTTTTCCGCCCGATCTCGCGCAAGTACGACATCGCCGAGCACGAGTACCCGACGGAGCTCGACGAGCTCGCCAAGAACCCCGAGACCAAGGACCTGCTCTCCGCCGGAAGCAACGTCGGAGCCGTCCTCAACGTCTTGGAGCTCAGCTGGGGCGACCTCGGCCTTGAGCTGACCATCCCCGGCAACGGCCTCGGGAACGCCGCCATCGAGGCGGTGGCCAGCCCGGAGCAGCTCGAGCGCTTCGGCGGCGAGTGGGCCGCGATGGCGATCACCGAGCCGGGCTTCGGCTCGGACTCCGCCGCCGTCACGACCACCGCGATCCTCGACGGCGACGAGTACGTCATCAACGGCGAGAAGATCTTCGTCACCTGCGGCGCGCGGGCGAAGAACATCGTCGTGTGGGCGAGCGTCGACCCGAAGGCGGGCCGCGCGGCGATCAAGTCGTTCGTCGTCCCCTGGGGCACGCCCGGCGTCAGCCTGGTGCGTTTGGAGCACAAGCTCGGCATCAAGGCCTCCGACACCGCCGCGATCCTCTTCGAGAACGTGCGGGTGCCCAAGGAGAACCTGCTCGGCTCCCCCGAGGTGAACACCGAGAAGGGCTTCGGCGGGGTCATGCAGACCTTCGACAACACCCGGCCCCTGGTCGCAGCGCAAGCCCTCGGCATCGCCCGCGCGGCGCTCGAGGAGCTGCGCTCGATCCTGGAAGGCGCGGGCGTCGAGATCAGCTACGACAACGCCCCGTACAGCCAGCAGTCCGCAGCCGTGGACTACCTGGCTCTCGAAGCCGACTGGGAAGCCGCGTACCTGCTCACGCTCAAGGCCGCATGGCTGATCGACTCCAAGCAGTCGAACTCCAAAGAGGCCTCGATCGCCAAGGCGAAGGCCGGGCGCACCGCGACAGCGGTGACCCTCAAGGCCGTCGAGCTCGCGGGCGTCCACGGCTACTCCCAGAAGTCGCTCTTGGAGAAGTGGGCGCGCGACGCGAAGATCACGGATATCTACGAGGGCACCCAGCAGATCCAGCAGCTCGTCGTCGCGCGGCGCACCCTCGGGCTCAGCTCCGCGAAACTCAAGTGACCACACGACTCGGAAAAAGGCGATAACTATGGCGATCAACCTCGAACTTCCCAAGAAGTACCAGCAGTTCCTCAACCTCGCCCACGACTTCGCGGGCAGCTACTTGCGGCCCATCGCTCGCAAGTACGACCTCGCCGAGCACGACTACCCCGTCGAGATGGACGTCATCGGCGCCGCGTACGACGCGATGAGCGAGACCAGCGACATGGGCGAGTCGGTCAACTCGCAGGCGAAAGAGGAGACCGAGGAGAGCAAGGCCGCGCGGGGGAACAAGAACGGCGCGAACCTCAACTCCGTGCTCGCGATGGCGGAGAGCTGCTGGGGCTGCCCCGGCCTCACCCTGACCATCCCCGGCCAGGGCCTCGGGAACTCCGCGATCGCGGCGGTGGCCAACGACGAGCAGTACAAGCGGTTCGGCAACAAGTGGGCCGCGATGGCGATCACCGAGCCGGGCTGCGGCTCGGACTCCGCCGCCGTCAAGACCACCGCGATCCTCGACGGCGACGAGTACGTCATCAACGGCGAGAAGATCTTCGCCACCGCGGCCTCCCGCGCCAGCCACATCGTCGTGTGGGCGACCGTGGACAAGAGTCTCGGCCGCGCGGCGATCAAGTCGTTCGTCGTCCCCCGCGACACCCCCGGCGTGAACTTGATCCGCGTCGAGCACAAGCTCGGCATCAAGGCCTCCGACACCTGCGCCCTCATCTTCGACAACGCCCGCGTCCCGAAGGAGAACCTGCTCGGCTCCCCCGAGGTGAACGTCGAGAAGGGCTTCGCCGGGGTCATGCAGACCTTCGACAACACCCGGCCGGTCGTCGCCTCCATGTCGATCGGCGTGGCCCGAGGCGCGCTGGAGGACCTCCTGGAGATCCTCACCGAGGCAGGCGTCGAGATCAGCTACGACAAGCCCCCGCACGTCCAGCACGCCGCGGCCGCCGAGTACCTCCGTCTCGAGTCGGAGTACGAGTCCGCGTACCTGCTCACGCTCAAGGCGGCGTGGATGGCCGACAACAAGATCCCGAACTCGCGCGAGGCCTCCATGGCCAAGGCCAAGGCGGGCCGCATGGGCTCCGACGTCACCCTCAAGGCGATCGAGCTCGCGGGCCTCTACGGCTACTCGCAGCGGGCGCTTCTGGAGAAATACGGCCGCGACACGAAGATCTTCGATATTTACGAGGGCACTCAGCAGATCCAGCAGCTCATCGTCGCCCGACGCACCCTCGGCCTCACCTCAGCACAACTGAAATAAAACAAAAACAGGTTCCGCTCTCGCGTCGCTTCCCGCCTGAAACGCTCGCCATAGAGTAAACTTGATCTTGTGTTCGTGGGCACACACCATAAAATGTGAGAAAAGGCAGGAATGACGATGATCACTCCAACTTTGATGGCTTCTACTCAGGTCCTCGCCGAGGCGACGAAATACACCTCGTTCGGATGGATCGGCTACATCATCATCGGCGGCCTCGCCGGTTGGCTCGCAAGCAAGTTCCTCGGCACCGACGCGCAGCAGGGCATCCTGCTCAACGTTCTCTTCGGTGTCGTCGGCGGCCTCATCGGCGGATTCCTCCTGAAGTTCGTCTGGCACTCGAGCGGTGGCTTCTGGTTCACCTTCATCAGCGCGCTGATCGGCGCTTCCATCCTCATCTGGCTCTGGAAACTGATCAGCAAGAAGTAAATTTTCACGCTTCTGCGGGAACGACCGGGCCGACATTGTCGGCCCGGTCGTTCTGCTATAAGCTCCTTGTATGAGCACGATCACACAGAACGGCGTCCCCGTGTGGGTGGATTTCGCCACCCCTGACTTCGACAGCAGCGCGGGGTTCTTCGCAGGGCTTTTCGGCTGGACCTACGAGCGCAACCCCGACTTCGGCGGGTACGGCAACTTCTCCGGGCCAGGCGGCCTCGTGGCAGGCGGCATGGAGCTTCCGCCCGAGCAAGGCGTCCCGCCCTGCTGGACGGTGTACTTCCAGGCCGACGACGCGGCGGCGACCACGGAGCAGGCGAAAGCTGCGGGTGCCACCGCCTTCTGCGAGCCAACCCCGGTCGGCGACCTCGGCGTCATGGCGGTCATCGCGGACCCCGAAGGCGCCGCCTTCGGGCTGTGGCAGCCGGGCACGCACAAAGGCTTCGTCCGCACCGGCAAGCCGGGCGCCCCGGTCTGGTTCGAGCTGAACACTCGGGACAAGGCGGCGGGCGTCGACTTCTACACCGGCCTGTTGGGCTGGAGCGCCCGCCCGTACGAGAACGAGGGCCCCGACTACACCGTGTTCGGCGCGGCAGGCGGCGACGAGCTCGGCGGAGCCATCGACGGGAGCGCCTTCCTGCCCGAAGGAGTCCCGAACCACTGGCAGGTCTATTTCGGCGTCGCCGACACCGACGCGGCGGTCGAGAAGGCGCAGAGCCTCGGCGGGAGCGTGCTCGCCCCGGCTTTCGACACGCCGAACGGCAAGATCGCGATACTCGCGGACCCGAAGGGCATCGCCTTCGGCGTCGTGAGCGTCAGCTAGCGCCGGGAGGGCCGTCAGTACGCGACGACGTCGTCCGCGTGCACGACGGGTTTCGCGAGCTCGCCCCGCCCGGAGAGCGCCTCGCTGAGCTCGACGGCCCCGTACGCCGCCACCCCCCTGGCGACGTGCTCGCCGCGCTGGTCTGCGAACACGACGACGTCCCCGGAGCGGAACTCTCCCGAGGCGCCTTTGACCCCGGCGACAAGGAGCGACTTGCGGTCTGCGGTGACCGCGCGCACCGCGCCGTCGTCGAGGACGAGCGAGCCGGTGGGCTCGGCGGCGTGGCGGATCCAGAATTTGCGCGCGGACAGCCTCGGGGCGCGCGGGGCGAACACCGTGCCGCTCTGGCCGCCGAGCAACGCGTCCGCCGCCCGCGGAGCCGAGGTGACGAGCACCGGCACACCCGCGTCCGCAGCCATCCGCGCCGCGCGGAGCTTGCTCTCCATACCGCCCGTGCCGAGCCCGTTGCCGCCCTTCGCGCTCACGCCGTCCAAATCGGCCGCAGACGCGACCAAGTCGAGCCGGGCGGCTCCGGGCTCTTGCGGGTTGCGGTCGTACACCCCGTCGACGTCGGAGAGCAGCACGAGGGCCTCCGCCCCGACGAGGTGCGCGACCAGCGCCGCGACGCGGTCGTTGTCCCCCAGCCGCACGGTCGCCGTCGAGACCACGTCGTTCTCGTTGATCACCGGCACGGCGCCAAGCGCGAGGAGCCGGTTCAGCGTGCGCTGCGCGTTCGCGTTGTGCTCGCGGATCGAGAAGTCGTGCACGGAGAGCAGGACCTGCCCGACGACTTTCCCGTACCGGGCGAAGGAGGCTCCCCAGGCCAGGGCCAAGGCGGTCTGCCCGACGCTGGCGGCGGCCCGCTGGGTGAGATGGTCCTGCGGGCGGCGGCGCAGGCCGAGCGGCGCGAGCCCAGCCGCCACCGCGCCGGAGCTCACGACGAGGATCTTGCTCCCCGCCTCGATCCGCCCGGCGAGCGCGTCGACAAGCGCGTCGAGCTTCGCGACATCGACGCCGACGCCTGCGCTGGTGAACGCGGAAGAGCCGATCTTGACGACCACGGTCCGAGCGGTGCGGACTTGTTCGCGGACCGCTGTCGAAGCGGCCGCCGCGCCCGTCTCGCTCACTCTGCCCCGTCCGAAGGCTCTTCAGACGCGGCTGCTGGCTCCTCGTCCTCCCAAACCTCGCCGTCCTCCCACTCCACGTCTTCCCATTCGTCCGAGTCCTCTTCGGCCTCGAGGCTGTGCTGCGCCTCCCAGACACGGGTGTCCGTGCCGCGCGATCCGTGCCGCAGAGAAGCCTGCCTCGGCTCCCAGCCGAACACGACATGCCCGATGCGCACGTCGGCGCCCGGCTTCGCGCCGAGCTTCGCGAGCTTGTCCTCGACCCCGAGCTTCGCGAGCCGGTCCGCGAGATAGCCGACGGCCTCTTCGTTGTCGAACTGGGTCTGCCGGACCCAGCGCTCCGGCCTGGCCCCCGTGACGAGGAAACCGCCCTGGTTCTCGGGGTCCGCCTGGACGGCGAACTTCGACTCGTCGATGGCTTTCGGCCGGACGATCTGCCGTTTTGGCTCCACTGCGGCCATCTTGGCGCGGTGCTCCTCGACCAGCGCGGCCAACGCGAAGGTCAACGCGCGCAATCCTTCGCCGCTCACGGCGGAGACTTTGAAAACCTTCGGCGACTCCGGCTCCGCCCACGGCTCGTCCGCGGGCGCGGGTCCGCCGCGCAGCTGCTCGGCGAGGTCCTCGGCCACCATCTCGGCGAGGTCTGCGGCGTCTGGCACGTCGATCTTGTTCAGCACCGCGATACGGGGGCGGCGCAGCAGGTCCCCCAGGCCGAGGTCGGCGTCCAACGCGGGCTGGTAGGCCGCGAGCTCTTTTTCCACCGCGTCGAAATCGGAGGCCGGGTCGCGTCCCGGCTCCAACGTGGCGCAGTCCAAAACGTGCACCAGCACCGCGCAACGGTCCACGTGCCGCAGGAAGTCGAGGCCGAGGCCCTTGCCCTCCGCTGCTCCTGGGATCAGGCCCGGCACGTCGGCGACGGTGAACGTGGTGTCCCCCGAGGACACCACCCCGAGGTTCGGCACAATCGTGGTGAACGGGTAGTCCGCGATCTTGGGCTTCGCGGCAGAGAGCGCGCTGATCAGCGAGGATTTCCCCGCATTGGGGTAGCCGATGAGGCCGACATCGGCCACCGAGCGCAATTCCAGGGTGAGGTCCCTGGTTTCGCCGTCCTCGCCGAGGAGCGCGAAACCGGGCGCCTTGCGGGCCTTGGAGACCAGCGCCGCGTTCCCGAGGCCGCCGCGCCCTCCTTCTGCGACGACGAACCTGGTGCCTTCGCCGGTGAGGTCGGCGACGAACTCGCCCTTGTCGTCGAAGACGACCGTGCCGGACGGCACGGGCAGGACGAGGTCCTCGCCTCGCGCGCCATTGCGGTTCGACCCCATCCCCATCCTGCCGTCCGAGGCTTTGATGTGGGGGTGGAAGTGGAAGTCCAGCAAGGTGTGCGCTTGCGAGGAGACCTCAAAAACAACTGAGCCGCCGTGGCCGCCGTTCCCGCCGTCCGGGCCACCAAGCGGTTTGAACTTCTCGCGATGAACCGAGCTGCAACCGTGGCCGCCTGCTCCGGCGCTCACATGGACCACGACGCGATCGATAAAACGCGCCATGGGAGAGCCTAACTACGCTTCGACAGCCTCGACGGCTTCGATGTTGACGGTCTTGCGACCGCGCTTGGAACCGAACAGGACCTTGCCCGCGACGAGCGCGAACAACGTGTCGTCGCCGCCCCTGCCGACGCCGTCGCCGGGGTGGAAGTGGGTGCCGCGCTGGCGGACGATGATCTCGCCCGCGTTCACGGCCTGGCCGCCGAACCGCTTCACGCCGAGCCGCTGGGCGTTGGAGTCGCGGCCGTTGCGGGAGCTTGAGGCGCCTTTCTTATGTGCCATGAGTCAAATCCTCTCTTAAGTCTTCTGCTGCGAGTCAGGCGATACCGGTCACTTTGAGCACCGTCAGCGGTTGACGGTGGCCCTGGCGACGGTGGTAGCCGGTCTTGTTCTTGAAGTGGTGGATCCGGATCTTCGGGCCCTTGGTGTGCTCGACGAGCTCGGCGGTCACCTTCGCCTTGGCCAACGCGTCGGCCTTCGTGGTGACCGAAGCGCCGTCGGCGATGAGCACGGGGGTGAGGGAGACGGCGTCGCCGGGCTCGCCCTCGAGCTTCTCCACGCTCACCACGTCGCCAACGGCGACTTTGTACTGCTTGCCGCCGGTCTTCACAACCGCGTATGCGCCCATATCTCTCACATTCCTCAAAGCTTGCCCAGGTCATGCCTGCGGGGTTTTCGGCCCACGACGGACCAGAAACAACCGAGTCATTCTAGGGGAGCGGGGCACGGGGAGTCAACTCGACCCGCGCAGGCCGACGTTTGTTCCAATGTTCTCATGGACATCACGCGCGAGCGCACCACGATCGTCGTCATCGGAGCGGGGCAGGCAGGCCTGTCCGCCGGGTACTTCCTGCGCAAACGAGGCCTGGAGCCCGGCTCCGGGTTCGTCATCCTCGACCACGCCCCCAAGGCCGGGGGCGCGTGGCAGCACCGCTGGCCGAGCCTCACCCTGCAGACCGCCAACGCCGTGCACGACCTGCCCGGCCTTCCGCTCGACCATTCCCAGCCCGAGGTCCAAGCCTCGACGACCGTCCCCGGCTACTACGCCCGCTACGAGCGCGAGTTCGGGCTCGACGTCCGAAGGCCCGCAGACGTGCGCGAGGTGGCCCGAGACGGCTCCGGCTTCCTCGTCCGGGCCGATATCGGCGAATTCTCCTGCGCGGGCGTCCTGAACGCGACAGGCACCTGGGAGAAGCCGTTCTGGCCCCGTTACCCGGGGGCAGGCCTTTTCGAGGGCAGGCAGCTGCACGCCCACGACTACCGGCTGCCCGAGGAGTTCGCCGGGCAGCACGTGCTGGTCGTCGGGGCCGGGGTGTCCGGGGTGCAGCTGCTCCTCGAGCTCTCGAAAGTCGCCAGGACGACATGGGCCACCCGGCGCGAGCCCCTCTTCCGCGAGGGCCCCTTCACCCCGGACATCGGACGGGCCGCTGTCGCGGTGGTCGAGGACCGGGTCCGCCGGGGCCTGCCGCCCGGCTCGGTCGTGAGCGTCACGGGGCTGATGTGGACCCCGGAGCTGCGCGAGGCGCAGTCCCACGGGGTCCTCGCCCGCTCGCCGATGTTCCAGCGGCTCACCCCGACCGGGGTGGCGTGGGCGGACGGGCGGACGTTGGACGTGGACGCGATCCTCTGGTGCACCGGCTTCCGCGCCAACCTCGACCACCTGGCCCCGCTCCGGCTGCGCTCCCCCGGCGGCGGGATCGTGATGACTGGCAGGCTCGCGACCCGAGTCGCGGCGGAGCCCCGGCTGCACCTGCTCGGCTACGGCCCCTCTGCGAGCACGATCGGGGCCAATCGGGCGGGCCGGGCCGCAGTCGCCGAGCTGATGGAGGTCATCGAGGCAACTTCTTAGCAAGGGCTAACACTTCGACATGTCTTTCGAAGCGCCCCGCAGGAGGCTTCGGCCCTAGGCCGGAGCCTCCTCGCCCTGCGTGGCCTCGGCCTGCGCGGCCATAGCCCGGAACATGGGATGCTCGCCGTGATGGGCGACGACCTTCGGCACCACGGGGGCCTGCTGCTGGGCGTTGCCGCCCGAGCTCCCGCCCGAGCCGCCGCGCGAGCGCCTGCCCCGCCCGGACCCGGATTCGGCGCGGCCCTCGTCCGAGGGCTCGGTCCCGAGCGGGTCGGAGTGCACGACGACGCCCCGGCCCTCGCAGTGCGAGCATTTCGTGGAGAACGCCTCCAAAAGGCCGGTGCCGATCCGCTTGCGGGTCATTTGGACCAGCCCGAGCGACGTCACCTCGGAGACCTGGTGGCGCGTGCGGTCCCGGGCCAGGCACTCGGTGAGCCTGCGCAGGACCAGCTCGCGGTTGGACTCGAGCACCATGTCGATGAAGTCGACGACGATGATCCCGCCGATGTCGCGCAGCCGCAGCTGGCGCACGATCTCCTCGGCCGCCTCGAGGTTGTTCCGGGTGACGGTCTCTTCCAAGTTGCCGCCGGAGCCGACGAACTTGCCGGTGTTCACGTCGACCACCGTCATCGCCTCGGTCCGGTCGATGACGAGCGTGCCGCCCGACGGCAGCCACACCTTTCGGCCCAGCGCCTTCGCCAGCTGCTCGTCCACCCGGTACTCGGAGAACACGTCCTGGCCGTCTGTCTTGGGCTCGAACCGCTCAAGGCGCGCGCCGAGGTCCGGCGCGATGGCCGAAAGGTACTCCTGCACCACCTCGTGGGAGTTCTCGCCCTGGACCACCAGCTTGGTGAAATCCTCGTTGAAGACGTCGCGAATGAGCTTGACCAACAGGTCCGGCTCCCGGTACAGCGAGCGCGGCCCGCCGCCCTGCGCCTTCGCCTCCTCGGCGAACTGCTGGATGCGCTGCCACTGCTCGGCCAGGCGCGTCACGTCCTCGGTGAGCTGCTCGGCGGACACGCCCTCCGAGGCGGTGCGCACGATGACGCCCGCGTCCTCGGGGACGATGCCGGAGAGGATCTCGCGCAAGCGGTTGCGCTCGGTGTCCGGCAGTTTGCGGCTGATGCCCTTGGCCGAGGCTCCCGGCACGAAGACCAGGTAACGGCCCGCGAGGGCGATCTGCGTCGTCAGACGCGCGCCCTTGTGCCCGACCGGGTCCTTGTTGACCTGCACCAGAAGGTAGTCGCCCGGCTTGATGGCGTGCTCGATCTTGCGCGCGTCGCCGCCGAGGCCGACGCCTTCCCAGTTCACCTCGCCCGCGTACAGGACGGCGTTGTTGCCCCGCCCGATGTCCACGAACGCGGCCTCCATCGAGGGGAGGACGTTCTGCACCCGGCCGAGGTAGATGTTCCCGACCATGGAGGCCGAGGCCGACGTGGTCACGAAGTGCTCGACGAGGACGTTGTCCTCCAAGACCCCGATCTGGGTGTACTTCCCGCCGGGCGAGCCGTCGGGGTTGCCGTCGCGCTCGCGCACCACCATGACCCGCTCCACGGCCTCGCGCCGGGCGAGGAACTCCGACTCGGACAGGATGACCGAACGGCGCCTGCCCCAGTCGCGTCCCTCCCTGCGGCGCTGGCGTTTCGCCTCAAGCCGGGTGGAGCCGGAGATGCCTTGCACCTCGTCTTTGTCCTTCGAGCGGCTCGACCGCTCGCGCGTCGGCGCGGGCGGCGCGTCGTCGTCCGCGCCGTCGCCGCCCCGCCTGCGCCGTCTGCGGCGTTTCGCGGAAGACGACAGCTCGGCAGCCTCCGCGCTCTCTGCGGCGGGCCCGGACTCGTCGGCCTTGTCGGCTTTGTCTGTCTTGTCGGCCTTTTCAGGCTTCTCGGCCTTCTCCGGCTTGTCCGCAAGCTCCGCCTCGACGGGCTCGCCGCCCTCTTCGCCCTGCTCCTGCGCTTCCGAGCCGCGTCCCCTGCCCCGTCCGCGCCTTCCTCGGCGGCGGCGCCTGCTGGCCCGGCTCTCGGCGTCGTCGCCGGACTCGCCCTCGTTTTCCTCTTCCTCGTCGGAATCGGAAGCCTCGGCGGCCTGCGGGTCGGCCTTGCGCGGCTCGACCAGGTGCGGCTCGACCAGGTGCGGCTCCAAACGATGCGGCTCCAGGAAGAGCGGCGGGCCGCCCACCAGCTCCAGCTGCGCAGGAGCCGGGTCGGGTTGCGTCGAGCCAGCCCCTTCCGGAGCCTGCTCCTGCGGCGCTGCCTCAGGTTCGGCCCGCTCCTGGGCTTTCTGCTCTTGTTGCGCTTTCGCGGGGGGCTCGGCTTTCGCGCCCGTGTCGGCGTTCGAGGCGGGCTCGGCGTTCGCCAAGGCCTCGCGCACCTGGGTCGCGACAGTCTCGTCAATGCTCGACTGCGGTCCCCGGACGGTGACTCCGAACTCGGAAAGCTTGGTCAGCACTTGCCGGGAGGTCACCCCGAGCAGGCGACCAAGGGCATGGACTCGAATCTTCCCCTGCGGGGCGGAATCGTCAATCGGCGGCAGCTCTTCAGCCACGTGGCACTCCTTGTATCAGCCCCCGGGCGCGCTCAGGACGTCCTTCGGACATCACGAGCACAGCCACGCGGGGGGTCTTTGTGTCTATCGCGCATCGCGCAATCGGTGAAGACCGCGCGAGGCGACATAGTCGCGTTTTCTGGCCGAAGTCCGTCGAAAAACTCCCTCTCCGACGCCCATGGGCTGGGTGCTGGCGTTATTCGGAACTTTTCGACAAAGCTTCGGGGTCGTCGCGCGCCGCCTGGCCTAGGCCGCCGGCCGCGCGCCGACTGCATCCACTATCGCATATCTTTCGCGCGGCGCGCGCCATCCCCCGCCGTGAAGGCTCCTGGCGAGCCTTTCTGCCAGGCCGAGTTCGAGGATCCAGAGCCGGTTCGAGGGTCCAGATCAGTGGTGGTGGGACAGCCCGAACTCGGGGAACCACAGCGCGATCTCCCGAAGCGCCGACTCCGGCGAGTCGGAGCCGTGCACCAGGTTGCTCTGGACGGTGAGGCCGAAATCCCCTCGGATCGTGCCGGGGACCGCGCTCTTCACCGGGTCGGTCCCGCCGATGATCTGGCGCATCGCCGCGATGGAGCCCTCGCCCTCGATGATCGCCGCGACCAGCGGGCCGGAGGTGATGAACTCGACGAGCGAGTCGAAGAAGGGACGCTCGGCGTGCTCGGCGTAGTGCTCGCGCGCGATGTCCACATGCGGCACGAGCCGCTGCAGCGCGAGGATCTCAAGCCCCTTGCGCTCGACACGCGCCAGCACTTCTCCGATGAGGCCGCGAGCCACCGCATCAGGTTTGATCAACACCAAAGTCCGCTCAGTCACGGAGCTAGCTTAGAGCACGGCTTTCAGCCGTCATAACGAGACGCCTGAGCCTTCTGCACGCCCCGTCGCATCCACCACACGACACCCCAGACCACTGCGAAGATCACACCGGCGATCCCGAGCGCCGGATGCACGAGCCATCCTGCGACGAGGACGGGCTGCAGGCCCAGGTCCAGCGAGAACGCCCAGGGCCGGGATTGCACGGCGCACGCCACGAAGAGCAGCGCCGCGAAGCACAGCACGAACGTGGTCGGCGCCCAGCCCGGCCCGTGGAACGAGGACAGGTTCTCGACGACGGGAACCCCGAGCAGCACCGCGACCATCTCCAGGATCAAGATCCCCGAGCACACCCCCCGGAACCCCTTCCAGGGGTCGTTTCTGGGGTCCGCGCGGCGATCTCCTTCGTTGCTCCTCGCCTCGGACGGCCCCTCCTCCCCCTCTATTCCTCGGCTCGGCGCGCCTTGGATCTCATCCGCGCGGGGCTCGCCAGAAACCAGGTTCATATCCTCTTCTTCGGTCACGATGGGGCCAATCCGTAGAAGTCCCTCGCCAGGCCCGCCGTGACCACCGAGCCGGTGATCAGCACGCCGTCCCCCTTCTGGGCAGCCAGCTCTTTCGCCGTGCCGACCGCCTCCGCGAAGTCCGGCTGCACCACGACGCGCTTGGGCTCGAACACGCCGCGCGCCAGCTCGGCCAGGCCGTCCGCCGCGAGCGCCCTCGGCGAGCCGTTGCTGGTCACCACAACAGAGGCCAGCACCGGCGCGAGCGCTTCGAGCACCCCGCGCACGTCTTTGTCCTCCATGACGCTCAGCACGCCGTGGAATTGGATGTTCGGGAAGTCCTCCGCCAATGCCCGGACGAGGGCCTGCGCCCCGTGCGGGTTGTGGGCCGCGTCCACCAGCACGAGCGGGTCCTGCGCCCCCGAGGGCATGCGCTCGAGCCTGCCTGGGGAGCGCGCGCTCGCGAAGCCGTCGAGCACGACGCTCTCCGCGCGCGCGCGCTGCGGCCCGGCGCCGAAGAACGCCTCGACGGCGGCGAGGGCGAGCGACGCGTTCGCCGCCTGGTGCGGCCCATAGAGCGGCAGGAAGACCTCTGGATACACCGCGCCGAGGCCGCGGAGGCCGATTTGCTGCCCGCCGACGGCCAGCTTGCGCTCGGTCACCGCGAACTCCTGGCCCGCGCGGGCCAGGACGGCCCCTTCCCGTTCCACCTGCGCGAGGATCGCCCGCAACGCGGCGGGCTCCTGCTCGGCCGTGAGCACGATCTGGTCTTTCTCCTCCCAGCCCGCCTGGCCTTTCGGCAGCCGCTTGACGATCCCGGCTTTCTCGCCCGCGATCACCGCGAGGTCCGACCCGAGGTACTCGACGTGGTCGATCGAGACCGGCGCGATGACCGCGACCTGGCCGTTCACCACATTCGTCGCGTCCCAGCGCCCGCCCATCCCGACCTCGATCACGGCCACGTCCACCGGCGCCTCGGCGAAGATCGTGAACGCCATCGCGACGAGCACCTCGAATTTGCTCATCGCCGGGCCGCCGCCCGACCGCGAGCTCTCGTCCACGCGCAGCACGAACGGCTCGATCTCCCGCCACGCCGAGACGTACTGCGCCTCGGTGATCGGCTGGTCGCCGAGCGAGATCCGCTCCACCGGGGACTGCAGGTGCGGGCTCAAGATCCGCCCGGTGCGCAGGCCGGTCGCGGTGATCAGGGCGTCGATCATCCGCGTCGTCGACGTCTTCCCGTTCGTGCCCGCGATATGGATGCTCGGGTAGGCGTGCTGCGGCGAGCCCAAGAGGTCCATCAGCGCGGCGATCCGCGTGAGGCTCGGCTCGATCTTCGTCTCCGGCCAGCGGGTGTCGAGCTCGGCTTCGACCCTCTCGAACTCGGCATGGTCGAATTCCGCTTGGTCGAATCCTGCCTGGTCGAAGTCGCTCATCGCAGCTCCTCGAGCTTCGCCTCAAGCCGTTCGATCTCGGCCTTCGCCGTCTCGTTGCGCGCGCGGATCTTCGCCACGACGGGCTCGGGGGCTTTCGCGAGGAAGGACTCGTCGCCGAGTTTCACGGCCGTGCCGTCGAGCTCCTTCTGTTGTGTCGCGATGTCCTTCTCCAACCGCTTGCGCAACGCGTCCTTGTCCACCGTGCCGGACAGGTCGAACCGGACGACGACCACGCCCGAGCCGAGCGCCGACTCGACGGCGGCGGTCTGGTTGAAGCCCTCCTCGGGAACGCCGACCCTGGCGAACGCGCGGATCTGCTCCGCCCAGTCCGCCAGTCCTGCCTCGGCGAGGCCGTCGAGCGCGGCGGGGATGCGCTGGCCCGGCGGCAGCCCCTGTTCGGAGCGGAACCGCCGGATGTCGGTGATGAGCGTCTGCGCGCCCGTGACGCGGGCGAGCGCGGCCGGATCGGCCTGGTGGCCCAACGGCGCGGGCCACGACGCGCTCACCAGCGTCTCGCCGCCTGCGAGCGCCTGCCACAGCACTTCGGTGACGAACGGCATGCTCGGGTGCAAAAGACGCAGCAGCACGTCGAGCACTCGCGCGAGCACCGCCCTAGTGCTGTCCGGACGCTCCGGAAGCTGCAGTTTCGCGAGCTCCAGGTACCAGTCGCAGAACTCGTCCCAGGTGAACTGGTACAGCGCGTGGGAGGCTTTGGCGAACTCCCCGGTCTCGAAGGCGCTGTCCGCCTCGGCGCGCACCTCTTCGAGGCGGCCGAGGATCCAGCGGTCCGCGTCGGTGAGCGAGTTCTCGTCAAGGCTGGCGCCGAAGCCCTCGGCAGCCCCGCTGATCAACGCGAACCGGGTCGCGTTGAAGAGCTTCGTGACGAAGTTGCGGGCCGCGATCGCGTTGGACTCCCCCATCGGCACGTCCGTGCCGGGGGCGACGCCGCGCAAGAGGGCGAACCGGGTCGCGTCCGCGCCGAACCGGTCGAGCCAGTCCAAGGGGTTGATGACGTTCCCCTTGGACTTACTCATCTTCTGGCCCTTCTCGTCCCGGACCAGGCCGTGGAACCACAGCTCGCGGAACGGAGCCTGCGCCAAGCCCTCTTGAGCGACCCAACCGCCGAACATCGCCATCCGCACGGCCCAGAAGAACAAGATGTCGTATCCCGTGACCAGCACGCTCACCGGGTAGAAGGCCTCGAGCTCGGGGGTGCGCTCGGGCCAGCCGAGGGTGGCGAAGGCCCACAGCCCCGAGGAGAACCAGGTGTCGAGCACGTCGTGCTCTTGCGTCCAGCCCTCCGGGATCTCCTCGTCGTGGCCGAAGCATCGGACTTCGCCCGCCGGGCCGTACCAGACCGGGATCCGGTGCCCCCACCACAGCTGGCGCGAGACGCACCAGTCGCGCATGTTGTCGGTCCAATCGAACCAGCGCGCGGCGAGCCCCTCCGGCGCGATCGGCATGAGCTCGGAGCGGACCTGCTCGCCCGCCGCCTTCGCGAGCGACTCGACTTTCAAGAACCACTGCAGCGAGAGCCTCGGCTCCACTGGCTCCCCGCCGCGCTCGGAGTGCCCGACGCTGTGCTTGTAGGGGCGGACCTCCGCGACCACGCGGCCCTGCTCCGCGAGCTCCAGCCGGACGGCTTTGCGCGCCTCGAAACGGTCCATGCCGTCAAAACGCGTGCCGGTGCCCGCGATCTTGCCGTCCTCGTCCATGACCGTGAGCATCGCGAGGCCGTGCCGCTGCGCGAGCTCGAAGTCGTTCGGGTCGTGCGCCGGGGTGATCTTCACCGCGCCGGTGCCGAACTCGGGGTCCACATGCGTGTCCGCGACGATGCGCAGCTCGCGGCCGACGAGGGGGTGCGGCAAGGTCGTGCCGACGAGGCGCCGGTAGCGCTCGTCGTCCGGGTGCACGGCCACGGCGACGTCCCCGAGCATCGTCTCAACGCGGGTGGTCGCGACGACGATGTGCGGCTCGTCGTCCTTGAGCGAGCCGTAGCGCAGCGAGACGAGCTCGCCGTCCACCTCTTTGTGGACGACTTCGGCGTCGGAGATCGCGGTGCGCTGCTTGGGCGACCAGTTGACCAGGCGCTCGGCCTGGTAGACCAGCCCCGCGTCGAAGAGCTGCTTGAAGACGGTCCGCACGGCTTTGACCAGGCCGTCGTCCATGGTGAAGCGCTCCCGGCTCCAGTCCACCGAGTCCCCGAGACGGCGCATCTGCCCGGAGATATTGCCCCGCACCTCCTCTTTCCATGCGAAGGCCCGCTCCAGGAACGCCTCGCGGCCGAGCTCGTGGCGGCTGGTGCCCTCTGCGGCCAGCTGGCTCTCGATCGCCGCCTGCGTGGCGATCGAGGCGTGGTCGAAACCGGGCAGGTAGAGCACCTCGTAGCCCTGCATGCGCTTGCGCCTGCAGATCGCATCCATCACGGCGTGCTCCATCGCGTGGCCGACGTGGAGGTTGCCGGTGACGTTCGGCGGCGGGACGACGATGGAGAACTTCGGCTTCTCGCTCGCGGGGTCGGCGGTGAACAGTCCCGCCTCTTGCCAGCGCCGATAGATCTCGTCCTCGTGGGCCGACGGCTCCCAGGCGGAGGGCAGGGTCTCGTTGGTGGTCTCGGGGTTGGGCACCGGAGGATTCTACTCGCCGCCCCCGCCGGAGGCAGAAAGCGTTCGCGCTTGCGCAGCGCGCGAGGCGGCTTCCCACGGCCCCACGACCGAGCCTCACGGCGCGGTATTGGCCCGGACCCGAATGCGTAACAGTCCCGGGGGCCAGTCGCGTAACACCGGTCACAGGGGCTTCACTAGTCACGTGAGCACAAAGTCGTCTCTTCTTTCACTGTTCGCGGTGTGCGCGGCAGCCGTCTCGTCCGCAGCGCCGCACGCCGCCGCCGCGCCCGCCGACCCCGGGTGCGCGGCCCTCCAGCAAGTGCAGCCCGACCTCAGCGACCTCGGCACGAAATTCGGCGCGTTCGCCAACACCGTCGGCCGCCTCGGCGGGCAGTACCAGCAGGGCAACCTCCTCGGCGTAGCCGCCAATCTGGGCGACACCGGCCAGAAGGCGCAAGAGATGATGGACTCGCTGCACCAGATCAGCGGCGACTTGCAGGACGCGGAGAGCAGCACCAGCGATCCCGGCCTTCGCGACTCGATCAGCAAGCTCGACGAGGCGGTCAACGAGGGGGCCGACGACGCCGGGGCCTACACCAACCCCTTCGCCCCCAAGCCGGAGAACGGCCAGCTGACCTCGCTCGCCGTGCGGATCGGGGCCCTCCTGATCGGCTACCAGATCAACTACACCAGGGTGTGCGGCATCGGACAGATCGGGCAGCTCGGACAAATCGGGCAGCCCGGCCAGCAAGGCGCGCCCGCCGTGGCCGCGCAGGCGCCCGAACAGAACTAGCCCGGACTAGAACGAGCCGGTCCGGACGGCTGCCCGCTACAAGCCGAGGACCTCCGGCGGCTCGGCTTCCTCGCCGAGCACGTGCTCGGCGAGGAAGCCGAAGACGACCTGGTACCAGAGTTTCGCGTCCTGCGGCTGCAGCACCCAGTGGTTCTCGTTCGGGAAGTACAAGAACCGGTGCGGGGTCTGCCCGTGCTCGTCCGCCGCGAGCTGCGACCGGGACAACAGGTCCCACCACAGCCGCAGGCCTTCGCCGACCGGGACGCGGTAGTCCTTGTCCCCGTGGACCACGAGCATGGGGGTCCGGATGTTCTCGACATGCAGATGCGGCGAGTTCGCCAGAGCCATCTCTTCGGTCATCTCCCGCAGCCAGTACGAGCTCTCGTCCGTGGTGGCGCCGAACTGGTCCAGCGCCCATAGGGAGGCGTGGGTGACGATCGCCTTGAACCGGTCGGTGTGCCCGGCGATCCAGTTGGCCATGTACCCGCCGAAGGAGCCGCCCATGGCCGCCGTGCGCGTCTGGTCGACGGCGGGATGCCCGAGCGCCGCGTCGACCGCCGCCATGAGGTCGGCGAAGGTCGCGCCGCCCCAATCGCCCCAGCCGCGCTGGATGAACGACTGCCCGTAGCCGGTGGAGAGCGCCGGGTCGGGCAAGAGCAGCGCGTAGCCCTTCGCGGCCAAAAGCCACGGATTCCACCGCCACGACCACGCGTTCCAGCTGGACAACGGCCCACCGTGCACCCAAAGCACTAGCGGGGCGGGCCGCTCCTGCCCCGCTCCGGCGGGCAGCACCAGCCACGAGCGGACTGTGCTGTCCTGAGCCGGCTCCCCCGTCGCGAGGACCGTCGTGAGCTCTTCCAGGGTCCCCGGCAGTTGCAGCTCCGACGCGGGAGACGGCAGCTCCACCACCGAGCCGTCGGCTCCGATCCGCACCGGATGCGGCGGGCGCAGGTAGGAGGAGCGCAGCGCGAAAACGGCTCCGCCAAGGGCAGGCGCGAGAGCGGTGTAGGCGAAGTCGTCCGCCGTGAGCCGCACAGGCGCCGTGCCGCCGAGACCGGCCCGGACGGCGTCGACGCGAAAAATGGGCGCGCGGCCGTTCTCGTCCGCGACGATGTAGAGCGCCTCGCCGTCCTGCGACCAGGCGATCTCCCCCGGCCACAGGTCCCAATCCGGCGCGAGCTGGCGCGTGGAGCCGTCGACGAGCGACAGCACGTGCACGGTGATGCGCGGCGCCTCGGTCGGGCTGGAGCGGCTTTCGCGCCGATAGGCGACCTGCGTCTGGTCCGGGGAGATCTTCGGGTCCATGACGTAGCCCTCGGGGTCGTCGAGCAGCACGCGGCTCTCCCCGGTCGCGGCGTCGACGCGCACCAGCACCTCGCGGCGCGAGCCTTGTTCTGCGGGGACAAAGAACGAAGTGACCAGGAAGCTCCCGTCTGCGGCGAGGTCGGCGCTCGTCTCGCTCAGCCCACGGCCCTTGACCTGCGCGGGCGCGGGCGGCGGGGTGAGGTCGACAGGCGCGTCCTCGCCGAGCAGCCAGAGGCGCGGGGCGTCCGGGCCGAGGTCGTGGTCCCAGAAGCGCACCGGGTAGCCGGTGTGGAGGATGGCCGAGACTTTGCCCTCCTGCCGGAGTTTGCGCAGCTTCTCGTCCTCTTTCAAGCTGTTCGCGCCGGAGAGCGTCCGCACGGTCGCGACCGTGGCCGCCGCCGCAGCGGCAGGAAGGACGGCGCTCACCGCGCCGGGGAACCTCGCGATCTCGCTGGCCTCGCCGCCCTCAGCGGGCAGGCGCCACACCGAGGCGGGCGGGTCCTCGCCGCCCTCGCCCGAGCCGCGCGAGCTCAGGAACAACAACGAGCCGTCCGCTGCGAACACCGGGGCGGACTCGCCCCGCTCGGAGAAGGCGATCCGCCGCGCCGCCCGCCCGCCCGCCGGGTCCGCCTCCCAGATCGACGAGACGAACTTCGTCTTCTTCTCGTCGAGCTGGGCGACCACGAGGGCGACCCGCGAGCCGTCGCGCGAAACGGCGAGGCCGGACACGCGGGGAAGGCCGAGATAGGCGTCGAGGTCGCGCAGCGCCGTGGCGCTTGCCGGGGCGAAGTCTTCCCGTGTGGAGTTTTCCGAAGCCGTCATGGCTCCGAGCGTAGTCGCGAGAGCGCCGCCCATTCCTGCGGGGTGTTCACATTGCTGAGCGCTAATGGTTCGCTGACCTGTGTTTTTCTTATGGCGCGCGAGTTGAGGAATTCCATCATCGCGCGCTTTCCCGCCGCCAGCGCGGCCACGGCGGGCGCGGCCAGCGCCGTCGAGCACACCGCGACGAGCGGATGCGTCCGCTCATGGTCGGCGGCGAGCAGCGCCTCGGCCCGGCCTGCCTCGAATGCCGCCAGGAGCTCCCCCACCACAGCGGCGGTGATGAGCGGCAGGTCGGCGGAGAGGACCACGGCCGCCGCCGCCCCGCTCGCCGAAGCCGCCGAGAGGCCGGTCGCCAGGCCGCGCAGCGGGCCCTGGCCGAGGACCTCGTCGCGGAGCGCCCGGACGCCGTCCGGAACGGGCCGCTCGTGCTCCCCGAAGACCACGAACATCCCCGCGCCCCCCGACTGCTCGGCACAATACGGCCGCATTGCTTCGAGCGACCGCTCCAGAAGCGGCTTCCCGTCGAAGACGAGCCGGGTCTTGTCCGTGCCCATGCGGCGGGAACCGCCCCCGGCAAGGACGATTCCAGCGATGGCGGACATCCCTCTAGTCTGCCTGAGCGTCAGGCGGGCGCGTAGTCCACGTAGTGGCGCACTTCCTCCGCCCGCTCCGGTGTCGCCAGACGCGAGACCAGGTGCAGCGCCATGTCGATCCCGGCGGAGACTCCCGCCGAGCTGACGATGTCGCCCTCGTCCACCCACCGGGCGTGCGCGTCCACGACGACTGTGGGGTCGGCCTTGGCCAACAGATCCAGCGCTCCCCAATGGGTCGTCGCGCGCTTGCCCCGCAGCAGGCCCGCCGCCGCGTAGACCAGCGACCCGCTGCAGACGCTGGCGAGCAGCGGGACCGCTTCCCGCGCCGCTCGGACCCAGTCCAGATGCCGCTCGTCGCGCATCAGGGCGCGGGTGCCGATCCCGCCCGGATGCAGGAGCACGCCGGTCCCGTCGAGGTCGTCCAGCCCCGCGTGCGCGGCGAGCACGAGCCCTTTCGCGCAGACAACCGGCGCCCCGTCCGGACTGATCATCCGCACCGTCCACCCGTCCTCGGGATGCAGGTGCGCCCAGGCCGCGAAGATCTCCCACGGACCGACCGCGTCGAGCTCCTCGACCCCGTCGAACAGCAGGATGTCGATGCGGCTCATCGGACGACCTCGTCGGTGCTCGTCACGGTGGCGAACTCGCGGTCGAGGTTCGCCGCAGTCACAGCAGCGATCTCGTCCGCCGTGATCCATCGCTGATCGCGTCCGCTGAACCTGTCGAAGGTGTGTGTCGCGTCGAGCGGCAAGACCACCTCGTAGCCCAGGTCGGAGCCGACTCGCGAAGTCGTCTCGACGCAGAAATTCGTGGTGATCCCGGTGACGACGATCCGGGACACTCCTCGGGCTTGGAGCTCTTGGTGCAGGTCGGGTTTGCCGAAGAACGCCGCGTGCACGCTTTTGACGACCCTGAGGTCGGCGGACGCGTACAGCTGCGGGTCTTTCGGCTCGAAACCCTCCGTTCCAGCGCTGAGCGGGGAGCCTGCGACCTTCGAGGCGTGCTGCACGGCGACGACGAGCCAGCCTTGCCTGCGGGCATGCGCGACGAGGCGCGCGATGTTCGCCTCGGCCTCGGGATTGTTCCTGGGGCCCCAGTATTCCTCGTCGTCGAAGCCCTTCTGCGCGTCGATGACGATGAGAGCGGTGTCAGTGCCGATGTGTGTCATGGCTCCGAGTCTCCCGCGCCCAGGCGCCCCTTGCCAGTGGCATGAATGCCATGGTTCCATAGAAAAATGCCAAAGACTGCGAACCGGCCGCACCGAGTGGTCGCTCTCGCCCTGCCGGGCGTGGTCCTGCTCGACCTCGCGGCGCCCGCGCACCTCTTCGGGCATTGCGGCGAGGGCAAGTACGCGTTCGAGCTCGCCGGGCTGTCCGCCGGGCCCGCCCCGGACAGCACCGGCGTCGTCCTGTGCCCGAAGAGCGGCTTGACGGCCCTGGAGGGGGCGGACACCGTCGTTGTCCCGGGATGCGGCGTCCCCGGCCTGTCGTTTCCGGAAGAAGCGGTCGAGGCCCTCAGAACCGCGCACGCGCGAGGAGCACGGGTCATGTCGGTCTGCACGGGAGCCTTCCTCCTGGCCGAGGCAGGACTGCTCGACGGCCGCAGGGCCACGACGCACTGGATGCACACGGAGGAGCTGGCCCGGCGCTACCCGAAGGTGACGACCGTCCCCGACGTGCTCTTCGTGGACGAGGGACGGATCCTCACCAGCGCGGGGGTGGCCGCCGGGCTGGACCTGTGCCTGCACGTCGTCCGCCGAGACCATGGGGCCGCGCACGCTGCCGAGGTCGCCCGCCGCACCGTCATCGCGCCGCACCGCGAGGGCGGGCAGGCGCAATACATCGAACAACCCGTGCCGCAACGCCCCGAGGACTCGCTGGCAGACATCCGCCAGTGGGCGATCGAACACCTCTCCGAGCCGATCGCCATCGCCGATATGGCTCGCCGCGCCTTGCTCTCGACACGCAGCTTCCAACGGAAATTCGTGGCCGAGACCGCGACGAGCCCTGGCGCCTGGCTGCTCCGACAGCGCGTCGCCGCCGCGCAGCGGCTGCTCGCCGAGACGAGCCTCGGCGTCGACGAGGTCGCCAACGCCGTCGGCCTCGGCTCCGCCGAAGGCCTTCGCCAGCATTTCCGCAAGCAGTTGCGCACCACCCCGACCGCGTATCGGCGGGCTTTCGCGGGCTGAGCCCAGCCGGGGAGCAAATCCCCTACGCCGTTCCCGCGCCCGGCACGCTCCGCCGCGCGGACGTCCACAATGCGGCGAACAACAACAACGGGACAACGAGCAACGCCACATCCTGATAGAGGTGATGGACGTGCTCCGGATGCAGGGCGCAGTAGAAGACCATCCCCACGACATGCAGCGCCTGCACGAACACGAAGCTCAAGATGAAGGTGTCATGCCCGACGGGATCGCTCGCGGCCCGCCAGAGGAACACGGCGAACACCACGAACACCACGCCGAAGAGCTGGCCGTACACGTCGTCCTTCCCCCACAACGCGAAATGCTCGAACCAGCCCGCGCGAGCATGCCCGGTCCCGGCGACGAGGTCGTCGCCATAGTGCCCGTGCGCGACCAGCCATCCGCTGAGCACGACGAACATCAGCATCATGGCGCTGATCCCGCGCAGGAGCGCGCTCACCGACCGGTACTCCGGCGGAACCGGCCTCCCCGAGCCGCGACCGAGCGCCTCCAACCCCGAGACCTGCGACCGCGACCGCCGCCACGACCAGAGCAGCGCCGAGGCCAGCAGCGCTCCCACCAGCGCATCGCCGACGAGATGCCCGTGGTCGCCGCGCCGCGCCGCTGCCGCGACGACCAGCACCGCCTGGGCGGCCGCGAACACAACCGCCCCCGACTGGATCAGGCTGCGATGCGCCGCAGGCTCGCGGGCCGCTTGCACGAACATCGCGCCGAGGCCCGTGAGCATCGCGTACACCATGGGCGTGGTTGCTGTCGGCCCGTCCGTCCACCACCAGTGCGTCCGGAGCGCCTCGGGCCGATAGGTCGCGGGAAAGTACTGCGCGATCCACGAGAGCCCGTAGACCAAGACCATCGCGCCCCCCCGAAAGGGCGAGCGCAAATCGCACGGACCGCTCCTCACGGGTGTTCCTCGTCGATAACGCTGGGGATATAGCCATTGTGTCTTCTCCGAACTCGACATCGCAGCGCCGGGAAGCCGGTGCGTCAGACTTGTTATTTATACAAAATAGTATAGTACATATTCGATGCTCGCCCCCGCCGACCGCGGAGCCCATGCCAAACCCAGGAAAAGCGGCTTACACTGGACACATGCAGCTGCCGCAGTGGGTCGCGCGATTGAATCGCCGAGTCACGAACCCAGTCCTCGGGACGATCGCGCCATGGGCGCCGCTCTTCGGGGCGATCAAACACGCCGGGCGCACCAGCGGGCGGGCGTACTCGACTCCCGTGGTGCTCTTCGACGCTCCCGAAGGCTTCCTCGTCGTCCTCACCTACGGTCCCGACCGCGACTGGCTCAAGAACCTCGCGGCGGCGGGCGGCGGCGAGGTCGTCCATCGCGGCGCGACCTTCGGCATCGGGCCGCCACAGGTGCTGCCGAGCGCGGCCGCGAACCTCGCCGGACTGCCGAAGGCCGTCGTCGGCCTCGGGAATTTCGAGTCGGTCGCGGTCCTGCCCAAACGCTGAGCAAAGCCCGGGCTCTGCGCCCCGGGAATAACTCACGGAGCAGCGCCGTTCACCGGATTATGGCATAATGGGGCACTGCGGCGCAGGCGCCCAATGCAGAACGAGCCCGGCGCAGAACGAGGAGATGACGGACATGGCTGATCGAGTGTTGCGCGGATCAAGGCTCGGAGCGGTGAGCTACGAGACCGATCGGAACCACGACCTCGCGCCCAGGCGGATGGCGAAGTACCGCACCGAGAACAACGAGGAGTTCCTCGTCCCCTTCGCTGACGACGCCGAGATCCCGCCGACCTGGCTGTGCAAAAACGGCCAGGAGGGCTACCTCATCGAGGGCGACGAGAACGTCGAGGTCAAAAAGCAGAAGCCGCCGCGCACCCACTGGGACATGCTGCTGGAGCGCCGCACCACCGACGAGCTGGAAGAGCTCCTGAAAGAGCGGCTCGAATTCTTGAAGCAGAAACGCCGGGTCACCGGAGTCTGACCCGGGTCGCCGGAATCCGATCCGGCTTCCCAACCCGTCGCCGGGCGGGCAGGCCTAGCGCCGCCCGCCGAACCGGTGGTCGAAGCCCCAACGGGCCACTTTGAAAAAGGCCTCGAAGACGATGTCTTTGCTCATCTTCGAGTAGCCGATCTCGCGCTCGGTGAAGGTGATGGGCGCTTCCGCGACGGTGAAGCCAGCCTGCTGGGCCCGCCACGCCAGGTCGATCTGGAAGCAATAGCCGCGCGACTCCACCGCGTCGAGGTCGATCTTGCGGAGCACCTCGGCCCGGTACGCGCGGAATCCGCCGGTGATGTCTTTCACGTGGGTGCCGAGCACCAGTCGCGCGTAGACGTTCGCGCCGCGCGAGAGCACTTCGCGCTGCTTCGGCCAGTTCACCACGGTCCCGCCCGGCACGTAGCGCGAGCCGATGACGAGGTCCGCGCCCGCCTCGACCTTGTCGAGCAATCGCGGGAGCTGCTCCGGAGCGTGGCTGCCGTCCGCGTCCATCTCGACGAGCACCGCGAAGCCGCGCTCGAGCCCCCACCGGAAGCCCGCGATATACGCGGAGCCGAGCCCGCCCTTCCCGGTGCGGTGCATCACGTTCAGCCGGGGCTCGTCCTTCGCCAGCTCGTCCACGATCTGCCCAGTCCCGTCCGGGCTGCCGTCGTCCACCACCAACGCCTCGACGTCCGGGTTCGCCGCGAACAGGCGCGGAAGGATGCGGACGATGTTCTCCCGCTCGTTATAGGTGGGGACGATCACCAACGTCCGACCAGTCGCTTTGGGCGTCATGCTCTTCCTACTTCTCTGCGAGCTCAAGCGGCTCTTCAGCTTGCTCTGTGGACTGGGCCAGCCCAGTGGATTGGGCCAGCCTACCGCGTCGAATCCCAAGGACGAAACCAGCGAACGTGAACGCGAGGAGGAGGCCGTCCAGCCAGGGCAGCACATAGGTGGCGGGGGTTCGCTCCGAGCGCAACGGCACGTCGGCGGCCAGCCATGCGGGCTTGATCTTGCCCGTCTCGGCGACCATGCGCCCGTCGGGGAGGATGATCGCCGAGACCCCGGTCGTCGCCGCCACCACGACCGAGCGGCCCAGCTCGACCGCGCGGATCCGCGAGGCCGCCAATTGCTGGTAGGTCATGTCGCTGTCGCCGAACGTCGCATTGTTGGTCGGCACCGCGATGATCTGCGCCCCGTTCCGCACAGCGCCGACCAGCGCGCGGTCGAAGATCACCTCGTAGCAGGTGGCGACCCCGACAGGGACCTGGCCGCCCTTCGCGACCGGGGCCCGGACCACGCCGTCCCCCGTGCCGGGGACGAACCTGCCCGCCCGGTCGGCGTATGGGGAGAACAACCGGAAGAAGCCGCGCATCGGCAGGTACTCCCCGAACGGCTGGAGGATGATTTTGTCGTGGCGGTCCACCGGTCCCGACTGCGGGTCCCAGACCAGCACGGTGTTGTGCGGCGCCGCCTCGTCCGAGGTGTCGAGCGTGCCGACCAGGATCGGCGCGCCCAAGGCCTGCGCGGCCCCGGTGATCCGGTCCCCCGCCCACGGGTAGACCACAGGGTCGATGTCGGAGGCGTTCTCCGGCCAGACCACCAGCTGCGCTTTCGGCGCGGCCCCGGCTTGCTCCTGGCCCGCGAGCCGGAGCGACTCGTCCACATGCATCATGAGCACCGCCGTCGGCCGGTCGTTGAAGTCGAGGCCGAGCTTGGGCACCCCGCCCTGGACCGCCGCGACTTCGAGCCGCCGACCGCCGTCGGGGTCGGGCTGTGCCGCCTTGCCGACGAGGACGCAGCCGAGCAGCACGGCGGCGGTCGCCGCGAACACGCCCCATGCCCGCCCCGGACGTTTGTCCGGGATGCCCCGCGCGAGCCCGGCGGCGATCAACGCCACAACGAACGAGAGGAAGCTCGCGCCGCCGAGCGTCGCCGCCGGGGCGAGCCAACCCCCCGCCTGGCCGAACGCGAGCCGCCCCCACGGGAAGCCGCCGAACGGCCAGCTGCCCCGCAGCCACTCGCACGCCGTCCATGCGCTCGCGACGAAGAACGGCCAGAACTTCACCTCCCAGAGCCGCACCGCGATCCAGCCGAACAGTCCTGTGTACAGCGACAGGAAGGCGCAGAGGGCGAGCCAGGGACCGCTGCCGACGAAGATTCCCGTCCACGAGAGGAGCGGCGCGAAGAACCCGAATCCGAAGGCGTAGCCGGACCAAAAGCCGGTCAGCCGTCGCCGCGCGCCGCGCAGTTCCGGCCGGAGCAGGATGAAGAAGAACGCGAGGAAGACCGGGGCGGCCCACCACAGCTTGTCGTGCGGCGGGAAGGTGTCGGCGAGCCCGTAGCCGCTCAGCGCGGAGCCAATCGTGCGCACACCCCACTGAAAGCCCCGCCGATCCAGACGGATGAGATTCAAGGCGGCAGGCGACGTGGCGTACGAAGACGGCGAGGAACGAGCCGGGGTACGCGAGGAGCCGACAACGCCGGAGATCGCGGTCTGGGCGGTGGGAATGTTAAATCGCATGCGCGACATCTCCGTCCACAACGACCATCTTGCACGACGGAGCGCCTGCGGACAGATCCGGCAGCGGGGCCTGATGTGTGCGCCGGTCTGTGGACCAGCTGTTCGCCCGGCCCGGCCCGGCCTCGGCGTACCCCTCGACCGACCACACCGCGAACGTCGCCCCCGCCCCCGGGACGAGCGTCCCGGCGAACTGGTCCCTGCTGCCTGCGGCGCGCCGCCCGCCCCTGGTGGCCGCGAGGAACGCGGCTCGCGCCGAGATCCTCGACTCGGGCCGGTGGTGGTTCGCCGCCGCGCGGACCCAAGCCCACGGGTCGACGTCGGTGACCGGCGCGTCCGAGCCGAACGCCAGCACCACCCCCGCCGACGCGAGTTGCGCGAAATCGTTCAGCCTGCTGGCCCGCTCCGCGCCGAGGCGTCCTTCGTACATCCCGCCCGGTCCGCCCCAGAGCGCGTCGAAGAGCGGCTGCATGCTCGCGGCCACCCCCCATTGCCCCAGCAGCCGGGCGTGCTCCGCAGTCGTCATCTCGGCATGCTCCAAGCGGTGTCCGCACCGGGCGAGGGCGGGGCCGCCGACATCGGCTGCCACCGCGCCGAAGGCCCGGACGACCGCAGCCATGGCCGCGTCGCCGATCACGTGGAAACCCGCTGGCACGCCCGCCTCCGTGGTCGCCCGCACATGCGCCTCGACCGCCTCGGGGCTGAGATACGCGTTGCCGTGCCCGCCGGTCGAGAGGTAGGGCTCGGAAAGCCACGCGGTGCCCGACCCGAGCGAGCCGTCGACAAAGAGGTCGCCCGCGAGGCCTGCGGCTCCGGTCTCGGCGAGCAACTCGCGGGCCTGGTCGGCTGTTTCGACGGCTTCGCCCCAGTAGCCGACGCGCGCGACGGGGTGCTCGGCCCCGAGGAGCGCCGCCAGGTCCTCCTTGCTGGAGATCTCGGGGCCCGCGCACTCGTGGACCTCGACCACGCCTCGGGCGAGCGCGTGGTCGAGCGCGGTCTGCCGCGCCGCCGCGCGCTGCTGCGCGGACAGCAGCGCCTTGGCCGCCGCCCGCACCAAATGGTGCGCCTCGCCGGTCAGCGGGGCCTGCGGGTGGAAACCCTTGGCCTGGGCGAGCCCGGGAACAGCGGCGCGAAGCGCGGCGGAAGCGGCGGCGGAATGCACGTCCACCCTCGGGCTGTACACCATGGCGCCCGGCGCGACGGCTTCGAGCTCGTCGGTCGTCGGCGGCTCGGGCACATCCCATTTCGACTCGTCCCATGTCCCAAGCCAGACCAGCTCGCCCGCCTTGCGCCGCGCGTCGGCCCCGTACGCCCGCAAGGCCTCGGCCCGCGAGACCGCTCCGCCGAGCCCTCGGGCCGCGAAAGCGAGGCCCGCGTCGGCGAGGTGGACGTGCGCGTCCACGAACCCCGGCGCCACGAACGCGCCGTCGAGCGGGACGAGGTGCGCCTGCGGGAACAGCTCCCGCGCCGCGCGGTCCTCGCCGAGCCAGGCCACCCGGCCGTCTTGGACGGCGATCGCGGTCGCTTCCGGAGCCGTCGGGCTGTGGACTCGTCCGCCGTAGAAGACGGTGGTGGACAGTTCGGTGGACACGAACATCCAGTGTGCCAGACTCGGAGCCATGTCACTGATGCTCGTGGACGCCGCTGGCTTGTGGTTCCGCGCTTTTTACGCTTTGCCCGAGTCGATCACGTCGCCGGACGGCCGCCCGGTCAACGCCGTCCGAGGCTTTTGCGACATGCTCGCCGCGCTCGTCGAGCGCGACGGCCCGAAACGGCTGGCCGTGTGCCTCGACCTCGATTGGCGCCCGAGATTCCGGGTGGAGCTCCTGCCCGAGTACAAGGCGCACCGCGTCGCCCCCGGCGGCGATCCCGACGCTGCGGGCGCGGGCCCCGGCGAGGCGGAGCCGGAGTCGCTGGGACCCCAGGTCGGCATGATCCTCGCGCTGCTCGACGCGGCCGGGGTCGCCACCGCAGGCGCGGACGGCTTCGAGGCAGACGATGTCATCGCGACGCTCGCGGCCCGAGAGCGCCGCGACGGCGTCGTCGTCGTGACCGGCGACCGAGATCTTCTGCAACTGGTCGCCGACGACCCGGCGCCTGTCCGAGTGCGCTATATCGGGCGCGGCGTGGCGAAGTCGGAGTTGTTCGGGCCCGCCGAGGTCGCCGACCGCTACGGCGTGCCGCTCGAACGGGCAGGAGTCGCGTACGCGGAGCTGGCGGTGTTGCGGGGCGACCCGTCAGACGGGCTCCCCGGCGTGGCCGGAGTCGGCGAGAAGACCGCGTCGAAGCTGGTCAGCGCATTCGGCAGCCTCGCAGCCGCGCTCGAAGCCGCCAAACGCGGCGAGGTGTCCTCGGCCAAAGCCGCCTCTGCCCGTGTCGAGGGCGCGCTCGTCGCCGCTGAGGACTACATCGACCGGGCGGTGCGCGTGGTCCTCACCCGCGAGGACGCCCCGGTCCGATTGGACCGCGACGACGCGATCTCGTCCCAGCCCGCAGACCTGGCGCGGTACACAGCGCTCGCCGAGGAGCTCGGGGCGGGCGCGTCCGCGCGCCGATTGCTCGAAGCCCTTTACGGCTGATCCGCCGGACCAACCTGGTAGTCGCCGTCGTCGTTGGTGAACTTGGCCTTCACCGTGGTCTGCTTGCCGTCCTTCTTCAAGGAGCAGGTGAACGTGCTGTCCTTCTCCACCTTGATGACGCTGCCGAGATCGGGGCATTTCACATCGGTGATGTTGGTTTCGCCGTATCCGTTCGGCGCGGCGGCCGTGAGGACGCCCTTCACGTCCTTGGCCGCTTGGCTGGTGTCGAGCACCTTCTGCCTGCCGAAGAACCAGAGCCCGACGAACCCGAGGACGCCGACGAAGACGAGGACGCCGACCCCGATGAGGACGCCTTTGAGCGCTCCCCCGCCTTGTTGCTGCGGAGCCCCGAACCCCGGCTGCCCGTACGGCCCAGGCTGCTGCGGCTGGCCATAGGGCGACGGAGCCTGCTGCGGCTGCCCGTACGGCCGCTGCTGCGGCTGGCCATAGGGCGACGGAGCCTGCTGCGGCTGCCCGTACGGCCCAGGCTGCTGCGGCTGGCCGTACGGCGACGGGGGCTGCTGCGGCTGCCCGCCATAAGGGCTGCCGCCGTAGGGCGACGGGGGCTGCTGGGGCTGGCCGTACGGGTTGCCGGGATTGCCTCCTGGGGCCCCATACGGGTTTGACGGGCCGTACGGTCCAGTCATGCGATCAAGCTCCTTCACCCTCTTGACCAGGCATGTCGCCCTAGTCGATAGAACTTCGCCCATTATTGCACACAGGGGTCGCGCGGATCGTCGAGACTTCTGCCCCCACGACGGCGCGACCGCTCCGAGAGGAGCCCGGGGTTTGCCCGCACAGCCCTCGGCGCGAGGCGCTGAGATCTTGTTGATGACTCGATAACATAGGCGTAGTGGTTGCGTCACCACCGCCGACGACCCTCGGAGACTATGGCGAGCACCCCGAAATTTCTCCAAGGCGTTTTTCCGTTCTCCGGCGAGGGCCTCTCGAAACCTGCCCTCATCGACCCCGCCTTGGTCTACACCGTGCCCCCGGGGACCACGGCCCAGCCGCTGTATTTCCGGGGCGGCAACTCCACGGACGAGCTCGTCGTCGTCTCGCTCTGGCGCGACGGGGCCCCGATGCGCCACTTCCCCATGGGCGCCCGCTCGGGGGTGAACATCCCGTTGCGGGTCGTCGAAGACGTCGACCCGGATTCCAGGCTCGAACTCGTCGTCGCGGCGCCCGCGGGCACTGCGGGCGAGATCGTCGTCGACTTCGGACTCATGGAGGTCTGACCGTGACAGCGCAGAACCAGCAATCCGACCAGCGGCGCAAGCTCGTCGTGATCGGCAACGGCATGGCGGGGGCCCGCGCCGCCGAGGAGATCATCGCGCGGGGCGGCTCGGACCTCTTCGAGATCACGATGATCGGCGACGAGCCCTACGGCAACTACAACCGCATCATGCTCTCGCATGTGCTCTCCGGCGAGACGACGCTGGAGAGCGAGGACTTCTTCCTCAACCCGATGAGCTGGTACCGCGAGCACGGCGTGCGCCTCTACGCCGGGGACCGCGCGGTGAAGATCGACCGGTTTGGCAAGACCGTCGTCTGCGAGAGCGACCGGGAGATCCCCTACGACGTCCTCGTCGTCGCGACCGGCAGCAATGTCTTCTACCCCAACATGGACGGGCTCCGCGAGGCGGACGGCAGGCTCGGCAGAGGGGTCTTCGGCTTCCGGACCATCGCCGACACCAACGGCATGCTCGACCTCGCGTCCTCCCGCGACCGCACGACCGTCGTCGTGGTCGGCGGAGGCCTCCTTGGCCTCGAAGCCGCGTACGGCCTGCAGACCCAGGGCCTGGACGTGACCGTCGTGCACTCCCCCGGCCACTTGATGAACCAGCAGCTCGACGAGCGCGGCGGGTCGATCCTGCGGTCCCGGATCGAAGAGCTCGGCATCGTGGTGCGCACCTCGGCGCGCACCACCGCAGTCGTGCGCGACGAGCAGGACGAGATCACCGGCGTGCAGTTCCAAGACGGCGAGGTCATCCCCGCCGACATGGTGGTGGTCGCGGCGGGCATCCGCCCGAACACCGAGCTGGCCCGCTCCGCCGGGCTCGTCGTCGAGCGCGGAGTCGTCGTCGACGACCAGATGCGCTGCGAGGACGAGGGGTCGATCTACGCGATCGGCGAATGCTGCCAGCACCGGGGCGAGACCTTCGGCCTCGTCGCGCCGGTGTGGGAGCAGGCGATCGTCCTCGCCGAGCACCTCACCGGGAAGGACCCGAAGGCCGCGTACCACGGTTCGCGCCTGACCACCAAGCTCAAAGTGGCAGGCGTCGACGTCGCCGCGATGGGCGTGAAGGGCCCGGAGCGCCCGGACGACGAGTTCGTCCAGTTCTACGAGCCCAAGAGCGGCACCTACAAATCCGTCGTGGTCCGCGACGGGAAGCTCATCGGCGCCATGCTCCTCGGCGATGTGAGCAAGGTCGGCTTCCTCTCCCAGGCGTTCGACGACAAGGTGGCCCTGCCGGAGGAGCGCATCAGCATGCTCTTCGACATGGGGACGCCCTCCGCTGCGGCCGGGGCCGCCGAGCTCGCCGACGACGCCCAGGTCTGCAACTGCAACGGCGTCACCAAGGGGCACATCGTCGCGTGCGTCGAGGCGGGCGCGACCTCGCTCGGCGAGGTGGTCGCGAAGACCCGCGCGGGGAAGGGCTGCGGCTCCTGCAAGGGCCTGGTCGCCGACATCGTGGCGTGCGCGGCGGGCGGCGCGCTCACCGCCGACCCAGCCGCCGACTACTACGTGCCGTGCATCCCGCTGACGAAAGCCCAGCTCTTCGAGGAGGTCAGGGCCCGCGACCTGCGGGCGGTCTCGCAGGTCTTCGCGGCGCTCGCCCCGAACGGGGAGGACGCCTCGGCGAAGATGGCGCTCGCCTCGCTCCTGCGGATGGTGTGGGGCCCGGACTGGGTGGACGAGCGCGGCGCGTTGTTCATCAACGACCGGGTGCACGCCAATATCCAGAAGGACGGCACGTTCTCGGTGGTGCCGCAGATGAAGGGCGGGGTCACCACGCCCGACCAGCTGCGCAAGATCGCCGATGTGGCGGACAAGTACAACGTCCCCATGGTCAAGGTGACCGGCGGGCAGCGCATCGACCTGCTGGGGATCAAAAAAGAAGACCTGCCGAAGGTCTGGGGCGACCTGGGCATGCCGTCCGGGTACGCCTACGGGAAGAGCTTCCGCACGGTGAAGACCTGTGTCGGGCGCGATTTCTGCCGCTTCGGCCTCGACGACTCCACCGGCCTCGGGATCAAGATCGAGGAGCGCTTCCAAGGCCTCGAAACCCCCGCGAAACTCAAACTCGCCGTCGCCGGATGCCCCCGGAACTGCTCGGAGGCGCTGTGCAAGGACTTCGGCGTCGTCGCGGTCGGCGACGGCCGATGGGAGATCTACGTCGGCGGAGCGGCCGGGGCGCATATCCGCAAGGGCGACCTCCTGGCCACCGTCGGCTCCGCCGAGGAGGTGCTCGTCGTCGCGAGCCGGTTCATCCAGCACTACCGCGAGGACGCGAAATGGCTGGAGCGCACCTACACCTGGGTGCCACGCGTCGGCCTGGACGAGCTCAAGCGGCTCTTGGTCGAGGACGCGGAAGGAATCTGCGAGGGGCTCGAGGCGCGTATGCAGCAATCGGTGGACGGATACCGCGACCCCTGGCTGGAGCGCGCCGAGCCGAAATCTCCGGCGCAATTCCAGTCGGCCTTGCCGCTCGTGCCGTTGCCGCTGGTCCCGATCCGCTCCGGCGACAAGCCGGCCGCGAACATGGAGGCAGGCAGCCGTGGCTAGACCTTTGCAGGTGGACAGCGTTTCTCCTCCGCCGCAGGCGGGCGAGGCCCACGACGTCGGGCCCGTCTCCGACCTCACGCCGGGCGAGGGCCGCGCGTACGCGGTGGACGGCGCGCAGATCGCCGTCTTCCTGCTCGACAACGGCGAGCTTCGGGCCACCTCCGCCGTCTGCCCGCACAAGGCCGGGCCGATCGCGGACGGCCAAGTCGACCTCGGCGTGGTGGTGTGCCCCTTGCACCAGTACGCCTTCAGCCTCGCGAGCGGCCTGTGCACCAGCGAGGGAGTCGGCAGGCTCGCGGTCTACAGCGCGTGGGAGCAGAACGGCCGGATCCTCGTCTCGCTCGGCGGCTGACCTGGGCCGGGCCCGCCCCGGTTTGGGCGCGGCGATCCTGTGTCTTCTGTAACAACTGGAAATTCCTGGGGCCGCGTCTTCGCCTCCATCCCACGTCGGAGCCGATGCGGCCGCGCGCGTCAGTGATTCCCGGCGGACATGGGACCCCCTCTTGTGGTATGCAATGGGGTAGAGAACGCGGACACTACAGGAGGCGAACCGCATGAGCCAGACCCCACAAGAGACTCCTCGGCGTGTGGTGGTGATCGGATCCGGTTTCGGCGGGGTCAATGTCGCGCAGGCCCTCGACGGGGCTCCCGTCGAGGTCACGCTCATCGCCAAGACCACCCACCACCTCTTCCAGCCGTTGCTCTACCAAGTCGCGACCGGCATCCTCTCCGAGGGCGAGATCGCCCCGCCGACCCGGCTGATGTTCGCCAAGCAGAAGAACGCGAAAGTGCTCCTCGGCGACGTGGAGCAGATCGACACCGCGTCGAAGACCGTGGTGTCCCGGATCGCGGGGTCGCGCCGCCGTGCCGCGACCGTGGTCGCCACGCCGTACGACACGCTGGTGGTCGCCGCGGGCGCCGACCAGTCCTACTTCGGCAACGACCACTTCTCCGAGTTCGCCCCCGGCATGAAGACCATCGACGACGCGCTCGAGCTGCGCGGACGCATCGTCGGCGCGTTCGAGCTCGCCGAGGCGACCAACGACCCCGTCGAGCAAGAGCGGGCGCTCACCTTCGTCGTGGTCGGCGCCGGTCCGACCGGCGTCGAGGTCGCGGGCCAGATCGCCGAGCTCGCCCACCGCACGTTCAAGAACGCGTTCAAGAACATCGACGCCCGCAAAGCGCGGATCATCCTCCTCGACGGCGCGCCCGCCGTGCTTCCCCCGATGGGCGCGAAGCTCGGCCTCAAGGCGAAGCAGCATCTTGAGAAGATCGGCGTGGAGGTCCGGCTCGACGCGATCGTGGTGGACGTCGACCAGGACGGCGTCACCTACAAGGACAAAGAGGGCAACCTGCACACCATCGCCACGAAGTGCAAAGTGTGGTCGGCCGGGGTGTCTGCCAGCCCGCTCGGCAAGCAGCTCGCCGCGCAGACCGGGGTCGAGCTCGACCGCGCGGGCCGGGTCGTCGTCGACAAAGACCTGTCCCTCCCCGGCCACCCGGACATCTTCGTGATCGGCGACATGGCCTCGGTCCCCGGCGTCCCCGGCATGGCCCAGGGCGCGATCCAAGGCGGCAAGCACGTCGCGAAAATGATCAAGGGCGACTTCAAGGGCGAGCCCCGCACGCAGTTCAAATATCTCGACAAAGGCTCGATGTCCACCATCTCCCGCTTCTCCGCGGTGGCGAAGGTGTGGAAGTTCGAGTTCTCCGGTTTCTTCGCCTGGGTGCTCTGGCTCTTCATCCACCTGTACTACCTGGTCGGGTTCAAGAGCCGGTTGACGACGACGCTGTCCTGGCTGGCCGCCTTCATCACGCCGGGCAGGGCGCAGCTCACCATCACGCACCAGCAGATCCAAGCCCGTATCGCGCTTTTGGAGCGCAATGCGATCCTGCGCGAGCAAGCGGCGGCAGCGGCCGAGGAGACGAGCGAGAACAAGGCGGCTCCCGAAGTTGGCGGCGCGTCCGAGATCGAATCCTCGGCGCCCGTCTCGAAAGCCGCTTCGAGCTAGACGACGAGCAGGAGGGCGCGGCCAGCGGCTCGGTCCGCGCCTTCCCTCTCATCGGCAGGCCGCGCTCTCGCGCCGCCTGCGCCTCACGGTCTCACGCTCGGCCGTTCACGCCCAGTCCGGGCATGCCTGCGTGCGCCAGCTGTTTGCCTTTCACGAGCTTTCTCGTGGTCAGGTCGACGGAGTAGCGGGCGGGCTCCGCCAAGGCCTCTTCGTCGACGTGCAGCACCTGCAACTGTTCTGCGGGCAATCCCAGCCTCTTCGCCTCCGCCAAAGTCTGAGCTTCGAGCTCGGCCTTCGACGTCGGGGCAGCGCCTTCGATCGTCACGACGCGATGCAGGTGCCGTATGCTCCCGTCTCGCGGGTCGAAGAGCAGGCAGGAACTGACCGACTGCACCTTGTGCAGTCCTGTTGAACTGAATTCCATGACTTCACCTATCCCCAGTAATCCATGCGGCCGATGAGCCACGCCTCTTGGTCCGAACCGGTCGCCGTGGCGAACGTGACCGAACTGATGTGGTCGTAGAACACTGCGGGCCAGCTTGTCCAAGCGCCGAAATCGATATCCTTGTCCGTGCCGTTGGACAGACGGCGGCGGTAGTGCATGATTCCGGCGTAATTCGTGCCTCCGCCGCTTTGTCCGTACAAAGCGGTCTCAACGGCGACATTTGCGGGCGGGATATTCACCTGGACCGTGTAATACCCGTTGCCCCAGGCTGTGAAGGTGTGCCAATCCGTGCCGACGATACTCAAACGAATCACCTCATCTGGTAATTGCCGCTGGCAAGAGAAACGCTACGCCCCCGCGCCGAAAACGACAAGATCCTTTTTCGGCCTTCCGCAGAGCCCCGCCGAGCGCCGTCAGCCGAGGATCTCCTCCGGGGTGTTGTACGCGGGCTTGTCCCGCATGTCCCGGATCCTCGCGACCACAAGCGCGCCGTCCTCCGCCCCGAGCACCACGCCGAACTCCTCTTCGAGCACACGGGGCGTGTCCTCCGGGGCGACCTCGACGGCGCTCAGCGTTTCGACCGGGGTCGCGACGCGCAGCTCGCCCTCGTTGAGCACGACCATCTGCTCCGCATTGATCCGAGACACGCGCGGGCTCTTGCGGAACGGCGATCTGGGATGGGTCGATAAAAAGTGGTTCGTGTAGAGGTTGTCCACCGGATAGCGGGGAACGTCGGCGAAAGCGCTCAAATCGACCCAGCCGTCCTCGCGGAGGCCCGAGAGCACCCACTCGCCGTCCTCCCGCCGTATCGCGTGCTCCCACCGGCCGACCACGCTGCGCGCCCCGTCTTCGAGCCGCACCGGCTCGAGCGGCCCCACCCCGAAGCCCACGTCGCACGCGTACGCGAGCCCGTCGACCTCCGCCCAGACCACCGCGTGCGACAGGCCGGTGATCTTTTTCGCCCCCATCCTGACCCTGGCGGAGCGGCATTCGACATGAAAGCCGAGGGCGGAGAGCGCCGCCGCGAAGAGCGTCGTTCGCTCCTCGCAGGTCAGGCCTCGGCGACCGATGGTGATCTTGTCCAAGACCCCTGTGGGGTCGAGGACTGCGGGCCTGCCCAAGACCATGTCGATGTTGTCCCACGGAATGCTCGTGGCGTCCGCGAGCTGCAGCGCGCGCAACGTCTCGAAAGTCGGCTCCGCTCCCCCCGTGTAGCCGATCCTCGTGAAATACCGGTCGAGGTCGAATCCTTCGAAGCGCCACACGGAGGAAGCCGCCTGTGCCGTGCCCTCCTGTGCCGGGGTCGCGCTGCTCACACCGCCAAGCTTAATCGGCTCCGGCCCGCCAGGACGCCTGTTCCCGAGCAATCTGGCAACTCGCCGCCGCGCGCCCGCGCGGCCCTGCTCACCGCTGCCAGGGCAACGCGAAGTGCTGGCCGTACGCGGCGAGGAGCCCGTTGCCGCCGAGCAGGTCGAACACCTGCCAGATCAAGCTGCGCACCAGTGAGCCGACGGGGTTCGGGAGCAGCAGGATGCCGAAGAGGACGAGGAAGCCCCATTGCCGGACCGGGTGCAGCTTGCGCTGGGTCTCGTAGGAGAGCCACGGCTCGATCGCGCCGTAGCCGTCGAGGCCGGGGATCGGCAGGAGGTTGATCACCAAGGCGAAGACCTGCAAGAGCCCGAGGAACTGCACAGCGGACCAGAACACGAAGTGCCCGGGCCGCAACACACCGCCGCCAGCGCCGTCCCAGTCGATCCACGCGAGCGAGGCCTCGCCCGCCGCGCCCGCGCCGAGCAAGACCACGGCGGCGAGGAGGTTCGCCGCGGGCCCGGCCAGCGAGATGATGCTGCGCTGCTTCTTGCCCATCCATTGCGTGTCGAGGTAGACGGCGGCCCCCGGCAGGCCGATGCCCCCGATCAGGATGATCACCAGGGGGATCACCAACGAGTTGATCGGATCGGTGTAGCGGCGGATGTCGAGGTCGAGGTAGCCCTTGATCGCCACGTCGTGGTCGCCGAACCGCCACGCGGCGAAGGCGTGGCCGAACTCGTGCAGGCACAGCGTCGTCAACCAGCCCGCCAGGACGAAGACGAAAGCCCCGAAAGTCGCCAACGGCCCGCCTGGCTCGCCGATCCAGGCGAGCGCTCCGCCGAACGCGGTGGCCGCGAGTATGCCGAGAAAGACAGGGCTGGGCCGGATCCCCTTGAACGCGGAGGTGTGATTCACCCGATCACCGTACCCGTCGCGCCGTGTTTCTTCAGGGCAAGGCTCTTCAGGGCAAGACCCGGCTCCGCCCGAGCAAGGGCTCGTCCGCGGCGCGATCTGCCCCGCGAAGAGTTCATCTGATGAACAACTTGTTGAATTCTTCGGACGCATTGCGGTTCGGCTCGCACAAATTCCGCCTTGCCTTTACAATCCCTCGTTATGAGATTGTTATCGACCTTCATCGCCTCCGCAGCACTCGCCGTAGCCCCGATGGCCTCGGCTTTGTCCACCGCTTCCGCGGACGAGAACTGGAACGCCGCCATCGCCGTCTCGCCGAGCACGGGGGCGATCGGCACGATCTCCGGCCCCGCGACCCGCAAGACCGAAGAGGGCTTCGCGAAAGACCTCTGCGCCCGCAACGGCGCCACCGACTGCAAAGTCGTCACCAGCTTCACCAACGCCTGCGCCACTGTCGCCAAGGGCGTCAAGACTGGCAAGGACGACGACGGCAAAGAGGTGAAGAACGCCCAGTTCTTCGCCGAGCTCGGCGATGACGACGACACCGACGCGCGCGAGGTCCGCGTCCTCGACGCCTGCAAGGCCGGGGCGCAGGAGTGCGTGCTGGTCACCACCTACTGCGCGGGCTTCGAGTCGAAGCTCGGCCGCTGAGCTTTCGAGCCTCAGGACCGGAATAAAGCCTGGTCCCTCAGCTCGTGCCGTTCCGCGAGGATGTCGCCGAGCGGGTCGGAGAGCTCTTGCAATCCGCTCGCGGCCCGTTCGGCCGTCTCGTCGCAGAGCGCCGAGAGGCGCAGCGTCGCCGCCGCCATGAGCGAGGGGTCTAAGGCGAGCAGGCGTTGAGCCGCCGTCGCCGCGGCGCTCATGGACGTGTAGACGAAGAGCCCCGCCACATCGCCGGGGGGCAGGCCGAGGTGAGCGCCGAGCGCGCCGAGCACAGTGGACAGGTGGGGCCTGCTCAGATGGGGCTGGTTCGGCAGCGCCGCCGCGAAATCCGGCCAGCTCGTCCTGGCCAGCCGGGCCAGCCCTCTGCCCTGCTCCCGAGACGCGTCCCTTGACGCGGGCGAGGGGGTCCGCGAGTCCGCGAGACGCTCCGCCCGCGCCACGTCGCACCGCCCCGCCGCGAGGTGCGCGGCGATCGACGCGCCCGTCAGGCCCGTGGTCTTCGCCTTGCGCACGAGAAACGCCTCCGCGCTCGCGAGGTCGAAGACCATGCCCGAGGCGATCGCCTCCTCCATCGTGCCGGAGTGCGCGTGCGCCCCGGTCGGCAGCCGCGAGTCGGCGAGCGCGAGCAGGAGGGCGGACACGGGGCTCATCGCACCAAAGGATAGCGCGCCGATCAGGGCACGATCGCGTCCACGTATCCGCCGTCGACCCGGACGGCCGCCCCGGTCGTCGCCGACGCGAGCGGGGAGCTCAAGTACGCGACCAGGTTCGCGACCTCTTCCGGTTCGATGAGCCGCTGCAGCAGCGACTGCGGCCGGTATGCCTTCATGAACTCGCGCTGCGCCTCTTCCCACGGCAGGGACTTGTCCACCAGCTGGTAGACGAAGTCCTCCACCCCGCCGGTGTGCGTCGGCCCCACGATCACCGAGTTCACCGTGACGCCGGTGCCCGCCGCCGCTTTGGCGAAGCCGCGCGAGACGCCCAAGAGCGCGGTCTTCGACACCCCGTAGTGGATCATCTCGGCCGGGATGGCGATGGCGGAGTCGCTGGCGATGTACTGGATCCGGCCCCAGCCCTTCGCGGTCATCGCCGGGAGGTACTGCTGGGTGAGCCGGATCGCGGAGAGCACGTTGACCTCGAAATAGCGCCGCCACTCGGCGTCGGAGATCTCCAGCGGCTCCGCCGAGCCGAAGATCCCGAGGTTGTTCACGAGCACGTCGACCTCGGGCAACGCCTTGGCCGCCGCGGCGGCGCCCTCCTCTGTCGCGACATCGGCGACGAGCGCGACCAGATCGGCGCCTGGAACCTCGCCCCGCAGCCGGTCGGCAGCGCCGTCCACGCTGGCCTGCGAGCGGCCGTTGAGCGCGACGCGGGCGCCGCTGGCGGCGAGCGCTTTCGCGATGGCGAAGCCGATGCCCTGCGTGGACCCGGTCACCAGGGCGGTCTTTCCGTTCAAATCAATCTGCATGCGCAATATAGTACGCACACAAATATTGCGTATGCAAGTTTCTCTGCGTCCCCGAATTCGGCGGGCTAGAACAGCAGAACTAGAACAAGAAGTAGCGCTGCGCCATCGGCAGCACCTCGGCGGGCTGCTCCTCGAACACCTCGCCGTCCACGCGCACCGTGAACGTGTCCGGGTCGACCTGGATGTCCGGAGTCGCGTCGTTGAGCTTGAGGTCCGACTTGCGCACGGCGCGCACGTCTTTCGCGGCGACCAGGCGCCTGCGCACCGCGAGACGGTCGGCGAGGCCCGCCTCCAGCGCGGCGGGGGCGACGAAGTGCACCGAGGTCTGCGGGGCCGCCGCCGCGCCGAACATCGGCCTCGGCAGCACCGGCTGCGGCGTGGGGATCGAGGCGTTCGCGTCGCCCATCTGCGCCCACGCGATCATGCCGCCCTTGAGCACCAGATGCGGGCGCACCCCGAAGAACGCGGTGTCCCACAGCACGAGGTCGGCGAGCTTGCCCGGCTCCACGCTGCCGATCTCGTGGTCGAGCCCGTGCGCGATCGCCGGGCAGATCGTGTACTTGGCGACGTAGCGGCGCGCGCGGAGGTTGTCGGCCAGCCCGCCCCCGGGCAAAACCCCCCGCCTGCGCTTCATGACGTGCGCGGTCTGCCACGTGCGGATGACCACCTCGCCGACGCGGCCCATCGCCTGGGCGTCGCTGCCGATCATCGAGATCGCCCCGATGTCGTGGAGCAAGTCCTCCGCCGCGATCGTGGACGGGCGGATGCGGCTCTCCGCGAACGCGAGGTCCTCGGGGATCGCCGGGTTCAGGTGATGGCAGACCATGAGCATGTCGAGATGCTCGTCGATGGTGTTCACCGTGTGCGGCCGGGTCGGGTTGGTCGAGCTGGGCAGCACGTTCGTGTGCGCGGCGACCGTGATGATGTCCGGTGCGTGCCCGCCGCCCGCGCCTTCGGTGTGGTAGGTGTGGATGCCCCGCCCGCCGATCGCGGCCAGGGTGTCCGCGACGTAGCCGAGCTCGTTGAGCGTGTCCGTGTGCAGCGCGACCTGCGTGCACGACGCGTCCGCGACCCGCAGGCAGGCGTCGATGGCCGCGGGCGTCGCGCCCCAGTCCTCATGGATCTTGAAGCCGCAGGCGCCCGCGCGCAGCTGCTCCCACATGCCTTCCTCGGACACCGTGGAGCCCTTGCCGAGCAGGACGAAGTTCATCGGCTGGCCGTCGAGCGCCTCCAGCATCCGGGCCAGATGCCACGCCCCCGGGGTCACCGTGGTCGCCTTCGAGCCCTCGGCCGGGCCGGTGCCGCCGCCGATCAGCGTGGTGAGCCCGGAGCCGAGCGCCTCGGGGATGATCTGCGGACAGATGAAATGCACGTGGCAGTCGATCCCCCCCGCCGTGAGGATCTTCCCGTTCCCCGCGATCACCTCGGTGGACGGGCCGATCACGAGGTCGGGGTGCACGCCGTCCATCGTGTCCGGGTTCCCCGCTTTCCCGAGCGCGACGATCCGCCCGTCGCGGATCCCGACGTCGGCCTTGACCACCCCCCACCAGTCGAGCACTACCACGCCGGTGATGACGGTGTCGGGAGCCCCTTCCGCGCGGGTCGCCCGCCCCTGGCCCATCGACTCGCGCAGCACTTTCCCGCCGCCGAACACGGCCTCGTCTCCCGCGAGGCCGGGGCCCCCGCAACGGTCCTCGGTGACCTCGATGAACAGGTCCGTGTCCGCGAGGCGGATCCGGTCGCCGACGGTCGGCCCGTAGAGGCCCACATAGCGGACCCGGTCGATGCGGCTCATTCCTCGACCCCGTCTTCGCTGCTCTCTTCTATGATCTGGACTTCCACGGGCGCGCCGAGGCTCCCCGGCGGGTCGAGGCTCAGACCTGGCACGTAGCGGGCTCCGCCGAGCGGCGTCAGGAAGACCTGCTTGGCCACGCCCGGCTCGAAGCGCACCGCCGTGCCTGCCGGAATGTCCAGCCGCAGCCCGTGCGCGCGATCCCGGTCGAACCGCAGCGCCGTGTTGGCCTGGGCGAAATGGACATGGCTGCCGACCTGCACCGGCCGGTCGCCGGTGTTGCACACCTCGAACGGAATCGACGGCTTGCCCTCGTTCAACTCGATATAGCTGGGGGCGTAGCCAGTGGAGCCGAGTATCTCGCCAGGAATCATGCGATCACTGTACTTGAGCAGCAAGTTCGTCCGCTCGGCCTGGGTTGCGTTCCCGGTGCGGCAAATGGTTGCCCCGAAGAGCGGGCCGTGCCAGGCTACAGCCATGGCCGAACACGACCCAGAAACCGCGGCAACGCCGCCGCCCGCCCGGCGCGGGCTCGGAGCCGACTGGTGGGCGGTGATCGCCAGCGGGGCGGTCGTCGCTTTGGCCGCGCTCGGCGTGCTGCCGAGGATCCCCTGGTGAGCGCGGGGACGGCTGCGGCCGAGCGCGCCACGGCCGCCGAGGAGCCGGAGGACTCGCCGTTCGACGGGCCGGTGTTCAACGGGCCGCTGACCGTGCGAGGCGCGCTCGCGCTCCTCCCCGGGATCGCGCTCCTGCTCGCGGTCGGGCTGGCGGGCAAGTGGGCGCAAGCCGAGCTCAAAGCCATCGGAGCCGCCACGCACACGCCGCTGCCCGATATCGAGTACGTGCTCTGGGCCATCCTCTTCGGCCTCGTCATCGTGAACACCGTCGGCGTTCGCCCCGTGTTCCGGCCCGGAGTCGCCACATACGAGTTCTGGCTCAAGGCGGGCATCGTCCTGCTGGGAGTCCGGTTCCTGCTCCTGAACCTCGTCAAGCTCGGCGGGCTCGCCTTCGTGCAGATCATCGTGGACATGGTGGTCGCGGGCGCGGTCATCCTGCTCGCCGCGCGGCTGTTGGGGCTCTCCGGCAAACTCGGCTCGCTCCTGGCCATCGGCACCTCGATCTGCGGAGTCTCCGCGATCGTCGCGGCCAAGGGCGCGATCCGGGCGAAGAACTCCGAAGCCGGCTACGCCATCGCCGCGATCCTCACGCTCGGCGCGGTCGGGCTGTTCACCCTGCCCGCGCTCGGCCACGCCATCGGCCTCACCGACCACGAGTTCGGGCTGTGGGCCGGATTGGCCGTGGACAACACGGCGGAGACAGCCGCGACCGGCTACTTGTACTCCCCCGAGGCGGGCAAGACCGCCGTGTTGGTCAAGTCGGTGCGCAACGGGCTGATCGGCTTCGTGGTGCTGGGCTTCGCCATCTACTGGGCCGCTCGGGGCGAAGGGGAAGCGCCGCAGGGCGGCGCCGCGCGGGCGAAATTCCTCTGGCAGAAGTTCCCGAAGTTCGTCCTCGGCTTCGTCGCCGTCGCGGCTGTCGCCACGGCGGGCCTGTTGAGCAAGGGGCAGATCGCCAATGTCGACAACCTGTCCAAATGGGCGTTCCTCTTGACCTTCGCGGGAGTCGGCCTGTCCACCGACTTCCGCCAGCTCGCCAAGTCCGGGTGGCGCCCGTTCCTCGTCGCGGTGATCGGCCTCGTCGTGGTCGCGGCGATCTCGTTGGGGCTCGTGCTCCTCGCCTCCCGCGTGCTCGGCTGGTACCGCTGAGCCGCGCCCGGCGCCCGAAAGCCCGGCCCGGCGCTCACACAACCCAGTCGAAGCCGCCGTCCGCCTCATCGCGGACCACGCCGAGCGGGGCTTGCAGCGCAGAGCCGGGCCGAGTCGCCACATGCGCGGTGAGCAGGCGCAGCCCCTCGTCCGCGCAACGCGCCAACAGCTCCCGCCGCGTCCGGACGGCCTGCTCGGGGTCCGCGTCCCCCACGAACCGCAGATCCGGATAGCGCGCCTGGACCGGGTGGTGGAGCACGTCCCCGGAGAGGATCACGCCGTCCCCGCCGTCGCGGGCCTCCACCGCCAGATGCCCTGGCGTGTGCCCCGGAGTCGCGAGCGTCGCGACTCTGGCGGCGCCGAACGACAGGATCTCCTCCCCCGCCTCGATGAGCTCGTGCTCAGCTTGTTCGAGGATCGGCAGGACGGAGTCCTCGTACATGTTGCCGACGTCCTCGGAGAGCGCCCCGAGCAGACCGCTCGGCCCGACCGTCCTCGCGAACTCCAGCTCCGCCCGGTCGAAGAGATGGACCGCGTTCGGGAAGCTCGGCAGCCACGCCCCGTCTGCCAGCCGGGTGTTCCAGCCGCAGTGGTCCGGATGCAGATGCGTGTTGACCACGATGTCGACCCGCTCGGGGTCGAAGCCCGCCCGCACGAAGCGTTCGAGGTAGTCCGTGCCGAGCTGGTGCAGCTCGGACATGTTCGGCCGGGTTTTGTGGTTGCCCGCGCAGGTGTCCACGACGATCACCTTGCCGCCGAGCTCGACCACGTAATTGCGCAGCGCCACGACCCACGTCGTGTCGTCGACGACCGCCGCGGGGTAGTGCTCGGCCGCCACTGCCGCTTGCTCCGGGGTCAGCTCGGGGAACCAGCCCCGAGCGGGGAACTCCCACGGATAGAGCTCGACGAGCTGGGTGATCTTGATCTGGCCGATCTGGAAAGTCGTGTGGGACTCGTGCACGACGGCTGCAACTCGCCCTGCCCGACGTTTATTCCGACCGCCGCGCCCCCACAAACGAGGATAGCCTAGCCTTATATTCTTACCCGGAGAGACGCAGACCCGGAGAGACGCAGAAAGGCCCGAATGACACGACCTCGCCCCGGCCTGCCGCGCCATATCGCGCCCGGCCCCGCATGGGTGCCCGCGCCGCCCGCGCCGAAGCTCGAAGCCCCCTTCCGCGTGCGCCCAGCAGACCCCGACACGGACGCGCCGCTCGTCGCCGCATGGATGCGCCAGCCCGAGCTCGTGCGGGGCTGGGAGCAGGACTGGCCCGACGAACGGTGGCGCGAGCAGCTCAAAGCGCAGGCCGACGGCTCGTACTCGCTGCCCTGCATCGTCGAGTCCGACGGCAAGCCCTGCATGTACCTCGAGATCTACCGCGCCGCGCAAGACTCGATCGGCGACCGGTACGAGGCAGGCCCCTTCGACTTGGGGATGCATGTCGCGATCGCCGACCCCGCCATGACGGGCAAGGGGCTCATGACGAGCCTGCTCCCCCGCCTCGTCGCGAGCCTCCTCGAACTCGATCCGCGCTGCGAGCGCGTCATGTTCGACCCCGACCACCGCAACGCGGGGGCCCGGCGGGTGCTCGAACACGCGGGCTGCGCGTTCCTCGGCGAGCATCAGATGGCCAATCGGCGCATGGCGCTGTACGCGCTGGCCAGGGCGGCGGATCGCGAGCGTCACCCGATCGGGTGATGCACCGTCACAAGCTTGGTCCCGTCCGGGAACGTCGCCTCGATCTGCACGTCGTGCAGCATCTCCGGAATGCCTTCCATGACGTCCTCGCGCGCGAGCACGCCCCGCCCGGAGTCCATCAGCTCGGCGACCGTTCGCCCGTCCCGCGCCCCCTCCAGGACATGGTCCGAAATGATCGCCACCGCCTCGGGGTGGTTGAGCTTGAGGCCGCGCGCCTTGCGCCGCCTGGCCAGCTCTGCGGCGTAGGAGAGGAGCAGGCGCTCTTGCTCGTGCGGGGTGAGCAGCATCAGCTCCCGCCCTCGCCGAAGTAGATGTTGTGCACTCGCAGCTCCCCTGCCGCCGCGAGCTTGCCCTCGTCGTTCACGATCTCAACGCGCCACAGCTGCTGGCTCTTGCCCTGGTGCACCGGGACCGCCTTCGCGCGCAGCGTCGCCCCCGCGCGGGTCGGGCGGAAGAAGTCGGTGGCGTTGTGGACCCCGACGCAGTACCCCTTGCCGCCGAGCCACACGGTCCCGCCAACGCTCGGCAGCGTCTCCACCACCGAGGCGTAGATGCCGCCGTGCACAATGCCGTGGGGCTGGAGGTGGTCTTCGGTCACGGCGAGCTCGGCGGCCACCGAGGCGCCGCTGATTTCTCCGTAGCGCAGCCCGAGGAACTTGTTGAACCCCGTGGGATCGTCCATCTGGAGCGCTTCCAACAGGTCTGGGTCGAGGTCTGCCATGCGGACCATCGTAGCCGCGCGCCCGCGCGGGAGCGGCGGGGCCGGGGAAGAAAAAAGTCGGTGTCCCGCCCACCACCAGCGTGGCGGGACACCGACTTCGATCCGGACTTCGCCGCAGCCCTCGGCTCCGTCCGGCGAGTTCCACTATAGGTAAGGCTAACCTTTCTTGTCAAGGGGGTAGGATATACTGCAATGATGCACGGCCTTGGCGAATTGGAACGCGCGGTGATGGAACGCCTCTGGGCTTCCCCCGCGCCGCTCACCGTGCGCCAAGTGCACGAGGAGCTCGCGGCGGACCGCGACCTCGCCTACACCACGGTGATGACCGTGCTCCAGCGCCTCGCCCGCAAACGCCTCGTCATCCAGCGCCGCGAAGACCGCGCGCACCGCTACTCCCCCGCCCAGCCCCGCGAGGACCTGGTGGCCGCCCTCTTGGTCGACGCGTTGGGCCAGGCGCCGGACTCCAGCGTCCGCGCCGCCGCCCTCGTCCGGTTCATCGGCCAAGTGAGCCCCGGCGAGGCGCGCGCCATGCGCGAGGCGCTGCGTCTGCAGCAAGAGCCCGACCCCGTGGCCCCGAACGGGGCGGACGAAGGGTGACACCCGTCGCCTTCGGGACCCTCGCCCTCCTCCTCGCAGGGCCGATCCCGGCGTGGCTGGCAGCCTCGCGGTGGCCGCAGCGCGCGCCGCGCGCCGCGCTCGTGCTGTGGCAGGCCGTCGCCATCGCCGCCGTGTTCTCCGCCTTCAGCTGCGGGCTCGCCATCGCGAGCCGGGTGCTCCTGCCCGGCCCCGACGGCCGCCCGACACAAGACGTCCATGCCCAGATCGCCACGCTGGGCTGGCCGATGTGGGTGTTCTGCGTCTCCGTCTTCGCCTTGACGCTCCTGGTCGGGGCCCGGCTGAGCTACTCCGCCGTCCGCCTCGCGGTCTCGCTGCGCGCCCGCCGGGCCCGGCACCGCATGCTCGTGGACCTCCTCACCAGCGACCGGCGGATCCCCGAGCACGCCGAGGACGACCTTCGCCTGCTCGCCGCCGAGGAGCGGTTCGCATACTGCCTGCCGGGCCTTCGGCATCGGCTGGTGCTCAGCCATGGGACCGTCGACTCGCTCGCGCCGAGCGAGCTCGAAGCGGTGATCAGCCACGAGCGGGCGCATCTCCGGGCCCGCCACGACCTCATCCTGGAGGCGTTCACCGCGATCTACGAGGCATTCCCCCGTTTCGTCCGATCCGCCGCCGCGCTCACCAGCGTCCGCATGCTCGTGGAGATGCTGGCCGACGACCACGCGCGCTCGGTCGTCGGCGCGGCCCCGGTCGCCCGCGCCCTCATCGCGCTCGCCGACACCGCGGCCCCGGCGGGGGCTATCGCCGCAGGCGGCGAGTTCACCTTGGACAGAGTCCACCGGCTCTGCGCCCCGGAGCCGTCGCCATGGATCTCCGTCCCGGCCTATCTCGCAGCCTCCGTGGTCTTGGTCTTCCCGACTATCGCCCTCGCCGTGCCATGGCTCGAAGAGCTCTCCCGGCTTCTCCGCTAGCCGTCGTCCCCGTGCGGGACGAGAGACAAGCGGGGACAACCAGATTGCTCGCCCTCACAAGGACGATCCGCGTCTTACACGCTAGGGTGTAAGGGTGAGCATTCCCACCGGCACAGCACAAATCGGAGTCACCGGCCTCGGCGTCATGGGCGCCAACCTCGCGCGCAATCTCGCCCGCCATGGCCACACTGTCGCGCTGCACAACCGCAGCGCCGGACGCACCGACGCCCTCCTCGAAGCCCACGGCTCGGAAGGCGAATTCGTGCGCACCGAGACCATCCGCGAGTTCTTGGACGCGCTCGAGCGTCCGCGCCGCGCCCTCATCATGGTCCAGGCAGGCGCTGCCACCGACGCCGTGATCGAGCAGCTGGCCGCCGAGATGGAACAGGGCGACATCATCATCGACGGCGGGAACTCGCTGTTCACCGACACCATCCGCCGCGAGGCCTCGCTGCGCGAGCGCGGGCTGCACTTCGTCGGCATGGGTGTCTCCGGCGGCGAGGTCGGCGCGCTCGAAGGCCCGTCGATCATGCCCGGCGGCCCCGCCGAGTCCTACAAATCCCTCGGCCCGCTGCTGGAGTCCATCTCCGCGCACGTCGACGGCGTCCCCTGCTGCACCCACATCGGCCCGGACGGCGCAGGACACTTCGTCAAGATGGTGCACAACGGCATCGAGTACTCCGACATGCAGCTCATCGCCGAGGCGTACCAGCTGCTCAAGGACGTGCTCGGCCTGCCTGCGGGCGAGATCGCCGACATCTTCCGCGAGTGGAACACCACTGAGCTCGAAAGCTACTTGATCGAGATCACCGCCGAGGTGCTCAGCCACAAGGACCCGCGCACCGGCAAACCGCTGGTAGACGTGATCGTGGACGAGGCCGAGCAGAAGGGCACCGGCCGGTGGACCGTCAAATCGGCGCTCGACCTCGGCGTCCCGGTCACCGGCATCGCCGAAGCGGTCTTCGCCCGCGCGCTCTCCGGCTCCCGCGCGCAGCGCAAAGCCGCAGTGGGCCTGGCCTCCGGCCCGCTCGCCGAGAAGCCGAACCTCGACGGGTTCGTCGAGGACGTGCGCCAGGCGCTCTTCGCCTCGAAGATCGTCTCGTACGCCCAGGGCTTCGACCAGATCAAAGCGGGCAGCGATGAGAACAACTGGGGCGTGAAGCCCGGCGACCTCGCCACGATCTGGCGCGGCGGCTGCATCATCCGGGCCAGCTTCCTCAACAAGATCAAAGAAGCCTACGACGCGGATCCGGAGCTGCCCAGCCTCCTGCTCGCCCCGTACTTCACCGACGCGGTGGCCCACGCGCTCGGCTCGTGGCGCAAAGTGGTGGCGACCGCCGTCGGACTCGGCATCCCCGCCCCTGCATTCGCCAGCACCCTCGCCTACTACGACGGACTGCGCGCCGAGCGCCTGCCCGCGTCGCTCATCCAGGGGCTGCGCGACTATTTCGGCTCGCATACCTACGCCCGCACCGACGACGAGGGCAAATGGCACACCCTGTGGTCCGGCGACGGCTCCGAAGTCAAAGGCTAAGAGCAGCTCGACCACTTCGGCTCGACAGTGCCCACGCGCCCGCACCGACGACGAGGGCAAATGGCACACCCTGTGGTCCGGCGACGGCTCCGAAGTCAAAGGCTAATCGTCAAAGAGCGATCTTGACGTTCTGCTAATATCCACGATGTGAGCGACGACCCTGGAAGTACCGGCGCGGGGGTGACACCCTCGCGCTAGGCGCCGACCGCGCGCCTGTTGCGACATAACTATGCCGCATATTTTGGTACAAGTCCTGAGCATCCTCGGTTTCCTGGCCCTCACGGCTGGGACAGCGGTGTTCGTCGCCGCCGAGTACTCGCTCACCACGTTGGAGCGGGGCAGGGTCGAGACCGATTACCGGCTGAGGAACGACCGCCGGGCGAAAGCCCTCGTGCGGGCGCACCGCCACCTGTCGTTCCAGCTCTCCGGGGCCCAGCTCGGCATCACCCTCACCACGCTCGCCACCGGCTATCTCGCCGAGCCCGTGCTCGCCGACGTGCTGCGGCCCTCGATCGCGTTCCTCGTCCCCGAGCCCGCCGTCCACGCCGTCGAGTCGGCCGCCGCGCTCGTCGTGGCGACCTGCCTGTCGATGGTGCTCGGCGAACTCGTCCCGAAATACCTGGCCATCGCCAAGCCGCTGACCCTCGGGCGCACGACCGCGCCGTTCCAAGTCCGGTTCTCCGCGTTCTTCGCGCCGGTGATCCGGGGCCTGAACCGCGCGGCGAACGCGGTGGTGCGCGGCTTCGGCGTCGAGCCCGCCGAAGAGCTCCGCTCCGCCCGGTCCCCGAGCGAGCTCGTCGTCCTCGTGCGCAATTCCGCCGTGCACGGCGCCTTGGAGAAAGAAGAGGCGCAGCTCATCGACCGGTCTTTGCGGTTCGGAGAACGCCGGGCGGAAGAAGTCATGACCCCGCGATCGCGCATCGTCGCGCTGTTGGCCGACAACACCGTGGACGAGCTGCTGCGCATCTCGGCCGAGACGGGGCACTCGCGCTTCCCCGTCCTCCCGGCGGGCAGCAGCGAACAAGTCTCCGACCTCGACGAGGCCCTCGGCTTCGTCCACGTGCGCCAAGCCGTCGAGGTGCCGAGGGCGCAGCGCGGGCACAGCCTGCTGGGGACGCTCGCGCGCCCAGTCTCCTCCGTGCCCGCGACATTGGACGGCGACGCGCTCATGACGCAACTGCGCCGGGAGAAAATGCAGGTCGTGTGGGTCGTGGACGAATACGGCGGCACCGCGGGCATCGTCACGCTCGAAGACCTCGTGGAAGAGATCGTCGGGGAGGTCACCGACGAGCACGACGACGGGGAGGAGCTCGCGATCCAGCCGGTCGACCCGCAGGACGAATTGGCGGGCTGGGTCTGCTCGGGACTGCTGCGCACCGACGAGCTCGACGAGGCGACCGGCTACCGCAGCCCGAACGGGGATTTCGAAACCGTCGCGGGCCTCGTGCTGCACGTGCTCGGACGCATCCCCGAGGTCGGCGACGAGCTGCAGCTCCCGCAGATCCACGCCGACGACGAGGACGAGACCCTCCTAGTGCCCTCCTCGTGGTGGGTCCGGGTGCTGGAGATGGACGGCAGACGCATCGACCGGCTCTGGCTCGGCGAGCGCCAGACGGGGAACGGGCACGCATGATCTGGGGAATCATCGGGTTCGTCGCCCTCATCGCTGTCAACGGCCTGCTCGTTGCAGTGGAGCACCGCCGCGTTGACCTCCGCGCGCAAGGCAGGCACGCATGATCTGGGGAATCATCGGGTTCGTCGCCCTCATCGCTGTCAACGGCCTGTTCGTTGCCGCGGAATTCGCGTTGATCTCCGCGCGCAAAGACCGGCTGCAGACCCTCGCCGACCAAGGCAGCCGAGCTGCGCAAGAGGTGATCGCGATCGGCGGCAGGCTGCCCGCGCTCATCACCGGGGCGCAGCTCGGCGTCACCCTCGCGTCCCTCGCCCTCGGGTGGATCGCGGAGCCCATGTTCGCGGCGGCGCTCGGCAAGGTCGCCGAGCTCGCGCACGCGCCAGCCGTCCTCGCCCACCCGGTCGCGCTCGTCCTCTCCCTCGCGCTGGTCGCGTCGGTCCACGTGCTGTTCGGCGAGATGGTGCCGAAGAACCTCGCGCTCTCCGGACCGGAGCGGGCCGCGATGCTCCTCTCCGGCCTGCTGGTCGCGTGGGTCCGGATCACCGCGCCGGTGACCTGGGCGTTCCAGAAGACCGCATCGGCGATCGTGCGCCTCCTCGGCGTCGAGCCGAAAGAGGAGTTCGACAGCGCTGTCTCCGTGGCCGAGCTCGGGGCGATGATCAGCGAGTCGCGCAAAGTGGGCCTCCTGGACGAGGAGGAGCACCGCAGGCTCACCCGGCTGTTGTCCATCGGCGACCGCGCGCTCGCCGAAGTGGCGATCCCGCTCGAACAGGTTGTGAGCCTGCCCGCCCGTCTCGCCGCGAACGGCAGTGTGGCAGGCCCCACTGCGGCGCAGATCGAAGCGGCTGTCGCGCGAACGGGGTTCTCCCGTTTCCCGGTCCGCCACCCCGCCCCCGACCAGCAAAGCCGACCGCCCGTCACGGCGGAGCCGGGAACGATCCGGCAGAGTCCGGCGACGAGGCCCGGCGGGGCGGGCTCGGGCGGCTTCCTCGGCTACGTGCACCTGAAAGACGCGTTAGCGCTCATGACCAGCGACGCTCGGGGCGCGGACGAGCTCGGCCCGCAGCTTCGGCCCTTGCCGCAGGTGTCCGCCGCCCTCAACCTCGACGACGCGCTCGCCGCGATGATGGCGGAGTCGACCCAGCTGGCCCTCGTGGTCGGCGAGGAGGGCGCGGTCGTCGGCCTCGCCTCGCTCGAAGACCTCGTGCGGGGTTTGATGGACGGTCCGAAAAATCCGCTCGGCAGGTCCGACTAGCATGGAATTATCCACGTAGCCAATAAGGAAGGTCGTCATGTCTGAACGGGTCAATGTCCACGGGTTCCAAGTCGCGAAAGAGCTCTACGACTTTGTGACGGACGAGGCGATCCCCGGCACCGGCGTGGACCCTGCTGCTTTCTGGTCCGGCTTCGCCGAGATCTTGGCCGAGCTCGCCCCCCGCAACCGCGAGCTGCTCGCCCGCCGCGACGAGCTCCAAAGCGCCATCGACGAGTGGCACCGGAGCAGGCGCGACGGCTTCCAGCCCGACGCGTACCAGGCGTTCCTTCGCGAGACCGGCTACCTTGGCGAGCAGCCCGAGGACTTCGCCGTCACCACGGAGAACGTGGACGTGGAGATCTCCGGCACGAACGGGCCGCAGCTCGTGGTGCCCCTGCTCAACGCCCGCTACGCCCTCAACGCCGCCAACGCGCGGTGGGGCTCCCTCTACGACGCGCTGTACGGCACGGACGCGATCAGCGAGGAGGACGGGGCCGAGAAGGGCAAGTCCTACAACCCGGTGCGCGGGGACAAGGTCATCGCCTACGCCCGCAAGACCCTCGACGTGATCGCCCCGCTCGAGGAAGGCAGCCACATCGGCTCCACCGCGTACACGATCGCAGGCGGCAAGCTCCTCGTGACCACCGCCGACGGCCGCCAGGCAGGCCTGGCCGACCCGGAGGTCCTCGCGGGCTGGGTCGGCGAGCCGTCCTCGCCGACCGCCGTCCTGCTGGTCCACAACGGGCTGCACGCGGAGATCCAGATCGACCCGCAGAGCCCGGTCGGCCAGACCGATCCCGCAGGCGTCAAAGACGTGCTGATCGAGTCGGCGATCACCACGATCGTCGACCTCGAAGACTCCGTCGCCGCCGTTGACGCGGCGGACAAGGTCCTCGGCTACCGCAACTGGCTGGGCCTGAACACGGGAACGCTCACCGAAGCGGTCGTCAAGGGCGGGAAGACCTTCACCCGTTCCCTGAACCCGGACCGGGCCTACACCGGCGCGAACGGCGGGCAGGTCGTCCTTCCTGGCCGCTCGCTGCTCTTCATCCGCAACGTCGGGCACCTCATGACCATCGACGCGGTCCTCGACCCGCAGGGCCGGGAGATCCCCGAAGGCCTGCTCGACGCGCTGGTCACCTCGCTCGTCGCCCTGCACGGGATCAAGGCCGACAACCAGTGGCGCAACTCCCGCGCCGGGTCGATCTACATCGTGAAGCCGAAGATGCACGGCCCCGCCGAAGTCGCCTTCGCCGTCGAGACCTTCCAGAAGGTCGAGGCCCTGCTCGGCCTGCCGGAGAACACCATCAAGGTGGGCATCATGGACGAGGAGCGGCGCACCTCCGCGAACCTCAAGGCGGCCCTCTACGCCGCGCGCGAGCGCCTCGCGTTCGTGAACACCGGCTTCCTCGACCGCACCGGCGACGAGATCCACACCAGCATGGAGGCGGGCCCCGTCGTCCCCAAGGGCCAGCAGAAGGCGCAGACCTGGTACAACGCCTACGAGAACCACAACGTCGACGTCTCGTTGCACGCCGGGCTCGCGCACCACGCGCAGATCGGCAAGGGCATGTGGGCGATGCCGGACCTCATGGCCGCGATGATCGAGCAGAAGATCGCCCACCCGCTCGCCGGGGCGACCACCGCATGGGTGCCCTCCCCCACGGCCGCGACGCTGCACGCGCTGCACTACCACGAGGTGGACGTGTTCCGCCGCCAGGACGAGATCGCCAAGCGCGAGCCCGGCCCGATCGAGGACCTGCTCACCCCGCCGCTCGGCGACCCGGCGAAGCTCGGCGCGGCCGCGCTGCAAGAGCAGCTGGACGACAACTGCCAGTCCATCCTCGGCTACGTGGTGCGCTGGATCGACCACGGCGTCGGCTGCTCGAAGGTTCCCGACATCCACGACATCGGCCTCATGGAGGACCGGGCGACGCTGCGGATCTCCAGCCAGACCCTGGCGAACTGGCTGCACCACGGCGTGATCACCGAGGAGCAGGTCGTCGAGAGCCTCAAGCGGACGGCTGTGATCGTGGACGAGCAGAACGCGGGCGATCCGGCCTACCAGCCGCTGGCCCCCGACTTCGACTCGAACATCGCCTTCCAGGCGGCGAAGGAGCTGATCCTGCAAGGCAGGGAGCAGCCGAGCGGCTACACCGAGCCGATCCTGCACCGGCGGCGCAAAGAGTTCAAAGCACGCCAAGCGTCACAGGCATGATCAACGTCCTCGACAAGAACAGCGGCTGGGGCTTCCTCCCCCTCGCCCTGCTCATGGCGGCGTGCGGCACGGACCCGGCGGGTCCCGCGACGACGAGCCGGGTCAAGGCAGACCCTTCGGCCTTCTTCGCGGGCGAGCTGCCCGCGTACGCGCGAGACCTCGACGGCACCTCGCAGTCGACGCTCCTCGTGCTCCGCGCCATCCGCAGGGCCGACCCCTGCGGCCTCGTCCCGAAGGACGATCTCGCCAAGTCTGCGCCGCCGCTCGTCAAAACGGCTCCCGCCGACACGCTCGACTCGTGCAAGCTCTCGTTCGCCGACGACGGCGCCGGGGAGTCGTTCGAGGTCGGGCTCGTCCCCGACGCCGACCGCAGTCCCGGCGAGGAGTACTTCGAAGTGGACGGGCAAGCCGTGTACCAGGGCCGTTCGGGCGATCTGGCGACATGCTCCTTCTTCTTCGACTCCGGGCTCGCCAAATACCCCGGAGCGCCGAGGGACGTGCCCGACGCGAAAATCCAAGTGCGCGCCTACCGGCACGACAACCCCTGCGGCCTCGCCAACTCGGTGACCACTGCCATCGTGAAAGCGAAGCCGATCAGCATCCCCCTGCGCGCCGTCTCGGAGAAAATCCTGGACCAAGACCCCTGCGCGGTCGTCGCCGACGAGGAAAAGGCGAAGCTGGATTTCGCGGACACGACGGCCTACCGCTGCGGTTTGGTGTCGGTCCCGGACGAGCGCTCGCTCTGGGCCGAGTTCCGCAGGCTGCCGGAGAAGGCGGTCGCCCCGTTCCAGACGAGCAAAGAGGGCGACGTCCCGGTGTGGACGGACCCTGCCGCGACCCCTCTCGCGCAGGTGCTCGCCGCTGTCGCCCCGCCGCCGCCGAAAGGCGCCGCGCCGGGCAAACGGCTCCCGGCGACCCCTGCCGCGAAGCCCAAGGCTCCCACCGGGCCGCGCTGCACGGCGTATGTGAAAGCGTCTGAGCCGGGGCAGGACCCGGCCGCTTCGCCCGCACCCGGCGCGCCGCAACCGGCGGCAAACGAAGCCGAGCCCGTCTACGTCGTGGTCAGCGGACAGATCGACTGCGCGCAGGCCAAGCACCTCGCGGGCGAAGCCGCGAGACGCGTGAGCCAGTGAGCTGCTGGGCTAGTGCGCAGGCGGGCTGCTGGCGGGCTCCGTCGCCAAGGCCTTAGTTGTCCAGCCCCGGCGGGTTTTTCTGCAGAGTCTTCGCGACCGGGGGCTTGTACGGGTCGGGGGCTTCGAGGCCCTTCGACTTGAGCACTTCGCGCAGGCGGTCCGGGTAGTCGGTGACGATGCCGTCGACTCCGAGGTCGATGAGGCCCGCCATCGCCTTCTCGTCGTTGACCGTCCACGGGACGACCTTGATCCCCGCCTTGTGCGCCCGGTCGACCAGGCCCTTGTCGAGCAACGGGGCTCCGGGCCCCGGCGGGGTCGATCCGGCGCAGCCCGCCGTGGTGTAGCAAGGCGAAAGGGCTTCCGCGCCGATCTGCTGCGCGGCTTTGACCGGGTCGCCGCCCACGGCGGCGTAATCCACCGAGCCGAGCCAAGGGCTGCCGGGGAAGAACGTCTTCTCGTCGTACAGCGCGATCAGCCTGATTTTCGGATTCTGCTTCCGGACGAAGTCGAGGTTGCGCCAGTCGAAGCTCTTGATCCGGACCTGCCCTTCCCGGTGGTCCTTCACAGACTCGGCGAGCACAGAGCCCGCCGCCTGCTCCGGCGTGGACGACGACGCGTCGTTCGGGACAGTGCGGATCTCGATGTCGAAGGTGAATTTCGATCTGCGGTCGATGAGGTTGAAGACCTGCGACAGCACCGCGATCTTGTTGCCGGACTCTGTTTTCTGGCCGGGGAACCGCGATGCGGCCTTGTCGCAGACCAAGGTGTCGACCTGGGCGAATGTGAGCTCCTTGAGCGGCTGCCCGGTGAACTGGCCGTCGCATTTGGACGAGTCCGCCGTCAAATCGCCCCACACGAGCGGCACGGGGCGCTGGTGCCCCGGCCGCCCTTCAGGCCCCTGCTCCTTCCCTGGGACGACGTCCAGGTCGAGCACGTCCACCCCCAGTTCGAGCGCGTTCTGGAACGCTGCGACAGAGTCCCCGAGGTACAGGCCCCTGCCCCCCTCGTGCGCGATCACCTCGACGTGTTTCCCGATGTGCACCTCTGGCAGCGGGGACTGGCATGCGGCCAGCAGAAAACCCGACGCGAGGAGCGGCAAAAACCGGGCACGGCGCCGGTCGCGCGCTGCCGCGCGCGCGCCGTTCGCCTGCCCACCGATTACGCTGTGATCGTCCATCAACAGCATCGTACTCGACCCCGTCACAGAAACTTGAGCCTATGCCGCACACCACTCGCCGCGACCTGCCGCCGGGGCTGGTCTCACGTCGTCGCCTCCTCGTGGGCGCAAGCGCCGCAGCGGCGGTCGGCGCGCTCGGCTGGGTCGGCTGCCACGCCCTCGCCGACCCCGCAGACATCGAGACCGGCAGCTTCGCCTCGAAATTCCGCAATGGGCGAGAGACCGGGTGGGCGATTCTGCGTCCGAAAGGCGCGACCGGCCCGCTGCGCCCGGTGATCCATCTGCACGGGCTCGGCGGCGACCACACCGAAGTCTTCGGCTTCGACTTCGCGGGCGGGATCGCCGCTGGCGCGCGCCCCTTCGCCGTGGTCGGCTTCGACGGCGGGAAGATGGGCGAGGGCACCTACTTCCATCCCCGGGCCACCGGCGAGGACGCGAGCCAGATGGTCCTCCAGGAGCTGATCCCGCTCTTGGGCCAGCGCGGCCTGGACGTCTCGAAAGTCGCCTTCCACGGCATCTCCATGGGCGGGTTCGGGGCATTGCGGATCGGGGCGCTCCTCGGCCCCGCGCGCACGGCGGCGATCTGCGCGGCGAGCCCCGCCCTGTGGCTTCCCGGCACTGGCATCGCGCCGGGCGCGTTCGACTCCGCCGAGGACCATCAACGCTACAGCGGCTTCGAGCTGCGCGGAGCGCTGTCGCAGATCCCGTTGCGGATCGACATCGGCGACTCCGACCCGTTCGCCTCGGCAACCCGCTCGTTCATCGCAGGCTTGGACCCCAAACCGGAGGGCGGCTTCTCCCCCGGCGGGCACGACGGGGCGTTCTGGGGCGCGCATTTGCCGGACGAGCTCGCCTGGCTCGGCAAGCATCTCGCGGCCTGAAAGCGAAAAGGCCCCGCTCGCGTCGCGAGCGGGGCCTTTTCGGTTCTATAGCCGACTACCGAGTCCCGGAGTCCGCCGCCAGCCTGCGCAACGCCGCGACGAAGCAGTGCTTCCCCGTTCGCCACGGAGGCTCTTCGCCGCTACCGAGTCCCGGAGTCCGCCGCCAGCCTGCGCAACGCCGCGACGAAGAAATCCACCTCGTCGATAGTGTTGTAGAAGGCCAGCGAAGCACGGACCGTCGTCTCTTGGCCGAAGCGGCGCAGAATCGGCTGCGCGCAGTGGTGCCCGGCGCGCACGGCGATGCCCAGCTCGTTGAGGGCCTGGCCGACCTGGATCGGCTCGTAGCCCGCGAGCGTGAACGAGAGGACGCTCGCCTTCTCCCGAGCGGATCCGAAGATCCGCAGGCCGGGGATCTGCAGCATTTCCGCAGTGGCGTGCTCCAGCAAGTGGTGCTCGTACGCCGCGATCGCGGGAAGCCCGATCCGCTCCACGTACTCCAGCGCCTCGCCGAGGCCCACCGCGTCCGCGATGTTCCCAGTGCCCGCCTCGAACCTGCCCGGCGGCGGCTGGAAGACGCTGCGCTCGAAGGTCACGTCGGCGATCATGTTGCCGCCCCCTTGGAAGGGCGGCATGTCTTCCAACACCTCGCGCTTGCCGTACAGCACGCCGATCCCGGTCGGACCGTAGATCTTGTGCCCGGAGAACACGAAGAAGTCGGCGCCGAGCGAGGCGACGTCCACCGGTGCGTGGGCGACCGACTGAGCGCCGTCGATGAGCACCTTCGCGCCCGCCCGGTGGGCGGCGTCCACGATGGCCTCGATCGGGGTCACCGTGCCGAGCGCGTTGGACACATGCGTGACCGAGACGATCTTCGTGCGCTCGGAGAGGAGGTTCTGGTACTCGCCGAGCAGGAGGTCGCCCCGCTCGTCCACCGGAATCACCTTGATCACCGCGCCGGTCTGCTGCGCGATGAGCTGCCACGGGACGATGTTCGCGTGGTGCTCCAGGTTCGAGACGATGATCTCGTCGCCCTCGCGCAGATTCTTCCGGCCCCACGAGTTGGCGACCAGGTTGATCGCCTCGGTGGTGCCCCGGACGAAGACGATCTCCTCCTGCGAGCCCGCTCCGATGAACCGTGCCGCGATCTTCCGCGCCTTCTCGTACGCGTCGGTCGACCGGGCCGCGAGCGTGTGCGCGCTGCGGTGGATGTTCGAGTTCTCGTGCGCGTAGTAGTACGCCAGCCGGTCGATCACCGCCTGCGGCTTCTGGGTCGTGGCCGCGTTGTCGAACCAGATCAGCGGGTGGCCGTTGATCCGCTCCGAGAGGATCGGGAAATCCGCCCGGACGCCTCTGACGTCCAGGCCTGGCGCGCCGCCGGAGACCGGACGGCCCCCCGCCGAGGCCGGAACGGCCGCAGCGGGAACCGCTCCCCCGCCCGCAGAGCCCGTGGCGGGCTCCTCCAGGTACGGGGCGAGGTCCACGAAGCTCGGCGCGACAGGCGCCGAGGGAGGCACGACCGCGGCAGGCGGCTGCGCTCGGGAGATCTCCTCCAAGAAGTAGAACTCCGGGACCGAGGCCGCAGGAACCGACACGGGGCCGTAGGACGCGGGCAGGCTTTGCGCGGGCGGGGTGAAGTTCGCCGGGACGCTCGGCGCAGGCGCCGAGGGACTCGTGGGCACAAGGCCCAACGCGCTCAGCACCGAGTCGGGCAGGTCCGGCGAGAACCCGCCCACGCCCGCCGGGGAGAACCCCGGCACGGCAGGCGGCTTCGCAGACACGTCCGGCGTCGCGGAGACGTCGAGCGGCCCGGGGACCGACACGGCCCCCGGGGCCGACCCGGGGCTCGCCGGGCTTGGCGGGGTCGCCGGGCTGGTCCCGGGGAGGGCCGTGAAGAACTCCGCTGCCAAACGGTTCAACGTCGCCTCGTCCGGGAGCCAAGCGTCAGCGCTTGAGACGTTCGGAGCGGAAGCGGAGTCGCGGATCCTGCCGGACTCCCGACCCGCGTCAGCGCTTGAGGTACTTGGGGGCGTAGTCATGGAACTTCTCCACATCGACGTCTTCGAGCACTGCGAGGGCGTCATCGGTCAGCACCGCGAGCGAGCAGTACAGGGACACCAGGTACGAGGCGATCGCGCTGCGGTCGATGCCCATGAAGCGGACCGAGAGGCCCATGCCCTGCTCGCCCGCGAGGCCCGGCTGGAAGAGCCCGACGACGCCTTGGCGCGCCTCGCCGGTGCGCAGGAGCAAGAACTTCGTCTTCCCGTCAACCACCGGGACCTTGTCCGACGGGATGATCGGGATGCCGCGCCAGGTGAGGAACTGGGATCCGAAGAGGCTCACCGTTGCGGGCGGCACGCCGCGGCGGGTGCACTCCCTGCCGAACGCGGCAACGCCGAGCGGGTGCGTCAGGAAGAAGCCCGGCTCTTTCCACACCTTGCTGATGAGGTGGTCGAGGTCGTCCGGGGCGGGCGGGCCGCCGAGCGTGGAAATCTTCTGCTCGGGGGCGGTGTTCGCCAGCAGGCCGTACTGGGGGCTGTTGATGAGCTCGCCCTCTTGGTGCTCTTTGATCGCCTCGATCGTGAGCCGCAGCTGCTGGGTGATCTGGTCGTGCGGGCTGGAATACAGGTCCGAGATCCGGGTGTGCACGTCGAGGATGGTCTGCACCGCTTTGAGCCGGTACTCCCTCGGGTTCGTGTCGTAGTCGACGAAGGTGTGCGCGAGCGGCGACTCGTCGTGGTTGTCGCACGAGACCTTGACGGTCTCCGGGTTGGCGACCTTGTTGACGCGGTAGATGCCCGCCTCGACCGGGGTCCAGGACAGGAGGCGGACCAGCCACCTCGGGGTGATGCTCGGCTGCTGGGGGACGGTCTTTGTCGCGTTCGCGAGGACGCGTGCCGCGTCATCGCTCAGCGACACTGCTCGCGGGGTCGGATTCGTCATAACCTGCTCCTGTTCTCGGGGCGTTGCGGCTTTTCCGGCGAACTTCTCCAGCTCGCCAATTCGATCAATCGTTCTATTAGAATCACGCGAAATTTTACTCTTGACAAAAGGCGCGATCTCGAAAAGAGCCTAGCAGAGCGCTTATCGCGCAGCGCGGCGAAGGTGGGCAAAATCGCAGGAAGAAGAAAAAATCAGCGAGAGGTCAGCTCCCCGCCGCCACCAAGATCTGCGTCCGATCCTGATAGAACGCGAGACGCCCCGCGATGGCGGCGACCGCCGGATACGGCTCCGGGTAGCTCCAGGCCGCGTCGGCGACCACGCCGCCCCCGGTCACCGCGTCGTAGTACGCGGCCTCCCCCTTGTAGGGGCAGTACGTGCTGGTCTCGCTGCTTCGCAGCGCCGTCCAGTCCACGTCGTCGGCAGGCAGGTAGTAGACGGCCGGATAGGTCGACTCGTACAGCACCACCGGCCGCGAGCTCTCCGCCACGACAACCCCGCCGATCCGCACCACCACATGGTCGTGGGTCGGCTCGACAACGATGGGATGGTCGGGGCCGGGCGTGCGGGGCTCAAACGGCATATGACCCACAACACACCACGGGCGCGGGCTATTCCCTCGCGGCCCGTGCTCTCCAATGGGTTCTTTAGTGGCCTTGTCCGCCCTGCGCGGCCACCGCCGCCGCGCCTGCGGCGGCCGCATCGGGGTCGAGATACACGCCGCCCTTGACGACCGGCTTCAGATGTTTGTCGAGGTCGTAGCGCAGCGGGATGCCGGTGGGGATGTTGACCTCGGCGATGTCCTCGTCGGAGATCCCGTCCAGATGCTTGACCAAAGCCCGCAGCGAGTTGCCGTGCGCGGCGACGAGCACCGTCAGCCCCGCGCGCAGCTCGTTGGCGATGTCGTGCTCGAAGTACGGGACGATCCGAGCCACCACGTCGGCGAGGCATTCGGTCAGCGGGCCGCCGTCCTGGGGCCCGTACCGGGGGTCGAGGTCCTGGGAGAACTCGCTGCCCGCCTCGATCGGCGGCGGCGGGGTGTCGTAGCTGCGCCGCCACTGCATGAACTGCTCGTCGCCGTATTTGTCCCTGATCTCGGCCTTGTTGAGGCCCTGAAGGGCGCCGTAGTGCCGCTCGTTGAGCCGCCAGTCCCGCACCACGGGGATCCACAGCCGGTCCGCCTCGTCCAGCGCGTAGTTCGCGGTGGTGATGGCGCGGCGAAGGAGCGAGGTGTGCACGATGTCCGGCTCAAGGCCCGCCTCCGCGATGAGCCTGCCCGAGCGCTTGGCCTCGCCGACGCCCTTCTCCGACAGCGCGACGTCCACCCAGCCGGTGAAAAGGTTCTTCGCGTTCCATTCGCTCTCGCCGTGGCGCAGCAGGATCAAGGTGCTCGTGCTCATGCCGATATTCTCCCATACGGGGAATAGCCCCGGCGAGACGGCGGTTGGCTTTGTTATGGCGCTTTCCGTGGTCGCAACAGCCTTCGGCGGTCCTGATGTGCTCGAACTGCGAGATTTGCCCGTCCCGGACCCCGGACCTGGGGAAGTCGTGGTCGACGTCCGCGCGGCAGGCGCGAATCCGGCGGACTGGAAGCGGTACAGCGGCCAACGCGGCTTCGACCCCTCGACATTGCCGCTTCGGATCGGGTTCGAGATCGCGGGCGTCGTGTCCGAAGCCGGTCCGGATGCCAAGGGCCCGACCGGGACGCTGCGGCCCGGGGACGAGGTGGTGGCGTTCCGCGTGTTCGGCGGGTACGCCGAGCAGCTGCTGGTTCCGGCGAAGGACGTGCTGCACAAACCCGCCTCGCTGAGCTTCGAGCAGGCCTCCGGGCTCCTGCTGGCCGGGTCGACCGCGCTGCACGCGTTCGACGTGATCGGGCTGCACGGAGCCGGAGAGGGGCACAGCGCCGACACGCTCCTCGTGCACGGCGGCGCGGGGGCCGTCGGCCTCCTCGCGGCGCAGCTCGCCCGACAGCGCGGCGTGCGGGTGATCGCCACAGCGAGCCCCGCTCGCCACGACCAGCTCCGCGCGTACGGCGCCGTGCCGGTCGAATACGGCCCCGGCCTTCACGAGCGGGTCGAGGCATTGGGCCCGATCACTGCCGCGTTCGACTGCGTGGGCACCGACGAGGCGGTCGACGTCTCGTTGGCGCTGCTCGCCGCCAACGGCGTCGACAAAAACAGGTTCGTCACCATCGCCGCGTTCGCCCGCGCCGCCGCAGAGGGGCTCGGCGCCATCGGCGGCCACGGCCCAGGTTCTGGCGGGCACGGCATGAGCCCGCATGTCCGCCCCGGCCAGGAGTTCCGCGACAACGCCCGGGCCGAGCTCCTGCGCCTCGCCGGGCAGGGCGACCTCGAAGTCGTCGTGGACCGGACGTTCCCGCTGCGCGAAGCCGCCGCCGCGCACCGCTATCTGCAGACCGGGCACGCGCGGGGGAAAGTCGTCCTCATTCCGTAACCCGTCCGATCTAGAGTACTCCATGGTATTCTTTGGTCATGTCAGACGGCACATGGGAGTCACGGCGCAAGCGTCTACACGAGCAGAAGACAGTCGCGGCAGGCCAGCCGCAAGAGCCGAGGTGGCGGCGCAAAATCCGCACCGCCCTCACCGGTCTGAGCGAAGGCCCCTGGCGAGACCTCGGGTATGTCCGCCTGGATCCGCCCGACTGGGAATCCGGGCACGGGCGGCTCGCCGCCGAAGACAGGCTCAAGCCCGACGACGACAAGCCTTCGCGCTAGGCCCGAAGCTCCGCCCCGCAACGCTTCGCCGCCTCCGCCAACGCAGCGCCGCGCGCCGCGCTCGCCTCATCCTCGGTCAACGTCCGGTCCGCAGCACGGAACGCCAACGAGTAGGCGCAGAGGACACTGCCAGCCCTCGCCCACATGCCCCGCCAAACACCGCTAGGACCGAAGCTCCGCCCCGCAACGCTTCGCCGCCTCCGCCAACGCAGCGCCGCGCGCCGCGCTCGCCTCATCCTCGGTCAACGTCCGGTCCGCAGCACGGAACGTCAACGAGTAGGCCAGCGACTTGCGGCCCTCGCCCACCTGCGGGCCCGAGTACACGTCGAAGAGGCGGATGCTCTCCAAAAGATCGCCCGCGCCCTCGCGCACCGCGCGCTCCACGCTCGCCGCGGGCACGCTCTTGGCGACGGTCACCGCGATGTCCTGGCGCACCGGCGGATAGGTGGAGATCGGCGGAATCGGCTTGCGGTGCTCCTCGAAGCCCTCGGACCCCAACGCGCTCAGATTCAGCTCGAGGACGCACGTCCCCGGCGGCAGGCCCGCGCGCTCCAGCACCGCAGGGTGCAGCTCGCCCGCGATGCCCACCGTCCACGGCCCGGCCTGCAGGTACGCGCACCGGCCCGGATGCCAGGGCACATGGTGCGCGGTCTTGCGGGTCAATTTCACCTTTGCCGCGCGCGCGAGCACGTCGGCCACCATGAAGATGTCCGCGGGCTCCACGGCCCGGCCTTTGCCCCAGGGGCCTGCCGGGATGCGGTCGCCGCACAGCGCCACCGCGAGGTGGACCGGCTGCACCGGGACTCGTTCGGACAGCGCCCGCAGCTCCGCGACCGACGGCGGCCGGTCGGACCGGATCGACGGGATCGTCGCAGGTTTGAGCGCCGTGCCCACCACCTGGGCGATGGCGAACACGGCGAGGTCCGTCATCCCTCGCGAGAGGTTTCGGGACATCACGTCCAGCAAGCCCGGCATCAGCGTGGTCGCGAGCTCCGGCTTCGCAGAGTCCTGCGGGTTCGCGAGGCGCACGGTGCGCCGGCGTCCCGCGTTCGCGGGCAGGTTCCAGTCGTCGAAGACCGAGCTGGAGAAGAACGGGCTCACCGGCACCTGGAGGAACCCCTCCTCGGCGAGGGCCGAGCCGACTTTGCGCCGCAGCCACTGCGACGGCAAAAGCCCCTTGCCCGCAGTCGCCTTCGGCAGGATCGAGGGGATGCGGTCGACGCCCTCCAGACGGAGCACCTCTTCGACCAGATCCGCCTTCTGCCTGAGGTCCGAGCGCCAGCTCGGCGGGAAGACCACCAGCTCGCGCTCCCCCCACACCGTGCAGCCGAGCTGCACAAGGCGGCGCGGAGTCGTCCCCGGAGGGTACGCCATGCCCGCCGTGCGGTCTGGCAAGTCCACCGGGATGATGATCGGCCGCTGCTCGGTCTTGCGCAGCACCTCGCTGCGCTGCGCCGCGACCTCGCCGCCCGCGAGCTCGACGATCAGCTGCGCGGCCCGGGCGAGGGCCACCGGAGCCACCAACGGGTCCACGCCCCGCTCGAACCGCCGCGAAGCCTCGCTCACCAAGCCCAGCCGCCGCGAGGTGTGTGTGGTGCGGCTCGGGTCGAAGCTCGCCGCCTCGAGGAGGACGCGAGTCGTCGAGGGGCCGACCTCGGAGCTCTCGCCGCCCATCACGCCCGCGAGCGCCACCGGGCCGGTGTCGTCCGCGATGACCACGTCTTTCTCGTCCAGAGCGCGCTGCGCGCCGTCGAGCGTCGTGATCGTCTCGCCCGGCCTCGCCTCGCGCACCTGGACCGCGCCGACGAGCTTGTCGGCGTCGAACGCGTGCAGCGGTTGGCCCAGTTCGACCATCACGAGGTTCGTGACGTCCACGACGAGGCTGATCGAACGGATCCCGGCCTTCGCCAAGAGCGACTTGATCCACCACGGGGACGGGGCCGAGGGGTCGACGCCGCGCAGTTCGAGGACGCTGTAGCCCGCGAGCGGCGTGGCGGGCTGCACGACGATCGGCCATGCCCCGCCCGCAGTCGCAGAGGCGTCGGCACTGCCCGCAGGCGGGATGGCGGCGGGCTGGACGACGCGCTGCGCGAGGTCGGTGTGCGCGATCCCGAGCCCGATCGCGAGCTCCCGGGCGAGTCCCCTGACCGAGAGCGCGTAGCCCCGGTCGGGGGTGATGTCGAGGTCGAAGACCGGGTCGGCGAGGCCGAGCGCCGAGATCGCGTCCGTTCCCGGCTCGGCGGTCCCCTCCGGCAGCACCAGAATGCCCGAGTGGTCGCCGCCGAAGCCGAGCTCGGCGACCGAGCAGATCATCCCGTCCGAGACACGCCCGTACGTCTTGCGCGAGGCGATGGCGAAATCGCCGGGGAGCACCGCGCCCGGCAGGGCTGCGACGACGAGGTCGCCCGGCGCGAAGTTCGTCGCCCCGCAGACGATCCCGCGTGGCCCGTCTTCGCCGACCTCGACCTGGCAGAACCGGATCGGCTTCTTGAACTCGGCCAGCTCTTCGATCTCGAGCACCCGCCCGACCACGATCGGGCCGACGAGCTTCGGCTCGCTCAGGTCCTCGACCTCGAAGCCGAGGCGAACGAGCGCCTCGGAGAGCTGGTGCGGGCTCGTCTTGAACCCAGGGTTGTCTTCGGCCAGCGCTTTGACGAGCCACGAGTACGGCGTTTTCATACGACTACTCCTCTCCCTCGGAACGGCCGACGAACGCGGCGGTGAACCGCACGTCGCCCTCCCAGACGTCGCGCAGGTCGGACAGTCCCTCGCGGAGCATGAGCGTGCGGTCGAGGCCCATGCCGAAGGCGAACCCGGTGTACACCTCGGGGTCGATCCCGCCAGCCCGCAGCACATTCGGGTGCACCATGCCGCAGCCGCCCCACTCGATCCAGCCGGGCCCGCCCTTCTTGCGCTCGAACCAGATGTCGTACTCGGCGGATGGCTCGGTGAACGGGAAGTGGTGCGGGCGGAAGCGCGAGCGCACCCGGTCGCCGAACATCGCCTGCGCGAACGCGTCCAACGTGCCGCGCAGATGCGCCATGGTCAGGCCCTTGTCCACCGCGAGGCCTTCGATCTGGTGGAAGACCGGGGCGTGCGTCGAGTCGATCGCGTCGTTCCGGTACACCCGGCCAGGGGCGATCACATAGATCGGCACCTGGCGGGAGAGCATCTCGCGCACCTGCACCGGCGAAGTGTGCGTGCGCAGCACCAGCCCGGAGTGCCCGCCGTCGGGGCCCTGCGCGTAGAACGTGTCCTGCGGAGTCCGGGTGGGATGCTCGGACGGGAAGTTGAGCGCGTCGAAGTTGTAGTGCTCTGCTTCGAGCTCCGGGCCTTCCGCGACTTCCCAGCCAAGGCCGACGAACACGTCGCAGGCCCGGTCGACGAGCAGGTCGATCGGATGCCTGCCGCCGGGCGTGATCCGGCTCGCGGGCAGCGTGACGTCGATGGCCTGCTCGGCGAGGACGCGGCGCTCGCGCTCCGCCTCCAGCTCGACCTGGCGCGCCTCGAGCGCGGCCTTGATCTCGCCTTGGACGGCGTTCACCGCCTTGCCCGCCTCGGCCCGCTCCGGGCCGGGCAGCTCGCCGAGAGACCTGCGGGCCAGCGCGACGGTGCTGCGCTCCCCCAGGTGCTCCGCCTTCGCCACAGCCAGCGCGGGCAAGTCCTCGGCTTTCGCGAAAGCCGTTTTGGCAGCGGCTACCGCCGCCCCCAACTCGTCGCTCACGTGCTCTCCTTTTTCAGCTTTTTCAGCGCGCTCGTCATCCGCATGGATTCCATATGGAATTCGCCATATGGCGAAATGACCGTCTGCTGCGACTCTACCGGACCCTGGCGCGCGCGGTCTCGTAGAGGCAGACTCCCGCCGCGACCGCGAGGTTCAAGCTCTCCGGCGGCTCAAGTCCTGCGGCCGGGCGCATCGGCACGGCGATCCGGCAGTCCGCCTCGCGCGCGACAGCTTCCGGCAGCCCGTGCGCCTCGTTCCCGAGCAGCCACGCGCAGGGGCCCGCGAGCACAGAGCCCGCCTGGTCGAGCTGGAGCTCCCCGTCCGCCGTGGTCGCGAGCAGGCGCAGCCCGGCGGCGCGCAACGCGGCCAACGCCGACGGCACGTCGCGCTCCCGGACCAGCGGAACGGAGAAAAGACTGCCCGCGCTCGACCGGGCCGCCTTGGGATTGTGCGGGTCGACCCCGTCGCCGAGCACGAGGAACGCGCCTGCCCCGAAGGCGTGCGCCGCGCGCAGCACCGTGCCGAGATTGCCCGGATCCCTCGGCTCGACCAGCGCGACGACCAGTGGAGCCTGCCCCAGGCTGTCGACGACATCGGCCAACGACCGGTCGAGCAGCGGGCAGCGGACGACAAGGCCGACGGGCGTCACCGCGTCGGTGAGCTTGCGCGCGGCGCGTTCGTCCACGAGCCTCGTCGGAATCCCGGCTTCGTGCGCGGCGGCGACGATCTCGCCGTGCTCGCGGGCCGCCGCCTCGCTCGCGAAGAGCTCCACCGCTTTGCCCGTGGCGAGCGCGGCGCGCACATTGTTCGGCCCCTCGGCGAGGAACTCCCCCGCCTTGCGCCGCCCAACAGGGGATAAAAGCTTCGCGGCCTCCATCACACGCCTGGATTGGGCAGTGAGGAGGCCGCGATCGCCGAAATCTTCTGTCAGGGTCAGGACGCCTTGGCCGAGACCAGGTGGTCGGCCACAGCTTCCTTGGCCACCTCGACGAGCTGGGCGAAGGTCTCAGGCTCGTGCACCGCGAGCTCGGCGAGAACCTTGCGGTCCACCTCGATCTCGGCGAGCGCGAGGCCCTGGATGAAACGGTTGTAGGTGAGGCCGTTCGCCCGCGCCGCCGCGTTGATGCGGGTGATCCACAGCTGGCGGAACTCGCCCTTGCGGGCACGCCGGTCGCGGAAGGCGTAGACGAGGGAGCGCAGCTGCTGCTCCTTCGCCTTGCGGTACATCCTGGAGCGCTGGCCCCGGTAGCCCTTCGAGGCTTCGAGGATGGTGCGCCGCTTCTTGTGCGCGTTGACTGCGCGTTTCACACGTGCCATGAGTCGTTCCTATTCTTGAGAAGTTGACGGGGGTCGAAAAGTTTGTGTGCCCGGCGAGGGCTCAGAGTCCGAGCAGACGCTTGACGCGCTTGACGTCGTTGCGGCTCACCTCGGCCTTGCCGTCGAGGCGGCGGGTCACGTTCGTGGGCTTCACCTCGAGGTTGTGGCGCTTGCCCGCCTTCTGGCGCATCAGCTTGCCCGCGCCGGTCGCCTTGAACCGCTTTGCGGCTCCCGTGTGCGTCTTGTTCTTCGGCATGTTCTCTCCTTGTTGTGCTGTTGGTCGTCTGTGATTACTCGGCCGTCGAGTTGTTCTCGGGGGCCGGGGAAGTCTCTGCGGGGGCGATCTCCGAAGGAGCAGCCTCCACGTTGTCCTGCGCGGGAGCCGCCTGCGCCGGGGAGCTCGCGCCCCGAGCCGGAGCCACTGCGTCCTGCGCTGCCTTCGCGCGGGTCTTCGCCCCTCTGTGCGGGGCGAGGATCATCGTCATGTTCCGGCCGTCCAGCCGGGGAATGGTCTCGACGAACCCGTGCTCGCTGACGTCCGCGCCGAGCCGCTGCAGCAGACGGTGCCCGAGCTCGGGCCGGGACTGCTCGCGCCCTCGGAACATGATCGTCACCTTGACCTTGGCCCCGGCCTCCAAGAACCGGACGACGTGGCCCTTCTTGGTCTCGTAGTCGTGGTCGTCGATCTTCGGCCGCAGCTTCTGCTCTTTGATGACAGTGTTCTGCTGGTGCTTGCGCGACTCGCGGGCCTTCTGCGCGGCCTCGTAGCGGAACTTCCCGTAGTCCATGATCTTGCAAACCGGCGGACGGGCGTCGGGAGCCACTTCCACAAGGTCGAGGTCGGCCTCGATCGCAAGCCGCAGAGCTTCCTCCACGCGAACGATCCCCACCTGCTCGCCTGCGGGTCCGACAAGACGGACCTCGGGAACGCGGATGCGGTCGTTGATGCGGGTCTCTGTACTGATGGGGCCTCCTCTGGCTGCGGACAAAGTCGTGACCTGAGCACGGGGGTCCCACACCGAGAAAGCCCACGGAAAAGACGCGATGTCTAGCCCGGTGGGACTATCAGACGGACCGCTGTGGACTGGACAGGCGAGCTGTCGTCAGATGATGTCCATGCGGTGGGAGCGGGCTCCTCTTGCTCGCCCCGAAAGCTCCGGGGCAGGTCTCGGTGTGAGAGTCTAACAGATATGAGCCCCCAGACGCCAGCAGGCAACGACACGGCACCAGCAGACATCGGCGAAGCTCCCGAGCGGGTCGTCCGCGAACTCGCAGGCATTCCCGCCGCAGAGGTGATCAGCAATGCGATCATCCTGCTGATGAGCGCGGCGGCGGAAAAGCTCGGCCTCGCCGATCCCGACCCCGCCTCCAGCGAGAACGTCGACCTCGACGAGGCGCGCAAGCTCATCACCGCCCTCGCCGGGCTCGTGCAAGCCGCCACGCCCGACCTCGGGCTGCACGGCAAGCCTATCCGAGACGGGCTGCGCGGGCTGCAGGAGGCGTTCCGCGAAGCGAGCGTCTTCCCCGACGCGCCTGGCGAGGGCCCGGGAGAAAAGCTCGTCTAGCCGTCACTCCAGCAGTTTCGCTTTGAGCGCGGCGATGTCGTCGTCGCCGATCCCGAGCCCGTCGTGGACGAAACCGCCGAAGCTGCCATAGGCGCGGTCCGCTTCCGCGAAAGCCGAGTCCAAGTCGCCGAGGCCCACTCGCATCGAGCTGCCCGCCGCCTGGTGGTACACGTTGCTGAGCAGGTAGTCCGTGTTCACGGCTTCCCTCGGCACACCGAGGAGCGTCAGCAGCACAGCCGTGACCCAACCGGTCCGGTCTTGCCCCGCCGAGCAGTGGTAGAGCAGGGCTTCAGGCCCGTGCTCGATGTCCCTGAGCACCTGCGCCACGGCGTCGCGCGCGTCCTGGAACGAGACGAAGGAACGGTAGAACTGGTCCTGGCCGCTTCGGAATCGTGCGAAGTCCGCCTGGCTGAAGACCTGCCGGACGTTGTGCTGCACCCCTTCCGGCAGCCGGTCTGGAACGTCTCCGCGCTCCTTGTCCGTCCTGAGGTCGTCGTCCTGCCGGACGCCCAGCCGGGCCATATCCGCCAAGCCTGTCGCGGACAACGTCCCGAGCGAGTCGCTCCGATACACCACACCGCGTTTGACGACGTGCCCGTCTGTCGTGCGGACGCCCCCGATGTCCCGCGAGTTCTGTGTTCCTTGCAGCAGGACCGCGACCGGATCGGCGAGCGCGGGCAACGCCGGCGCACACAGCACAAGGACTGCCGCGACGCACGAAGGGAAGAGGGCACGCATGCCGGAAATGCTAGCGAACAGCCTTGAGGCTCTCCGGACTCAGCCGGGAGTAGTGAGGTAGCGCCGGCCGGTTGGGCTGGTCCAGTGGACGGTTCCGTCGGGTGATTGTTGGTCTTGCCAGTGTCCGTGTGTTTTGGCTCGGTGGTGGTGTCTGCACAATCGTTTGAGGTTGTCGGGGACAGTGAAGCCGCCTGATTCTGGGGCTTCGTGGTTGAACGGGATGTGGGGGTACCGCCCGCGGCCCCCTCGGGGCCGTGGGGGAGGGTCGAGTTCGGTGCGTGCTCTTCGGTGGCAGCCGGGGAATCGGCAGTGCGAGTCTCGTGTGTTGACGTGGGTTTCGAGGCTCGGTGTGGGTTGGGGGTACCTCCCGCGAGCGCTAGCGAGTGGGGGAGATTGGTCTGGTGTGGTGGTGAATGTGATTCGTTTGGCGGCTTTAGCGAGTATTCGAGCCAGTTCGGGGTCAATCGGGGCTCCGTTGAGGAGCGCGGGGACATCCTCGCCTGAGATCAACGAGGAGAGCTGCACGACGAGTTCGATGTTCTTGGCGTGCCGTGCGGGGCGCCCGGCGGCTTGGCAGGTGGGCTTGTCGCATTGGCAGGTGAGTTGGTGCTCAGATCCGAGGACAGCCAACGCGTCGCTGTGGCGGGTGAAGATGGGGCGTGGATCGTCGGGGCACACCGTGCGGGCGATGGCGTCGAGGCGCTCGCGCAACTCGGCTGCCGCTTCCAATGGCATCGTCCCGCGCAAATCCGCCATGCCGTCGTCCCCCACTCGCAGAGCTCGTGGGAGGTGCCCCCAGACCGGGGTGATGGTGAACGAGCGTTGTTTCCTCGCTCTTTCCCGACGCTTCTTGCACCAGTCGGGGTCCAGGCGCAGATACTGGGCCTCCATCAATTGCGAGATCTTCCCGTACGAGTGCGCCCACCAGCACGGCCTCGCGCGACAACAGCACCGCCTCCTCGCGCTCCAACTCCGCCAGCGCGGCGAACAAATCCCTCACCGCCGAACCGGCTCCCACCGTACTGTCCATACGTTCGATTCTAACCGAAAACCCCAGGCAGCACAAGGAAAAATAGAAGAAAAATTCAGACCAGCTTGCTCGCCACGACCACTTGCTGGAGCCCGTCGGTCCTGGTCCAAAGCTTGATATCGGGATCTGCGGCCTTGGCGAGCGCGCGGAACGCGGCGGGGCTGTACGCACGGAGCATGCTGATGAACCCGTCATGGGCAGTCGGCAAGCCCTGCGTGATCGCGGCGATCGGCAGGAACATCGGCAATCCCGCCAGAAGCACCAGAGACGGGGGCCGGAGCAGGTCGATGATCAGGAACTTCTTGGCGACACGGGTTCCTTCTCCTATGACTTTGCTCGCGAGCCTCGGCGGCAAATGATGGAAAGACTGCGCGAAGACCACGAGGTCGTACGTCCCGTCCGGAGCATCGATCGCGGTCGCGTCCTCGATCTTCACCGTCGCCCTCGGATGGCTGCCCAAATCGCTGTCCCGGATCCTCGCCACCGACTCCGGCTCGACATCGGTGATCACGACCTCCGCCCTCGGATGCAGTTGCAGGAGCTTGCGCGAGAGCCCGCCATGCCCCGACCCGAGCTCGAGGATTTTCGGGCTCGGCGTGCCCGCGACCTGTTCGAGGGCCAGCTCGGCGAATTTCTCGTGCAACCGCCACCGCTCCCCCATCCGGTCGAGGGAGCGGATCACCGAGCCCTTGATCCGGTACGGCACATCGTCCCGGTCGAGGAATTCTTGCCGGTCGGTCTGCAAACACCGGTCCAGCCGCGACGCGCGCGGACCGCCGCGGGGCAGCTTGTCGAGGTCGAACGAGAGACGTGGCTCACCCATACCGCCATAGTAGCCCGGCCCGCCGCGCCGCCGCCTGCTCGGAGCAAACGGTTCGGACCGGAACGCGTCACACGAGCAGTTTGGCCCGCAGCGCCTGGACGTCCGCGTCGCTCAAGCCCAAACCTTGCCGCACATACCCGTCCATCCCGCCGTATTGCTTGTCCGCCGCCGCGAACGCGGCGTCCAGCCACGCGGAGTCCACTCCGTCCCGAGAACCAGCGGCCGGGGACTGGTGGAGGTAGTCGTTGCTGAGCATATAGTCCTGCTCCACGGTTTGGCGGGGCACGCCAAGGGCGGAGAGCAGCACCGCCGTTGTCCAGCCGGTCCGGTCCTTGCCCGACGTGCAGTGGTACAGGATCGGGCCGGGCGAGTTCTCGATGTCGCGGAGCACGGCCGCGAATTGCGCGCGCTCCTTCGGCTGCGACACGAAGTCCGTGTACAGCTTCGTCATGCCGCCCGAGTTGTAGCTGTCGCCGAAGATCGGGCGCGACGCGGTCCGCACGCCAGGGATCTCCCGGTCCGGGGCCTCGGCCTGCTCCGAGGGGGAACGCAGGTCGTCGACCTGGCGGAGGCCTCGGGCTTTGAGCTCCGCGATATCGGCGTCGGTGAGGTCTTCGAGGCGATTGCTCCGGAACACCGCCCCGGTCCGCACGGCGCGGCCGTCCGAGGTCTGGTAGCCGCCGATGTCGCGGGCGTTCGTGGCCCCCGCTAGATGCAACGAGCGGTCGAAACCTGCGCCGCTCCCAGCGTCTGCGCCATCCCCCGGCCCTGCCCCAGCGCCTGTCTCGGCCCCGGCCCGGCTGTCGTTGGCGTAGCTGGTCTTGATGGCGTCGGCGAGCCGCCGGTGCAGCACCGCGTCCTGGTCGATCAGATCTTTCGCCTGCGCCGCGAAACGCTGTTTGATGTTCCGCCCGTACAGGCCCGTTCGAGCCGCGCCGTCCACGACGCTCCCGTCCGGCCCGATCCGGCAGCCGTGCGCCGCGGCCTGTTCGGCGAGCTGCTGCGCTCGGCCTTTGAGGTCTTTCCCGCCGTTGGCGTAGTCGCGCAACGGGCCGAGGAGCTCCTTCGCATGGCGGGCGATCTGGTCGCTGTGGTCCGCGTGCCTGCCCGCGAAGGCCCCCGCCTGCTCGCTCGCAGCGCCGGTCCAGCCGTGGAAAGCGGGCGAGGTCCGCACCGCGCTGCCGTACTCTGCCGCTCCTGCGGAGCGTTTGGCCACGGCGTCCACGCCCGTCTCCAACGCCGCGAGGTCCCAGTCGAGAATCTCATCGAACGCGCGCACTATTCCCCTCAACCTTCACGAGCCGCAGCCTGCTTGGAACCGTCTTCGTCCAAGTGGAGATCATAGGGCCAGCCGCGCGAAATTTCTCTGCAATGAGAGAATCTCCCCGTGGAGATTCGTGGGCACATCAAGCGGCGGCTGCTGGTCAACCTCGTCGCCGACCCCGACGAGGTGCGGCCCCGCCTGCCTGCTGGCCTGCGCCCGCATGCGACCGACGCCGGGGTCGTCGTCGGCTGCTGCCTCCTTCGGTTCGACCAGGTGCGGCCGAGACCGCTCCCCGGCCTCCTCGGCCTCGGCTTCCAGGCCGCCGCGCATCGGATCTCCGTCGAATGGGAGACCGAGTCCGGGGCGACGGCGGTCGGCGTCTACGTCCCGCTGCGGCACACCGACTCGCGCGTCGTCCCTCTCGTCGGCGGGCGCGCCTTCCCCGGAGTCCACGAGCGCGCGGATATCCGGCACGTCCAGTCCGCCGACCGGATCGATTGGACGGTCGAGGCCCATGGCGCGGACCGAAGCTTCGACATCGCCGTCCGGACCAGGATCCACGCGGGAGCCGAGCCGGTGGACTTGTGCGATCAAATCGCCGGAGCCTGCGTGAACGCGAACATCGGGTTCTCACCTGGGCACAACGGCGCGCTCGAAGGGGTCCGCATGGTCCCGAACCGCCGAGAGGCCCGCGAGGTGGCGGTCGAAGCCCTCGAATCGAGTTTTCTCGCCGGATTCGCGAGCGCCCGGCCCGCCCCCTCGTACTTGATCGAGGACGTGGCGGTCGCATGGGCCAAAGCGCCGCTGCCCGGCCAGAGCAGGTCCGCGGCCAAGGCGTGACGGCTCAGTCCGATGCGAGCGCCCGCTCCGCCGCCGCGCGGAGCTCGTCGAGTCGGGCGCGCTGCTCGGGGGTGTAGTCCCTCGCTTTGTCGTCCAGCACGCACACCGTGCCGAAGACACTGCCGTCCGGACCCAGCACCGGGACCCCGAGATAGTTGTTGAGGCCGTGCTCCGCCTCGTCCTCGTTCCCCGCGAACTCGGGGTCCTCGGCCGAGTCTCGGACGAAAAGCGCCTGGCCGGTGTTCACCACGCGCTCGCAGTACAGCTCGTGCGCGTCTTCGAACACCGCGCCCTTGCGGCCCTCGGCTCCCACCGTGTAGACGGCCTCCGCCTCGCCCGCCGTGGCCTCGACCCGCATATGCGCCGGGGTGGAGCGCATGATGAGCACCGAGCGCACATCCAGCTCTTTGGCGATCTGGTCGAGCTCGGGCGCGAGGTCTCGGAACTGGGGCGAGGAGTCGGACATGGCTCCGAGTATCGCCCACAACCACGACAGCGCTCAGCGCGCCAACGAGGCGACTGGCGATAGGACGAGGCCGAGCAGCTCGACGCGGTCAGGATCACGCTGCTGGAATGTTGCCTCGGACCGCGTCCTGCCCGCGGCTCTGCCTACCAGCCGCGCTCGGCCAGCCGGTGCGAGACCGGCAGCGAGTCGACCGTGATGCCCACCATCGCCTCGCCGAGGCCCCGCGAGATCTTGGCGAGCATGCCGGGGTCGTCGTAATAGGTCGTCGCCGCGACGATCGCTTTCGCCCGCGCGGCGGGGTCGCCCGATTTGAAGATGCCCGAGCCGACGAACACGCCCTCCGCGCCGAGCTGGCGCATGAGCGCGGCGTCCGCGGGCGTCGCGATCCCGCCCGCCGTGAAGAGCACCACCGGGAGCTTGCCCGTGGAGGCGACTTCCTTGACCAGGTCGACCGGAGCTTGGAGCTCCTTGGCCGCGACGTACAGCTCGGACTCGTCCAACGAGGCCAGCCGTCGGATCTCCCCGCCAATGGAGCGCATATGCGTCGTGGCGTTCGAGACGTCGCCCGTGCCCGCCTCGCCCTTCGAGCGGATCATCGCGGCGCCCTCGGCGATCCGGCGCAGCGCCTCGCCGAGGTTCGTCGCCCCACAGACGAACGGGACGGTGAACTGCCACTTGTCGATGTGGTGGGTGTAGTCGGCCGGGGTCAGCACCTCGGACTCGTCGATGTAGTCGACCCCGAGGCTTTGCAGGATCTGCGCCTCGACGAAATGGCCGATCCGCGCCTTCGCCATGACGGGGATGCTCACCGCGCTGATGATGCCGTCGATCATGTCGGGGTCGCTCATCCGCGACACTCCGCCCTCCGCGCGGATGTCGGCGGGAACGCGCTCGAGCGCCATGACCGCGACAGCGCCCGCGTCCTCGGCGATTTTCGCCTGATCGGGGGTGACCACATCCATGATCACTCCGCCTTTGAGCATCTCGGCCATGCCTCGCTTGACCTTGCCGGTGCCTGTCTGGTGGATCTGTTGCGCTGTCATGTCTTCATCGTATGCCGCCGCGCGAGCCGGAAATAACGTCCGCAGACGCGAGCAGGCCAGTGGTTTCCCACTGGCCTGCTCGCGTCTGCGGATCGCTGCCCGAGAAGTCAGGCGGCCGGGATCTGGGCGAGCATCTTGCCTGCCATCGCCGAGGTCAACGAGCCGTTGTCGTCCAGGTCGCAGGTCTCGACCTCAAGGACCACCGCTGCGTGCTGGTGCGCCTCGCGGAAGCAGTGGTACGGCAGGCCGGAAACCTGGCTGAAGCCGACGTAGTCGTCCCATTTCGCGGTGTCCGCCGTGGCCGCCGCGACGGTGAAGCTCTGCGCGGCGGGCTGCTGCGCGGGGCTTGTCTGAGCGGGGCTCGCGGGCGCCTGCGGGGCGGGGCTCTCGCCAGCGGGCTGGGCCGCGTCCGGAGCCGGGCTGGGCTGGGCGCTCGGCGCCGGGGCCGCCGGAGCGGCGGTCTTGCAGGAGGCCAGTTGGGCGGTCAGCTTGCCGAACGCCCTCGCGGCGGCGGCCTCGTCGGCGTAGATCGCCACCCGCTGCGTCGGGCCGAGGTTGTTGTACGTGCTGTAGTGCACCGAGCGGTACGAGGTCCACGGCTCGGAGAACGCGGCGGCCTGCGCGTTGCCGCAGTTGCCGAGGGCCTTCTCCGGCTCGGACGGGGCCGAGTTCACCGGCGACGAGGTGAAGTCGTGCCCGTAGACCTCGTTCGCGCCCGCCGCCGGGACGATGATCGCGTCGATCGGGTCGGCGGCGGGGGCCGCCGAAGCCGGGGCGAGCCCGAGGACCGCCTGCGACGCGCAGGCGAAGAGCAGGAACGCGGGGAAGCCGCGCAGGGCCTTTGCGCCAGTGTGGGTCTTCATCGTTGCCTCGCTCAATCTCGGGTGGCTCGCGTCCGTGTTCTCCACGGGTGTCATTTCCCGACGATTTTGCGCCGCCGACGCCCCGGGCCGGGACGGGCGAGGCCTGCCGTTATCGGATTGTGCTTGACTAGTGGGATTGGTGTGACCAATGAGGCTGGTGTTGCTAGCGCGAACGGCGCGGCGCGGCTGGGATCGCCCCCGACTCGAACAACTTGGCCCGGAGCGGGCCGAGGAGCAGGGCGAGCCGGGCCGAGCGCTCCGCGCCGAGCCGCCGCCAGGGCGCCTCCGAGATTTGGTCGGTGAGCGCCTCGATCCGCTCGCGCATCGCTCGCCCTTGGCCGGTCAGCGCCTCCTCCGGCCCGTCCGCGAGCAGGCCTCGCTCGCGCAGCCCGTCCGCGCTCGCCTCCCATTGCTCCGCCGACCATCCCCGGCTCGCCTGGACGAACTCCTTCGGCATCGGCGCGGCGCCCGTCGCGTAGTAGGTGATGCTCGCCTCCAGGCCGGTCAGCCCGTATCCGGCGAGGAGGGCGACATGCCCGTCGCCCCGATGCTCGCGCAGCAGGGTGAGGCCGAACCAGAGCCGAAGGTGCGGCTCCTGCGGCCACTGCAGCCGCAGATGCCCGGCGAAGAGCGGGCGGCCCGGCGCGTCGAACGCGTCCAGCGTCTTCGCTGCCTCTTCGGCGAGATCGGCGGCTTCGAGGAACTCCGGCGACGCGATCAGCTCCTCGCCCCACGCCCTTCGGAGCCCCGCGCCCACCCCGGCCAGGCGCGTGGACCAGAACTCCTCAGGGGAGGCCAACGACCACGCGAGCGCCATGCGCGGGACGACCATGTCGGGATTGAAGTTGTAGAACGTCGCCACCACGACTTCCGAGGCCACCGCGCCCATCGGCGCGACCCGCGAGGCGAGATAGCGCGTGTGGGGGTCGGTCACCCCGATCGCGGCGAACCGTTCGGCCACCTCGGGGAGGAAATAGCCGCTCGCATGGATCCGGTCGAACGGCAGCATCGCGCGCGCGGTTTGAGCGGCGGTTAGTTCGGCAGAGTTCAGTTCGACAGAGTTCGATATGTCAGCCACATCACAAACCTACTCGGCCCTCGGCCCGAGCCCTTCGGCGATCTCGAAATAAACCGGCAGCGGGGCGCTGCCAGCGAGTTTGAAAAGACGCACCGCAGGTCTCGTGCGCAGCGCGAGCGTGTCCCTGACCGCCTCGTTGTAAAAGCTCCTCGCGAAACGCACCCGGCACTCTGCGTCGGCCCGTTCCTCCAAGAGCTGGTCCGAGAACCCGCCCTGGCCGACCCCGGCCAACGCGACCGAGAGCTCGCTCTCCAGCTGTTCGCGGCCGGGCCGGGCATCCCCCGAGGCGGCCTCTGCGGACGCAGCACCGTTCGGCACAGCGGCCGTCTCCACCGCGCGGGCGATCCGGGCGAGATCAGCCCCGCTCGGGCCGAGCTGCGCGGCGACGGTCCGCGCCACGAGAGCCCGGCGGTCGAGCGCCGCGAGCAAGCCCTGCCAGGCCAGATCGCGGCGCACGTGCAGCCGGTCCAGCCGTCGCGCAGTCTTGACCATCCATCCTGCGAACAGGAGCATCCCGAGCAGCAGGACCACGAGCGCGACGACGAGCAGCAGCGTCATGCGCCCGCCACCCGGACGCCGGGCGAGCCGACCGTGACCGTCTCGTACACCCGCAGGATCTGCTTGGCGATCACAGTCCAGTCGTACGCGGCGACCACCTCGAAGCCTGCCGCGACGCTGCGCTCGCGCGAGACAGGGTCCGAGAGCAGCGCGCCGACTCCCTCCGCCCACGCCTCGCCGTCTCCGATCGGAAGGAGCAGCCCGGCCCTTCCGCCCCCAGCCTCATCGACGCCGAGCACCCGGCGGAACGCCTCAAGATCGCTCGCGGCCACCGCCGCGCCCGCGGCCATCGCCTCCAGCAGCACGATGCCCTGGCTCTCCCCGCCCGTGTTCGGAGCGCAGAAGACATCCGCCGAACGCAGCGCCGACGCTTTGTCCGCCTGGCTCACTTGGCCCAAAAATCGCAGCCTGCCTGCATGCTCCCCCGCCTTCGCCCGCGCTCTGCGCTCGTCGCCCGGCCCGACGACCAGCACTTCCACCTCGGGGTGCTTCGCCACGATGCGCGGCAACGCGCGCAGCAACGTCACGAAGCCCTTGCGCGGCTCGTCGTACCGGCCGAGGAACAAAATCGTCCCGCCACCGCGCGGGTATCCGGGCAACGGCTCGGCCTCGTGGAAGTCCCGCACGTGCAGGCCGTTGGGGATCTCCACCGAGCCGACGCCGACGGTCTGCATCTGCAGCCGTCGCGAGAGCGGGGAGACGGCGATCCGTCCGACGATCTTCTCGTAGTAAGGGGTCAGCACGGGGCGCAGCGCGGCGAGCATGAGCGACTGGACCGCTGCCGCGTGGAACGTCGCGACGATCGGCCCCTCGGCCGCCTTCACCGCGAGGAACGACAGGCTCGGCGCGCTCGGCTCGTGCACATGCAGCACGTCGAAGCGCCCCTGCGCGATCCATTGGCGCAGTTTCGCGAGGGCCCCGAGGCCGAACTGCAGCCGGACCGTCGAGCCGTTGTAGGGCACGGCCAACGCGTCGCCACTGGAGCACACGTAGTCGGGAAGTTGCGCGCCGTCGCTCGCCGGGGCGATCACCTGCACCTTGTGCCCCTGGTCGATGAGCACTTGGGCGAGTTCGAGGACATGCGCCTGCACGCCCCCCGGCGCGTCCAGCGAGTAGGGGCAGACCATGCCGATCCTCATGCGGCAGACCTCCCCCGGTGAAACTGGTGGATGAGATCCAAGGCCCCGGCAAAGCGGAGCAACGCAGGCCCGCCCGTCGGCGGTGGAGACACAGCACAGTGCCGCCAGAGCGCCGGGGTCACCTGTCGATATCCCATAAGGGCTGCAACATGTGCCAGTCTTCGGGGCGTGCTGCGATAGCGGTCTCGAAGGCTGCGGCGATCCGTCCGGTCGCGGCCTCGACCCCGTCGCCCGTGTCGAGCTCCGGGCCGATCTCGGCTCGCCAGCGGCCCTCGGGCCTGCCCACAGGCTCGTACCAGGTGTGCGCGGTGACCAGGGCCGCGCCAGTCTCGACCGCGAGCTTCGCCGGGCCCAGCGGGAAGCGCGCCGTCTCGCCGAAGAACTGCACCGGGACGCTGCCCCGGCTCATGCCTCGGTCCGCCAGGAGGCACACGACTTTGCCCTCCCTCAAGCGCTGGGCGAGGACCTTGTACGGGCCCTCCCCCGCCGCCTCGTCGGCGCCCGACAGATGGGGCAGAATCTCGAAGCCCAACGACTCCCGGTAGGCCAAGAACTTCTGGTACATCGACTCGGGCTTGAGCCGCTCCGCGACGGTCGTGAACTGCCCGTGCCGCGCCACCAGCCACACGCCCGCGAGGTCCCAGTTCCCCATATGCGGCAGCGCGATCACCACGCCCCGCCCTTGGGACAGCGGCTCGTCCAAATGCTGCTGCTGGGTCACCGCCGCGTCCACGTCGCGCGCCAGCCGCGCCTGGTCCATGGCCGGGAGGCGGAACGCCTCGCGCCAATAGCGGGCGTATGAGCGGAAGCTGCGCTGGACCAGCTCCTCCGGCACCTGGTCGGTCGGGACGGCGAGCACTCGCGCGAGGTTCTTGCGCAGCTGCGCCCCCGCCCCTCGGCGGAACGCGAAGTCGGCCCCCTTGCGGAACGTCGCGCGGGCGGCGCTTTCCGGCGCGAGACGGACAAGGCCCCAACCTGCGCTATAGCCCCAGATGGCGGCCCGGTCTTTCAGGGTCACAGTTTTGAAGCTCTCACTCATTGGGGCCCGTCAGGCTGTTTCGAGCCGCGCCAGACCGAGAGGATCCGCTGGCCGACGGTGATCACGCTGGTGAGCGCCAGGAAGGCGACCGCGAGCGGCAGCGCCTGCCACACGCCGAGCCCGGTGAGCAAGGCTCCGACGAGAATGATGACAAGCCGCTCCGGACGCTCGATCCACCCGCCGTCCCCGTTGAGGCCGCTCGCCTCGGCCCGCGCCTTGATATAGGAGATCGTGAGCGCCGAGACCAAACAGACCAGGAGTCCGACGAAGAGCAGCTGGAAGCCCTCGGGGCTGAGCTGCGTCCCTTCCGAGGAGACGGCGGAATTCGGGATGTAGACGTATTTTTGGCGAGTCGCCGTGAAGTACGAATCCGCTGCTCGGCCCATCTTCGCGGCGCCCAACGGGAATGCCGCCCAATAGGCCAGCGCGCCGAAGATCGCCCCGTCCGCGATCCGGTCGCAGCTCGCGTCGAGCACCGCGCCGAACCTCGTGCCGCCGCCAGAAGCCCGCGCGACCGCCCCGTCGAGCATGTCGAAGACCGCGAACGCACCGCACACCACGGCTCCGAGGATGAGGTGGCCGGTCGGGAAGAACACCAGGGCGGAAGCCACTGTGCCGAGCGTGCCGACCACCGTCACCACGTTCGGGGTCACCCCGCACCGGACCAGCGCGCCGCCAAGCGGCGCGATGACCTTCGAGACAGCGGGTTTGACGAGCGACGACAGCACTACTACAGACCCGGCTGCGGGGGGTATTGCCCTGCGGGCGGGTAGCCACCAGGGCCGTACGGGCCGGGCTGCTGCGGGTAGCCACCGGGGCCGTACGGGCCGGGCTGCTGCGGAGCCTGCGGCTGGGGCGCGGCAGGCTGTTGCGGCACTCCGCCTGGCCCGAACTGCGGATAGCCCAGCTGCGCTGCCGTCTGCTTGGCGGCCTCGGTGACCGGGACCGCCACAACGGCGGTGCCGTACGCGCACATCTCGGTGAACACCTCGCCCATCTCCGACGTGTCGAACCGCATGCCGACGACGGCGTTGCCGCCTCGGGCGCGCGCCTCGTCGATCATCCTGCCCATCACCTGGTTCCGGCTGTCGGCCAGGTTCTTCGTCATCCCCTGCAGCTCGCCGCCGAACATCGATTTGAAGCCGGAGCCCATCTGTGAGAACGCGTTGCGGGAGCGGACGGTCAGGCCGAACACCTCGCCACACACCCGCTGTATCTCCCAGCCGGGCAAGTCGTTCGTGGTCACCACCAGCAAAGCCATCTCCTCTCGTCTCCGACGATTTTGCCGCCCTTAGCGTACGCGACCGATCAGACGGGACTCTGGCCCCACGCTTCGGCGAGCAGAGCACGGGTGTCCCGCAGCAACTGCGGCATCACCTTGCTGGCCCCGATGACCGTGATGAAGTTCGCGTCCCCGCCCCACCGGGGCACGATATGCAGGTGCAGGTGCGCGGCGACCGAGCCGCCCGCGGCCGCGCCGAGGTTGAACCCGACATTGAACCCGTGCGGCCGGGAGATCCGCTTGATCGTCCGCAGTGCCTCCTGGGTGAACGCCACGAGCTCGGCGCTCTCCTCGACCGTGAGCTCCTCGAACTCCGCGACAGTCCGGTACGGGACGATCATCAGGTGGCCGGGGTTGTAGGGGTAGAGGTTCAAGACCGCGTACACCAGCTCGCCCCGCGCCACGATGAGGCCCTCCTCGTCGGGGAGGCTCGGCAGCTCCGCGAACGGGTTCGCGGCCTCGCCCGTCTTCGGCCCCTCCGCGATGTACTGCATGCGGAACGGCGACCAGAGCCGGGCCAGGTGGTCCGGTTCCCCCGGCCCCTGGTCGCGCATCGTCTCCGGCTGCTCGCTCATGGCCCTATCCCGCCGAGCCGAAGCTCTCCGCCGTGGGAGAGGCGTTCTCGCGGCGCGCGACCCAGTCCACGACCAAGCCCTTCGCCTCGTCCACCGGCACCGCGTTGCGCTGGCTGCCGTCGCGGAACCGGAAGCTCACCGTGCCTGCCTCGACATCCCGAGCGCCGACGAGGACGAGGAACGGGACCTTCTGCCCGGTGTGGGTGAAGATCTTCTTCTGCATCCGGTCGTCGCTCGTGTCCAGCTGGGCGCGGATCCCGCCCGCGCGGAGCGAGTCGACGAACGCGCGCAGATGCGGGACGTGGTCGTCGCTCACCGGGATGCCCATCGCCTGCACCGGCGCGAGCCAGGCCGGGAACGCCCCCGCGTAATGCTCGGTCAGCACCCCGATGAACCGCTCGATGGAGCCGAAGAGCGCGCGGTGGATCATGACCGGGCGCTCCCGGTGGCCGGACGAGCCGGTGTACTCCAAGCCGAACCGCTCGGGGAGGTTGAAGTCGAGCTGGATCGTGGACATCTGCCAGGTCCGGCCGAGCGCGTCCTTCGCCTGCACCGACATCTTCGGGCCGTAGAACGCCGCCCCGCCCGGATCAGGCACGAGGGTGAGGCCGGAAGCCTCGGCCACCTCCGCCAGGGTCCGGGTGGCCTCCTCCCAGATCTCGTCCGCGCCGACGAACTTCTCCTCGTCCTTGGTCGACAGCTCGAGGTAGAAGTCGTCGAGGCCGTAGTCGCGGAGCAGGTCGAGCACGAACTGCAAAGTCTTGGTCAGCTCGTCCTTCATCTGCTCGCGGGTGCAGTAGATGTGCGCGTCGTCCTGCGTCATCCCGCGCACGCGGGTGAGGCCGTGCACCACGCCGGACTTCTCGTACCGGTACACCGAGCCGAACTCGAACAGGCGCAGCGGCAGCTCGCGGTACGAGCGGCCGCGCGAGCGGAAGATCAGGTTGTGCATCGGGCAGTTCATCGGCTTGAGGTAGTAGTCCTGCCCCGGCTTGCGCACCGTGCCGTCCTCGTTCAGCTCCGCGTCGACGTGCATCGGCGGGAACATCCCGTCCGCGTACCAGTCCAAGTGCCCGGAGACCTCGTACAGGTGCGCCTTGGTGATATGCGGGGTGAAGACGAACTCGTAGCCCGCCTCGATGTGCTTGGCGCGCGAGTAGTCCTCGAGCTCCTTGCGCAGGACGCCGCCCTTGGCGTGGAAGACCGGCAGGCCCGAGCCGAGCTCGTCGGGGAAGCTGAACAGGTCCAGTTCCGCGCCGAGCTTGCGGTGGTCGCGACGTTCCGCCTCGGCGATCAGCTCGAGGTGCTGTTCGAGGGCTTCGGCGGACTCCCACGCGGTGCCGTAGATCCGCTGGAGGCTGTCGCGGGACTGGTCGCCGCGCCAATACGCCGCCGAGCTGCGGGTGAGCTTGAACGCCGGGATGTGCTTGGTGGTCGGGATGTGCGGGCCCCGGCACAAGTCGGCCCACTCGCGCTCCCCCGTGCGCGGGTTGAGGTTGTCGTAGATGGTCAGCTCTTTGCCGCCGACCTCCATGACCTCCGGGTCGTCGACTCCGGATTTGTCGCTGATCAGCTCCAGCTTGAACGGCTCGTCCGCGAGCTCGACGCGGGCCTCCTCGACCTCGACGACCCTTCGGGAGAACCGCTGCGCCGCCTTGATGATCTTGCGCATCCGGGTCTCGAGCCGCGCCAGGTCCTCCGGGGTGAACGCGTGGTCCACCCGGAAGTCGTAGTAGAAGCCGTCTTTGATCGGCGGACCGATGCCCAGCTTCGCGTGCGGGAACTCCTGCTGCACCGCCTGCGCCAGCACGTGCGCGGCGGAGTGCCGGATGACCGAGCGGCCATCGTCGGAGTCCGCCGGAACCGGCTCGACCAGGACGTCCTCCTCCGGAACCCACGCGAGGTCGTGCAGCGCCCCGTCCGCGTCGCGGACCACGACGACCGCCTCCGGCCCGGAGGTCGAGAGCCCCGCCTCCCGCACCGCCGCGCTCGCGGTCGTCCCGGCCTGCACCTTCAGCGCGGATGCCGAGGCGGGCGGGGCGATCAGGTCGACCATGGGGTTGCTCCGTTCGAGATGGGTTGCATGCAAAACAAGGTTTCGGATCTGACCATGGTAACCGGCCTGTCCCCTGGAATTGTCAGATGCCCAGCGGGCTGCGCAGCCACGGCTCGTCCAGCCCGATCAGCCGCCCCGCGATGGCGAGCGCCCCGAGCAGCCACAACGTCAGCACAGTGAACGCCAGCGCGAGGAGCGCCAACAGCGCCCGCAACCAGAGCGGCTGCCTTCGCTGCCACGCCATCAGACGGTCGTATTGCCGTTTGGCCCACCGCAGGACGCGCGCCGCCCAGGGGAACTCGGTGGCCAGAATGCCGAGTCCGAGGAAGAGGACCGCCCAGCCCGGCCCGGGATACGGGATCATGACGGCGCCTGCGACGAAGACGACGCCTCCGACGACCGCCACGGCGATCCGATAGGCGAGAGAGAGGGCTGGGCGCTCGCGCAGCCACAGCTTCAAATTTTCGATGTGGTCCCGGCTGGTTTCGAACCAGCGACCTTCCGCGTGTGAGGCGGACGCTCTCCCACTGAGCTACGAGACCTTACGTGTGGCATTTTGCCGAGCGCCTACTTTAGCTGGGATTTCTTGCGTTGTCTAATCGCCACCGCCAACCGCTGGCAACGGCAAACGCGCTCAAATGGTGATCGAAAACCCTTAGACCGCGAACGAGGTCAACAGCCCGCGAGCCGCCACAGCACGTCCAGCCGCTCGTACAGGGGCGCGGCGCCCGCACCGGGGTGAGACGGCTTCCCGTAAGGCAGGCCTCGACCGTTGTGCCAGGCCGCCACTTTCTCGAAGTACTTCGCGCTGCCCTCCGCGCCCTCCACGTAAACGGCGGCTGCCGCGACGGCTTCGCGCGCCGCGTCGCGCAGCTCCGCGCCGATGTCGCTCCCGTTCGCCCAGAAGCGCTCCGCGTCGTCCGAGATCCTCCCCGCCGCTGCCGCCATGGCGCGCAGGCGTATCGCCATCTCCCGCGCGGCGGCGCCCACCTGGCCGCGCTCGGACTGCGTGATGCTCCCCGGATCGTCCGAGCTCAAATTCTTGATCGTTGCCTTAAACCTCGTGGACGTGGCCTGGTAGGCGCTGACCGCTTCATTGAGGCGTTCCACGTTTCCTCTCAGCGCAGCACAGCCCGGACCGCCCGCTTCCGGTTCCGCCCAAGACACCCCGTCGCCTTGGGCCGGAGCCGCCGGCACGACCGCGCGCCCGGACCGGCTCTTGAAGTACCCGGTCGCGCATCCGACCACGACCACGATCACGACCACAGCGAGCACTGCAGAGTTTCCAAATAATTCGACCATGCCGTACCAGCCTATCCTCGACCGACCGGTCGAGGGTATCACCGCCGCGCCAAGGCTGCTCGGCGGCAGGCAAGGAGGCCACCGCGCCTGGAGCTAGCACGGAGCGAGGCGCGCGCCCTTCGGCGAAGAAGGCGCTACGACGACCCGGAGTCGCGATTCCTCACTGCTGTCGCCGACACGACGTTGAAGAGCTCGTACCGGGCCTGGGAGACCACAAAGCCGATATTGTTCTGCCCTTGGGTGCAAACCCGGTTCCACACAGGGTTCTGCGACGTGTCGGTCCAGCACTGAACCCCCTCGGCCATGCAACGAACTTCGCTCGCATTCGTCGCCGTGCAGGTGAACCCGCTCGCGCTGATGCTCTTCCCCGCAGGCAAGACCTTCGCCTGGTCCGCTTTGAAGTTCGACCATTTCTCCTGCTGCCAGTTGGCTGGCGACACTATCGCCGTCGGAGCTCCTTGCTGCGGCCCCGCAGGCGTGGCCGGATGGTATCCGAGCTCGATCTGTGTCGCGGTTTTGGCGACGGTCTTCGGAGCCTGGCCCTCGTCGTCCGCGTTCTCGTCCTCCGGGGCAGGAGCTGTGAGCGTCGGCAGCTTCAAAGCCTCCGGGAACTGGCCAGAGGTCGAGACGCAGAACACTGTTGGAAACTGCTCGGTCGGCACGCCGCACAAAATCTTGCCGTCAGGAGAGAGGAACGCGACCTCTCCGCCCCGACCGCGCGCGGCGATCAAATAATCCGCCGTGTCCACAGTATTTGCCGAAGGCTCGGCATGGGCCAAGGGAACCGCGAACCCGAGAAGGGACATCGCGGACCCACAAAGCGCGACGGTGCGGTGGAAAAGACTTGATGTACGGCGCGAGATCACGCGTGGATCCTCGCATGGCCGCTTGCGCCAGCACAATAAAAAAACTCCTTTCATACGCAATTTGCCCAATTCTGCACTTCTTGACGTTGCAGTTCGACGTCGCAGCGCCATGTGGAAGCGGTGGCGCGACGAGCTGGACGACCACCACGCCCACCGCCCGGGCTGACGCAGAACCGCCCTTGGGCCGCCAACAGCCAGGGCCCTCTTCGCCCGCGACAAGCACGCCACTCCACGCGGTCGATCATTGCCCCTGGCGGCGAGGACGACCGCCCCCAGCAAGCCCCCCTCAGGAAGCGCGCTCGAAAAAATGATCAAAATGTTCGCAAAAAAATGAGCCCGGACGAAGGATCTGCCTTCGCCCGGGCTCGCCGTGGTGCGCGATACTGGGATTGAACCAGTGACCTCTTCCGTGTCAGGGAAGCGCTCTCCCGCTGAGCTAATCGCGCAGGTTCCGGGTCCGCCGACCTGAGTCGGGCACCCGATGTGCTCGTGCATAGTACCGCACGAAGTCCCCGATACCGAAATATCGAGGTGGAGACGGGATTCGAACCCGTGTGGACGGCTTTGCAGGCCGCTGCCTCACCTCTCGGCCACTCCACCGAAGTCGCCGCCACATGTCGTGGCCGCTCCAAAGAGCCTACCGCGCCCGGATCGGAGAAGATCGCGAGCATTTGCCTGATATCAGGCCGATAAATCCCTGACCTGGCAAAATGTCCGTGATAATCTCGGATCAAGCTGAGAGGATCAGCCAGGCACGGGAAGCGGAACGTTCCGGTGACCGAGCGGATGACGAGATTCGAACTCGCGACCCTCACCTTGGCAAGGTGATGCGCTACCAGCTGCGCTACATCCGCATGTCCACTCGCATTCCGGGCGTTGCCGGGGTGCTCGTGGCGCGAGGACATACCTTAGCGCATTCTTCGGCGGCCCCGCAAATGAGCAGGTCCGAGCGGCGTTTTGGGCACGCCGGAACTCAGGAGAGCCACTCCCCCCGCCGCATCGCCTTCCGCACCCGGTTGTCGTCGTCGAGCACGAGGAAGTCGGCGCGGTTGCCTGGTTCCAGCCTGCCGACATCGGCCAAGCCCAATGCTTCCGCAGGCCCGAGGCTGGCGTAGAGCTCCATATCGAAGGCACTGCGCTCTCCTCTTCGAGCGATCCCCCCCAAGGTGCTCGTGCTGCCCGCGAGCGCGCCGTTGGCGAGCCGGGCGACCCCGTCCTGCACCACCACGTCCAGCTCTCCGAGCCGGTACCGCCCGTCGGGTTTGCCCGTCGCCGCCATCGCGTCCGACACCAGGGCGACGTTCGAGTTGTCCAGCGCGGCGATCATCTCCACGAACTCGTCGGCGACATGTTCGCCGTCGGCGATGAGCTCGACATACGTCATCCCCCCGCCTCCGGTCGAAAACTTGTGCACAACTGCCCCGACTGGGCCGAGGTTCCGATGATGGAGGGGCGCCATGGCGTTGCCGAGATGGGTGACGACCCTCCGTTTCGGCGCGTCGAGCGCTCGGCGGAACGTCGTGTAATCGGCGTCGGTGTGCCCGAGCGCCACCGTCACGCCTGCCTCGTCCAGCACCTCGACCACCTCGTCCGCGCCGGGCAGCTCCGGCGCGATCGTCATCATGACCACCGTGCCCTCCCCCACGTCGAGCAAGCGCCTGGCCATGAGCGCGTCGGGCTTCGCGAGGTAGCGAGGGTCCTGCGCCCCGCACCGGCTCGTCGCGAGGAACGGGCCTTCGAGGTGGATCCCGGCGACGACGCCCTCGTGGACCAGCGGCCGCAAGGCCCGGATCTGCGCCTGCAGGACCTCCTCTCGGGCGGTCACCAGGCTCGCCACCACCGTGGTGGAGCCGCTGCGGTGGTGGAACTCAGCCGCCTTGCGCGCCTCGTCCGGATTCGTGGTGCAGAACGTGTGCCCGCCGCCGCCGTGGCAGTGGATGTCGACGAGCCCGGGGCACAGCCTGCCGAGATAGGGCGGCGGCTCTCGCATCGGCCAACGCTGCGCCCAGTCCGCGAAGCCCTCGCGGTTCGTGATCATCCCGTTCATGACCTCAAAGACCACGTCGCCTTCGCGGCAGATGCTACCTCGGACTCGTTGCCACGCCATGGCTTCGAGTCTGCCCTATCCGAGGCGCCCTCGTGTAGGCTCGGCGCCATGATCCGTCTTTTGATCGCAGCTGGCATCGGCTACGTCTTCGGCGCCCGCGCCGGTCGGGAGCGCTACGAGCAACTGCTGAACTTCACCAAGACCGTCCAGTCCAACCCGCTGGTCGCCGAGGCCATCGCGGCGGCCCGCAAGCAGGCGGGCGACGCGCTTGGCGGCGGCCCGGCTCCCGGCCAGGGCGGCTCGGCCCGCTAGCCGCCGGACAGGCCGTCCTCCCCGTTCACCAGCTTCTGCAGCGCGCGCCGGTACGACTCCAACGCCACGAGTTCGCCGAACACCTCGCTGAAACGCGCCTCGTCCCCTGAGCGCTCGTTCCTGCTGAGCTCGGACTTCAGCTCCGCGATCTGGTCTTCGACGTCGAAAAGCTCCAACCGGGCGAGCACCGCGCCGACGTACTTCGCCATCTGCCCCTCCGAGGTGGCGATCGGCTCCACCGCGAGCTCCACGACCAACGACCGGAGCTGCTCCTCGCCCGTCTGCTCCCACACCGCCTGCACCCAGCCGTGCCCGTCCAGCCCAGGCGCGGCCTCCATCGCCCGCACCGCGCCGTCGCGGACGGCCCGGTAGTCCTCCCGCGCGAACACCGTCGGGGAGACCCCGGCGAACTGCTCCGACGCGAGCTTCGGGTGCTGCAGCAAGGCTTTGAGCGACTCGCGCTGCGACCAGTCCCGCGCCGACGGGGAGCGGCCCGGGCTGCGCGAGATATGGGGCTCGGCGGCGCGCTGCTCGCGGCGCGCGGGCTTCTCGCCCGCCTCCTCGCGGACCCGGCTCAGCACTTGGCCCGTGTCTTCCCAGCCAACCCAGCCCGCGAGCTGGCGGGCGTACTCGTCGCGCAACGCGACATCTTTGATCTTGGCCACCATCGGCACCGTCCGGCGCAGCGCGCCGACCCTTCCCTCCGCAGTCGCGAGGTCGAACTCGGCAAGCGTGGCGCGCGTCGCGAACTCCAGGAGCGGCACACGCTGGGCGACCAGCTCCCGCAACGCCTCCTCCCCGCGCTGCAGCCTGGTGTCGCAGGGGTCGAGCCCCTCGGGCATGAGGGACACGAACGTCTGCGCCACCAGGCTCTGGTCGCCGTCCCATGCTTTCAGCGCGGCCGCTTTCCCCGCGTTGTCCCCGTCGAAGGTGTAGATCACCTCGCCGTGCGACTTCTCGTCGTCCAAGAGCAGCCGCCGGATCACCCCGATGTGCTCCGCGCCGAAGGCCGTGCCGCAGGAGGCGACAGCGGTGGGCACGCCCGCCGCGTGCATCGCCATCACATCCGTGTAGCCCTCCACCACCACGACCTGGTGTTTGTTCGCGATGTCCCGCTTCGCCTGGTCGAGGCCGAAAAGGACCTGCGATTTCTTGTACAGCTTCGTCTCGGGCGTGTTGAGGTACTTCGGGCCGTTGTCGTCGTCGAAGATGCGCCTGGCGCCGAACCCGATGACCTCCCGCGAGGCGTTGCGGATCGGCCACAGCAGCCTGCCCCGGAACCGATCGACGACGCCGCGCTGCCCCTTGCTCACGAGCCCGGCCTCTTCCATCTCCGACTCCGCGAAGCCTCTCGTCCGCAGATGCCGGACGAGGTGGTCCCATCCGCGCGGGGCGAAGCCGCAGCCGAACCGCTCGGAGAGCTCCCGGTCGAAGCCCCTGCCTTTGAGGAAGTCCCGGGCGGGCGCGGCGTCCTCGCCCATCAGCCTGCCCGCGTAGAAATCGGCCGCCGTCTGGTTGGCGCTGAGCAGCCGCCGCTTGGTCCCCCGGTCCTGGACCCGGTCGGCGCTGTCGTCGACCCTGGTCAGCTGGTATTTGATCCGGTCGGCGAGCATCTCGACCGCCTCCACGAACCCGACGTGCTCCATGTTCTGCAGGAAACGGTAGACGTCCCCGCTCTCCCCGCAGCCGAAACAGTGGTAGAACCCCTTGCTCGGGGTCACCTGGAAGGAGGGGGTGCGCTCCTCGTGGAACGGGCAGAGGCCCTTGAGCCGGTCGTGGCCCGCCGGACGCAACGACACGTAGTCGCCGACGACTTCGGCGATTTGGGCGCGCTCTCGGATTGTCTCAATATCCGAAGGAGCGATCACAAGCGGATTGTACCTCCGTCGGGGTCCAGACGCTCCAGCTGAGTTTCGGTCATCGTCGCCAACTGGTCGACGACCACCCGCTCCTTCGCCGCGTCGTCCGAGGCCTCGTGCCACAAACAGGCGAACATCGGGTCCAACGAGTCCGGGGCCCGACTCGCGACCAGTTCCGCCACGCGGCGCACCCGCTCGCGCTGCCCGGCGCGCTCGCGCAGGCGGTCCGAGTCCTGCATGACGAACCGGAGGGCCGCCACTTTCAGCACCGCGACCTCGGCCCGGACCTCCCGGGCCACGGCGAGGCCGCCCGCGAACCTGCCGAACGGCCCGTCCCCGTACGCCGCCTTCGTCCCCGCGACCGCCTCGGACGCGAACCGCGACACCAGCTCGGTGGTGAGCTGCTTGAGCGCCACCGACGCGGCGAGCGAGCCGTCGTATCCGACGCACGCCCGCACCGCGTCGAGGCCCCAGAGCCGCGCCCCGGCCTCCGCGAGCTCCGACTCGTCAAAGCCTGGCGCGAACGCGTCGTCCCTCGACCACTGGTTCGGGTCGGCAAGCTCGCGAAGGTCGAACCGGCCTGCGAGCACGGCGTCCTCCATATCGTGCACCGAGTACGCCACATCGTCGGACCAGTCCATGATCTGCGCCTCGACACAGCGCTCCGGCCGCCCGTCGCCCTGGCGGGCGGACAGGCCCGCGCCGTCGCGGACCCAGTGGAACGCGGCAGCGTCCTCGTGGAAGGCCCCGTACTTGCGGAGCTTCTTCTCGCCGTGGCCCGCCGCGAGCCACGGGTACTTCAAGACCGCGTCGAGCGCCGCGCGGGTCAGGTTCAGCCCGACGCTGCGGCCCTCGCCGTCGAGCCGCTTCGGCTCGAGCAGCGTCAAGACGCGGAAGCTCTGCGCGTTCCCCTCGAAACCGCCGCACCGCTCGGCGAACTCGTCGAGCGCCTGCTCGCCGTTGTGCCCGTACGGCGGATGGCCGATGTCGTGGGCGAGGCCCGCGAGGTCCACGAGGTCGGGGTCCGCGCCGAGGCCCATCGCGACAGCCCTGCCGATCTGCCCGACCTCCAACGAGTGGGTGAGGCGCGTCCTTGGCGTGTGCCCCTCTTTCGGGCCGACCACCTGCGTCTTGTCCGCGAGCCTGCGCAACGCGGCGGAGTGCAGCACCCTGGCCCTGTCGCGCGAGAAGTCGGAGCGGGCGTCATGCACGCCGCGCCATTGGTCGGCCTGCTTCACAGGCTCCGGCGCGAGCCTCTCGAAGGCGGTCTCGTCGTACTCGTATGCGCGCCCGTGGGCCGCGTTATGCAGGCTCACTTGATATCACGCATCGCGAACCCAGCCCCTTGCCTGCGCGAACTCCGCGAATCGCCGACGGATAGTGAGCACTTGGCGCGCTGTGAGACTGCTGGAGGCGTCTAACAGGATCTCGGTGATCTCTAAAGCGAACTCTTCGGCTCCGAGCGTCGTCACGCCTGCCGCCGCCCGGACGGGTCGTGGCGCAGGCGCAGCGGCGGGATGCGGCTCCTCCTCGGCTTCGTCCGCCGCAGCAGCCACGGGCAGCTCGCCGTCGCCCTGGTGCACCAGACGGACATTGACCGCCTTCAAGCCCCTTCCGCCGCGTTCGACCTCGAACTCCAGCACCGCGCCCGGACGCAGCATCCGCTCGTCGACGATCGCCTCTTCGAAGTCGTTGACGTGGATGAACACGTCTTCGCCGCCCGCGTCCGGCGCCACGAACCCAAATCCGCGCACCGCGTCGAAATGCACCAATTTGCCGCTGGACATGATGACCACCGCTCTCCTGCCCCAGGGTCGGGGCTCCAACCTCTCACCGCGCCCAGCAAGAGGCGCAGACACGATTCTATGCGGCACGCGACGAGCCCGCACACCACCCGCCACAAGGGCAACACCCCCCTGTTCTCGCGGAACGAGGAGGAGTCCGCAAACGGGTCCGGGCTACAGCCCCGACGGGTCCAGCCGTTCCAGGAGGAACCTGCCGACCTGGTCGAGCGCCACGCGCTGCTGCGACATCGTGTCCCGCTCGCGGATCGTGACAGCCTGGTCTTCAAGCGTCTCGAAGTCCACGGTGATGCAGAACGGCGTGCCGATCTCGTCCTGCCGCCGATAGCGCCGCCCGATGGCCTGGGTCTCGTCGTAGTCGATGTTCCACCGCTTGCGCAGCCGGGCGGCGAGGTCTTTGGCCTTCGCCACGAGCTCGCCGTCCTTTTGCAGCGGCAGCACGGCGGCCTTCACCGGCGCGAGGCGCGGATCGAGGCGCAGCACCGTCCGCGTGTCCACCCCGCCCTTCGTGTTCGGGGCCTCGTCCTCCGAGTACGCGTCGACGAGGAAGGCCATGAGCGAGCGGGTGAGGCCTGCCGCAGGCTCGATGACGTACGGCGTGTACCGGCGGTTCTCGGCCTGGTCGTAGTAGGAGAGGTCGACGCCGGAGTGCTTGCCGTGCGTGGTGAGGTCGAAGTCGGTGCGGTTCGCCACCCCTTCGAGCTCGCCCCACTCCGAGCCCTGGAACCGGAACCGGTACTCGATGTCCACCGTGCGGTCCGAGTAGTGCGAGAGCTTCTCTTTCGGGTGCTCGTACAGCCGCAGGTTGTCCCGGTCGACGCCGAGGTCGACGTACCACTGCAGGCGGGTGTCGATCCAATGCTGGTGCCATTCGGCCGCGGTCTGGGGCTCGACGAAGAACTCCATCTCCATCTGCTCGAACTCGCGGGTGCGGAAGATGAAGTTGCCGGGGGTGATCTCGTTGCGGAAGCTCTTGCCGATCTGCGCGATGCCGAACGGCGGCTTGCGCCGGGCGGTGGTGACGACGTTCGCGAAGTTCACGAAGATGCCTTGCGCGGTCTCCGGGCGCAGGTAGTGCAGGCCCTCCTCGGTCTCGATCGGCCCGAGGTGGGTCTTGAGCATCATGTTGAAGTCGCGCGGCTCGGTCCACTTCCCCTTGGTGCCGCAGTCCGGGCACACGATCTCCGTCATCTGGACCGAGTCCGGGTCGTCGAGCCCTTTCTTCGCCGCGTACGCCTCCTGCATGTGGTCCTGGCGGTGCCGCTTGTGGCAGTTGAGGCACTCCACCAGCGGGTCGTTGAACACCTCGACGTGGCCGGAGGCCACCCACACCTGCCTCGGCAGGATGATCGAGGAGTCCAGCCCCACCACGTCCTCGCGCGAGGTGACCACGGACTGCCACCACTGGCGCTTGATGTTCTCTTTGAGCTCGACTCCGAGCGGGCCGTAGTCCCAGGCCGACTTCGTGCCGCCGTAGATCTCGCCGCACGGGTAGACCAGACCACGTCGTTTGGCGAGGTTCGCGACCGCGTCGACAACGCTGCCCTTCTGGGAAGAAGCCACTCTCGTCCTATCTCCTTGCATTCTTAACGTGCCCCGCTATGGCGCACCCCGCCGCTCGAAGGATTCTGCCACACGTCGCGGAACCGGCTAAGCTGAAGGCGCCGCCCAACAGCAGCGGAGCGGCTCAGGCAACGACTCAGGAGGAGAGACCAGGCTATGCGAGTGGATGATCAGCCGCTGGCCGGATCCGCCCTCCTCGGAGGCGCCGCCGATCCGGTCGACACGGAGCCCCATGACGACAGCGAGCCGCACACCAGCCGCCGCGTGCCGCCCGGCGCGAGCCCGCTGCCGGACAAAACCACGCTCGCCACGGCTGGCGACATCCTTCGCGCCCTCGCCGCCCCGGTCCGCATCGCCATCGTGCTCCGCCTGCGCTCCGCCCCGCATTGCGTCCACGAGCTGGTCGACGCGCTCGGCCTGCCGCAGCCGCTGGTGAGCCAGCACCTGCGCGTGCTGCGCGAGCAGCGGATCGTCGCCGTGGAGCGGTCCGGCCGCGAGGCGATGTACCGGCTGGCGGACCACCACCTCGCCGAGATCGTCGTCGCCGCGGTCAGCCACGCCGAAGAAGGCGGGCTGTGACCGCAGCCGAAGCGCCCGCCCGCCGCCAAGGCCGGTCCACCTCCCAGCGCGCGGCCGTCACCGCGCTCTTGAACGAGGTCGGAGAGTTCCGCTCCGCCCAGAATCTGCACTCGCAGCTGGTGGACCGGGGCGCCCAGGTGAGCCTCACGACGGTGTACCGGACGCTCGCCACGCTCGCCTCTGAGGAAGCCGTCGACGTGGTCCTCACCGCGCACGGCGAGACCTTGTACCGCAAATGCTCCACCGGGCACCACCACCATCTCGTCTGCCGTGGCTGCGGGCGGACCGTGGAGGTCTCCGGGGAAGGAGTCGAGGCGTGGGCGGCCCAGATCGCCGCCCAGCACGGGTTCTCGAACGTGAGCCATGTGGTCGAGGTTTTCGGCGACTGCTCGGACTGCCGCTAAGGCCTGCTGCCACTAGGATCATGGGCGTGAACACACAGAGGGACCACGCCTCGCCTCGCCGCCGTGTCGTGATCATCGGTTCTGGCTTCGGCGGCCTGGCCGCCGCCAAGCACTTGCGGCACGCCGATGTCGATGTGACCTTGATCAGCAAGACCACGCACCACTTGTTCCAGCCGATGCTGTACCAGGTCGCGACCGGGATCATCGCCGAGGGCGAGATCGCCCCGACGACCCGGGTCGTCCTTGCCGAGCAGCGCAACGCCACCGTGCTCGTCGGCGAGGTCGTCGAGATCGATCTGGCCGCCCAGAAGGTGCGCTCGCACTTCCTCGGCAGGACAACGACCACCGGGTTCGACAGCCTGGTCGTCGCGGCGGGCGCGGAGCAGTCGTATTTCGGGAACGACCAGTTCGCCGAGTTCGCGCCGGGCATGAAGACCATCGACGACGCGCTGGAGATCCGGGCGCGGATCCTCGGCGCGTTCGAACAGGCGGAGCTGTCGGAGGATCCGCAAGAGATCGAGAAGCTGCTGACCTTTGTCGTCGTCGGCGGCGGCCCCACCGGCGTCGAGCTGGCCGGGCAGATCGCGGAGATGGTCCGAGGCACGCTCAAAGGCGCGTACCGGAGGGTGGACCCCGCTGTCGCGCGGGTCGTCCTCGTCGACGGCTCGGCCTCGCTCTTGCAGGCGTTCGGGCAGAGCCTCGGCGAGAAGGCCGCGCGCCGCCTCGAAGAGCTCGGCGTCCAGCTCCTGCTCAACAGGCGGGTTGTGCATGTGGACGCGGACAGCGTGACTGTCCACGCGAAGGACGGCACGGACGAGGTCCTCCCCAGCTTCTGCAAGGTGTGGTCCGCAGGGGTCGCGGCGAGCCCGCTCGGCGGCCAGCTCGCCGAGCAGAGCGGCGTCAAGCTCGACCACTCCGGCAGAGTCGAAGTGGGCCCGGACCTCTCGCTCCCCGGCCACCCCGACGTCTTCGTCGTCGGCGACATGATGGCGGTGCCCGGAGTCTGCGGCGTGGCCCAAGGGGCGATCCAAGGCGGGGCCTACGCGGCGAAAGCCATCAAGGCCGGGCTCGCAGGCGCCGACCCCGCGAGCCGCAAGCCGTTCCGCTACTGGGACAAGGGCTCGATGGCGGCGGTGAGCCGCTTCTACGCGGTCGTCAAGGTCGGGAAGGTCGAGTTCGGCGGGCTCCTCGCCTGGCTGGCCTGGCTGGGGCTGCACCTCGTCTACCTCGTCGGGTACCGCAACCGCGTGGCCACCCTGTGGGAATGGGCCGTCACCTTCTTCTCGGAGCGGCGCGGGCAGCTGGTCGTCACCGTCCAACAGGGCGTGGCGCGCACCGAGCTGAAGAACTTGCGGCACAAGCTCGCCGAGCTTGAGAAGGCCGCCGCCCCGCCGACCGCCTGAAATTCGTTATTCGAGAGCCCGCGATGTGTGTACTGTGGCCGCCATGGACACAACGCTGGTGGCCAAAGGCCTCAAAGCCGCGTTCGGGGCGCGCGAGCTGTTCTCTGATCTCGACCTCGTCGTCGCGCCTGGCGACGTCGTCGGCCTCGTCGGGGTCAACGGCGCGGGGAAATCGACCCTGCTGGAAATCTTGGCGGGCCGGGCGCGCCCGCAGGCTGGAACCGTGGCCGCCCACCCGAGCTCCGCGCTGATCGGCTACCTCACGCAAACCCATGAGCGGGACGAGGCCCTGACCGTCCGCGAGTTCCTGCTCCAGCGCGCCGGGGTCGGGCCCGCCCAAGAGGCGCTCGACGCGGCCGCCGAGCAGCTCGCCGAAGACCCGGAGAGCGGCGACCACTACGCCGACTGCCTCGACCGCTGGCTCCGCCTCGGCGGCGCCGACGCCGACGCGCGCCTGGAAACCGTCGCCGCAGAGCTGGGCTTCCAATCGTTGCTCGACCTCCCCACGAGCGCGCTCTCCGGCGGCCAGGCCGCAAGGACCGGGCTCGCCGCGCTCATGCTCAGCCGTTACGACGTCTATCTGCTCGACGAGCCGACCAACGACCTCGACTTGGACGGGATCGAACGGCTCGAGGCCTTCGTCTCGGATCTGCGAGCGGGCGTGGTGCTGGTCAGCCACGACCGCGAGTTCTTGGCCCGCACGGTCACCCGAGTGCTCGAACTGGACCTCGCCCAGCGCACGACCAAGGAGTACAGCGGCGGCTACGAGGCGTATTTGCGGGAGCGCGAAACAGTCCGCAGGCATGCGCGGGAGCAGTACGAGGAGTACGCGGACACGAAGGCGGGTTTGGAGGAGCGCGCCCGGACCCAGCGCAACTGGATGGAGCACGGGGTCCGCAACGCCCGCCGCAAAGCGACCGACAACGACAAGTTCGTGAAGAATTTCCGGGCGGACTCCACGGAGAAACAAGCCTCGAAGGTCAGCCAGAGCATGCGCGCCATCGAGCGGCTCGAAGTGGTCGAGGAGCCGCGCAAGGAATGGGAGCTGCGCTATTCCATCGCTGTCGCGCCCCGCTCCGGCAACGTCGTCGCCTCGTTGCGCGGCGCGGTCGTGCGCCGGGGCGAGTTCACGCTCGGCCCGGTCGACCTGCAAGTCGACTGGGCCGACCGTATTGCGATCACCGGGGCGAACGGCTCGGGCAAGTCCACCTTGCTCGCCGCCCTGCTCGGCCGCACGCCGGTGGACGAGGGCGAGGCCCATCTCGGCTCCGGCACTGTCGTCGGCGAGATCGACCAGCCCCGCGAGGCGCTCAGCTCCCCCGAGCCGCTCATCGAGGTCGTCGGCGCGATCCTGCCCGATCTGCCAACAGCGGACCTGCGCACTCTGTTGGCGAAGTTCGGGCTTTCCGCCGCGCACGTGCTCCGCCCTGCCGCGACCCTCTCCCCCGGCGAGCGGACCCGCGCCGAGCTCGCGCTCATGCAGGCGCGGGGGGTGAACCTCCTCGTCTTGGACGAGCCGACCAACCATCTGGACCTCCCGGCCATCGAGCAGCTCGAGTCGGCGCTCGACTCCTACACGGGCACGCTCCTTCTGGTCACCCACGACCGGCGCATGCTCGACGCTGTACGGGTGAACCGGCGCGTCGAGGTGGCTGGCGGGAAGGTCGTCGACCGACTGGTCTAGCCGCCGGGAGAGCACAACCGTCGCACCACGCCTCGCCCCAGCCGAAATCGTGATCCCCGACACGGGCATTTCTCTATGAGGTATGATATACAAGATATCCAAATGTGGCCCACGTCCCAGGCGTGCCAACGCGAGCAACGGGCTCGCGAGCCTGCCTGCGGCAGTCCGAAAAGGAGCAGCAATGCCAGAAACGCGATCTCGGGACTGGGACGCCATCGTGATCGGCTCGGGCTTGAGCGGGATATCCGCTGCGGCGCATCTCGCGGCCTGCGGGAAATCGGTCCTCGTCCTTGAGCAATACCAGGTGATCGGCGGTAGCTCTCACGTGTTCCGCCGTGAGCGCAAATGGGGGTGGGACGTCGGCGTGCACCACATGGGCGACTGCGGCCCCGGCGGGATCTTGCCTGCGCTGTTCCAGAGCCTCGGGGCAGATGGCAGGGTCGAATTCCTCGAACTGGACCCCAAGGCGTTCGAGACGTACCAGCTTCCCGATGTGTCCTTCGCCCCGCCCCGAGGCTGGCAGGAGTACGAAAACCGATTGATCGAGACTTTCCCCGACGAAACGGCGGCGATCAAGAAATTCGTCCCGCTCCTGCGCAAGGCAGGCTCCTTCGACCGCGACCGCGGACCGTCCTCGCTCCTGCGCTCGACGCTCGGCGTGCTCAAAACCGGATCGGCCGCGCGATGGCTCGCCTCAAGCTCGCAGGCGGTGTTCGATCATTTCGGGTTCTCCAAGAATCTGCAAATCGTCCTCTCTTCGCCGTTCGGCAGCATCGACTGCCCGCCGTCACGGCTCCCGTTCGGGATCTACGCCATCTTCCAGCGCATGTTCATCCACGGCGGGAGCTGGTATCCGAAAGGCGGCGGCCAGACCCTGTCGGCCCATCTCGCGGACGTCGTGCGCAGCTACGGGGGCGAGATCCGGGTGAACGCCTTCGTCGACAAGATCGTCATCGAGTCCGGGCGGGCCGCCGGGGTCAGGCTCCGCGACGGCACACACTATTCCGCCCCGGTGGTGGTCTCCGGCGCCGATATCAAGAAGACCATGCTCCAGATGGTCGGCGAGGAGCACATCTCGCGCCGATACGCGCGACGGATCGCGAAGTACAAGATGGCCACCCCCTTCTTCAACGCCTACATCGGACTCAACACAAACCTCGCCGACACTATGACGGCCCAAGACATCTTCGTGTACCCCACCGTTATCGGGTTTGACGAACTCGAACGAAGATTTGACCCGAAGGGCAAACCGCGCGCGGAGTGGCTGGACCTGCTCAGGCGGGAAGCGCCCGTGTACATCCACTCCTCGAACGTGAAAGACCGCGCCGGGACCCGGTACGCCCCCGCTGGGCACTCCGCGGTGGAGATCATGCTGCCGCTCCCGATGGACTACGCGAGCTGGGGCATCGCCGAAGAGGACTTCCGAGGCGCCGGATACCGCCGCTCCAGCGACTATCGCCAGCTCAAGGACGAGATCCTCGACATCCTGATCGAGAGGGCGGACTCGGCGATCCCGAACTTCGCCGACTCTGTCGTGTACAAGGAGTTGTCCACACCGGTCACCCAGGAGCGGTACACGAGGACGACGGAAGGGTCCGCATACGGGATCGAATTCAACCGGAAACAGGCCGGACCGCTCCGGCCAGGGGTCCGCACGCCAGTCAAAGGCCTGTTTCTGTGCGGCTCGAGCACCTCGTGGGGGCCGGGGACGGAGGCCGCCCTCGTCAGCGGGCGCTGGGCCGCCAGCGCCATCGTCGGCAGAGACCTGCAAAAAGAGGCCTCGTCCGGAGCCCGGCTCGTCGACCCTCGCGTTCTCACGCCGCTGGAGGACGGGTGGGACCCGCTGGAGCTCTCGCAGCGCGTCGCGGTCCAACATGGCCGAAGCGAAACCCGAAGGGCCGCGCTCGACGCCCTGGTCGACTGAGCCTCGCCGCCAGGCTCAGCTCGTGTAGTAGACCGTGATCGAAGGCCAGCTCGCTCCTTCGGGGCAGATCTCGTTGTGCAAGATCAGATCCTGCACCTCGATTGTTCCCATGCCGTCGAGCGTCGCGGCGACTCTGCGCAACAGATCCGGGACGCTCTCCTGGCCGGGCCCCGCCGGATTGGACTGCGAGAAATGCTTGACGGTGTATTCCTCCAAGATGTCTCCCTTCCTGGGCGCCAGCCATTCCAATTGCGGCGAAGCGCCCTGCAGAACCAGTGGGTTTCACACCGCGAGCGAACGGAGCGCAGGCAGCAGACGCTCGGCGAGGACTTCGACGTGCGGATCGAGCGAGCCGATCCGCAAGATCAAATGCCGCGCGCCCGCCTCCACATACCGCGCAAGCCAGTCCAGGCATTCCTGCGCCGAGCCGCCGCAGACGGCCTGAATGGCGGACATCGCGTCGAGCGGCTGCCGGTAGTACGCCCGCATATAGCCGTCGAGCTGCTCGGCGGCAGCCTGCTTGTCGTCGTTGATGTTCACCGTGGCGTAGAGCGCAGGCGTGATCTCCCGGCTCGCCCGCTCCGATATCCGCTCCCATGCTCGGGCATACGCCCCAGAGTCCGGCAGGTACGGCAGCCAGCCGTCGTAGCGTCCCGCGACCCGTTCGACCACCGTCTGGGAGTCCCCGCCCGCAAGCCATACAGGAGGCCCGCCCCTGCGGGCGGGCGGCAGAGCGCCGCCAAGGTCCTCGATCGAGAACAAATCTCCGCTGAAGCTCTGCCTGCCGCCCCATGCCGCCCGCCAAAGATCCACGGTCTCGTCGAGCCGCTTCCCCCGCCCGGCGAACGGAACCGACACGGCTTCGAACTCCTTCCGGCTTTCTGGCACAGGAGAGCCGAAGGCTACGCCGAGCACAAGCCGGCCGCTGGACAATTGGTCGACAGTGGCGGCTTGCGCGGCGCCGAGCAGCGGCGCGCGCAATGGCGCGATGAGCGCCGCCGTGCCCATCTCGACCCGCTCCGTCACAGCAGCCACCGACGCGAGGACGGACAACGGCTCCGCACGGGTGCGGGCCAGGAGCGAATCGCCGACCCAGACCGAGTCGAAACCCGCCTGCTCCGCCTCGGCCGCGAACCTGACGACTCCTGGCGCGTCATGCGTGCCGGTCATGGCCGTCTCACGGCTTGGCAGCAACAATCCCACTTTCAACGCCATGCCGTCACCGTACACTGCGCCTGCATTCCGGCAGGTGGCTCAGAAATTACGCCTTGCCGAAGCGGCGGTTGCGCCGCGCGTACTCCTCGCACGCCGCCCAAAGGTCGCGGCGGTCGATGTCGGGGAACAGCTTGTCCTGCACCACGAGCTCCGCGTACGCGGACTGCCACAGCAAGAAGTTCGACACCCGCATCTCCCCGGACGGGCGCAGCATGAGGTCCACGTCCGGCATGTCCGGCACGTAGAGGAACTTCCGCAGCCCCTCTTCGGTGAGCCGGTCCGGATTGAGCTTCCCCGCTTTCGCGAGCGCCCCGACCTGGGCGGCGGCGTCGGCGAGCTCGGCCCGCGCGCCGTAGTTCACGCACATCACGAGGTTCATCTTCGTGTTGCGCTTGGTCAGCTCCATGGCGGACTCGAGCTCGGAGACGACGCTGCGCCAGAGCCTCGGCCGCCTGCCCGCCCACCGGATGCGCACCCCGAGCTCGTGCATCTCGTCGCGGCGGCGGCGGATCACGTCCCGGTTGAACCCCATGAGGAACTTGACCTCGCTCGGGCTGCGCGACCAGTTCTCCGTGGAGAACGCGTACGCGGAGAGCCACTGGACTCCGACCTCAAGCGAGCCGTGCACGAGGTCCATGAGCACCGCCTCGCCCCGCTTGTGCCCCTCCGTTCGGGGCAGGCCGCGTTGCTGCGCCCAACGGCCGTTGCCGTCCATGATGAGCGCGACGTGCTTGGGCACGGCTCCGGACGGCAGCTGCGGGGCGCGGGCGCCGGACGGATGCGGGTCTGGCGCGCGGCTCATGAGGCCTCCGCCAAGCCCTCCACGAGGGAAAGGGTCCGCAGTTGGTGCTCCATATGGCATTGCAAGTGCGCGGCGGTCAAACCGCCCGCCTGCGCCCGCGCGGACGACGAGGCCGTGACCGCGTCGTCCCAGCGGCCTTCGGCGAGCGCGGCCATGAGGTCGAGCACCCCGAGGCCCGGCGTGCTCGAACCGGGGGGACGGCACAAGGGGCACACGGCTCCGCCCGCGCGGGGATGAAAAGCCCGGTGCGGCCCTTCGGCCCCGCATCGGGCGCAGTCCAGCAGGGCGGGCATCCATCCCGCGTGGCCCATCGCGCGGAGGAAGAAGGCGGCAAGGATCAGGTCGCGGGGCTTCTCCCCTTTGCGCAGCGCGGCCAGCGCGCCCCGGGTGAGCGTGTGCAAGTCCTGCGCGGGGGCGCCTTGCGGGCCCGCGAGCAGGGTCGCCGTCTCCAGGATGGCGCAGCCGGTGGTGTACTTCCCGTAGTCCGCCGTGATGTCTTCGCTGTTCGCGTCGAGGGTCACGGCCTGCGTGATGACATCGAGGCTGCGGCCTTGGTACAGCTGCACGTCGACGCAGCTGAACGGCTCGAGGCGGGCCCCGAATTTCGACCGGGTGCGACGGACGCCTTTCGCCACAGCGCGGACCAGCCCGTTCTCCCGCGTGAGCAGGGTGACGATCCGGTCGGCCTCGCCGAGTTGATGGTTGCGCAGCACCACGCCGACGTCCCGGTACGACTTCACCGGGCGATTCTCACACTCCAGACCGACAAATCTTGGGAAGCGCCGCCGCGCCGGGCCATTTCTCCCGCAGCCGCCACATATGCCACACATACCCCTCAGGGGTATATATGCTATCGTGTCCCCATGCTCAGCCCCTCGCGAAAACCGATGACCCGACGCGACTTCGTCTCGACTGTCTCGGGGGGCCTCGCCGCGCTCGCCGTCGCGAGCACGGCCGCCTGCGGCAAGCCCGCCCCGGCTTCGGGCCTCGCCGAAGCCATTGCCAAGGCCGAGCGCACCCGTCCGCACACCGGCCGGGTCGTCGCCGCGAACCTTGTCGCGGGCCCCGCGCAGGTCGACCTCGGCGGCCTCGCCGTGGACACCCTCGCCTACAGCGGCGGGCTGCCCGGCCCCCTGCTCCGCGCGAATGCGGGCGACGAGATCACCGTGACCCTGGCCAACCGGCTCGACCATGCCACCTCGATCCATTGGCACGGGCTCGCCCTGCGCAACGACATGGACGGCGCGGCGTCCGCGACCGCCGATATCGCCCCCGGCCAGACCTTCACCTATCGGTTCTCGGCGCCGAACCCCGGCACGTATTGGGCGCATCCGCACACCGGGGTCGACGCCGACTACGGCCTGTACTTCCCGGTGGTCATCGACGATCCGGCCGAGCCGGGCGCGTACGACGCGGAGTGGATCGTCGTCCTCGACGATTGGACCGACGGCGTCGGCAAGAGCCCGAAGCAGGTCTGGGAGGACTTGCGCATGATGGCCATGCCCGATATGCCGGGGATGGACATGTCCCACATGGACATGCCGGGCATGGGCGGGATGCGCAGCGACCTCCTCGGCGGCGACGCGGGCGATGTCGCCTACCCCTACTACCTCGTCAACGGGCGCATCCCCGCCGCGCCGAGCACGTTCTCGGCCAAGTCCGGCCAGCGGGTGCGCATCCGGCTGGTCAACGCGGGGTCGGACACCGCTTTCCGCGTCGCGCTCGCGGGCCACCGGATGACCGTCACGCACACCGACGGCTTCCCGGTGCGCCCGGTCGAGGTGGACGCGCTGCTCCTCGGCATGGGCGAGCGCTACGACGTGGTCGTCACCGCCCAAGACGGCGTGTTCCCGCTCGTCGCAGCGGCGGAAGGCAAGCAAGCACAAGGCAATCCCGCCCTCGCGCGGGCGGTCCTCACCACGGGGGCAGGATCGGCCCCTGCTGCGGATTTCCGCCCGCCGGAGCTCGACAGGCAGATCGGCACGGTGGAGCAGTTCACCGCTGCCGAAGCCGTGCAGCTGCCCGCGGCCAAGCCCGACACGACGCTCTCGGTCGATCTCAGCGGCTCGATGATGAAGTACGACTGGGCGATCAACGGCGCGCGCTATCCGGACATGCGGTCGCTCAAGGTCCGCCAGGGCCAGCACGCGACGCTGGTCTTCGACAACCAGACGACGATGTGGCACCCCATGCACCTGCACGGGCACACCTTCCAGGTCATCCGGCAGGACGGCTCCCCAGGGCCTCGCAAAGACACCGTCGTCGTCCTGCCCGGCCAGAAGCTCTCCGCCCGCCTCGTCGCGGACAACCCCGGCGACTGGATGCTGCACTGCCACAACACCTACCACCAAGAAGCAGGCATGATGACCCGGCTCGACTACGAGGTCTGAGCCGCGCCCGGCGTAGGATCAGGCCATGGCCCGAGCGCTTGTCGTCGTCGACGTGCAGAACGATTTCTGCGAGGGCGGGGCGTTGGCCGTGTCCGGCGGCGCCGCCGTCGCCTCGGGACTCGCCGAACTGCTGCGTTCCGGCTCCCCCGCCCGCGCCGGATACGGCTTCGTCGTCGCCACCAGGGATTGGCATATCGACCCAGGGCCGCATTTCTCCGACGAGCCGGATTATGTCGACTCCTGGCCGCCGCACTGCCGGGCGGAGAGCCTCGGGGCGCAGCTGCGCCCCGAACTCGCCGACGTGCGGTTCGACGCGGTCTTCGACAAGGGCCACCACAGCGCGGCCTACTCGGGCTTCGAGGGCGTCGGCCCCTCCGGCGCGAAGCTCGGCGACTGGCTGCGCGAGCGGAGCGTCGACTCGGTCGACGTGGTCGGGATCGCCACCGATTTCTGTGTGGCCGCCACCGCCCGCGACGCGGCCGAGGCCGGTTTCACGGCTCGCGTGCTCCTCGCGCACTGCGCCGCCGTCCGACCGGACGGCGGCGCGGCTGCGAAACAGCGGCTGGAGCCCGCAGGCGTCGTGTTCGCTTGACCACCGCGCGAACGGGTGTACCATGGCGGAGGAAGGGCCTGGAGGCCAGTGTTGCCGCACCGACCCCCAGGTTGAACGGCTACTCCCCGCTCTTCGTGATCACGCGGATAATCACCATCGTGAACACGAGAACGAGCGAAGTCGCCGCCAAGATGAGGAGTCCTTCCAGAACGTTGATCATCTTGTTCTCCCTTCACTCAGCTCAGCCGCCTTTCGGGGCGGCTGAGCTATTTATTGGCTCGTCAGGCGACGAGCGCTTGACGAGCGTAGGCGTGGGCACCGACAAAACCCTCCCCCTATGCCGTACACTTGTTCGGTGGCCAAGGCGGAACCGGTGAACAAGCTCCTCGACATCGCGGTGGGGCATCTCGGCGGGGCGAAACGCGAGCCCCAGGCCGTGATGGCGAGCGCCGTCGCGGAGGCGCTCAGCAACAAGAAAGTCCTCGCGGTCCAAGCCGGGCCCGGCACCGGGAAATCGCTCGCCTACCTCGTGCCCGCCATCGCGCACGCCGTGCGGAAGGGCGAGCCGGTCGTCGTCTCCACCGCCACGATCGCCCTGCAACGCCAGCTCGTGGACCGCGACCTGCCCGCGCTCGGCGCGGCGTTGGCCGAGTCTCTTGGCAGAGCGCCGACGTTCGCGCTGCTCAAAGGCCGAGGCAATTACCTCTGCCTCCACAAGCTCACCGCGCCGCTGATCGAGGAGCCCGAAGAGCCGCCCGTCCCGAGCGGCGGGCTCTTCGACACGGGACGGCCCTCGGGAACAGAGCACTCCTCGAAAAAAAGGGCCGCCCAATCCAATCTCGGGACCGAGGTCGCCCGGATCACCGAATGGTCCGACGCGACCACGACGGGCGACCGCGAGGAGCTGCGTCCCGGCGTGAGCGACCGGGCCTGGCGGCAGTTCTCGGTCACACAGGGCGAGTGCCTCGGCATGAGCCGCTGCCCGAGAGGGACCGACTGCTGGGCCGAGAAAGCGAAGGCCGTCTCGGCGAAAGTCGACGTGATCGTCACGAACCACGCGATGCTCGCCATCGATCTCGCGGGCCAGAACTCGCTCCTGCCCGAGCACACCGTCGTCGTCGTGGACGAGGCGCACGAGCTCGTGGACAACGTGACGTCGGTCGCGACAGGGTCCACCGGCCCGGGGCCGGTCGGGATCGCGACGCGCCGCTGCGGAAAGCTCCTCACCGACGAGCAGCGCGCCCGGCTTGAAACGGCGGGCGACGTGTTGGGCAGGCTCGTCGCCGAAGCCCCGGAGGGGTTTTGGCGACAGGCGCCGGACGGGGCGCAGGAGGCCGTGGCCGCGCTCCGCGACAGCACTGCGGCCGCGCTCACCAGCATCAGCGCCCTCCCGAAAGCGGAGAACGCGGTGGAGACGGCCTCCCGCCTCTCCGCGCTCACGAGCCTTGAGGACATCGTCGCGGTCTGCGACCGATCCCTGAAAGTCTTCGCGCAAGAAGACCTCTCCGCACGGCCCGAGGCGGTCTGGACCACGTCCCCGCCGAGCAAAGACTGGCGCGAGAAAGAACCGCCGAGCCTGCTCCATGTCGCCCCGGTGAGCGTCGGGGGGCTCTTGCGCGAACGCCTTTTCGGCGAGAAGACTGTGGTGCTCACCTCCGCGACGTTGACCCCTGGCGGGCAGTTCGACGACCTCGCGGGAGATTGGGGGCTCGCGGGCGAGACCGCGATCCCGTGGTCCTCGCTGGACGTCGGAAGCCCGTTCGCGCATAAAGAGTCCGGCATCTGCTACATCGCGAAGCACCTCGCCCCGCCTGGCCGAGACGGCGCGAGCCCGGAGCAGCAGGACGTGCTGCGCGAGCTCATCGAAGCCGCAGGGGGCCGCACCCTCGGCCTCTTCTCCTCGCTCCGAGCCGCCCAAGTCGCGGCCGAAGCGATGCGCGAGGCGCTCGACACCCCGGTGCTCTGCCAAGGCGAGGACGCCACCGGCGCGTTGATCGAAACCTTCGCGGGCGACCCCGCGACGTCGTTGTTCGGCACGCTCTCGCTCTGGCAGGGCGTGGACGTGCCAGGGCCGTCCCTCTCGCTCGTGGTGATCGACCGGATCCCCTTCCCCCGCCCCGACGACCCGATGACCATCGCGCGCACGCATGCGGCGCAGGCGAAGGGCCGCAACGGCTTCATCTCTGTGTCGGCGAGCCATGCCGCCGTGCTGCTCGCCCAGGGCTTCGGGCGGCTGTTGCGGTCGGTGTCGGACCGGGGCGTGGTCGCTGTGCTCGACTCCCGGCTGGCGACGGCGCGGTACGCCGGGTACCTCAAAGCCAGCCTTCCGCCGTTCTGGGAGACCACCGACCTCGCTGTGACCAAAGCCGCCCTGGGCAGGCTGCGTGAGCAAGCCGATAAGAAGAACCCCTGACCTGGGGGAATCTTTCGCCGTGCAGACAAGTTGATGAAACGGAACGAACTATCCGTTTATTGCCGCACGCCGACGAAACCGAAAGGACCCGTATGACCGACACCTTCGCCGAAGCCCCGCAGCACGAGACGACAGGACCGTCCGCGTTCTCCAGGGCTCTGACGATCTTCGAGGCGATCAGCGCGTTGAACTCGTCCACGATGTGGTTCACGTTCCGTGTCGAGGGCGATCTCGACCTGGACAAGCTGCGCGACGCCTGGGGCCTTGTGCGTCAAGCCCACCCCGTGCTCGCCGCGCAAATCCTGCCCGCAGCCGCCGAGATGCTGCCGGGGATGCCGGGGTTCGAGCTCGTGCTGCCCGCAGAGCAGGCCCCGGCGGCGCTGGTGGTCCACAGTCCCGGCACGGCGCTCGCCACCCACCCCATCCGGCAGGGCTCCGAGCTTGCGTTGGTGGACGTCGTCCCCGGCGACGGCCAGGCATTCGTCTCCCTCGCCGTGCACCATGCGATCGCCGACGGGCGGCTCGGCGCGTACTGGAATTCGCTGCTCTGGTCGTACTACACCGACCTGGTCGAAGGCGCAGCGCCGACAGCGCTGCCGCATCCTGTCCCGAAATCCCCCGAGGAGATCCTCGCCGAGCGCGGGATCGGACGAGAAGAGCTCGGCCCGACCCGCGCCGAGCGGGCCGCGCCGGTCGAGCTCCCGCAGCCGCCGGAAGCCGATATCGTCCGGGAGCGGGCGCAGCTCTCGGCGGAGGACACCGCACGGCTGCGCGCCTACGCGAAGAAAACCGGCCAAACCGTGCACGGACTGGTCGCGGGCGCTATCGCCGTCGCGATCCGCCAGGGCATGGACCTGCAGCCGGACCGCGAGGCTTCCGTCGGGTTGAACTCCCCGGTCGACCTGCGCGAACGTCTCGACCCGCCAGTCGAGATCTGGGGCGGCACGAACGTTCTCGGCTTCGCCGAAGCCGTCGTCGCCGCGCGCCCCGACTCCGACCCGGCCGCGCTCGGCGCCGAGGTGATCGCGCAAATGCAGGAAGACCTCGAGTCCGGAATCCTCCAGCAGAGCTTCTTGCACATCGCGGACTCCTTCATCAAAGAGCAGCCGAAGATCCCGCAGACCATCGCCACCAACCTCGGCGTGGTGCCCGAGATCCGCGCGCCGCGCGGAGCCAGGGTCGCCGAGCTGTTCGGCTGGGTGGAAATGGACTGGGCGCCGCTGATGGCGCTGCTCAAGGCGACCGGCCAGGAGGGCACGCCCCCGCCGTTGGGCTCGATGCACATCATCAGCACGTACCTGGGCAGGCTCGCCATCGACATCAGCGCCGCGAAGACCCCGCAGGACGCCCGCCTGCACGCCGAGCGGATCACAAACCTGCTGCTCGACATGGCCGCGCGCGACTTGCCGTAAGGCGAAAAAATCTTCGCAAACACCGCCTGCCGCGCCTAGACTTCAAGATCGAGGCTCAACGAGGAGTCTCGTTGGAGAGAGGAGGGCGTGTGAGCGCAGGAGTGAAAGCCGCCATGCCGGAAACAAGCCTTGGCGCGGAGTTCCGCCGCCCGTTGTCCCCGCTGGAGTCTTGGTTCGCGCTCTCCGCGATGACCATCTGGTACACGGTCGAGGTCGAGGGCCCCGTCGACGTCGAGGCGCTGCGCGAGGCCCTTCGGCTTTTGCGTCTCGAACATCCCGTCCTGACCGGACGTTTCGTCCCTGGCCGGTCGGGGCGGACGATGGGCTTGCCGGATCTCGACCTCGTGGTCCCCGGCGGCTCCGAAGTCGTCGTGCGCGAGGGCGGCCAGGGCCCGGTCCGCGCGGACCACAGCAAGGAGCTCGCGTTCCTCGACGTCGCGCGGAACGGGAGCCGCACGTCGGTCTCTTTCGTGGTGCACCATTCGATCGGGGACGGCAAGCTCGGAGCGCATTGGCACGCCCTGCTCTGGTCGCATTACACCGACCTCGTCGAGGGCCGTGCTCCGACGGTCGAGCCCCACCCCGTGCCGAGGCCCCCGGAAGACCTGCTCGTCGAACACGGCGTGGAGAAGGCGGCGGGCGCCCCGGAGCGGCTCCGCGCGGCGATCCCCACCGACCTTCCAGACCCCGAGGGCGCGACGTTCACGCGGGGCCGCATCAAACTCTCGCAGGAGCAGACCGCTCTGCTCCACGCCCGCGCGCAGGCACTGGGCTCCACGGTGCACGCCCTGGTGGCGGGGGCCTGCGCCGTCGTCGAGCGGCGCAGGATGCAGCTGCCCGACGATCTGGCCGTCGACCTCTACATCGATTCGCCCGTGGACATTCGGTCCTGGTTGGGGCCTGCCGCCGAGACATGGGACGTCACCAACGCGCTCGGCAGCTCGCCGGGGGTGGTCAGCGCCCTCCCCGACAGCGATCCCGTCGCCCTCGGCGCGCTGCTGCGCGCCCAGCTCCGCGAGGACCTGTCCTCCGGCGCGGTGTGCCAGGGGGTCTTGCGGTTCGCGGAAATCCTTGTCACCGACCAGCAGACGATTCCTCGGATCACCACGTCGAATATGGGCGTGATGGAGCCGGTCCGGACTCCCCCGAGCCTGCAGGTCCACGATTTCCGAGGGTGGGTGGAGTTCGACGGCGGAGCCATCGCGGAGTACTTGGCCACCGCGGCCGCAGGCAGGTACAACCGGTTCAGCTCGCTCTATCTCATCTACACCTACGACGGGCGGCTCAGCGTGGACCTCGGGCTGCCGTTCGCCGCTGAGACGGCCCGCGCCCATATCGCCGAGTTCGAAGGGCTGCTGTTGGAGATCGCGGCGCGCGAAGAGCATTGATCATAATTGCGCGCACAATGGGCTCGCACTGCGGAAAACCGCAGGCAGCCGGTCCGATAAGCGGTAATCGTGAGAACTGCGGCGGAGCGTCGCTATTTGCTTGCCGCCCTCCAAGAAACCGCCGTTAGGCTGCGGCTGGCAGCTCCACTCGGACTGTCGCCCCCTCAGAGAGGAGTCATCCATGGCTGAGCTCAACCAGCACAAAGCAGCGCGCGGTCTCGTCGGACTGCTCGGACTGGCCGCAGCAGGCGCGGCTTTCGGCTTCGGCGCGACGGCTGTCGCCGGAGCAGAACCGAGTTCCTCCGTTCCCGCAGTGTTCGCCCCTCCGCCGCCGCCCCCTGGTCCCGACGGCCCCGGCAGGCCCGGCGAAGAGCGCACCCGGCCCGATCAAAAACGGGACGAGCACGCCCGGCCCGGACAGGAGCGCGCTCAGCCCGGCGAAGAGCGGGACGAGCACGCCCGGCCCGGCCAAGAGGGCCAAGAGCGGGACGACCGCGACCGCCCTGGTGAAGACCAGGACGACCGCGAGGGCCCCGACGACGACCGCTGATCTTCGGCCAGCCCCGCCCCGCGCTACCGGAAGCCCCGTATCGGCGAGCTTCACGGCGAGCTTATCGGCGACATCCGGTAGCGTGGGGGCATGACCGCACGACTGGTGATCGACGACATCGCTCCAGCGGTCGGCGAGGAGCCGTACCCCGCGAAAGCCACGGTGGGCGAACTGTTCCCGATCAGCGCTGTCGTCTGGGGAGACGGGCACGACAAGCTCGGCGCGACGGTCGTCGCGATGACCCCCGGACTGCCGGACTCTGTCGTCGCGCAGATGAGCCCCGGAGTCAGGCCGGACACCTTCCACGCGCTTGTGCCGCTCGCCAGCCAGGGGCTCTGGCAGTTCCGTGTGGACGGCTGGCGAGACCCGTACACGACCTGGCGCGGCCATATCGAGGCTTTCCTCGCGACCGAGGCCGCCGACCTCGAGTCGGACGAGGGGTTCGCCAACGAGACCGAAGAGGGCGCTCGGATTCTTGAAAAAGCACTCGGCCTTGAAACCGCACTCGGCCTGGAGCAAGCCGCGCCCCTCGGCGGCCCGGACGAGCGGCGGGCCCTGACAACCGCCGTCGCGCGACTGCGCTCCGCCGGATCGCTCCGCGCCCGCGCAGAGTTCGCGATCAGCGACGAGGTCGCGTCCATCCTGCGCCGCCACCCGGTCCGGGAGCTCGTGACACGGGGCCGCGTCCACCGGATCTTCGTGGAGCGCGGCCGCGCCGCGCACGGCGCCTGGTACGAGTTCTTCCCCCGCTCCACCGGAGGCTGGGACGAGGACGGCTCCCCCGCGCACGGCACCTTCACCACCGCCGAGGCCCAGCTCGAACGGGCCGCCGCGATGGGCTTCGACGTGGTGTACCTGCCCCCGATCCACCCCATCGGGAGAACCGCGCGCAAAGGCCGCAACAACACCCTCGTCGCCGACGCGGACGACGTCGGCTCGCCATGGGCGATCGGCGCGTCCGAAGGCGGCCACGACGCCATCCACCCGCAGCTCGGCGACGAGAAAGACTTCAAACGGTTCGTCGCCCGCGCCGAGGACCTCGGCCTCGAGGTCGCGCTCGACCTCGCTTTGCAATGCAGCCCCGACCACCCGTGGGCCAAAGAGCATCCGGAGTGGTTCACGACCCGCCCGGACGGCACGATCGCCTGCGCGGAGAATCCGCCGAAGAAATACCAGGACATCTATCCGCTCAACTTCGACAACGACCCCGCCGGACTGCGCCAGGCCGTGCTCGAAGTCGTGCTCAAATGGGTCGGGCTCGGGGTGCGGATCTTCCGGGTCGACAACCCGCACACGAAGCCGCCGGACTTCTGGAGCTGGCTCATCGCGCGGATCTGGCAAGAGCACCCAGGGGTGGTGTTCCTCTCCGAGGCGTTCACCCGGCCTGCCCGGCTCTACGGCCTCGCGAAGCTCGGCTTCAGCCAGTCCTACACCTACTTCACGTGGCGCACCGCCAAAGAAGACCTCGTCGAGTTCATGACGGACCTCGTCGACCACGCGGACGTGTGCAGGCCGAACTTGTTCGTGAACACCCCGGACATCCTCACCGACCAGCTCGTCCGGGGCGGCGAGGCGACCTTCGCCTCCCGCGCCGCGCTCGCCGCGACGCTCAGCCCGGCCTGGGGCGTGTACAGCGGGTACGAGCTGTACGAGCACCTGCCGGTGCGTCCGGGCAGCGAGGAGTACTTGGACTCGGAGAAGTACGAGCTGCGCCCCAGGGATTTCGCGGGGGCGCTGCGCTCCGGGCGTTCGCTCGAGCCTTGGATCACGAAGCTCAACGCGATCCGCAAGGCGCACCCTGCGCTCGGGCAGCTGCGCACCTTGCGTTTCCACTATCCCGACGACGACGAGATCATCGCCTACTCGAAGCACGACCCGGCCACTGGCGACGCGGTGCTCGTCGTGGTGACCCTCGACCCGCACGCCCCTCGCGAGACGACGCTCTGGCTCGACCTCGAAGCGATCGGACAGGAGCCCGGCGCCCGGTTCCCCGTCCGGGACGAGGTCACCGGCCAGGAATGGGAATGGGGCCACGGCAACTACGTGCGCCTCGACCCGGCCTTCACCGCAGCGCACATCGTCGCCCTGCCGACGATCCCCGCGCCCGCCCGAGAGGCGCTGGCGTACCGACGGTGAGCACGAGGATCAAGCACCTACAGGAACGAGCCGACCAATGAGCACGCATTTCACCCACGTGGAGCCCGCCAAGCAGAAGCCGGTCTCCGGGCCTGCCCGGATCCCCGACCACGACTTCGCCCGCCTCCTCGAAGGCTCCCACTACAACCCGCACGGCGTCTACGGCGCGCACCCGACCGGCTCCGGCTGGACCATCCGTGCCGTTCGCCCCCTCGCGCACAGCGTGTCGGCGGTCTTCGCGGACGGGTCCGAGGCCTCTCTCGACCATCTCGGGCACGGGGTCTTCGGCGCGTACATCCCGCTCTTCGACCTGCCGTACTACCGGCTGCGCGTCCAATACGACGACGGCAACGAGGTCCTCGGCGACGACGGCTACCGTTTCGAGCCCACGCTCGGCGAGCTGGATTTGCATCTGATCGGAGAGGGCCGCCACGAACGGCTCTGGGAGGCGCTCGGCGCCCATCCCGTCGTCTTCGGGCAGGTCGCGGGCACGGCGTTCCGGGTCTGGGCCCCGAACGCGAAGGGCGTCGCGGTCGTCGGCGACTTCAACGGCTGGAACCCGCACGCCGCGCCCATGCGGTCCCTCGGCTCGAGCGGGGTGTGGGAAGTCTTCCTCCCCGATGTGGGGATCGGGGCGAAGTACAAGTACCGCGTCCTCGGCGCGGACGGCGCGGCCCGGCTGAAGGCGGACCCCCTCGCCTTCCAGACCGAGCTCCCGCCGCAAACCGCGTCCGTGGTGGCCAAGAGCGTGTTCGCGTGGACCGACCAGGAGTGGACCGCCCGCCGCGCGGGCCGCAGACCGGCCGAAGAGCCGATGGCCGTGTACGAGGTGCACCTCGGGTCCTTCGCCCAATCCGACGACGGCGGGCGCCTGTGCTACCGCGAGCTCGCCGAGCGGGTCGCGGACCACGCTTCGGGCCTCGGCTTCACCCATGTGGAGCTCCTGCCGGTCGCGGAGCATCCGTTCGGCGGCTCGTGGGGCTACCAGGTGACCTCGTATTTCGCCCCCACCTCGCGATTCGGCGCCCCCGATGATTTCCGCGCCTTCGTCGACCACCTGCACAGCCGGGGCCTCGGCGTGATCGTGGACTGGGTGCCCGCGCATTTCCCGAAGGACGACTGGGCCCTCGCCCGGTTCGACGGAGCCCCGCTCTACGAGCACCCGGACCCGCGCCGGGGCGAGCAGCCGGACTGGGGCACCTACGTCTTCGACTTCGGCCGCCACGAGGTGCGCAACTTCCTCGTCGCCAACGCGCTCTACTGGTTCGAGGAGTTCCATATCGACGGGCTCCGCGTGGACGCGGTGGCCTCGATGCTCTACCTCGACTACTCCCGCCCCGACGGCGAGTGGGAGCCGAACCCGTACGGCGGGCGGGAGAACCTCGACGCGGTGCAGTTCCTCCAGGAGCTCAACGCGACGGTGCACAAGCACCACCCCGGCGTGGTCACCATCGCGGAGGAGTCCACCGCCTGGCCCGGCGTGACCCGGCTGACCTCGCTCGGCGGCCTCGGCTTCAACATGAAGTGGAACATGGGCTGGATGCACGACTCGCTGCGCTATTTCGGCCACGACCCGATCCACCGGATGTACCACCACAACGAGATCACCTTCTCGCTCATGTACGCGTGGAGCGAGAACTACGTCCTGCCGATCAGCCACGACGAAGTGGTGCACGGCAAGGGCACGCTGTGGTCGCGGATGCCGGGGCCGAGCCACGACAAAGCCGCGGGCGTCCGGTCCTACCTCGCGTACATGTGGGCGCATCCCGGCAAGAAGCTGCTCTTCATGGGCCAGGAGTTCGGGCAACGCGCCGAGTGGTCGGCCGACAAGGGGCTGGACTGGTGGCAGCTCGACGGCTGGGAGGGCGAGCTGCACCGAGGGATCCTGGCGCTGGTCCGTGACATCGGCCCGGTCTACCGCGAGCATCCGGCGCTGTGGAGCCTCGACGCCTCGCCTGCGGGCTTCGAGTGGATCGACGCGAACGACGCGCAGAACAACGTGCTCTCCTTCCTGCGGATCTCCTCGGACGGCGACAAGCTCGCGTGCGTGGTGAACTTGTCCGGCTCCGATCTGTCGAGCTACCGGGTTGGGCTGCCCGACGCGGGCGAATGGGTCGAAGTGCTCAACACCGACGCCGAGCTGTACGCGGGCTCGGGCAACGGCAATCTTGGATCGGTGACGGCCGACGCGCAGCCATGGCACGGCAGGCCTGCCTCTGCGCAGATCTCCATCGCGAAGCTCTCCGCGATCTGGCTCGTGCCCAAACGATAGGCTTCCACGGACAAGGCCGCCATCGCAGAAAACGCCCGGCCATCTGGCTCGTCCCCGAACGACAAGCTCTATGATCTCCCCTATGCGTCACCGTGGGAGTTCTCTCTTCCTCCTCGTCGCCCTCTGCCTCGTGGCGACGGGCTGCGTCCAGACTGTCTCCGGCAATTCCTCCCGGATGCCGCCGAGCTACCGGGACGTCGTGCCGGGGCTGCCCTCTGCCGGGGGGCCGAACGGCCTCAAGGCGGGCGTGCCCGTGCCGCCGCGCTCGGTCAAGGGCACGCAGGGCGAGGACGGCGCGGGGAAGCAGACCGACCAGCTCGCCATCGCGGCGCTCGACGACATCGAGGCGTTCTGGCGCGTGAAACTGCCGAAATACTTCAAACAAGCAGCCCCGTTCCAACCTGTGGACACGCTCTACTCGTACGACGCCCGCGAGGACGGGGCCGAGGCGTGCGGCAGCAATGTCTACCACAAGCCGAACGCGATGTACTGCTTCCGAGAAGACGCCATCGCCTGGGACCGGGGCGTCCTCATGCCGCTCCTCGACAACGAGTTCCCCCCGATCGCGATCGTGGCGGTCTTCGCCCACGAGTACGGGCACCGGATCCAGCACCTGGCCAATCTCGTCCAGGACACCGACCCGACCATCGTCTTCGAGCAGCAGGCCGACTGCTTCGCGGGCTTCTTCATCCGCCATGTCGTCGAAGGGCATGCGAAACATTTCCAGCTGAACTCGGCGAACGGGCTCAACACCATCCTCGCCGCGATGCTCGCCCTGCGCGACGACCCCCAGTCGACCTCCGAAAGCGACTACAAGGAGAAGGAGCACGGGAGCGGCTTCGACCGGATCAGCGCCTTCCGCATGGGGTTCGCCGACGGCGCGGACGCCTGCGCGAAGATCAACAGGCAAGAGATCGACAAACGCCGCAACGGGCTGCCCATCGTCGCCGAGCCGCAGATCGGCCAGGACAACATCCCCATCGACCGCGAGCACCTCAGGCAATACATCATCCCGTCCATCACGCAGTTCTACCAAGGCGCGCTGACCAGCATGCCGAATGTCACCTACGACGGGATCGACAAGAACTGCCCGAACCAAAAAATCGACGCCGACCCGCAGAAGGCGCCGCCTGCGCTGTACTGCGAGGCGAACAACACCGTGAGCCTCGACATCGCGGCGCTCGCCAAGATCGGCACGCCGACGCAATCCGAAGGCGTGCCGCTCCAGATCACCGGGGACACCGCGGCCTTCTCCGTCATCGCCTCCCGCTTCGGCCTCGCCTACCTCAAGCAGCTCGGACAGCCCCGCGCCGGGCTCGGCGCGGGACTGGTCGGAGCCTGCCTCGCAGGCGCGTGGCTGCGCAGCATCGTCGGCGAATACGGGATCGACGCCGCGCACAAGCCGATCATTCTCACCCCTGGGGATCTCGACAAGCCGTCGAGCGAGCTCGTGCAGCACGGCTACATCGCGCAAGACATCAACGGCCAGGCCGCGCCGAGCGCGCTCACTCGTTTCAACGCGTTCCGAGTGGGCGTCGTCGGGCCGCGAGACGTGTGCGTCAAGCAGTACCCGCCGCTCTCCTGACAGAGCGGCGCCTGCGCGGCTAGTACAGCGCGCTGGCCAGTTTCCGCCGCGCGGCGATGACGGTCTGGTCCGCAGGCTCGAACAGCTCGAAGAGGTCCAGAAGCCGTTTGCGCGCGGCCGTCCTGCCGGGCTCCGGGCTGGCTTTCACCGCGCCGATCAACCGGTCGAAGGCCTGATCGGCGCGGCCCGCCGCCACTTCGAGGTCCGCGGCCGCGAGTTGCGCGTCGATATCGCCGGGGTTTTCCTGCGCCACGCGCAGCACCTCTGGGGAGATCGCGCTCACGCGCTCGAGGAAAGCCACCTCGCGCAGCCCTGCCTCGGCGGTCGCTTTGCGCGTCGCAGCCTTCTGCGAGCCCTCTGTCTCGTCTGCCCCGCGCGCCTTGATGTCCTCGAACAGCGCTTTCGCCGTGGCGAAATCATTGCTCGCGAGCGCCTCGGAAGCGGCGACCAGCCTCGGGTCCACCGACTCCTCCGCAGGAGCCTCCTGCCCGAGCACCGGCGCGGCCTGCTCCAGCACGTCCGCGAGCCACTGCTTCACGGCGGACTCGGGCTGCGCGCCTTGGAACGCGCTCACCGGCCTGCCCGCCGCGATAGCCACCACGGTGGGGACCGACCGCGCCCCGAAGATCTGCGCGATCCGCTGGTTCTCGTCCACGTCCACCTTGGCGAGGACCCAGCGTCCGCCGGACTGCGCGGCCAAGCCCTCAAGGACCGGCGAGAGCTGCTTGCACGGCTGGCACCAGGTCGCCCACAAGTCGACGACGACGACCTGGCGCGTCGAGCGCTCCAAGACTTGGATCTCGAAATCCTCCTCGGAGACGTCGAAGACGTGCTCGGAGTCGACCGGAGGGGCGGCCTGCGACGGAGCCTGAGGCGGGGCCGGGCGGTCGGCTTGGGCTTTCAGCGCGGACAAGTCCACTGCCCCGTGCATCGAAGCCGCGCGCGACGGTTGCGGTCTGGTCATAATGACAGTCTTCCACAATGCTCGAGCCAGTTGCGCAGCAGCTGATTGCCGACCGCGCCGGACTTCTCCGGGTGGAACTGGGTCGCCCACAGCGCCCCGGCCTCCACCGCCGCGACGAACTTGTCGTCGTGCTCGCCCCAGGTCACTCGCGGAGCCGCGAAGGGGCCCCCGCCGACGAGCGAGAACTCCCGCGCCGCGTAGGAGTGCGCGAAGTACACCCGGGAGCCCTTGGCGACATCGGCGAAGAGCTCGCTGTCCTCGGGGAAGTCCACAGTGTTCCAGCCCATATGCGGCAGCACCGGCGCGGCGAGGCGCTCGACCCTGCCAGACCACTGCGCAAGCCCCGGCTCGGGGATGTCGTGGTGGTGCTCTTCGCTCCCCTCGAACAGCACCTGCATCCCGACGCAGATCCCCAAGACCGGCCTTCCGCCAGCGAGGCGCTGGTCGACGAGCTTGTCCCCGCCCGCGTCCCGCAATCCTTTCGCGCACGCGTCGAACGCGCCGACTCCGGGCACGAGCAGCCCGTCGGCGGCGAGCGCCGCCTTGGGGTCCGCAGTGACCTGCACCTGCGCGCCTGCCTTCGCGACGGCCTTCGCGACCGAGTGCACGTTCCCGTAGCCGTAGTCGAACACGACGACAGAAGTCATAGGACGCCCTTGGTGCTGGGGACCTTGCCGTGCGCCTTCGGGTCGATGGCCACCGCCTGGCGCAGCGCCCGCGCGACCGCCTTGTACTCCGCCTCGGTGATGTGGTGCGGGTCCCTGCCGTGGATCACTCGGACGTGCAGCGCGATCTGCGCGTGAAAGCTCAGCGATTCGAAGACATGCCGGTTGATCACGGTGTGGTACGGGACCGAGGAGCCGGAGATCGTGAACGCCTCAAGCGTCTCGGGCTCCCCGACGTGCACGAAGTACGGCCGCCCCGAGACGTCCACCGCGGCGTGCGCGAGCGACTCGTCCATCGGCACCCACGCGTCGCCGAAGCGGGTGATCCCGGCTTTGTCGCCGAGCGCCTGGCGGATCGCCTGGCCGAGGCAGATCGCCACGTCCTCCACCGTGTGGTGCGCCTCGATCTCGACATCCCCTTCGGCGTGGACGGTCAGGTCGAAGCCGCCGTGCGCGCCGAACGCGGTGAGCATGTGGTCGTAGAAGGGCACGCCGGTGGCGACGTCCACCGCCCCGGAGCCGTCGAGGTCGATCTCGACGAGCACTTTGGTCTCTTTGGTCGCCCGTTCGATCCGGGCTCGGCGATCGGTCACCGGGTCTCCTTCCTCTCCAAGTCCGCGCTGATCTCAAGGAACAGGTCGTTCTCAGCCTTCAATCCCACACTCATTCTGAGCAGGTGCGGCAAGCCCATGTCGCGGACGAGCACGCCCCGGTCCAAATACGCCTGCCACGCCTTTCCCGCATCCGGGAAGAACCCGTAGAGCAGGAAGTTCGCGTCCGTCGGATAGACGTGGTAGCCCATTGTCCGCAACGCGCCGACCACTCGGTCGCGCTCGGCGGCCACATCTGCGACCGACCCCAGTGTGAGGTCGGCGTGCCGGAGCGCGGCGCGCGCGGCGGCCTGGGTGAGCACCGAGAGGTGGTACGGCAGGCGCACCAGCAGCATCGCGTCGACCATCGCGGGCGAAGCCGCGAAATAGCCGAGCCTGGCCCCGGCGAACGCGAACGCCTTGCTCATCGTGCGGGTCACCACGAGCTTGGTCGGGAACTGGTCGATCAACCGGATCGCGCTGGGCTCGTCGGTGAACTCGCCGTACGCCTCGTCCACGATCACAATGCCCGGGGCGGCTTCGACGATGGCGCGGATCTGGTCGGTCGGGACGACGGCTCCGGTCGGGTTGTTCGGGGTGGTCACGAACACCACGTCCGGACGGCGCTCCGCGATGGCCGCGAGGCCCGCGCCGAGGTCGATGGAGAAGTCGCCCCGCCGAGGGCATTCGACCCATTCCGTGTGCGTGCCGCGCGCGATGATGGGGTGCATCGAGTACGAGGGGGTGAAGCCGAGCGCGACGCGCCCCGGCCCGCCGAACGCCTGCAAGAGGTGCTGGAGGATCTCGTTCGAGCCGTTCGCGGCCCACACGTTCGCGGCGGCGAGCGGCACTCCGGTGCGTTTCGCGAGGTAGCTGGCGAGATCCTCGCGCAGGGCTTCCGCGTCCCGGTCCGGGTAGCGGTTCATCTCGACCGCCGCGTGCGCGACAGACTTCTCCAAATCGTCGATCAGCTCGGTCGCGGGCTGGTGCGGGTTCTCATTCGTGTTGAGCCGCGCGAAGACTTCCAGCTGCGGAGCGCCGTAGGGCTCTTTGCCCCGCAGCTCCTCCCGCAGCGGCAGGTCGGACAAGCGGGTTGGGGGTACCTCCCGCTCGCGGGGGACGCTCATGCGAACCTCGCCTTGACCGCCTGGCCGTGCGCGGGCAGCTGCTCGGCCGCGGCGAGCGCCTGGACGTGGCCCGCGACCTCTCGGAGCGCCGCCTCGGTGTACTCGACCACCTGCATGCCTCGCAAGAACACCCCCACTTCCAAGCCGGAGCTGTGCCGCGCTGTCGCGGCGGTGGGCAGGACGTGGTTGGACCCGGCGCAGTAATCGCCGAGGCTGACCGGGGCCCACGGGCCGACGAACACCGCCCCTGCGGCGTTCACCCGCCCGGCCACCGCCGCGGCGTCGGCGGTGATCACTTCCAGGTGCTCCGGGGCGTGCGCGTTCACGACCGCGATCCCCTGCTCAAGGTCGTCGACGAGGACCACGGCGGACTGGGGGCCCGCGAGGGCCGCGCGAAGCTGCGTCTGGCGCTCGGCGGCGGGGAGCTGCCGCGCGAGCTCTGCCTCGACGGCCTCAGCGAACCGCTCCGAAGGAGTGACCAGGACGCTCGCCGCGTTCTCGTCGTGCTCGGCTTGGCTGATGAGGTCGGCCGCGACATGCGCGGGGTCGGCCGTGTCGTCCGCGAGGACGAGGATCTCCGTCGGCCCGGCCTCGGCGTCGATGCCGACGCGCGAGCGGACGAGCCGTTTGGCCGCCGCGACGAAGATGTTCCCCGGCCCGGTGATCACGTCCACCGGGTCCAGCTCCGCCCCGTCCGTGTCCGTGCCCCCGTGCGCCAAGAGCGCGACCGCCTGCGCGCCGCCGACCGCCCACACCTCGTCCACGTCGAGCAGCGCCGCAGCGGCGAGCACCAGCGGATCCGGCAGCCCGCTGTTGCCGCGCTGCGGCGGCGAGGCGACAACGATCGACCGCACGCCTGCGACCTGCGCGGGCACCACGTTCATGACGACGCTCGACGGGTACACCGCCTTGCCGCCGGGGACATAGAGGCCGACCCGCTCCACGGGCACCCAGCGCTGCCGGACTGTGGCTCCGTCGGCGAGGACCGTGGTCGTCTCCGGACGCAGCTGCGCCTCATGCCCTCGTCGCGCGCGGGCGATGGCTTCGAGCAAAGCTTCCCGAACCGCCGGGTCGAGCTCCGCCTCCGCCTCTTTCAACGCCGCAGCGGGCACCCGGACCTGTGCCGGGCGGACGCCGTCGAAGCGTTCGCCGAAAGCGAGGGCAGCCTGCGCCCCGCCTTCGGCGACCGTCCGCACGATCTCCGCGACCGTGTCCGCCACCGAGTCCACCGCGACCTCGCCCCGGGGCACGATGTCGCGCAGTTCTCGGGCCGAATGCGCGCTGCCGCGCAAATCGATCCGGCGCAACAAAGGTGGAGAGTCAGGCATGCCTGAGATTCTAGCTGGCCACGAAGCGGCCAGCTCCCGCATTACGCCTTGAAGGTGTTGCCGTCGATGACGAACCGGTAGCGGACGTCGCTCTTGACGACTCGATCGTACGCCTCGTTGATCTGCCCGGACTCGATCCGCTCCACCTCGGAGCCGATACCCTTCTCGCCACAGAAGTCGAGCATCTCCTGCGTCTCGGCGATCCCGCCGATGAGCGAGCCCGCCCAGCGGCGGCGGCCCATGATCAGCGGCGAGGGGCCGATGTTCAGCGGGTGCTCCGGCAAGCCCAACTGCACGAGGGTGCCGTCGATGTCCAAAAGCTCCAGCAGGCCCGCGATGTCCACCCCGTCCGACACCGTGTTGAGGATGAGGTCGAACGAGCGGGCGAGCTGCTTGAACGTCGCCTTGTCGCTGGTCGCGTAGTAGTGGTCCGCGCCCAGCTTGAGCCCGTCCTCCTGCTTGCGCAGCGACTGGCTGAGCACGGTCACCTCGGCGCCCATCGCGTCGGCCAGCTTCACCGCCATATGCCCGAGCCCGCCGAGGCCGACGACCCCGACGCGCGTGCCGGGGCCCGCGTTCCAGTGCCGCAGCGGCGAGTACGTGGTGATCCCCGCGCACAAGAGCGGCGCGACCTGGTCGAGCGGCAGGTTGTCCGGGACCTTGAGCGCGAAGCCCTCGTCCACCACGATCAGGTCGCTGTAGCCGCCGTAGGTCGGCAGGCCGTCCTTGCCCACCGCGTTGTACGTGCCGATCATGCCCGAGCCGGAGCAGTACTGCTCGTCGCCCGCCTTGCAGTTCGGACACTCGCCGCAGGAGCCGACCATACAGCCGACGCCCGCGTGGTCGCCGACCTTGAACTTCTCGACCTCCGAGCCGACCTGGGTCACCACGCCCGCGATCTCGTGGCCAGGCACCACCGGGAAGCTCGCAGGCCCCCACTGGTTGCGGACGGTGTGGATGTCGCTGTGGCAGATCCCCGCCCACGCGATGTCGATGACGATATCCTTGGGGCCGGGCTCCCGGCGCTCCACCACCGTCGGGCGCAGCGGCTCGGTCGGCGAGAAAGCGGCGTACGCGGGTACGGACAAAGTCACAATGATCTCCTCCAAATGTGCAGACGGACCGCGCATACGTTGATGCGCATACGACCACCCTAAAACCTGGAGCGTGCTCTAGGGCAAGTCCAGACCGGGCCGCTCGCCGGGCCCCCTCTTCCGAGGGGCCTGTGAACTGCGCTTCCGCCAGACGCCACAATGCTTCAAGTGACGAAGCTGACTTCTCGGGCGCGCGCGTGGTCTGACCGCGTTCTGCTCACGCCTGTCCTCTCGGGGTTGGCGAAGCCCTTCCAGCTGCTGTGGGCGGCAATCGTTTTCATCGGCCTGCAGATCTGGCGATGGCTCCTACGGCCCCTCTGGCAGTGGGTACTGCGGCCCGTCCTCTGGCTGCCGCTGCGCTGGGCAGGCCTGCAAATCTGGCGATGGCTCCTACGGCCCCTCTGGCAGTGGGCACTGCGGCCCGTCCTCTGGCTGCCGCTGCGCTGGGCAGGCCTGCAAATCTGGCGATGGCTCCTACGGCCCCTCTGGCGGTGGATACTGCGGCCTGCCTGGTCGCTGCTGCGGTGGACCGGGGCTCTCGTGCTCGCCTCGCCGTGGATCGTCGCACGGGCCTTCCCCAATCGCGGGTGGCTCGCGAGCTCGACCGTCCTCGCGCTCACCGCTGTGGTGCTGTTCGTGCCCGGCGTCGTCAACGCGAAGACCCGGGACCGACTGGCGCAGGTGAGCGCCACCGCCGCCACGCAAAGCCTCGGCACTATCCGCCCGGAGGTGTCGGTGAGCCTGTCCTCCTTCTCCGGCTGGGGCCTCGAACCGTTCGACGACCAACATCGCGAGCTCGTCGTCAAACAGGACGGGGCCGAGCTTCGGATCCTCCGGGAAGACCACGTGCCGAACGCGGAAGACTATTTGCGCAAATACGCGGCCGTGAAACTCGGGGTCCGTGATCGCATCAACCTCTACCCCGTGCCCGTCACCGTCAAGGACTCCCGAGGCAAACCCCTCCGCGTGCTCCAGATCGAGCAGAACTACCACGTCTGGAATTCCCGCAACCACGATCTCGACCGCAATCACCAGGCACTGCTGTACGACTACGGCACCACCGTGCTCCTCCTGGTGCTCTCCACCAACGGGCAAGGTCCTGAGCTGAGCGGGCCGGGACAGAAACCCCTCTGGGAGAAGTGGCGCGAGCTCCAGGCCAGCGTGAGGATCACCCCGTGAACGGCCGCGCTTTCCTCCGCCCACGAGACACCGCCTTCTGGGCCTATCTCGCGGTCCTCGGCGCGGCGTTGTTCTGGCGCGGGCCCCATGAGCTCGCCGGAGCCAGCGGCGGCACGTTCCTGCTTTGGACAGTGCTCGCCTTCGCCGGAGCGGCCCTGGTCGCGGCCTTCGGCTGGGCGCTCGACCCGCACGCGACCTTGCCACGGTCGTTGCTCGGCGGCGGGCTCGGCTGGGGAGCCGCTTGCGCCGTGCTCGCCGCCGAGACAGACCGCGCGACAGGCCAACTGCTGGTCAAAATGCTCGGCCTCGCCAACGGCGGCGCGCTCGCCCGTTGGCTGGCCATGCCCTCGTCCCATGACGTCTTGGCGGTCCTCGGCGTGTTCCTGCTCCTCTCCCTCGCCGGAGAACGGGCGTTGCGGCCGACCGATGGCATGAAGATCGGCATGAGCTGCGGCCTCGGGATGTGGTCCGGGCAACTGCTCTTGGCCTTGGCGCACGGCGCCGCCGACAATCCGGGCGAGAGGCTCGCAGGATCGCTCGCAGTGGGGCTGCCGCATTGGTTCGCCCTCGCCGCCGCGCCGTGGGCCGCCCCCGCGATCGCGGGGTACGGACTCGCCGCCGCCCGCGACGCGGCCGGGGCGACGAAGCTCCGCCGCCTCGCCGTCGCCACGGCAGCCGTGCTCGGATCAGCAGCACTGGCCTGTCTTTTCGACGGCGTGGCCCGAGCGGCATTCGCCTCTGTCACAAACGGCTGGGCCTGGGTGTGGGCCGTTGTCGCCGGATTCGGCTTCGCGTCCGCAGTGCTGCGACCGATTCGGAGCCGCGCGTGGCAAGTCGGCCTCGGACTCGGCCTTTTCGGCGTGGTCTCGCTGTGCGTCGTGGCCGCGCCTTGGCCGCTCTTCGCGATGACGGCGTTCAGCCCGCTCGCGCTCCTCGGCCTCTGGCGCAAAGCCACCCGCGCCGAAGGAGCCTGGCTCGCGGCGGCGCTGTCCGACGAGGCCGACGATGTGCGCTCTGGATGCGCAGATTCGCGCGCGCTGGCCGATGTGACCGCCCGCCTGGCGAGCGCGAAAGCCGCGCTCGCATCGTTCGGCCCGAAGGCCCGCCCGCTCGCCGTCCGGCTGCGCTCCGGACAAATCCGACTCGCGAACAGCAAAGAGCTGCTCGCGGCCGAGCGGGAAGCCGCAGGGCCGAAGCCAGACCCTCGGTGGCGGGCTTGGCTCGCGCATCTGTCCGAGGAGATCGACGCGCAACGCGGCGCCGTCCGCGCAACGGTCGCCGACATGGCCCGCGAAAAAGGCGTGTACCAGTAACGGGCCTCAGCCCTTCTGCGCCACCTCTTGGGCCATTTTGTCCCTGGCGGCTTCCATCCTCTTGACTTCGCCCTTGTCGAGCTCGCCGATGACCTCCGGCGACACCACTGGCAACGCGTGCCCGACCAGGTCGAAGCCGTGGTCGCTGTTGATGAGGTAGTCCGGAGTCTTATGCTCCTTGCCCTCGCCACCGCCGCCGCCATGGGCGCCGCCGCCCATACCGCCCATGCCGCCGCCCATACCGCCCATGCCGGACTGGCCCTTGAGCCCGTCGAGGCTCGGCGTGTTCACGTTCACCACGGGCTTATTCGACGCGTCCGCCTTGGCAGGAGCCGCGGAAAGCTTCTTCTCCTTGTCGCCGATCCCGCCACCGCCGCCATGGCCGCCGCCCATGCCGCCGCCGATGCCCCTCGCTGTGGCCGGGTCCATCGGCGCGAGCTCGGACGACATCGGGCTGGTCGAACCGAGGTCTGGGGAGCCGAGGCCGGACGGGCTGCCCGCGCCAGCGCCCGAGGGCGAACCAGCGCCAGCGCCGGAGCCAGCCCCGGAGCCCTCGCCGCCCGAGGGCGACCCGCCGCCAGAGCCGGAGCCGGAGCCTGCTCCAGCCCCCTGGCCCTCGCCTTTGCTCTCGCCTTTCCCGTCGCCTTTGCCCTCGCCCTTGCCGTCGCCGGTCGCGTCGCCCTTGCCGCTGGGATCCTCAGCCCCGCCGTCCCCTTTGGACTTGCCCTCGCCGATGTCGCCGAGGACGTCGTCCGGCTTGGCGAAAACCAGCGGCGCGACCTTTTCGAACGGTTCGAGCTTGCCGAGCGGGTCTTGGCCCGGGGCGCCGTAGAGCGCTTGCAGCGCGCTGGCGAGCTCTTGGGCCATCTGTTGGCACTCCTGCTGGCTCACGCCTTTCTTGTTGAACAGCTCCTGCGCCTGCGCGGCCAGGCTCTTGACCGCGTGCGCGGCGTCCACCATGGCCTGGAGCTTGTCGGACACGTTGGCGACGCGCTCGATGTTGTTGTTCATGCCCGCGCAGAGCCGGTCGGAGGCGCTTCGGGCCGCATCCGCCGACTCGCCCGTCCACTCCGAGCCGAACACGGTGTTCAAGCTGTTTTTAAAGCCCTGGTACGCCTCGGGGATGTCCTGGGAGAGCTGCTTCCAGCTGTTCGCCAGGCTTTCGATCGCGGACGGGTCCACCGACTGCGCGAATTCGAGCAGTTGCCGATAGCCCGAATCGACCATGGAGTTGTAATCGACATCTCCCATTACCGTGTGCCTCCTTGATTATCGGCGGAACGAAGGTCCGGGGGCTGAGAGCCCTGGGGTACCTCGGTCTGCGCCTGGAAATCTTGCCCCAACAACGAACCACCACTATAAGGCCCCGGCGGCGGCGCAGGGCTCGGAGAAGCCATATGCACCTGCTGCTGCGCGCTCGCCTGCTGCACGGCCTCAGTGTTGGCCTGGAAGTCCTGTCCCATCAACGAGCCCCCGCCGCCGGACCAGCTCGGCAGCGGCGCATTGCTCTGGATCCGCTCGCTCAGCGGCTGCCATGTGGGCGACGGATCCAGCGGCAATCCATGCTCGAGCATGATCCCGAGCGACGCTCCGCCCATCGGAGAATGCGGCGCAGGTCCCATCAAAGACGCGGGCGCCACAGGAACTCCAAGCTCCGCTGCAGAGACACGCGTTTGGGCGAGCTGCTGCGGCGGGGCCTCGCCTTGATGGTGCTCCGCGCCGAAAGCTCCGCTCGTGGACGGCGCTTCGGGCGCGAGCCCGGCTCCTGGCGGCGGCGCCGCGTCATGCGCGAGCGACGCGCTGGCCTCAGGCCTCGCGCCGTCTTCGGCTCCAGCGGCCAGTCCCGGCCGGTCGTCATCTGCGAGCAAGCCGTGCTTCGCGTCCTCGGCCTGGCGCGCGTCTTGGTCGTGGTCCCCGTTGTCGTCAGGGTCCTCGCCGCCGCCCGCGTGGTCTTTCTCGTGATCGTCTTTCTCGTGGTGGTCTTTCTCGTGTTTCTCGCCATGGTCTTTCTCGCCATGGTCGCCTCCGCCCGAAGGCGAGCCACCGCCCGAGCCCGAGCCTCCGCCAGACGGGGAACCACCGCCCGAGCCCGAGCCACCACCCGAAGGCGAACCACCGCCCGAGCCCGAGCCACCACCCGAAGGCGAACCACCGCCCGAGCCCGAGCCACCACCCGAAGGCGAACCACCACCGGAGCCCGAGCCCGAGCCCTGGCCCTGGCCCGATCCCTGGCCCTGGCCCGATCCCTGGCCCTCACCAGAGCCTTGACCACCGCCGGATCCCTGGCCACCACCCGACTGCTGCCCTGAGCCCGCCCCGCCGGACTGTTCGCCCGAGCCAGGCTTCCCCTCGGATCCGCCGTCCTTCGGCTTCTCTCCGTCTTTGTCCTCGCCGCTGTCTTTGCCTTTGGCCTCTTTGTCCTCGCCGCCGTTTTCGGAGCCGTGTTTCTTCTTCCCGTCGTCGTGGTCCCCGGACGGATCGTCCGGGTTCTTGAACATCAGCGGGGCAACGGACAGGAACGGCTCCAGCTCGCCGAGCGGATCCTCGCCCTTCGCTCCGTAGAATCCGTGCAGCGCCTGCGCCAGCTCCCGGCCGATCTCTTGGTACTGCTTCGTCTCCGTCCCTTTTTGGCCCATCTGCGACTGCGCGTTCTCGGCTGCCCGTTTGACCTCGTGCGCCGCTTGCGCGAGCGCACGCGTCTTCGCCGCGACGACCGAGATCCGCTCGACGTTCTGGTCCATGCCCTGCGCGAGGCGCTCGGAGGCGCTCTTGGCCGCGTCCGCCGTCGCGCCGGTCCATTCGACGCCGAAAATGGTGTTGAGCTTCGTTTTGAAACCGATGTACGCGTTCGGGATGTCGCTCTCCAGCGCCGCCCACTTGTCGGCCACCGTCTGCACGCCCTCCGGATTGACCGATTGCGCGAACGCCAGCAGCTGCTGCCAACCCGAGTCGACCATGGCGTTGTAATCGACATCGCCCATTACCGGCCGCCCCCGTCATAAGAAGCCGCCCGTGCAGGCGGCGGCGGACCGCTGAGCGGCGGCGCCCCAGCAGGCGGAGTCGAGCCCGGCGGCGGACCGCTGAGCGGCGGCGCCCCAGCAGGCGGAGTCGAGCCCGGCGGCGGACCGCTGAGCGGCGGCGCCCCAGCAGGCGGAGTCGAACCTGGCGGCGGACCATCGTGCTTGGGACCGCTGTCATGCAGCCCTTCCGCGATATCCCCCACTCGACCAGGGTCGGCAGCGCGATCTACGTCGTCGCCCCTGTCCCGGTCGCCCCTGTCCCGGTCGCCCCTGTCCCGGTCGCCGCGATCTCCGCGGTCGCCATGCCCGTCGCGCTGGTCGTCCTTGCCGTCGTGGTCTTTCTCGGCGTGGTCGCCGCCGCCGTGGTCCCCGCCAAGCCCCTGCATCCCAGCCTGCATCGCCTGCTGAGCCCCCTGCATCCCAGCCTGCGCCGCTTGTTGAGCCCCCTGCATCCCAGCCTGCATCGCCTGCTGAGCCCCTTGCATCCCCTGACTGGCCATCCCAGCCATATTCCCCATACCGCCGCCAGAGGAACCGCCCCCCGAAGGAGAACCGCCACTCGACGCGCCCCCACCGGCGCCCTGGCCCCCACCAGCCGAATCGCCACCACTGGAAGCAGCGCCGCCACCCGCAGCAGCGCCGCCCTGGCCATCCCCAGCGCCAGACGACTGGCTCGAACCCTTCGACAAGCCCTGCGCGTCTTTGGACGCGTCCCCGTCGACCGTGTTGTCGATCTTCTTGCCCGATTCCTCGTCTTGGTCGAAGAACTTCTGCGCTCCGCTGTGCAGCAGGCTCTTGTAGCTCTCGATGGTCTTCTTCTGCTCTTCGGCGCTCTTTTTGAGCCCGTCCGCCTTGCACCCCGTCGTCGTGTACTCGTGGAGCTTCTGCTCCAGTTTCTTGCCGTCCGGGCTCGCCCCCCACGCCCCGCTAGACCCGCTGACGCTCGCGAGGGCGTCCACGTCGCCGCCGATTTTGTCCAGATGGCCGATCAGCTCGTCGCACGCCGAAACCACCATGCTCACGGCTTGATCGGATACCGAAGTGTCCACCATCGGGGCGCTCCTTTCTCCACGTGACCACAAGCCCCCGCAGGCGCTCTCTCTGTTAGACGCTTCCCACTACGTTTTGGTTCCATCCGCGCCGCGCTGCGCGATCCGGCTTCAGACTGTCGGAGAACACCCCGAACCCGCGCCCGCGTCAGTGTACCGCATGCCCGCTGCCCGAGAGTATCGAACCGTGCCTCAATGGGCTGGCAGTTGCGACGGACGAGATCCAAGGCGGCAGGCGACGACGCGTACGAATACAGCGAGGAACGAGCGGCTGTACGCGAGGTGGGGGCACCTCCCACAAGCCCTGCGAGTGGGGGACCGACAACGCAGGAGATCGCCGTCTCAACCGTCAAGAAGAGACTTTTTGGGAGACGACCTGGGTCACCCCGTCGCCCTGCATGCTCATGCCGTAGAGGGCGTCGGCGATCTCCATCGTCGGACGCTGGTGGGTGATGATGATGAGCTGGGCCGAACGCGCCAGCTCGTCGAGGATCACGAGCAGACGGCGCAGGTTCACCTCGTCGAGCGCCGCCTCCACCTCGTCGAAGATATAGAACGGCGACGGCCGGGCGCGGAAGATCGAGACCAGCACGGCGAGCGCGGTCAACGACTGCTCGCCGCCGGACAGCAAGGACAGCCGCTGCACCTTTTTGCCCGCAGGCCGGGCCTTGACCTCGACCCCCGTCGTGAGCAGGTCGGCGGGGTCGGTCAGCTCCAAGGAGCCCTCCCCGCCGGGGAAGAGCGTCCCAAAAACCCCGGCGAACTCGCGGGACACGTCGTCGAAAGCCTCGCGGATCACTCGGACCACGAGGTCGTCCACGTCTTTGACCACGTCGAGGAGGTCTTTGCGCGCTTTGGTCAGATCGTCGAGCTGAGCGGTGAGGAACCCGTGCCGTTCTTCGAGCGCGGCGAACTCCTCCAACGCGAGCGGGTTCACCTGGCCGATAGCCGAGATCTCCCGCTCGGCGACCTTGACCGCCTCGGCCAGCTGCTCCTGGTCGAAGCTCGCCGGGTCCTCCTCGGCGAATTCTGCGACAAGGTCGGCGGGAGTCATGCCGAACCGCTCGACCACCTCGGTCTCGGCGGCCTTGGACCGCTCCGCCGCAGTGGTCGCGGCGAGTTCGGCGGAGTGCGCGGCGCGCTCCGCCTCGGCGAGGCGCTCACGAGCCGCCGCGACCTGCGCTTGCCCCTCCTTCATGCTCTCGACCTGCTCCGCGACTCTGCGCCGCAACCGGTCATGACGGGCCTGCGCCGCTTCGCAGACCGTGTGCGCCCGGTCGCCGAGCCGCACCGCAACCGCATGGGCGGCGAGCGCGCGCTGGCGCGCTCGTTCCTGCCGCAGCGCTTGCTCCTGCGCGGCCTTGAGCCGGTGCTCCCTCGCCTCCAACTCGGCGATCCTTGCCCTCGCCGCGACCACCCGCTCCTTGAGCGCGGCGTGCTCGGACTCGACGGCCCCGCGTCTCGCCTGGACCTCCTCCAACGCCGCGCCAGTCTGTTGCCGCAGCCCAGCCCCCTGCTCCAATCGCGCGGCGAGCCCTTCCGCCTCGCCCTGCGCCTGCCGGTGGGCCGCTTCGGCCTGCTCGATCACGACGGTCAACTCCTGCGCCTGCTGCGCCAGCGCCTCGGCCCGCGTCGAGGTCCGCCTCGACTCCATCTCCAGCGTCTCCACTTGCGTGGTCGAGCGCGCGAGCGATTCGCCCGCGACAGCGCGGTCCGCCGCCGCCTCGGTCAGCTCGGCGCGCGTTTGCGCGCTGGACTGCCGCGCCGAAACGAGCTCCGCGCGATCGTGCTCCACGGCCCGCTGCGCATCGCCGAGCTGGCCTTGCGCCGCCTTGAGCTCGTCGCGGGCACGGGCTATCTGCGCCTGCACGTCGAGCACGCCGGTGCTCCGGCCCACCCCCGCGACCGCCCAGCCGAGGCCGATCAGGCTCCCGGATTTGGTCACCACTTTGGCCTGCGGATGCTTTGCGAGCACGGCCTGCGCCTCCTGCGGGGCTTCCACCACGACCACGCCCGCGATGAGGCCCGCGAGCGCGGGGGCGAGCTCGTCGTCGGCCTCGACCAAGGCCAGGAGCTGTTGCGCGCCTTTGGGCAGCTCGACCGGCTCGGGACGGACCTGTCCCCGCCCTGGCGGGAACACCAGCGCGGCTTGGCCTTCCCCCGCTTCGCCGAGGGCGGAGGCCGCCGCGAACGCCGCCTCCGGGGAATCCATGACCACCGCCTCGGCGAACGCGCCAAGCGCCGCCGCGAGCGCCCGCTCGTATCCGGCGCGGGATTTCACGCGTTCGGCGAGGACTCCGGTCGGTTTGGCGGGCGAATGCTCGAAGAGCCACGCCGCCCCGTCCGCCGGGGCGACCGTCGACTCCAAGGCCTCGATCCTCGCGACGAGCGCGGCTGTCCTGCCCTTCAAGCCCGACTCCGTCGCCGTGCTCTGCTCGACGCGCTCGACCAGCAGGGCCTCCGCCCGGCTCGCCTCGTCCGAACGCAGCTGGGCCTCCTGCCACGCCAGGTCGCGCTCCGCCTGCGCGGTCTTCAGCCCGGTGGCGTCGGCTTTCGCCCGCTCGGCCCGGCCATGCGCTTCCGCGCTCGCCTGCCGGGCGTGCTCGGCCTCTCCAAGGAGCGCCTGCGCCTTCCCCGCCAAGCTCGCCGCCTGTCCCGAGGCCTTCGCGGCATGCGCCCGCAGCCGGTGCAACTCCTGTTCCTGCGCCCGCAGCCGTCCGTCCGCCTGGCTCGCCTCGGCCTTCGCCGAACGTTCCGCCTCGCGAGCGGCCTCCAACGCGGCCGCCGAGGCAGCCGACTGCGCTTCGAGCTCGCCGCATGCCAGGACCAGTTCGGCTCGCTGATCGGTCAGGTCCTCCTCCAGCTGGGGAGCCGCCGCGTGCTTCGCGAGCTGGCGCGCGCGCTCGTCCGCGACCCGCGCGGTGGCGCGCACCCGCTCGACCACGAGGCCGAGCTGCTCGGCCTGCTCGCGGGCCCGGCCCGTCGCGGACCGGACCACCCGCAACGCTTCCTCGTCCGCGCTGGTCAACGACAGCTTCGCGTCGAGCTCGCGCTGCGCGGCCTCCCGCCTGGCCGCAGTCTGCCGCGCCGATCCCCCGGCGTCGTTCGCCGTTTCCTGCGTCTGGGCGAGTTTTGCGACGGCGAGCCGCCGCCGCGCGTCTCGGAGCTTCGCCCCTGCCGCATGGGCCTTTTTCGCCGCCTCGGCCTGCCTGCCGAGCGGTTTGAGCTGCCTGCGCAGTTCGACCACGAGGTCGCCGACCCTGGTCATGTCCGAGCTCGTGGCCTCCAGCTTGCGCAAGGCGCGGTCCTTGCGCTTGCGGTGCTTGTGCACCCCCGCAGCCTCTTCGATGAGCTCGCGCCACTGGTGCGGACGGGCGCTGAGCATCGTCGCGAGGCGGTTCTGGCCGACGATCACGTGCATCTGCGAGCCGATGCCCGAGTCGGACAGGAGCTCTTGCACGTCCATGAGCCTGCACGGGTCCCCGTTGATCAGGTACTCTCCCCCGCCGTCGCGGTACATCCGCCGGGTGACCGCCACCTCCGTGTAGTCGATCGGGAGAGCGCCGTCGGCGTTGTCGATGACAAGCGTGACCTCCGCCCGCCCGAGCGCGGGGCGTTTGCTCGTGCCCGCGAAAATGACGTCGTCCATCTTCGCGCCGCGCAGCGACTTCGCGCCCTGCTCCCCCATCACCCAGGACAACGCGTCCGCGATATTGGACTTCCCCGACCCGTTCGCCCCGACCACGGCGGTCACCCCCGGCTCGAACACCAGTGTGGTGGGGGCGGCAAAAGATTTGAAGCCCTTGAGGGTGAGGCTTCGCAAGTGCATGAGGACGCAGAATACCCCACAGAACGCCTGCGTCGACTACTGTTGAAACGGTGAGCGAGGCGTCGCGCCGCTCCGGAGCGGAGCTGCTCGAACAAGAACTGGACCGGCTCAGACGGGCCGCGTCCGGCCCTGGTCTGCTCGCAGGCGGCTTGATCGCGAGTCTTGCCGAGCCGGAAGACCCCCGGCCCGTCGCGCCCCCGCCCCGACCGCAGGCCCGGTCCTGGCTCACCATGACCGCGGCCTTGGTGTTCGGCCTGCTCTTGGCCAGGCTGGTCGGCTGGCTCTTCGACTTCCCCACCGACACGCTCGACGCGAGCCGCGACGCCCCGATGACGGCGCGCGGGTACCAGCTCCTCCTGATCTCGCTGGCGGCGGGCGTGATGCTCGTCGTGTTCGCCGACGTTGCCGCGGCGATGCGCGGCGCGCTCGGCTTCGGCATCGCAAGCGCGCGCCAAACCCTCGGATGCTGCAGCGTCCTCGCGGCGGCGCTGGTCGCCCATCCGTGGGACTCGGTCGTGTGGCTCTCGGAGGGAGTCGCGGTCCGCCACGAGGCCAGGGACGTCGCCGCCGTGCTGCTCGCCGGGGTCGGAGTGCTCTGGCTCTATCCCCGTGCCAGCCGCCTCGCGCACGCCCTCGTCGCGGCGGTCGTGGTGTGGGAGCTGGTCGCGCCGTACCGGCTCGGCTGGGTCGAAGAGCCGACGACCGGCTGGCTCGGGCCCGATCCGGCCTCCGGAATAGCGGCGCTGCGCTTCGCCGCGCTCGGGCCGATGTATTTCACCGTGCTCGTCGCGTGCGCGCTCGTCGCCCGAGGCTCAGGCCCTCGTCGGGGTTGGCACGAGCTCCTCGGGGCGCCGGCGATCGTGGTCGGCATGCTGTTGCTCATGCCGTGGCAGCGGTTCTTGTGGGCGGATCCGGCGCCGCAGCAGCACCAGCTCGTCGGATGGACGCTGGCCGGGGTGCTGGTCATGGCGCAGGGCCTGTTTTTATTGGCTCCGGACCTTCCGGCGCCGAGCGCCTACGATAGCCATGTCACGCGCGGACCAGCGCCAGACAAGCACGGGGAAGAAGGGGAGCCTGATGACGGCGCCGGTGATTGGGGCCGACGATCCTGGACCCCCTCCTTGGCCGATCCTCTGGGCCAAGCCGCCGGTCCGCCCTGAGCCGATCGACCCCGACTCCTTGGACTCGGACAAGCTCACCGCGCTGTTGGACCGCTCTTCTCCCCAGGGATGGCGGTTCTGGCCGCTCTACGGCTCGTTTTGCCTGCTCATGCAGATCCTCACGACAGCTCAGTCGAAACCGTGGCGGCACCAGGGGGGAACGTCCGCGGCGGGAACAGCGGGGTTCGGGCTCTACATCGCAGTCAGCCTGCTGTTCATCGCGCTCGTCGCAGCCGCGATCAAAGCAACTCGGCTCGCACGGCCAAGGCTGCGCCGCAATCAGCTGCTCGGCATGTGCGCATCGGTCCTGGCGCTGGCGGCGGCGCTGCCTTGGCAGGTGCTCCTCTGGGGCGGGGCGAACACCGGGATCCCCGTCAACACCGGCCTCATCATGTGGCCGGTTCTCCTCGGGCTGCCCCTCGCAATTCCTCCCCAAACCCCGAGCAAGGGCGCGCTGCGAGCGCTCCGCGATATACCGAAACCGGACTCGGAAGCGGCTCAGTAGCCGCCCGGAGCCTGCCGTCCCGCGAACTGGTCCCCGAGCCACGCGATAGCCTCCGACGAGTCGTCGAACTCCCGGTGCTTCCCGCCGTTTTCGACCATCTCCTGGACCGCAGTCCCCCGTTCCTTCTCCTCGGCGATCCCTCGGCGCACGGCTGCCACCGGCACCACCTCGTCCTGGACGCTCGCCGCGACGAAGAACGGGGCCCCGGAGCTTTTCTCCGCCGCAAGCGGCAGCTTCCAACCCTTCAGCCATGCTCTGAGCTGATCTGCTTGCTGCGCAGACGCCCTCGTGTCCGCCGGGCCGAGCAGCTTCGCGATCGAGAAGATCCGAGCTCCGCCGCGCGCGAAGCAGCCCAAGATCGTCTTCTGGTTCGCCTTGTCGGCCAGCGGTCCGCGCACATAGTCGTCGAGCCTCAGCTCCGGGTGCGCGACGCTCAGTCCCCTGAGCAGGCGAAGGTAGGAGATCTGGTCGCCAGGGCCCAGCGTGCCCGCCGCAGCGCCGTCGACCAGCCAGGTGAAGTCGGTCGGCGGCTTCTCTGCGGCCACGCCGATCAACGTGAGCCCATCAGCCCCAGAGCCGTAGCCTGCGGCGAGGTCGCCTGCGGCCCACGCCGCTTCCCCGCCCTGCGACTCGCCGTAGACGGCCCATTTGCCAGAGAGCGCCGTGCCGAGCCTGCCCAGGAGCGCCTTGGCGGCGCGGGCCGCGTCGATCAGGTTGTAGCCTGTGGTCCTCGGCTCGCGGAACGGGTGCGTCAGCCCTGCCCCGCCCTCCTCGGGCTCGGCCCCCTTGCCGAGGCCCTGGTAGTCCGAGACCGCGACGACGTATCCCGCGTCGAGCAGCTTCGAGACCCGTGTGGTGTCGGCGAGGCCGAGGTCTTTCGTCATGGTCGGGCCGCAGTCGCTGTCGAAGCCGACCGCGCCATGCCCGTACGAGACGAGCGGGTACCCCTCGGGCGGCCGGGGCTTCCCCTTCGGGACGAACACAATGCCGCTCACGAGGGCGGCGGAGCCGTCGACCCCAGAGGTTGAGCCGTATGCGACGTAGTGGACTTCCGCCTTGTCGCCGAGCGCGGCGCTGCCCCCGGTCAGCCGCAGCGGCGCGTCGGCCACCAGCGCGCCCGGACCAGAGCCGGGGCTCCCGCCTGCCTGCTCCGAGCAACTAGAGACCAGCGCGCCCGCCACGGCCAAAGCCGTTGCGAGCGCGCTGGTGCTGCTGAGAGCTCGTTTAGAGCGCTTTGAGCTCATCGATCAGCTCGCCGACCACTTTCTTGGCGTCGCCGAAGAGCATGGTGGTGTTGGGGGCGTAGAACAGCGGGTTGTCGATCCCGGCGAACCCTGAGCTCATGCCGCGCTTGACCACGATGACGGCTTTCGCCTCGTCAACGTTGAGCACGGGCATCCCGTGGATGGGCGAGCTCGGGTCGTTGCGCGCCGCCGGGTTGGTGACGTCGTTGGCCCCGAGGACGATCGCGACGTCGGTCCGCTTGAACTCGTCGTTGATCTCGTCCATCTCTTTGAGCGCCTCGTACGGCACGTCGGCCTCGGCGAGGAGCACGTTCATGTGCCCGGGCATACGGCCAGCCACCGGGTGGATGGCGTATTTGACCTCGACGCCCTTGCTCTCCAGCATCTTGGCCATGTCCTTGACCGCGTGCTGCGCTTGCGCGACCGCGAGGCCGTAGCCGGGGACAACGATGACCTGGTTCGCGTAGGACAGCAGGATCGCCGCGTCCGAAGGGTTGGTGGCCTTGACCTGCTTGTCGCCCGCGTCCGCGCCGCCAGCGGCGACGGCAGCCGAGCCGCCGCCGAAGCCGCCCGCGATGATGGAGGGGATGGAGCGGTTCATGGCCTTGGCCATGAGGTTGGTCAAGATCGTGCCGGAGGCGCCGACGATCATGCCCGCGACGACCAGCGCGAGGTTGTCCAGCGCGAGGCCCGCCGCAGCGGCCGAGAGGCCGGTGAGCGCGTTGAGCAGCGAGATGACCACGGGCATGTCCGCGCCGCCGATGGGCAGCACCACGAACACGCCGAGCACGCCCGACGACACGAGCAAGAGGACGATCCACCACCAGTCGGCGCCGCCGGAGCCCGCCTTGACCCCGATGACCACGGCGGAGGCGATGGCGACCGCGAAGAGCACGAGGTTGAGCGGCTGCTGCAGCTTGCCGATGCTGATCGGACGGCCCGAGAGCAGCTCCTGGAGCTTCGCGTACGCGATGATCGAGCCCCAGAAGGAGATCGAGCCGATGATCGCGCCGAAGAGCGAGCCGCCGATCTGGGCCGGGCCCGAGGCCTCGTCCGAGAAGCCCCGGCTGGTGATGAACTCCGACCACGCGATGAGGGCGACCGTGCCGCCGCCCATGCCGTTGAAGAAGGCCACAAGCTGCGGCATCGCCGTCATCTTGGTCTTGAGCGCCGACGGCACGCCGCCCGCGATACCGATGGCCGCGCCGACCACGATCACGCCCCACGCGAACGGGGTCGCGGTGGGGAAGATCTTGACGAGGGTGGCCACCACGGCGAGGACCATGCCGACCGCCGCGATGTAGTTGCCGCGAACGGCCGTCTTCGGGCCGGTCAAGCCCATGAGGCCGTAGATGAACAGGCCGAAGGCCACGATATACAGGGCGTCGACCACCAGGGCGAGCGTCGAGTCAGACATGGCTCAGGCCTCCTTCGAGGGGGTCTTGGTCTTGGGTTTGAACATGCCCAGCATGCGGTCGGTGACCACGAAGCCGCCGACCACGTTGAGCGTGCCGAAGATCAGGGCGACGAAGGCGATGACCCACACGTACCACGGGGTGTCCGCCTTCAGGTCGCCCAGCACCACCAGCGCGCCGAGCACCACGATGCCGTGGATGGCGTTCGTGCCGGACATCAGCGGGGTGTGCAGGGTGTTGGGCACCTTCGAGATCACCGAGAAGCCGACGAAGCCTGCGAGGACCAGCACCGCGATGCTGTCCAGCAAATGTTGTGCGTTCAACGTTGCCGCCTTATGCCGAGGTGGACGGGGTGGCGGGTGCTCCCGCCACGATGGACTTGGCCAAGACTTCGTCGGAGAAGTCCGGTTCGAGGGCGAGCGCCCCCGCCTCGGTCTTCTTGACCAGAAGCTCGAGGAGCGCCGAGATGTTGCGGGAGTAGAGCTCGCTCGCGTGCTCCGGCATGGTGGCCGGGAGGTTCAACGGGGAGGCGATCGTCACCTGGTGCTTGACGACGGTCTGGCCGGGCTCGGTGAGCTCGCAGTTGCCGCCGGTCTCGCCCGCGAGGTCCACGACGACGCTGCCGGGGCGCATGCCCTCCACAGCAGCCGCCGTGACCAGGCGCGGGGCCGGGCGTCCCGGCACCAGCGCCGTGGTGATCACCACGTCGAAGCCCTTGATGGCGTCTTCGAGCGCCTGCTGCTGCTGCGCCTTCTCCTCATCGGTGAGCTCACGGGCGTAACCGCCCTCGCCAGCAGCCTCGATGCCGAGGTCGAGCCACTGCGCGCCAACGGAGCGGACCTGGTCCGCGACCTCGGGGCGCACGTCGTAGCCGGTGGTGCGGGCGCCGAGGCGCTTCGCCGTGGCAAGGGCCTGCAGGCCCGCGACACCGACGCCGAGCACCAGGACCGTCGCGGGCTTCACCGTGCCCGCCGCCGTGGTGAGCATCGGGTAGAACCGGGTCAGCAGGGAGGCGCCGAGGAGCACCGCTTTGTAGCCCGAGACGTTCGCCTGCGAGGAGAGGCCGTCCATCACCTGGGCGCGCGAGATACGCGGAATCGCCTCGATCGCGTAGGCCTGCACGCCCTGCGCGCCGAGCTTCGCGATGTTCTCGGTCGCGGTGCGCGGCGCGAGGAAGCCGATGAAAGTGGAGCCGCTGCGCAGCTTCGCGATCTCGTCCGCGGTCGGCGGGGCCACCTTGACGACGATGTCCGCCGACCAGGGATCGCCGAGCTCGGCGCCCGCCTCGGTGTACAGCTCGTCGGGGATGAGCGAGCCGAGCCCGGCGCCTGGCTCGACGACGACCCGCAGGCCCTTCGCCGTCCAAATGCTCACGACCTTCGGCACCAAGGCCACTCGGCGCTCGTCAGCCCCGGTCTCCCGGACGACGCCGAGGGTCAACGCTGACCCGCCTTGCGATAGAGCTTGCGCCATGCGAAAACTCACTTTCCTGTCGAATTCCTGCCACCAAACGGGCGACGGCGTTAGAGTATGTCAGACGGGGTTATACGGGTTCCGCACCGGGGCGTGCTAGCCTTGACCCGCCCATACGGGGGAAGCGACAAGAGCGAAGGACCACAGCGCAGAACCATGACGACAGCGAAATTCTACGACCGAGCAGGAGCCGAGCATGCCTGACATCCACTTCGGCGGAGAAGCCTTCCCTGTCGACATCGAGCAGGACCCCTGGGAGCCCGACCTCGCGCCGCAGTTCCAGGCGCTCGTCGGCAAGCCGTTCCCCGAGTTCCGACTGCCCACCACCGAGGCCACCGACGTGCAGCTGCCCTTGCACGAGCTGCCCCGCGCGCGCAACATGTTCGTCTTCCTCCCGCAGGTCGCCACCGCGAAGCACCCGCTTCCCGCGCATCTGGCGGACAACCCCCTCGCGCAGGCGGGCGTCCAGATCCACAAGGGCGTGCACGACGAGTACGAGAGCCTCGCGAGCATCGGGTTCCACTACACCCTCCTCTTCACCACGCAGGACGTGGAAGAGCTGCGCCAGATCATCCGCCCCGAGCCCCGGCAGCAGTTCCCCGGCCTCTCGGACCCCGAGGCGAAGCTCGCGGACCTCTTGGGCCTGCCGACGTTCACCATCGACGGCAAGCGCTATTACGAGCCCTTCGCCCTGATCCTGCAGGAGAACCTGGTCGAGAAGGTCATCTACCCGATCGTCGAGCCCGAGCACTTCGCCCGGTGGGCGTTCAACTGGAGCCGGGTCCGCAGGCCCGACCTCGACTTCCTGAACTACAACCTCGACCGAGGGTCCTTCACCCGCCGGAACGGCTGAGCGCCCCATGCCCGCCGACACATCCGTCGAGAACTGCGTGTTCTGCGCGATCGTGGCGGGCGTCGGCCCCGCGTACCGGGTCTACGAGGACGAGGACGTCGTCGCGTTCCTCGACATCCGCCCGGTGACGCGGGGGCACACCCTGGTGATCCCCAAGCCGCACAGCCCCTACCTTGAGGATTTGGAGCCGGAGAACGGCGCGAAGATCTTCCGCATGGGCCAGCGCATCGCCCGCGCCATCCGGCGCAGCGACCTCGGCGTCGCGGGCACGCATCTCGTCGTCAACGACGGCCGGGCCGCGATGCAGACCGTGTTCCACACCCACCTGCACGTCATCCCCCGCCGCAAGGGCGACAAAGCCACCTTCGTCTTCGGCGCGGCCTGGCGGCGGCTCGTCAAGCCCGAGGAGACCGCCGAGGCGATCCGCGAGGGCCTGCGCCGCCTGGGGTGAGAGGTTACCCAACCCGGACAAGACTCCCTCAACCCATCAAGCGCTTCAATGCTCTACTTATCAGAACTGGCCTACATGACATCGATATCGAGGGACATACCGAGCTTCGCGAGCTGTTCGATCTGATCTGGCCTAAGAGATACGGCAGGGTACGGCATCCTGCTCATAGTTACCACGAATGCAGCCTCGGCACTGAGCCCCATCGCTTCTACAGTTGTCCTAAACTTTTCACAGATCGGGATCAACACAGCAAGCAAACGGTCTAGCTCTACCTCGATATCTAATGACTCTCGCTCACCGAGATTCATCCTCCACGAGTCCTCGGCGAACTTCAGCAACGGCGTATGTGGAGTGCGCGGATCACCTGCTCTAGCCGTTTCCGTTGGAGTTAAAGAGATCTCACTTGTAAAGACACCCGGATCAAATGATCCGGTCACGTTAATAATAGGTTTGATAGTGGTTGGCCAAGACTCGTCCAACTCACGCACAGGTTCCATCGCTTGCTCCAATTCAGTTTCCTATATTATTAATATTGATTCCTGTCGGCTCACCAGGACCGCTTCCATCTTTCGGCTTTATATAAATATTTCCCTCTTCATCTTTAAATAAATCCAACTGACCAGTTCTCTTATCGCCCTTTAATTTCTCTGGATCAATCCCGGCTTTCTTCAGTTTCTTAATCTCACCTGGCTGAAGCCGTTTATCTTGAGTGGGGTTTCGCCCTGGCCGACGACCTCCCCCGCTGTTTTTTTCGATACAGAGATTGAGCGCGCTTTTAGCTACTGCGCCACGCTCAGCATTTTTCATAACTTTCTCATTGTGAGCGGCAACAGCTGCAGGCCCCTTGGTAGCTTCGCCAGGACCAGCTAGAGTGAGCTGCTCACGCTCAGCTATAGCCGCGTCATATTCTTTCTTCTGTGCCGCACAGGCCGCTGGAACCTCGGGCTCATCTTTTGCAGGACTCCTCGGTCCGAACATCATCGCGTCCTTCGAGTCCACTGGCTTGATGCCCTCCAGCGCGGCTTGCATCGCCCGGCCTGCTCCCTCTTGCGCCTGGTCGAGGCCAGTGAGCGCGTCGCGCAGCTGGGACACGCCGTCGCGCTGCAAGTACGAGCGCTGCATGCCTTTCTTGCCGGACGCGTCCTGGACGGACCAGTCCTGGCCGACCCGGAAACCGTTGGACTCCAGCTGCGACACGGAGTTGAGCACGTTCGACCGCGCGGAGGTGAGCTCGTTGCCTGCGTTGCTCAAGGCCGTCCGTAGTTGGGCCACGCCTTCGGCGTTGCTCCGCATTTTCGCGAGGTGGTCGTCCACGTCCCCGGCGGCACGGTCGGCGGCGGTCCCCCGCCACCCTTCGTTGAGGTTCCGCGAGATCTGCTCGTGCGACTGCACCTGCTCGGCGAGCGAATTGTGGACGCTTCCCACCTGGTCCGCCAAGGAGTGCAGCGCGGACGGGTTCATCGACTCCAGCTGCGAGCGCGACAGGCTCATGCGACGACGTCGCGCAACGTGCTGGCGTTCCCTTCGTCCTCGTCCTGGTATTCCAGCACGGTGCTGTGGAAGTTCTCCGCCGTCACATTGGCGCGCTCGCCGTGGCTCTTGAGCGCTGTGCCGAGCACGTCGGCCCCGCCGCTCAAGATGCTCGCGAGGCTCGTCCCGGCGAGCGCGCTCGCGGCCCCGGCGAAGTCCACCGACCCGGCCAACGACCCGAACGTCTCGCTGGCGGACTGGAAGGTCTGCACGTGTCCCGCGATCTTGTCGGTGTCCACGTACAACTGCTGCCCGCCGCAGCAGCCGCCCTCGTTGTAAATCGCCATGATCTGCGCCTTCCTTCCCACAGGTGACTTCTGCGCCGAAGTCTACCGCGCTAGATCTGCCCCCGCAGGACCCCTGCCGTGGCTTCCGCGTCCTCGACCACGCAATAGTGCTCGTAGGCCATCTCGGCCACGTCCTCGGCGCCGAGGTCGCTCCCCCGCACCCAACCTGCGACGAGGCGCTCCAGCATCGCGCAGGCCCGCGCGCGCTGGAACGGCTGGATGTACATGAGGCCGTGCTCGGGCGGGCACACGTCGAGATCTTCGCGCTCCTGCCAGTCCTTAGCCGCCCGCACCGGCCCGAGGTACTCGTCCCCGACCCGCTCCATCTGCGCCCGGTAGTCGAGCTGGCGCGAGGCGTACTGCACCCGCTCCCAGTCGTCGGCGGTCACGTTGCCGTCCCACGCCCCGCGCACGATCTGCAGCGCCGAGGGGTAGGCCTCGCCGATCTGGCTGAACTCGACCGCGTGCTGCATGAGGTACACGCCGGTCGCCCAGCGCCGCTCCGGGGGCACGGCCCGCGCCAGCGCGACGAGGTCGTTGCCCACTGTGTCCAGCCTGCTCTGCCCTTGGCCCCGGCCGTCCGAGCCGGTCGGCGAGATCTGCGCGAAGACCGCGCCTTGTTCCGCCAACAGGTCGGCGACCGCCTGGCCGAGCGGGGCGCTGCTGACGATGGTCGCGAGCTTCAACCCGCTCCTGGCAGACATCTGGCCCTGCGCGAAGTGGTCGGCGACGATCCGCGCCGGATTGGCGAGGCCCTGCCAGGGCGTGTCCCACTCGGTCGCGCCGAGCCCGAAGACCGGCTTCGCGTCCGGGGGCCAGCGCAGGCCCCAGGGCAGGAAGCCGAATCCCTCGTTGCTCGTCGCGTAGCAGACGCCTTTGCCCGACAGCTCCGTGAACGCGCCAACCGCCCAGTCGAGTCCTGCGAATCCCTGCGACTGCGCCACCAGGTCCGCGAGGATGCGCGTCGCACGCCGCACGAGGCGCTCGTCCGCGTCGTCCGCAGGCTCTGGCTCGGCAGACACCGGTCTGGCAGGCGCCGCTGCTGGGGAGGGCTTCGCCGCAGGGGCCGCGCGCTCGGATCTCGCCGCGACGGGAGGCGCAGGGGCCTCGTCCACGTCGTCCTCGTAGTAGCCGTAGCGCTTGTTGCCGGTTTCCCAGTCGTCGGCCCACTCGTCCTTGCCGCTCACAGCGGCGAGCGTAGCAGCTCGTCACAACCAGCGCCGCGCGCAGCGGCGTAGGATGTGCAGATGGGCACGTACGGCGACTACCTCGGCGAGGTCGCCCATGCGCTCGCGGACCGCGTCGCCGAGCAGGCCGAGCCTGTGCGGGACCGGCTCGTCCCGCAGGCCGCGACGCCGAGCGATCTGCCCGAGCCTCGTCGAGGCCGGAGCCCGGCGCGGCAGGAGCCGCCCGCGCCCCTCGCCTTCGACCCCGGCTCGCCGCTCTTCCTTGTGCTGGACGGCCCCGGCGTCATCGGGCTCTAAGCGCTCAGCGCTCCTCGTCCAAGGCCTCTTCGCGATACGGGTTCGCCTCGCCCGCCGGACGCGCGGCGGCAGCGGCTTTGCGGGTCGCCTCGTCGGCCTCGCGGGCTTTTCGCACGAGCTCTTCCATCTCCGCGACCGTGTCCGGCACCCTGTCGAGCTCGAACTTGAGGCTCGGGGTGAATTTCACCCCGAGCCGCGCCCCGACGAGGCCGCGCAACTGGCCCGTCACTTCTGCGAACGCCTCGGCCGCGACAGCGGTGTCCGGCACGTCGGTGATGCTCGCGCCTCTGACCGTGTAGTACAAGGTCACTTCCCGCAGGTCCGAAGTCATCTTCGCGTCGGTGAACGTCACCAGCTCCAGCCTGGAGTCCGAGATCTCGTGCTCGACCGCGCTCGCCACCAACGTCCGGACCCGCTTCGCGAGCCGACGAGCCCTGGCGGGATCAGCCACGTGGCTTCTCCTGCAGCTCGTAGGCCTCGATCACGTCACCGACCTTGAAGTCGGAGTACGTCACGGTGAGACCGCACTCGTAGCCCTCGCGGACTTCGCTCGAGTCGTCCTTCTCACGCCGCAGCGAGGAGATGGTGAGCTCTTCCGCGATGACGGCGGAGTCGCGCAGAAGGCGTGCCTTCGCGTTGCGCCGCACGACGCCCGAGGTGACCATGCAACCTGCGATGAGCCCGGCCTTCGAGGACTTGAACAGCGCCCTGACCTCGGCGGTGCCGAGCGAGACCTCTTCGTAGACCGGCTTGAGCATGCCCGTGAGAGCCTTGGTGATCTCGTCGATGGCCTGGTAGATGACGGTGTAGTACCGGATCTCCACGCCTTCGCGGTTCGCGAGCTCGGTGGCCTTGCCCTCGGCGCGCACGTTGAACCCGATGATGATCGCGTTCGACGCGGCAGCGAGGTTGACGTTGGTCTCGGTGACCCCGCCGACGCCGCGGTCGATGACCCGGAGCTCCACCTCGTCGCCGACGTCGATCCCGATGAGCGCCTCTTCCAGGGCCTCCACGGTGCCGGAGTTGTCGCCCTTGAGGATGAGGTTGAGCTGGCTGGTCTCCTTGAGCATCGAGTCCAGGTCCTCAAGGCTGATCCGCCGACGGCCCTTGGCCGCGAGCTCGTTGCGGCGCATGGCCGCGCGCCGGTCGGCGATCTGCCTGGCGATGCGGTCCTCTTCGACCACGAGCAGGCTGTCGCCCGCCCTCGGCACCGAGGTGAAACCGATGACCTGCACCGGCCGCGACGGCAGCGCCTCGGGCACGTCGACGCCGTGCTCGTCCACCATCTTGCGGACTCGGCCGTAGGCGTCGCCCGCGACGACGGAGTCGCCGACGCGCAGCGTCCCGCGCTGGATCAAGACGGTCGCCACCGGGCCACGGCCTCGGTCGAGGTGCGCCTCGATCGACACGCCCTGGGCCTCGCGGTCCGGGTTGGCCCGCAGGTCCAGCGACGCGTCGGCGGTGAGGAGCACCGCTTCCAGGAGCTGGTCGATGTTGGTGCCGTTGCGCGCCGAGATGTCGACGAACATCGTTTCGCCGCCGTACTCCTCGGCGACCAGGCCGAACTCGGTGAGCTGGCCACGGACCTTCGCCGGGTCTGCGCCCTCTTTGTCGATCTTGTTGACCGCCACCACGATCGGCACGTCGGCCGACTTCGCGTGGTTGATCGCCTCGACGGTCTGCGGCATGACACCGTCGTCGGCCGCGACGACCAGCACAGCGATGTCGGTGACCTTCGCGCCTCGGGCACGCATGGCGGTGAACGCCTCGTGGCCGGGGGTGTCGATGAAGGTGATGAGCCGCTCTTCGCCGTCGAGCGTCGTCGGCACCTGGTAGGCGCCGATGTGCTGCGTGATGCCGCCGTACTCGCCCTCGCGGACGTTCGCCTGGCGGATCGTGTCCAAGAGGCGGGTCTTGCCGTGGTCGACGTGGCCCATGACGGTGACGACCGGTGGCCGGGCCACGAGGTCTTCGTCTTCGTCGTCGTCATCGCCGTAGGTGAGGTCGAAGGAGTCGAGCAGCTCTCGGTCCTCGTCCTCCGGGCTCACGACCTGGACCCTGAAGTTCAGCTCGTCGCCGAGCAGCTGCAGCGTGTCGTCGCCGACCGACTGGGTCGCGGTGACCATCTCGCCGAGGTTGAACAACGCCTGCACCAGCGAAGCGGGGTTCGCGTCGATCTTCTCCGCGAAGTCCGAGAGGGAAGCGCCCCGGGCGAGCCGGATGACCTCGCCGTTGCCCCTCGGCAGCCGCACGCCGCCGACGACCGGCGCCTGCATGCTGTCGTACTCTTGCCGCTTCTGCCGCTTCGACTTGCGTCCACGCTTGACCGGGCCGCCAGCGCGTCCGAACGCGCCTGCGGTCCCACCGCCACGACCACGGCCGCCGGGACCACCGGGGCCGCCGGGACGACCGGGGCCGCCGGGACCACCGGGGCCGCCAGGACCACCGGGACCGCTGCGGCCAGGGGCGCCTGCCCCTGCGCCAGCGCCGGGACGACCGGGGCCGCCTGGGCGAGAGCCAGGACCAGGACCGGGCCGGGGGCCGCGCGGGGGCATCGAGCCGGGGCTCGGACCGGGGCCTCGGCCACCGGGGCGGGGGCCGCCGGAGGCAGCGGGCCTCGGCATCCCCGGAATCGGCGGACGAGAGCCGGAAGGCCCAGGCCTCGGCCCCATCGGACGGGGAACGCCGGGGACCGACGAGGGCGAGGGAGCGCCGGGACGAGGCCCGGGCGCAGGTCCCCTGCCGGGGTGCGGCCCGGGAGCGCCAGCGGCCGGAGGCGCGGGCGCGGAAGAGGAGAAGGGGTTGTTGCCGATCCGGGGCGGGCGAGGAGCCGGGGCCTGCGGACGGGGCGCGACCGCGCTCTCCTGCGGACGAGGAGCCGGAGGGGCGGCCTGCACCACCTCCTGCGCCTGCGGCTGCGGAGCCTGCGGCTGCGGAGCCTGCGGCTGCGGAGCCTGCTGCTGCTGGGGAGCGGGACGGGGGCCGGGACGCGGTCCGGACGCGACGCCCGGCTGCGCCGTCGACTCCTGCGGACGAGGAGCCGGGGCCTCGCTCGCCGGACGCGCGGGCCTCGGCTTCAGCTCTGCCAGGCCCTTGCGCCCGTCCGCGCCGGACGAGGCCGCGAAATGATCCCGCAGCCGTCGTGCGACGGGCGGTTCGATAGTCGACGAAGCCGACTTGACGAATTCCCCCTGGTCTTTGAGCCGCGCAAGAAGGTCCTTGCTGCTGACTCCAAGTTCTTTGGCCAACTCGTGCACTCGAGTCTTGCCTGCCACTCGCGCTCTCCTCACTATCGAGGCCAAGCGCCCACGCCCTCACTGGCTGGCGTGGCTGACCTCGAAACTATGTCCGATCAGTGTTCATCGTTGGTGCTTCACAACGTGCTCATTTGTCTTTGCTCATTTGTCCTTGGCGCCTTTCATGCCCGGCCCAATCAGCTCGTCTGCTCCGCAAGCGCGGCGACCTCGTCCAGCACCGCCGAGCAATCGACGGGGCCGGGGTGGCGCAGTGCTCTCGCGAAGGCCTTTTTGCGCCCAGCCGCCAGCACGCATGCTGGCTTCGGGCATACCCAGGCTCCTCGTCCGCCCAAACGCCTGCCAAAGTCCAACACGAGGACCTCAGAGGCTTCCCGTCGCAGGATGGTGGTCCTCAGCAACGCCGAGGCAGGCATCCTCTGCCGACACCCCACACATGTGCGTGTCGGCACATGTGGCGTTGACGGACCAGGACGGTCGAAGAACCGAAAATTCATCATACTCCTCTTCGGCCCGATTGAAAAGTTGGTTCGAAAGGCCGAGAAGGGTCACAAAGCGCTGCGGTCCGGGGCGGGCCTCCGGGCGACTTCGGGGTCCTGTTCGCTGCGGATGTCGATCCGCCAGCCGGTGAGCCGGGCCGCGAGCCTGGCGTTCTGGCCCTCTTTGCCGATCGCGAGCGAGAGCTGGGAGTCCGGCACCACCACGCGCACCGCTTTCGCGTTCGGATCGAGCACGCGCGTCGCGAGCGCCCTCGCCGGAGAGAGCGCGTTGCCGACGAACGTGGCCGGGTCCTCGTCGAAATCGATGAGGTCGATCTTCTCCCCCGCGAGCTCGCTCATCACGTTGCGCACCCGCTGCCCGTTCTGGCCGATGCACGCGCCCTTCGCGTTGAGGCCGGGCACAGTGGACTTCACCGCGATTTTCGAACGGTGGCCCGCCTCCCGCGCCACGGCGACGATCTGGACCGAGCCCTCGTTGATCTCCGGCACTTCGAGCGCGAACAGCTTGCGCACCAGGTTCGGGTGCGTCCGAGAAAGCGTGATCTGCGGCCCTCGCCTGCCCGCTTTCACGCTCACGACGTAGCATTTCACCCGGTCGCCGTGGACGAGGGACTCCCCCGGCACCTGCTCGGCCACCGGCAGGACGCCTTCGTAGCTCTTGAGCTCGGAGCCGATTCGGACGATCTGCAGGCCGCGCTCGTTCGCCCGGGCGTCGCGCTGGACCACGCCCGCGACGATTTCGCCCTCTTTGGCCGGGAGGTCCGCGAAGCCTTGGTCGCCTTCCGCGTCGCGCAGCCGCTGGAGGATGACCTGCCGCGCGGTCATAGTGGCGATCCGCCCGAAGTCGTCGGGGGTGTCGTCGTACTCGCCGAGAAGATTGCCGTCCTCGTCCCGCTCCGCCACGAGAACTCGGACCGCGCCGTGTTTGCGGTCGATGTCGACCCTGGCGTCGGAGTGGTGGCCGTCGGTGTGCTTGTACGCGGTGAGCAGAGCCGACGCGATGGCGTCGATGATCTTCTCGCTCGAAAGGCCTTTTTCGGCCTCGATCGCGCGCAGGGTCTGAACATCAATGTGCATCGGACGTCCCGCTCCTCATGTTGACTTGTTCGCTCAGGCGGCTTGCGCGCCGAGCCTCGGCTCGTTGTTGGGTAGTGTAGCGCGCTTCCCTGCCGGACGCACCGGGGAGCACGGTTCTGCCAGGCGCGGCGCGTGGCGGAAACCCTCTTGACCGCAGCCCATGGCAGGATAGTGGACCGTGACCGCCGATCGACCTCTCCCCGTGGACAGGCGCACGGTGTTGCTCGTCGGGGCTTCCGCGCTCCTCGCCGCCGCGGCCGGATGCGCCAAAGAACAGCCCGACCCCAAGGCCGTGCAGTTGCTGGCCTCGCTGCGCGAGCAGTCGAGACGGGCCTGGCAGGAGTCAGAACAGGCCGAACTGCTCGTCGGCCACGAATCCGACCACGCGAAAGCGCTCCGCGAAGCCTGCGACCTCCGCCGCGCCCACGCCGAAACGCTCGACGCGCAGATCGCCCGGCTCGATCCGCCGAAAACGACCACTTCCACCACGGCCACGAGCTCCTCGCCGAAGCCTCCCGCCCCAGCCTCCTTGGACGAGTTCAAAGCCTCGCTCGCCGAATCGCAACGCCTCGCAGGCGAACTCGCCAAGGGTTCCTCGGGGTATCTGGCCGGGTTGGCGGCCTCGGTCGCCGCCGCGACCCGGGCGCTTCTCGTCGTCGCGCTGGCCGAGGAGGCCCAATGACCGAGCTGCCGCAGCAGGACGCCGACGCATTGGCCGAAGCCGTCGCCGCAGAGCACGCCGCCGTGTTCGCCTACGGCGTGGTGCAGGCCTATGTGCGGCACCCGGCCACCACGCGGCTCACCTCGGACATCGTCGCCGAGCATCGCGCCCATCGGGACGCGGCCACCGCGCGGCTCACAGGCTCTGGCAGGCAAGCCCCACAAGCCGCGCCCTCGTATCTCTTGCCGATCGAGGTGGCGGACGGTCCGTCCGCCGCGCGCCTCGCGGCTCAGATCGAGCTCGAGACCGCACGGGCCTGGCGATCCCTCGTGGAACGCGCCACTTTGCCCGAGGTGCGGGAGGAAGGCGTGCGCGCGCTCGGGGACTGCGCCGTCCGCGCCGCGCAGTGGAACGAGAACTTGGACCTGAGCCCCCGCGTCGCCCCGTTCCCCGGCAGCTAGCCCGATCCCGCGGACCCGGCCCCGAGGACGCCGAGCCCGCAAAAGCCCACACCGAAGATCGCGGGGATCAGGCACCCGAGAACGCAGCCCAGCACATACAGGCCGAGCGAGATGTAAAGGGTCCACTGCCCGAGCTTCTTCGTGCTCTCCGAGGCAGTCTGCGCCCCGGCGACATCGCCCTGCTTCCAGCGCTCCTCGACCTTGTTCGACTCCAGCAACGCGAAGATCCCGACGGGCCAGAACAGCAAGAACGCTGCCACCACCCAGCCAATCTGCTTGTCCGGCATCGACGCGAACTGCCCTCGGAAGGGCTGTGAGCCAGCATCAGGCTGGCCGTACGGCGGTTGTTGGCCATACGGCGGCTGCTGGTAGGGATCCGGGTACGTCACGCTAGCCCCACAGCATCCTCGCGCGGGGGCAGCTCAGTAGCTGCTGCCCGCGCCCGCGGCGGCAAGGCTGCCGCCGAGGAAGACGAAGTAGACGCAGCAGCAGATGAGCCACAACGCGGACCATCCGGCGCCGATGTACACACCGAGGCTGCCCCACTTTTTCGCGTCCGCAGAGGCCTGGTTCGCGCCTGCGATGTCCCCTTGCGCCCACAGCGTGGAGACTTTGCCCGAGGCGATGAACGCAGGGATCGCCAACGGCCAGAAAAGGAAGATGGACGCGATGGCCCAGCCCTTGTAGTCCGGGGGCGGGCCGCCCGCCGAGCCGCCAGGCCCGTACGGGGAACCACCAACAGGCTGGCCGTACGGGTTGCCCTGCGGCTGGCCGTACGGGTTGCCCTGCGGCTGGCCGTACGGGTTGCCCTGCGGCTGGCCGTACGGGTTGCCCTGCGGCTGGCCGTACGGCGAACCACCGACCGGCGGCTGGCCGTACGGGCTGCCCTGCGGAGGGCCGTACGGAGAACCACCGACGGGCGGCTGGCCATAGGGCGAGCCACCCGGCTGGTTCGGGTCGGACCCCGGGAATGGCTGGTTCGGTGGATACGTCATTGGGCTCTCCGCCTTTCTCAATGTCCGCGCTGACGCACGGCCCTCGTCGTTGGTGCCCCACGGCCCCGAATCAGATGATCTGCGAGAAGCGTAACGCACCGCGCCTGGTGCGTCGCATAGGCCCGCACACCCCGCCTGTCACACATGGAGCAGGGTGAACGGGGCGAAGGGGAGGTTGCGGACGACGAACCACACCGGCACGACGAACCCGATCGCGCATCCGCCCCAGAGCTTGTCATGCCACGTGGGCAGTTTCATCCCGCGCCACCGGTTCACGAACCAGGCGAACCAGGCGTATGCCAGCGCCACGACGATCACGAGCGCCACGGCGTTGTACCGCAAAGCTTGCAGCACATCCCCGTGCATCAGATGCCACATCATCCGAGAGCCGCCGCATCCCGGGCAGTCGATCCCGAAGAGCTGCCGGAGCGGGCACGGCGGGATGGGCCCGCCAGGAGTCTCCGGATGGGCGAACCACATCCCGACGCATGAGGCGAGGCCGATGGCTCCCACCCCGATCGGCGCGGCCATGCCGCGCGTGAAAAGCCCAGAGAAGGCGAGCCCCGCCCTTGCCGATATCGACCGGTGGGCGGAAACCTCCGTGTAGGCGCACATAACGCTCCCTCTCCGTTGACGCGAAACGATCTAAGGGTTGAACCTGTTCGGCACACCGAGCGAGAAATGCCAGATCAAACTAGCAACCACCATGCCAACGCCGATGAGCAGGCCGAGCCCGCCGAGCACAATTGCGGCAAGCGACAGGCCCTGGCTGCGGCTCTCTTGCTTCGCCTTGTTCATCCCGATGATCCCGAGGATGAGCGCGGCGAGGCTCAAGAGGTTCAAGCATCCACAGCACCAGGAGGTCAAAAGGCCGATTGCCCCGAGGACTGTGCCAATAATGCCCAGTGTGTCGGAGCCGCTCCCCTGCGCCGGGGATCCGTATCCACCAGGCGCTCCGTATGGGGGCTGTCCCCCATATGGCGGTTGGGCGCCGTACGGGTTCTGGGGCTGCCCGCCGTAGGGACTCCCGCCGTACGGGCTCGACGGCTGGACGTATGGGTTCGGCGGCGATCCCCCGTACGGCGATCCTCCGTACGGCGACTGCCCATACGGATCCTGCCCAGGCGGATACGTCATCGCGTGAACTCCTCGTCAATCCCCCGGCGCACGACCGGCTCCCTCCACTCTCTCATAATCGCGCTTCGAACGTCCCGCCGTATCGGGCGAAAGCTCAGTTCTGATCGGGCAGATCGCCGAATCCACCAGCGAGGCCGAAAGCGATCAGCGCCCCATAGACCAAGACCGTGATCACGCCGATCGCGGTGGCCACAACGCCCAACCAGAAGCCGACTTGGGCCAACGCCCGGTTCTCCGGCAGATTCTTGCCCAGGTACGTCCTGGCGCAAATGATCGCGGGAATGCCGGTCAGACAGCTGCAGCCGGTCAGCGAGAGAATCCCCAGGACCAGCGCGGCGATCGCAAGATTGCTCGACTCTGTCTGCGGCGGCTGGTAGTACTGCGGCGGGTACTGGGCCTGCGGCCCCGCAGGGTACACCGAATACCCGGGCACGGGCTGGCCCGTGCCCGGGAAAGGGTGCTGCCCTTCGGGCGGGTTCTCCGGATACGTCACGGAGTCGTGGTGCTCACGCTGCCAGAGAAGTCAAGGACGCCGCTGAGGCTCAGGATGGCGCCGATAACTCCCCAGGCGATCGCGATGCCGATGGCGATCCAGCCGAACTTCTTCTGCTGCGCGTTGTCCTTGGCGGTCGCGACCGCGACGATGCCGAGGATCAGGCCGATGGCGCAGATGTCGAACAACGCGGCGAAGACCACCGCGAGGATCCCGAGGGTGTTCTTCTTCTCGGCAGGCGGCTGCTGGCCGGGAAAGCCTTGGGCGAACGGCGGCTGGCCCGGAGCGCCCGGTTGTCCCGGAGCACCGTACGGATTTGGCTCGGTCGGATAGGTCATGTCACAAACTCCTCAGTCAGGTCCCCCGGCGCACAACCGGCTAAGATCACTATCGCACAACCGCAACAGCGATGCCATCCCACCCTTTCGAGGACACGAGCTGCAAGGCAGTCGCGTCGAGCCTCGGGTGCGACCCCAGCAATTCGAGCACCTCGCGGGTGCCGCGCGCATCGTTGTCGCCGTGTTCGAGGTCCAACGCGTTCGGGTCGATGATCGCCCCGCCGCGCACGGCGTTGTCGACCACGATCACCGTGCCCGGACGGGCGAGATCGACCGCCAGCCGCACGTAGTTCGCGTTATTGCGCTTGTCGGCGTCGATGAAGACCAGGTCGAACGGCTCGACGCCCTCGGCTTTGAACGCGAGCAGCGAGTCGATGGCCGGGCCGACCACGACCTCAACGAGGTCGCCGACCCCGGCGAGGACATGGTTCTCCCGTGCGACCTCGGCGTGATGCGGGTCGATCTCCAGCGTCACGACCGTGCCGCCGGACGGCAACGCGCGCGCGAGCCACGTGGAGCTGTACCCGCCGAGCGTGCCGACTTCGAGGACGCGGCGGGCCCCGGCGATCTTGGCCAAGAGGAAGAGGAACTTCCCTGCGGTCGGCACGACGTCGATGGGCGGCAAGCCGCCTGCCTTGTTCCGGTCGAAAATCGACCCGGTCTCCTCCTCTTCCGGGGAGAACAAGGTCTGCGACAACCAGTCCTCGACGGCGACCCATGCCGGGTCGGGGTGGAAGTGTCTGGTCATAGCCCCAGCCTACTCGCCGGAGCCTGCCCGTCCCGCCGCCTGGCCCGAGCCCCTTGCGACGAATTCCGCGGCCTTGGCGAGGGCCGCGACCGCCGATGGGACGACGACGCCCGCCTCGACGAGGCCCGACTCGCCGGTGAAGCGTTCCTTCAGCTCGACCTTGCCCTCGCTCGCCCAGTCCCGTCCGACCACCACGATGACCGGCGTGCCGAGCAGCTCCGCGTCGGCGAATTTCACACCGGGCGAAGCCTTGCGGTCGTCAAGGAGGACACGCAGCCCGTGGGATTCGAGCTCGGCCGCGTACCGCTCGGCCGCCTCGGCCTCGGCCCCGCCCTTCCCTGTGGCGAGCACGTGGACCTGGAACGGCGCGATCTGCGGCGGCCAGCGCAAACCCTTCTCGTCGTGCCACTGCTCGGCGACCACGCCGACCAGCCGGGAGACCCCGACGCCGTACGAGCCCATGATGAGCCGCGCGGGCTTGCCGTTCTCGCCGAGGACGTCCACCGAGAACGCGTCGGTGTACTTCGTGCCGAGCGCGAAGACATGTCCGATCTCGATGCCGCGCGCCGCGACGAGCGGCCCCTTGCCGTCGGGCGACAGGTCGCCCTCGCGGACCTCGGCGGCCTCGACAGTCCCGTCCGCAGTGAAGTCTCGGCCGTGCACGAGGCCGACGACGTGTTTGCCTTGCTCGTCCGCGCCGGTGATCCAGCTCGTGCCGATCCCAATCCGGGGGTCGAGGAGGTAGCGGACTCCGTTGGCGCGGAGCGCGCCGGGGCCGATGTACCCCCGCACGAGGAACGGGTGCGCGGCGAAGTCCTCCTCGGTCAAGAGCTCCACCTCGGCGGGCTCCAGCTGCGCGCCGAGGCGTTTGAAGTCCACCTCGCGGTCGCCGGGCAGGCCGATCGCGAGCAGCTCCCACTCGCCTTGCTTCCCGCCCTTCTGGGGCTCGCGGACTTTGACGAGGACGTTTTTCAGCGTGTCGGCGGCGGCCACTTCGCGCCCGAGGCCTTTCTCACCGATAAGCACCGTGTTCGCCCACGCCACCAGGCTCGCGATGGTCGGCGTGTCGCCGGTGTCGTGCGTCTGCGCCGCTGGCGCTCCCGAAAAGTCGACCGGGGCGGCCGGGGGCGTCGTGACGGCCTCGACGTTCGCGGCGTAGCCGGACTCCACGCAGCGCACGTAGGTGTCCTCGCCGATCGCGCTCTCCGCGAGGAACTCCTCGCTCGCCGAGCCGCCCATCGCGCCCGAGGTCGCGGCGACGATGACGTACGAGACCCCGAGCCGCTCGAAGATCCGCTGGTACGCCTCGCGGTGCGAGTGGTAGGCAGCCTTGTTGCCCGCCTCGTCCACGTCGAAGGAGTACGAGTCCTTCATGACGAACTCCCTGCCGCGCAGAATGCCTGCGCGCGGGCGCTCCTCGTCCCGGTACTTCGTCTGGATCTGGTAAAGAATCGTCGGCAGGTCCTTGTACGAGGTGTACTCCCCCTTCACGATGAGCGCGAACAGCTCCTCGTGGGTCGGCGCGAGCAGGTAGTCGCCGCCTTTGCGGTCCTTGAGCCGGAAAAGGTTGTCCCCGTACTCCGTCCACCGGTTGGAGGTCTCGTAGGGCTGTCGCGGCGCGAGCGCGGGCAGCAGGATCTCCTGGCCGCCGATCCCGTCCATCTCTTCTCGCACCACGTTCTCGATCTGCCGCAGCACCTTCAGGCCGAGCGGCAGCCACGCGAACACGCCCGGCGAGATCCGTCGGAAGTAGCCGCCCCGCACGAGGAGCTTGTGGTTGGAGACCTCGGCGTCGGCGGGATCCTCCCGCAGGGTGCGCAAAAACAGTTCAGAGAGTCGAGTGACCATTCCGAAGATCTTACGGGCCGCTCTTGGTGAGCGCGAACTCGTCTTCGGCGATCTTCGAGAGCATCCTCTCGTGCTTCCACGGCGACCAGGGCCACAGCTCGGGCGCCCCGTCTTTGCCGAGGTACCAACTGTTGCAGCCGCTGACCCAGATCGTCCCCTTCACGGCTTCTTTGATCTCCGCGTTGTAGGCGTCCGTGACGTCCTGCCTCGGCTCGGCGAAATCGAACTGCCCCGTGCGCCACCGGTCGATCCACCCCATGATGTACTTCGCCTGCGCCTCGGCGATCCCGACCAGGGAGAAGTTCCCGACCGGGCTGTGCGGGCCCATCACGAAGAAGAAATTCGGGAACCCCGGCACGGCCACCGTCCGGTAGGCCCTCGGGCCGCTCTCGGCCCACGCCTCGTCGAGGGTCCGTCCGCCGTCGCCGACGATCTTGGCCGGACGCACGAAGGCGTGGAAGTCGAAGCCGGTCGCCATGACGAGCACGTCGAGCTCGTGCAGCTGGCCGTCCTTCGTGACGATCCCGTTGTCCACGACGCGGTCGATCCCCTCAGTGACCAAATGCACGTTCGGGCGCTGCACGGCGCGGTAGAACGCCGGGTGGATCACCGTGCGCTTGCACATGGGCTTGTCCGGCGGGGTGAGCTTCGCCCGCAGCCCCTTGTCTCTGACAGTGCGCAGATGGAGGTGGCAGAACGCGTTGACCAGCTTGTACCGGATCCCCTCCGGATGGATCACGCCTTGGAAGAGTCCGCCGAAGAGCACTCGGAGCGTCCGGTAGAACACCGTGTTGAGCGCGGGGAAGGTCCGCAGCGCCCAACGCAGGACCGGGCCGGTCGGCGGGTTCGGCAGCGGGGCGACCCATTGCGCGGTGCGTTGGAAGAGCGTCACGTCGACGTTCCGCTTGGATAGCGCCGAGACGATCTGGACGCCGGTCGACCCGGTGCCGACCACCCCGACCCGCCTGCCTTCGAGGGGCACGGAGTGGTCCCAGCGGGCCGAGTGGAAGAGCGCGCCTTGGAACGAGTCGAGCCCCGGCAGCGGGGCGGTCTTGGGGTGGTGCAGCACACCAGAGGCAGAGACGACGAAGTCTGCGGAGTACACATCCTTCGTCGTGGCCACCCGCCATTTCCCGTCCTCGAAGACCGCCTCGACGACTTCCTCTCCGAAGCGGATGCGCGGAGTGACCCCGAGGCGGTCCGCCGTCTCGTCGAGATAGCGCTCGATCTCCGGCTGCGTCGGGAAGAGGTGCGACCACTCGGGGTTCTTCGCGAAGGTGTACTGGTACCAGTGCGAGGGCACGTCGCACGTCAGGCCCGGATAGGTGTTCTCGCGCCATGTCCCGCCGATGCTGCGCCCTTTCTCCAAGATGACGAAGTCCTCGATCCCGGCTTCCTTGAGCTTGGCCCCCATCGCCACCCCGGACATCCCCGCGCCGATAACCACGACAGAAGGAGCGCGCAGGCTGTCTTTCCCCTTCGTCGTCCCGTTGCTGGCCAACGTCGTCATTTCTGCTCCTCACGTCGTTCTCGACCGCCAGGGCGTTCAGGCCTCGTCGCCGAGGGGACGCACATCGATCTAGCGGTGTGACGCACGCCTATGGGACAGCTCCCAAAAACGTGTTCCACGACTGAGCCTAGCGCACAACGCGAACAATGTCATAACGGCGTTCTGGATACTCGGCCCCGAGCGGAGAATACGTGACTCGCATCACACGGAATGCGCCAATTCGCCCTCTCCCGAATCGGCGGCGGCCTTCGCCTCCTGGGCTTCGGCGATCTGGTCCGGGGTGTATCCGATGAAAAATCCGACCGCGGCGGCGACCAAAGCGGCCCCGGCCAGGATCAAGAGGCCGAAGGTGTAGCCCGACGAGAGCTGGGCGAGTTCGGCGGGCGTCATCCCGACCGAGTTGCTCTTGCCGACCTCGAGCTTTCTCGAAGAGAACAACAGGCCGCCCATCACCGAAAGGCCGACAGGCCCGCCGAGCTCCTGCGCGACCAGCGCGATGGCCGCGAGCGGCCCGAGCTCCTCGTCCGGGACGCCGACCAACGCGCACAGCGGCAGCGGCACCAGGACCACGCCGATGCCGAAGCCGATGAGCAGGATCGGCGCGAGCAGGTTCTGCACGTAATGGGCGGACGGCGTGAGGGTCGAGCCGTAGAGGAAGCCCGCGAGCACGAACGCGAGGCCGACCCCCGCCGTCCAACGCGGGGCGATCCTCTTGAGCAGGAGCACCGCGATCTGGCTGCCGACGCCGAGCGCGATGGCGAACGGGATGAACGAGAGCCCGGTCTTCAGCGGCGAATAGCGCAAGACGTCCTGGAAGAAAAGCACGACGTAGATGGTCAGGCACATGAGGATCGCGCCGGACAGGACGATGGTCCCGAACGTCGCGATCTTGTCTTTGTTCGCGAAGAGCCGCAGCGGCACCAGCGGGTTGGGCGAGCGAAGCTCGATCACGACGAACGCCGCGAGGAGCGCCACGCCGACGAGCAGCGGCCCGACGATCCCGGGGCTCTTCCACCCCCAGATGGGGCCCTGCGTGAAGCCGAAGACGAACAAGAACACAGCGCCCGCCGACGTGACAGCCCCCGGCACGTCCAGCTTCGTGCTGTGCGGGGCCACGTCCGGAATCGTGAGCAGGGTGAGGACCAAGATGCCGATGCCGATCGGGACGTTCACCACGAAGATGAGCTGCCAGTCCAGGCCGGATATCCCGACGTGCTCGCCGACGAACCGGCCGAGCTCGGTGAGCGCCCCGCCGAAGATCAAGCCCGCGATCGAGCCGATGCCCAGCATCCCGCCGTAGATGGCCACCGCGATGTTCCGCGCCGTGCCGGGGGTGAAGAGCGTCGCGACGAGCGCGAGGCCCGTCGGCGAGGCCAACGCCGCGCCCGAGCCCTGGATCGCCCGGAAGACCAAGAGCGAGGTCTCGTCCCAGGACAACGAGCACAGCAAGGACCCGAGGGTGAAGACGCCGACGCCGATCAGGAACGCCCGCTTGCGCCCGATGAGATCGCCGAGCCGCCCGCCGAGCAGCATGAGCCCGCCGAAAGCGAGCACATACGCGGTGATCACCCACGACCGGCCCGGCGCGGAAAGATGCAGGGCTTCTTGGATGCGGAACAGGGCGATATTCGCGACGGTCCCGTCGAGCGTCGCCATGAACTGCATGCCGCCCAAGGCGAGGATCGCGAGGCAGAACGCGTTCGAGCGCTGGGTGTGGTCGTGGCGGCCGTGCAGGAACTCGTTCCACCTGTCCTTCACAAAGCCGGTCCCGAGCTGCACGAGGCTGCGCGAGGAAGCCTGTTCTTCGACCAGCGCGGGCGACGGCGCCTGCGCGCCTGGTTCGAGCAGCCCGGCGAGGGCCTCAGCGCGCCTCGGCGCCGTCTCGCCCGCTTCTGCCTCGGCTTCTTTCGTGATCCGGCTCATGGGCATCGAGACTACCCGCTGGAAGCCCCTGCTTGGTCCAAGAGCGCCACAACAGGGCCGACCACGACGACCGCGGGCGGCCCGACCTGCTCTGCCGCCACGAGGTCGGCGATCTGGTCGAGCCGGGTTCTGAGCACACGCTGGCCTTGCCGCCCCGCGTCTTCCACAACGGCGGCAGGAGTCGCCGGGTCACGCCCGCCCGCGACGAGCGCCGCGCTGATCGCCCGCACATGCGTGATAGCCATGAGCAGCACGAGCGTGCCCTTCAGCCGGGCGAGCCCCGGCCAGTCGACGAGCGACGCGGGGGAATCAGGCGCGAGGTGCCCGCTCGCGATCACGACCTCGTGCGTCACCCCGCGATGGGTGACCGGGATCTGCGCGAGCGCGGGAGCCGCGATCGCGCTCGACACGCCCGGCACCACCGTCACCGGGACGCCTGCCCGCACGCAGGCCAGGTACTCCTCGAAGCCCCTGCCGAACACGTACGGGTCGCCGCCTTTCAGCCGCACAACGAACTTCCCGGCGCGCGCGTGCTCGATCAGCGCCCGGTTGATGTCCTCTTGGTCCATCGAGCGCCCGCCCGGCACCTTCGCCGCGTCCACGACCTCGACCTTCGGCCCCAGCTCCGCCAGCAGCTCCGGCGGGGCCAGCCGGTCGGCGACGACCACGTCCGCCTTGGCCAAAAGCCGCTTGCCCCGGATCGTGATGAGCTCCGGGTCGCCCGGCCCCGCTCCGACGAGCGCCACCCCTGGAGCGGGGGCGCCTGCCTCCCGTTCTGCCTCCACGTCCAGGCGGCCGTCCTCGATCGCGGCCTGGATCGCGGTGCGCGCGGCGGCGGAACGGCGGTGGTCGCCGTTCGAGAGGACCCCGACGGTCAGCGAGCCGGAGCGGCCGATCGCGGGCGTGACGGCGGAGCCGCTCCTCGCCTGGTCCGCCCGGACGCAGAAGATCCGCAGCCGGTCGGCCTCGGCCACGACGCGAGCGTTCGTCTCGGGGTCGTCGGTGCAGGCGAGGGCGTACCAGAACCCGTCAAGATCGCCTTCGCGGTATTCCCGGAGCACGACGGCGACGCCTCTAGTCGCCTCGATAGCAGTGGTCACCGATGGCGCGACGACGGTCACCCGCGCTCCTGCCCGCACCAGGCCCGCGACCCTGCGGCGGGCCACTGCTCCCCCGCCGACGACCACGACCGGCTTGTCCGCGAGGTTCAGGCCCGCGAGATACGGTTCGGCGGCAGAAGAGCTCAAGAGCCCGAAGTCAGCTCGAGGGTCTTGGCGGAGTCGGCGAACAAGCGCTCGTGGAGCTGCGGGTTGTCGGCGAGCTTCGTCCCGTACGACGGCACGAGCTCTTTGATCTTCCCGACCCAGCGCTCGTGGTCCTTCGGGAAGCACCGTTCGAGCAGCGAGAGCATCGCGGACACACAGGTCGAAGCGCCGGGCGAAGCCCCGAGCAGTCCGGCGACGGTGCCGTCCGGCGTGGTCTCGACGGCGGTGCCGAGCTCCAAGGTGCCCTTCGCGCCCTTGCCCCGGATGATCTGCACCCGTTGGCCCGCGAAGTACAGCTCCCAGTCCGCCGGGTCGACGGCGGGGACGAAGTCCGCCAACGCCGCGATCCGGTCCGAGGTGGACTGGAGCAGCTGCCCGACGAGGTAGGTGACCAGGTTGAACTCGGTGGCGGCCACCGAGAGGTAGGGCAGGATGTTGGCGGGGCGCAGCGAGGCGAAGAGGTCGGTGAGCCTGCCTTCTTTCAAGTACTTCGGCGACCAGCCCGCGTACGGGCCGAAGAGGACGCCCTTCTTCCCGTCGATCACCCTGGTGTCCAGGTGCGGCACGGACATCGGCGGAGCCGACCCCTTGGCCTTCCCGTACACCTTGGCCTGGTGCTGCTCGACGATCGCGGGGTTCGTGCAGCGCAAGAACGCGCCGGAGATCGGGAACCCGCCCATGCCCTTGACCGCGGGCACGCCTGCGGACTGCAGGAGCGGCAGCGCGTAGCCGCCCGCGCCGACGAAGACGAACTTCGCCCGTGCGGTGATCTTCTCCCCGGTCCGAAGGTTTTTGACCGAGAGCTTCCAGCGGTCGCCGTCGCGCTTGAGGCTCGTCACCTCGTGCTCGAACAGGAGCGGACCGGCGCCCGCGACGTGGGCGAGGAGCTGGCGGCTCAGCTCGCCGAAGTTCACGTCGGTGCCGTCCTCCTCCCAGGTGATCGCGAACGGGTCGGAGAAGTCGCGGCCCCGGGCCATGAGCGGCAGCCGCTTGGCGAACTCGTCGGGATCGGTGGAGAAGCCCATGTTCGAGAACAGCGGGTGCTTCGAGAGGGTCTCGTACCGGGTCTTGAGGTAGTCGGAGTCTTCCTGCCCGGTCACCCAGCTCATGTGCGGGACCGGGTTGATGAACCGCTTCGGCTCCACCAGGTGCCCCGCCTGGACGAGGCTCGACCAGAACTGCCGCGTCACCTGGAACTGCTCGTTGATCGCGACAGCCTTCGTGATGTCCACGCCGCCGCCCGGCTTGGCCGGGGTGTAGTTGAGCTCGCAGAGCGCCGAGTGCCCGGTGCCCGCGTTGTTCCACGGGGAGCTCGACTCCTCGGCCGCGCCCGGACGGCGCTCGAACACGGCGATGGACCAATCCGGCTGCACCTGGCGCAGGAGGGAGCCGAGCGTGGCGCTCACAACTCCGGCTCCGATGAGGGCCACATCCGTCTCCAGCACGGCGGCGCCGGCCTTCTTAGTCGTTTTCGCAGGGGCGGTTTGCTCAGGCATGTTCAGAATAGTACGTCTGACCTGCTTCCGCTTGTCACTCAGGATGTCTATGATGCCCGCGTGAGCATCGCCGCAGATTCATCCACCCTTTGGTCGTCTGACGAGCTTGGGGACGATTTTCGACAATTGACTATTCCGCTCGGAGACGATCCTGACGGCGAAGGGGAGATTTTCGCCACCCTCGTCAAACATGTTCCGCCCGACGCGGACGGCGCTCCTCGGGGCGCTGTCCTGCACGTGCACGGCTATAACGACTACTTCTTCCAACGCGGGCTCGCCGAGCACTTCGCCGCGCGCGGCTATCGGTTCTACGCCGTGGACCTCCGCAAGTGCGGGCGCTCCCGGCGCCCGTGGCTCACCCCGCATTACAGCTCGGACTTCGCCCAGTACGACGTCGACATCCGCGCGGCGCTCGAAACGATCCAGGCCGAGCTCGGCCCCGCCTTCCCGGGCGGAGCCGTCTCGACCCTCGTGCACGGGCACTCGACCGGCGGGCTCATCGCGCCGCTCGCCGTCGCACGGGAGCGCCGCGATCCAGCCTCTGCCGCGTCCCGGCTGGTCCGTGGCCTCGTGCTCAACAGCCCGTTCGTGGAGCTTCCCGCCCCGGCCCCGCTGCGATTCGTCGCGAAGGGGCTCGCCGAGACGGTCGGGCGGCTCGCCCCGATGCTGACGCTCCCCCAAGGCGGGCTCGGCGCGTACGGCGAGAGCCTGCACAAGGACTACCGGGGCGAATGGGACTACAGCTTGGAGCGCAAACCGCTGCTCGGACCGCCGCTGCGGCTCGGCTGGCTGCGCGCGGTGACCCGTGCGCAGCGGGAATGGCACCACGGCGTGGACGTCGGAGTCCCCGCGCTGGTCCTGCACTCCGACCGGTCGTACCTCTCTGGGTCTGACCCCGAGAAGCTGGACTCCTCCGACGCTGTCCTGGACGTGTCGCACATCAAGCGCTGGGCCGGGTTTCTCACGCCGCAGACCGACGTGGTGCAGATTCCGCAAGCCCGCCACGACGTCTTTCTCTCTCGGGCCGAGGCCCGCACGAGGGCCTATGCGGCGCTGGACCAGTGGCTGGACGAGCGCGTCGACGAGGCTCCCCCCGCTGAAAAACTAGGCTGAAAAACTAAGCCGCCGGCCCCATGCGATCGGGGCGGGAGCCTCCGCCTTGACTTCGTTATTATCTATGTCATAATCTATGTCATATTTTATTACCCATGAGTAACTTACTGGCGGACAACCCAGTGGCCACCTGGTTCCAGAACGCTTCCAGCGGCTTCGGAGTCTGGCGCGCGAGGCGGGATCCGTCCTACGGGGTGCCGCTCCAGGGCAAGCGAGTGCTCATCACCGGAGCCTCGTCCGGCATCGGAGAGGAGAACGCGTGCCAATTCGCGAAACTCGGCGCACGAGTCATCATCGTGGCGCGCAGGCAAGAAGAACTCGCCGCCGTCGCCGCCAAGATCAATGCCGGAGGCGGCGAGGCCATCGCCATCTCTTGCGATCTGAGCGACCTCGAAGCCGTGGACAAGCTCGTGGAGGAGGTCAACGCCGAGTTCGGCGGGGTGGATATCCTTGTGAACAACGCAGGGCGCTCCATCCGCAGGCACACGGCCGAATCGCTTGAGCGCTGGCATGACTTCGAGCGGGTCATGCAGATCAATTACTTCTCCGCGATGCGGCTGACCAAGGGATTCCTGCCCGGCATGGTCGAACGCGGCGACGGACACATCATCAACGCGGCGACATGGGGGGTGCTTGCGGACTCGTTGCCGAAATTCGGAGCGTACGTGGCCTCCAAGGCGGCTCTCGCCATCGCGCACCGCACCCTCGGCGTGGAGTTGCACGACAAAGGCGTGCGCACGACCGCGCTCTACTACCCCTTGGTGCGCACCCCGATGATCGCGCCGACCCGGCAGTACGACAAAGTGCCCACGCTTCCCCTCCACGAGGCAGGCTCTTGGGCAGTGTTGGCGGCGAGAACCCGCCCGCCACGCATCTCGGCCCGGTATGCGGGCTGGCTCCACCTGCAAAGCGCGTATTTCCCAAGGCTCGCAGACCTGGTCATGCGGTTCTGGTCGCGCGTCGGCTGACCTCCGTCGCGAGAGCTTCCGCCTGCGGACAAAAACCACGGTCGGCGGCGAGAGAGACAGCTGCCCGACGGCACAGCCGAATGGATGCGCACCCTCGGTCGGCGCTCTGCCACCGCGCCCGGCTCACGCCCGGCGTCAGAACCGGCAGTGCCGCACGTCGGAGGCGAGGATCGCCTTCGCCCCCAGCTCTTCGAGCTTGTCCATCACCGCGTTCACCTCGGCGCGCGGGGTGAGCGCGCGCACCGCGACCCACTCCGGGTTCGCAAGGTCGGCGATGGTGGGCGACTCCAAACCGGGAGTGACGGCGACCGCATTGTCGAGGACCGTCCTCGGGCAGTCGTAGTCGAGCATGAGGTACTTCTGGGCGAAGACCACGCCCTGGAGCCTGGCCGTCAGCTGGGCTTTGGCCTTCTCCTTCGCGGGGTCGGCCTCGCCGTCGCTCTCGAAGAGGACCGCCTCGGAGACACAGATCGGATCGCCGAACGGCGCGAGCCCGTGCTGGCTGAGCGTCTGGCCGGAGTCCACCACGTCCGCCACCACATCGGCGACGCCGAGCTGCACCGAGATCTCCACCGCGCCGTCCAATGGCACAACTGTGGCGTCCACCCCGTGCTTGTGCAGGTGCGCGCGCATGAGGTTCGGCAACGAGGTCGCGATGCGCTTGCCCGCCAGCTTCTCAAGAGTCCAGTCCTGGCCGGTCGGAGCCGCGAGGCGGAACTTCGAGGTCGCGAAGCCGAGGGCGAGGCGCTCGCGCACCCGCGCGCCCGCGTCCAACGCCAAATCCCGCCCGGTGATGCCCAGATCGAGCTCCCCGGAGCCGACGTACACCGCGATGTCGCGGGGTCGCAGGAAAAAGAACTCGACCTCGTTCGCCGCGTCGAGCACCGAGAGGTCCTTGCTGTCACGACGGCGGCGGTACCCCGCCTCCGACAGAAGGTCGGCGGCCGGACCCGAGATCATGCCCTTGTTGGGCACGGCGACCCGCAGCATCAGAGCCTCCCGTAGATGTCGTTCAGCTCGATTCCACGAGCGAGGGCGACCACTTGCGCCCAATACAACAGCTGCGAGAGCTCCAAGGCAAGGGCCTCGTCGTCCTCGTGCTCGGCGGCCATCCACACCTCGGCCGCTTCCTCGATGAGTTTCTTGCCGATGAAGTGCACGCCTTTGCCGAGCGCGGTCACGGTCGAGCTGTCGGTGTCGCCGCTCTCCGCCCGAGCTTTCAGCTCGGCGAACAGGGTCTCGAAAGTTTTCTGGGCTGCCATAGCCCAGACAGTCTCTCATGAGCCCTCTTGCCGCCTGCTCAGAGGAGGGAGCACACTAGAGGAGTGAGGCCAAAAGCACGTCCCGAAGAGATCGACGAGTCCGACCTTGTCGTCACCCACCCAGAGGACCACGCGGCAGGGGTCAAGGCCGTGCTGGTCTCGATGGGCCGGGCCTTGCCGCAGATGGGCGCGATCCGAACCGCCGAGACTTTCGCGCGGTTGAACCAAGACCACGGTTTCGACTGTCCGAGCTGCGCGTGGCCGGACCCACAGGGCCACCGCAGGCTCGCCGAGTTCTGCGAGAACGGCGCGAAGGCCGTCACCGACGAGGCCACCACGGCGAAGGCAGGCCCTGAGTTCTTCGCCCGGCACTCCCTCGCGGACCTCGAAGACCACACCAACTACTGGCTCGGCCAGCAGGGCAGGCTCACCCATCCCATGGTGGCCCGGCCCGGAGCCACCCACTACGAGCCGATCTCTTGGTCCGAGGCCTACCGCCTCGTCGCGGACGAGCTGGGCGCGCTCGCGAGCCCGGACGAGGCCGTGTTCTACACCTCGGGGCGCACCAGCAACGAGGCGGCGTTCTGCTACCAGCTGCTCGTGCGCTCCTTCGGCACCAACAACCTCCCCGACTGCTCGAACATGTGCCACGAGTCCTCCGGCACGGCGTTGTCCGCCTCGATCGGCATCGGCAAGGGCTCCGTCTCGCTCGACGACGTCCACCACGCCGACCTCATCCTCATCGCGGGCCAGAACCCTGGCACCAACCACCCCCGGATGCTCACCGCGCTGGACAAGGCCAAAGCGAACGGCGCCCGGATCGTCGCGATGAACCCCTTGCCCGAGGCGGGCTTGATCCGGTTCAAAGACCCGCAGACCGTGCACGGAGTGGTCGGCAAGGGCACCAAGCTCGCCGACCATTTCCTGCGCGTGCGCCTCGGCGGCGACCAGGCCGTGTTCCAGGGGCTGGGGAAGCTCCTGCTGGAGAGCGGGCAGATCGACCGCGATTTCATCGAGCGCCACACCCACGGCTTCGCGGAGTACGAGCGGCACATCCGCGCCACAGACCTCGCTGTGGTCGAGGAGGCCAGCGGGATCGGCGAGGCTCAGTTGCGGGAGATCGCGGAGCTCCTCGCCAGCTCGCAGCGCACGATCATCTGCTGGGCCATGGGCCTGACCCAGCACGTGCACGGCGTCGCGACCATCCAGGACGCGACCAGCCTGCTGCTCTTGCGCGGCATGATCGGCAAGCCCGGAGCAGGCGTCTGCCCGGTGCGCGGGCACTCGAACGTGCAGGGCGACCGGACCATGGGCGTGTGGGAGCAGATGCCCGAAAGCTTCCTGGCGGCCTTGGACCAGGAGTTCGGCCTCTCCTGCCCCCGCGAGCACGGCGCGGACGTGGTCGAGTCCATCCGCCTCATGCGGGACGGGAAGGCGAAGGTCTTCATGGGCATGGGCGGGAACTTCGTCCAGGCCGCGCCGGACACCGAGCTGTTGGAGGCGGCGCTGCGCGGCTGCGCGCTCACCGTCCAGGTCTCCACCAAGCTCAACCGCTCACACGTGGTGCGCGGGCGGACCGCGCTGATCCTGCCGACCCTCGGGCGCACCGACAAGGACGTCCAGGCGGGCGGCAAGCAGGTGGTCTCCGTCGAGGACTCGATGTCGATGGTGCACCTGTCGCGGGGCAACCTCAAGCCCGCGAGCGACGAGCTGCGCAGCGAAGTGGCCATCGTCTGCGAGCTGGCCCAGGCGCTGCTCGGTCCCGGCCATCCGGTGCCGTGGGAGGCGTTCCGAGAGGATTACGACCGTATTCGCGACGCGATCAGCCGCGTCGTGCCCGGCTTCGAGGACTTCAACGAGCGGGTGCGCGAGAAGGACGGGTTCCCGCTCCCCCACCCGCCCCGGGACGCGCGGGAGTTCCACACGACGACCGGCAAGGCGAATTTCTTCGCGAACCCGCTGGAGTGGACGCCCGTCCCCCACGGCAGGCTCGTCCTGCAGACGCTGCGCAGCCACGACCAGTTCAACACCACCATCTACGGCCTCTCGGACCGCTATCGCGGCGTCTCGGGCGGGCGGCGCGTGGTGTTCGTGAGCCCCGAGGACGTCGCCGAGTTCGGCCTTTCGGACGGCACGCATGTGGACATCGTCTCGGAATGGGACTCGGACGGGACGCGAGAGGAGCGAGTCGCCCCGAACTTCCGAGTCGTCGCCTACGACACGCCGAAGGGCAACGCGGCGGCCTACTATCCCGAGACGAACCCGCTCATGCCGCTGGACCACGTGGCGAAAGGCTCCAACACCCCTGTCGCGAAAGCCATCACGGTGCGGCTCAGACCGGTGGGGGGCTGACATGGGCAGGGTGACGGTCCGAAAGCCAGTGCTCCGGGTCAACGGCGCGACGCAGACCGACCGGCTCGACTCGCTCGCCGTGGAGGAGCCGTTGGAGATCCGGCTCGGCGGCGAGGCGCTCACCCTCACGATGCGCACCCCCGGCGAGGACGTGGACCTCGTCCACGGGTTCTTGCACGCCGAGGGGATCGCGAGCGGCCGCGAGGACGTGCATGCGGTCCGCTACTGCGCGGGAGTCGACCCCGCGACAGGCCTGCAGACTTACAACGTGGTCGACGTGGCCCTCAGCGAGGAGGCGCAGGCCCGCGCGAAGGGCCTGGGCCGCTCCTTCGCCGTCTCCTCCGCCTGCGGGGTGTGCGGGAAGACCTCGCTCGACCAGGTCGTGACCGCGAGCGCGTACCGCCTCGCCGACGACGCGTCCCGCTTCTCCTCCGCCGTGCTCGCCGACGCGCCGGACGCCTTGCGCTCGGCGCAGCGCGTGTTCCAAGCCACCGGCGGGCTCCACGCCGCCGCGGTCATGGAGCCGAACGGCAACGTGCTCGCCGTGCGCGAGGACGTCGGGCGGCATAACGCGGTGGACAAGGTAATCGGGCATTTCCTGCGCCAAGGCGAGCTGCCGCTCGCCGGACACGCGCTGGTCGTCTCGGGCCGAGCCTCCTTCGAGCTGGTCCAGAAAGCGGTGCTCGCGGGGATCCCGCTGCTCGCCGCGGTGTCGGCGCCGTCGTCGTTGGCGGTGGACCTGGCGGCCTCGGCGGGGCTCACCCTCGTCGGGTTCTTGCGCGGCGAGACGATGAACGTCTACACCCATCCGTATCGGGTCGTCGCGCCCGAGCAGCCTTCCTGAGCGCGAGGGGCCCGCTCGTGCGCCGAGGCCCACGCCCCTATCGCATACAGTGCTGTATTCTATAGGGAAGCATCGCATTGCGCCCTGTCCGAGAGGAACGACCATGCCTGATTTCGATCTCGTCATCCGGAACGGTTTGGTCTTCGACGGGGCCGGGACGCCAGGGACGCGCTGCGACGTGGGGGTCAAGGACGGCAAAGTCGCGGCGTTCTCCCTCGGGCCGCTTCCCGCCGATGGCGCCCAGACCGTGGACGCGACAGGCAAGTGGGTGCTCCCCGGATTCGTGGACGTGCACACCCATTACGACGCGGAGGTGTTCGCGGGCACCGGCCTCGCCGAGTCCGTCCGCCACGGCGTCACCACCGTGCTGTACGGCAATTGCTCGATGTCCGCCGTGTATGTCGAGCCGGACGAAGCCGCCGACCTCTTCGCGCGGGTCGAAGCCCTGCCATGGGACGCGGTGCACGGCCTGCTCAAAGAGAACAAGGACTGGACCGGGCCGAAGGGGTACCGCGAGGCGGTCGAGCGGCTGCCGCTCGGCTGCAACGTCGCGACGTTGATCGGGCACTCCGACATCCGTGTGGCCGTGCTCGGCCTCGGGCGGGCCACCGACCCGACGTACCGGCCGACCAAGGCGGAGCTCGGCCAGATGCGGGCGATGGTCGCCGAGGCGCTCGACGCGGGCTTCGCGGGGCTGTCCACCGACCGGCTGCGTTTCTCGAAGCTCGCGGGCACCCGCTTCGCCGGGGCGCAACTGCCGTCCACCTACGCGACGTGGCAGGAGTACGGCGCGCTCTACGACGTCGTTCGCGGGCGGGGCGGCGTCGTGCAGTCCAACCTCGACGTCTCGAAGCGTCCCGAGACGATCAAGCACTTCCTCCAGAGCGCCGGGGGCCTGCTCGGCCGCTTTCGCGGGCGCAAACCCCTCAAGACCAGCCTCCTCGCCGCGTTCGACCTCAAATCCGACCGCAACGTCATCCGCCTGCTCAAACTCATCACCGGAGTCGTGAACCCCCTCATCGGATCGGACGTCTCCTTCCAACTCCTCACCGCGCCGTTCCACTTGTACTCGGACGGGGTCGACCTGGTCATTTTCGAGGAGTTCGCCTCTGGCACCGCCGCGCTGGACATCCGCGACCGAGTGCAGCGGGGCGAGCTCATGAAGAGCGAGGGGTACCGCCGCGCGTTCCGCGCGGACATGGCCAAGCGGTTCGGCGTGAACGCCTGGAACCGGGATTTCTACGACACCGAGATCGTGAGCTGCCCGGACAAGGCCGTGGTCGGCAAATCCTTCGGCCAGGTCGCCGACGAGCGCGGCCTGCAGCCGGTGGACGCCTTCCTCGACTTGGTCTCGGCCTACCCCGGCGACGTGCGGTGGCACACCACTGTCGCCAACGACCGGGCGGACGAGCTCGGCCGGTCGATGGCATACCCGTGGTTCCAGCTCGGCAACAACGACTCCGGAGCCCATCTGCGCAACTTCGGCTTCTACAACGCCCCGCTGCGCGCGCTCAAGCTCGTCAAAGACGCGCAGGAGGCCGGAAAGCCGTTCATGCGCCTCGAAGCGGCGGTGCGCAGGCTGACCGGCGAGCTCGGCGAGTGGTACGGGCTCGACGCGGGCCTGCTCCGGCTGGGCGGGCGCGCCGATATCGCGGTTGTGGACCCGGCGGGGCTCGACGGCTCGCTCGAGTCCTACCACGAGGAGCACGCCGCCGCGTTCGGCGTGTCCCGGATCGTCAACCGCAACGAAGCCGCAGTGGCCGCCACGGTCGTCGGCGGGAAGCTCGTCTACCACGGCGGCGAATTCGCCGAGGGCTTCGGCGCCACCCTTCGCGCGGGAACCTTCCTGCCCGGCGCCGCCTGACGCAGTCAAGCCGAGATGGCGCAGTCCTCGTATTCGCGCGTCCAGTGCGAGACATTGTGACGTTCATGTACTATTGCATCAGTAATGCACATCACGTCGCAGTCGGCGAGCGCCTGCCTGCGGACATGCCAGGCTCATGCAGGAGGCACCATGACTTGCCCAATGACATCGGGATCGGCGCCGCAGGCCCCGAAGCCTTCGGCCGCCCGCGGGCCGGAGCGGCCCGAGGCCCTCATCGCTTTTGGGAACAAAACCGCCGTGGCGGTCTGGGACACGCTGCTGCGCATCGGGGCGCGGCGCAAGCTTCTCGACTTCTACGACTCAACGCCGAGCTTCCAGCCGATGGTCGAAGCCGCCCTCGCCAACCCGAAGCGGGTGCTCAACCCGATGGACTGGTCCTTCGAGCTCTTCCGCCCCGACTATTTCAAGAAGACCCGGTTCGACGCCCCGATGGGCGATCCCGGATGGTTCGGCCCGGACAGCGCCATCTGGTACGTGCTCACCCACACCCCGACGATCTCGCTCGGCCTGCTGAACACCGCCATCGTCGATATCATGCACCAGGACATCCAGTACGCCGTGTTCGACCACTCGAAGCTGGTCGGCCGCGACAAGGAGACCGGACGAGTCCTGCCCGGCAAGATCTCTGGAACCGGCTGGGCCGTTCGGGCCGGGCGCACGCTCTCCTTCTTCGCCGGGGCCGCCTACGGCTCGACCGAAGCCGCCGAGTCGCTGTGCCAGACGGTTCGTGCCCTGCACGGCCAGGTCAAGGGCTTCCGGCCCGACGGCAAGCCCTACGACGCCGATGAGCCCGAGTTCTTCCGCTGGACCTATGCCACCGTGGTCCAGGGCCTCGCCGCCGCGCACGAGCGCTACCACCCCCGGCCCCTCAAGGGCGCGGCGCTCGACCAGTTCTACCGCGAGTACGCCGTCGTCGGCGAAGCCCTCGGCGGAACCGACCTGCCAAAGACGAAGGCGGAATGCCGCTACGTCCTCAACAACTCCCCCTCCGTCGTCGGCGTCACCATCAACGCGGACAACATCGACTACGTCCGCATGATCCCCCGTGGACTGCGGGGCGGCTTCTTCGGCTGGCTGATCCAGGACATCCTGCCCGAGCCCATCCAGAAGGTGCTCGACTTCCGCCAGCCCAACCCTGCCTTGCTCCGCGTCTACAAGGCGCTCGGCCGGGGCGTCGCCATCCTGATCAACAGCATGGGCGACATCCACGAGGTCGACCAGGCCCTCCACCGGGTCGGGCGCACCAAGAAGAGCATCTACCGGGGCACGCCTCGGATCACCGCCGAAGGCGAGCCGATCAAGATCGGGTAGCCTTCGTGGCATGGTGTCACAGCTTTCGATCACACATATCGGCGGCCCGACCACGCTGATCGAGGTCGGCGGGTGGCGGTTGGTGACCGACCCGACATTCGACCCCGGCGGGAACCGCTTCTACTCGATGGGTCCCGGCATCGGCTCGCGCAAGACCACCGCGCCGTCCGTGCCGCTCGGCGAGCTGGGGCCGGTCGACGCGGTGCTGCTCAGCCACCACGGCCACGACGACAACCTCGACGAGGCCGGACGGACCTTGCTGCCCAAGGCAGGCGCGGTCGTCACCACCCCGGAAGGCGCCAAGAGCCTTGGCCGGAAAAAGCTGTGCGGCAACGCGATCGGGCTGCGCCGATGGGAGACGACGACGCTCGAAGCCGAGGGGAAGCCGACGATCACCGTCACCGCCACCCCCGGCAGGCATGGGCCGCCGCTCTCCAAGCCCGTGGTCGGGCCGGTGACCGGCTTCGCGCTCTCCTGGCCGGGCCAGCGCGACGGGGCGCTGTGGATCTCTGGCGACACAGTCTGGTTCAACGGCCTCGCCGAAGTGGCCGAGCGCCTCGACATCGCCGTCGCCGTCGTGCATCTCGGCGCGGCGAAATTCCGCCTGACCGGCCCGATGCGCTACACCATGACCGCCGACGAGGCCGCCCTGTTCGCGCAGCGCTCCCAAGCCAAGACGATCGTCCCCGTCCACTACGAGGGGTGGTCGCATTTCTCGGAGGGCCGCGACCGCGCCGAAGCGGCGTTCCGCGCCAAAGGGGTCAGCGAGCGAGTCCGCTGGATCGGCGTGGGCAACACCGCAGCCTTCGAGGTTTAGCGCCGAGGACGGGGTTGCTCACGTCTCAAACACCGGGACGATTTTCGTCGGGCGGATGGTGACCAACGCTAAATCGACGCTCCCGTATTTCTCCACGAACCCCGCGACCTCGTCCTCGGCGAGGTAACGCTTCGCGATTTCGAGGAAAGTCTCCCCGCTCTGCGGAGAATTCGTGTCGACCTCAGCTAGGCCCTGCACCTGCACGTAGGCGTACGGGATCGTGTCGACGTCCGCGGTGAGCACCACTCGGGGATCGCGCTGGAGCGCCTTCGCCTTCACGGAGTCCGCCGCCGTGGAGATGACGAGCGCGTCGTCCCGCACGATGAACCAGATCGGCACCACAAGCGGTCTGCCGTCTTTGCCCAAATACCCGAGCTGGCCGATTTTCGGCCCGGACGAGAGGAAGTCGCGAACCTGAGGATCTTGCAACGAGGCCATGCCCCCACTCTAACCGCGATCGTCGCGCTAGACAGTGACCCGTGAGCGCTTCGCCAACCTGCCCAGGTGCTCGACGGCGAGGACGTAGCCGCCCGTGCCGAGCCCGGCGATCACCCCGGTCACCACCGGGGCCAGGTAGGAGTGGTGGCGGAACTCCTCGCGCTTGTGGACGTTGCTGATATGCACCTCGACCACGGGCACCGACAGAGCTGCGATCGCGTCGCGCAGAACGACCGATGTGTGCGCGAGCCCGCCAGGGTTGATCACCACGCCGACCCGCTCCGGGTCGGGCTCGTGGATCCAGTCGATGAGCTGCCCCTCGTGGTTCGACTGCTTGGCGAGAAGCTCCAGCTGGAACCCTGCGGCCGCTTCCGCGCACGCGCGCTCCACGTCGGCGAGCGTCTCCTTGCCGTAGACAGCGGGCTCCCGCCTGCCCAACTCGCCGAGGTTCGGGCCGTTGAGCAATAAAATCCGTTGTGGCATGGGCGAGAGGCTAGGCGCTCTTCTCGCGCCGCTCGCTGCGCGGGGCCTTGCGCGGCACGATGGTCGGCAGCACGTTCTCGCGGACGGTCTCCTCAGTGATGACCACTTTCGCGACGTCGTCCCGGCTCGGGATGTCGTACATGACCGGGAGCAAGACTTCTTCCATGATGGCGCGCAGCCCACGGGCCCCGGTGCCGCGCAAGAGCGCCTGGTCGGCGACCGCGGCCACGGCCTCCGGGTTGAACTCCAACTCGACATTGTCCATCTCGAAGAGCCGTTGGTACTGCTTGACCAGCGCGTTCTTCGGCTCCGTCAGGATCGTGACCAGCGCGTCCTTGTCCAGGTTCGAGACCGACGCGATGACCGGGAGGCGCCCGATGAACTCGGGGATCAGGCCGAATTTGATGAGGTCCTCCGGCATGACCTCGCCGAAGTAGTCGCGGGTCTCCACGTCCTCGCGGGTGCGGATCTGGGCTCCGAAGCCCAAGCCGCGCCGCCCGACGCGCTCGCCGATGATCTTCTCCAGGCCCGCGAACGCCCCCGCGACGATGAACAGGACGTTCGTCGTGTCGATCTGGATGAACTCCTGATGGGGGTGCTTGCGCCCGCCCTGCGGCGGGACCGAGGCCTGGGTGCCCTCAAGAATCTTCAGGAGGGCCTGCTGGACGCCCTCGCCCGAGACGTCGCGGGTGATCGAGGGGTTCTCCGACTTGCGCGCGATCTTGTCGACCTCGTCGATGTAGATAATGCCGGTCTCGGCCCGCTTCACGTCGTAGTCGGCGGCCTGGATCAGCTTGAGCAGGATGTTCTCCACATCCTCGCCGACGTATCCGGCCTCGGTCAGCGCGGTGGCGTCCGCGATGGCGAACGGCACGTTGAGCATCTTCGCCAAGGTCTGCGCGAGGTACGTCTTGCCACAGCCGGTCGGCCCGAGCATGAGGATGTTCGACTTCGCGAGCTCGACCACGCCCTTGCCGTCCCGACCAGCCTTCTCGCCCGCCTGGATACGCTTGTAGTGGTTGTACACCGCCACCGCGAGCGTCCGCTTCGCGGGATCCTGGCCGACGACGTAGCCCTCGAGGAACTCGCGGATCTCGGCGGGCTTGGGCAGCTCGTCGAGCTTGACCTCGCCTGCCTCGGCCAGCTCCTCCTCGATGATCTCGTTGCACAGGTCGATGCACTCGTCGCAGATGTACACGCCGGGACCAGCGATCAGCTTCTTGACCTGCTTTTGGCTCTTTCCGCAGAAAGAGCATTTCAACAGGTCTGTCCCATCTCCAATGCGTGCCATCTCGTGCCGTGCCTTCTCTCGTCGTCCTGGTGACTCCGCGTCACATACCCGACATTACCTGCCTCAGGCGTTTTTTGGGGGAAGAACCGGATTAGTTTTTCGCGGATTTCTTCCGGTACGGGTAGACCGAGTCGATGATGCCGTAGTCTTTGGCCTCTTGCGCCGTCAAAATCTTGTCCCGGTCGGTGTCTTTGCGGACTTCCTCGGGGCTCCTGCCGGTGTGCGTCGCGAGCGTGGTCTCCATGAGACGGCGCATGCGCTCGATCTCGGCGGCCTGGATCTCCAAGTCGGTGGCCTGGCCTCGGATCGCGCCGCCCTCGATGCGGGGCTGGTGGATGAGCACCCTGGCGTTCGGCAGGGCCGCCCGCTTGCCCGGGGTGCCTGCGGCGAGCAGCACGGCGGCGGCGGAGGCCGCCTGGCCCAAGCAGACCGTCGCGATGTCGCAGTGCACGAACTGCATCGTGTCGTAGATGGCCATGAGCGAGGTGAACGAGCCGCCCGGCGAGTTGATGTAGATCGTGATGTCGCGGTCCGGGTCGAGCGATTCGAGCACCAGCAGCTGCGCCATGATGTCGTTCGCGGACGTGTCGTCCACCTGGGTGCCCAGGAAGATGATCCGCTCCTCGAAGAGCTTGGTGTAGGGGTTGGTCTCTTTGACGCCGGTCGAGGTGTGCTCGATGAAGCTCGGGACGATGTACCGGGAGGTCGGTTGGATGGGGTTCATGATGTCAATCCGTTCTTCTCGTCGCGAAGCTCTAGTTGCTGCCGATCTTGGCCGCACGGGTGATGACGTGGTCCACGAAACCGTATTCCTTGGCCTCGGCCGCGGTGAACCAGCGGTCGCGCTCGGAGTCCTCGTGGATCTTCTCCACCGTCTGCCCGGTGAACTCGGCGTTGAGGCGGGTCATCTCTTTCTTGGTGGCGGCGATCTGCTCCGCCTGGATCGTGATGTCCGAGGCCGAGCCGTAGATGCCTGCGGAGGGCTGGTGCATCATGATCCGCGCGTGCGGCAGGGCGAAGCGCTTGCCCGGCGCCCCGGCCGCGAGGAGGAACTGGCCCATCGAGGCCGCGAGGCCCATGGCGTAGGTCGCGATGTCGCACTCCGACAGCTGCATCGTGTCGTAGATGGCCATGCCCGCGCTGATCGACCCGCCGGGCGAGTTGATGTACAGCGAGATGTCCTTCGTCGGGTCCTCCGCCGTGAGCAGCAGGATCTGCGCGCACAGGCGGTTGGCGATGTCGTCGTCCACCTCGGAGCCGAGGAAGATGATCCGCTCCCGCAAGAGCCGCTCGAACACGGAGTCCGTGAGGTTCAGACCCGCGATGTCCGAACGCATACTCGGGAAGTTCTTGCCCATCGATAGCCTGCCTTACTTACTCGGTGTCGATTAGTGATCGGTCGGTCGCCGTCTGAGAACGACCTTAGCGGGAGGCGTGGCCGCCATGGGGCGGCGGCCACGCTTCTTCGCGCAGAGCGGAACTACTCGTGGTCGTGGTCGTGGCCGGAGTGGTCCTCCGACTGCGGGGCAGCCTGGGAGAACAGCTCCGCGACGTCGACGGCCGCGCCGTCCGTCTCAGTGATCTTCGCCGCGTCGATCACCTGGCGCAGCGCCTGGTTGCGACGGACCTCCTCCAGCATCGAGGCGTACTGCTCGATCTGCTGGCGCTGCTCGTCGGCCTTCTTGCCGCTGTACCGCGCGGCGCGCGCCCGCAAGTCGTCGACCTGCTCCAGCTCGGCGGTCGCGAGGCCCTCTTTGTCGGCGATCGCGTCGAGGACCAGCTGCAGCCCGAGGTCGCGCTTGGCGGCCTCCGCGAACTGCTCCTCGAGCTCCGGGAGCGTCTTGCCCTGGATCTGGAGGAACTGCTCGAACTGCTCGGGGGTGAGCCCGGTGCGCTGGGTCAGCTGGGCGATCTGGCCGCGGACCCTGCCGCTCAGCACGGCTTCGGGGATCGGGGGCTCGATCTTGGCGAGCAGGGCGTCGACCACGCGCTCGCGGATCTGGTTCAGCCGCCCGCGCAGCCGCTCCTCCTCAAGCTCCTTGCGGGTCGCCTCCAGCAGCTCCGCCACGGTGTCATGGCTCGAAGCGGTCTGGACGAACTCCTCGTCGAGCTCGGGCAGCTTCACCTCTTTCACCGCGGTGACGGTGAGCTCGAGGCTGCGCTGCGCGTCCTCGGCGGACGTCTCGAACTCGACGTTGCCCTTCTCGCCCTCTTTCAGGCCGACCACGGCTTCCTTGAGGTTCTTCGGCGTGCCGGGGTCGCCGAGGTCGATGGGCTGGTCGGACTCTTTGGTCTCCTCGACCGCCTCGCCGTCCACGAGCTCCACCACGTCGACGGTCACCACGTCGCCCTCTTTGGCCTTGCGCTTGACCGGCGAGAGCTCGCGGAAACGCTGGCGCAGCCGGTCGATGCGCTCGGTGACGTCCTCGTCGCTGACCGCGAGCGAGTCCACGGTCGCCTCGATCGTGTCGAAGCTGGGGATCTCGAGCTCCGGGCGCACGTCGACTTCCGCGCTGAAGCTGATCGGCTCGCCGAACACCGGCTTCTGCTCGCCGAGGTCGAACTTCGGCTGGCCGAGCGGCTGGAGCTTCGCCTCGGCGACCGCCTCGCTGTAGCGGGCCGGAACAGCCTCCTCCAACAGCTGGGAGAGGATCGCGTCCTCGCCGAGCCGGGCGCGGATCAGCTGCGCGGGGGCTTTGCCGGGGCGGAAACCGGGAATGCGGACGTGGTGCGCGAGGACCTGCACCGCCTGGTCGAGCTCGGGCTTGAGCTCCTCGAACGGGATCTCGACATCCAGCCGCACCCGCGTCGGGCTCAACCGCTCCACTGTGCTCCGCACTACTCAGTCTCCTTTAAATCAGTTATCTATCAGGCCAAACGACTCAACGACCTGTCAGTCGGCTCTGTCGGGGCGACAGGATTCGAACCTGCGACCCTCCGCTCCCAAAGCGGATGCGCTACCAAGCTGCGCCACGCCCCGATACAGACGAAAACGCCAGCGGTGAATCTTACACCATCAGCGATTCGGCCCCAGACCATCGCGACCCCCGATCCCGCAGAGCGGGACCGCCCTTACTCCGGCTTGATCCAGCTCGGCTTGTCCGACACTGCGGGCACGAGCTTGATGCCGCCCTCCTGCGCCACCGAAGCCACGAGACGGCCGGACTGGTCGAAGAGCCTGCCCTGCACGAGCGCGCGGCCGCCTTGCGCCGAGGGCGACACCTGGTCGTAGAGCAGCCACTCGTCCACCCGGAACGGGCGCATGATCCACACCGCGTGGTCGAGCGAGACGACCCTCGCCTGCGTGTCCATCCCGCCGTGCGGGCCGCGCGCCGCCATGAGGAGGGTCATGTCGCTCAAATACGCGAGACCGCCGACGTGCAGCGTCCGGTCGTCCGGCAGCCGGTCCCGGTGCCGGATCCACACCCGCTGGCGGGCGAGCGTCCGCTCCGCGTCCACCAACGCGTCCCGAGACACCCGGCGCACATCCCAGTCCGGCCACTCCTCCACGAAGTAACGCCAGCTGGACGGGGTCTCGCATTCCTCGGGCCCTGGAATCTTCGGCATCTCGTCCTGATGCTCCACGCCGCTCGTCTCGACCTGGAAGGAGCAGGTCATCGTGAAGATCGTCTCGCCGTCCTGGATGGCGTGCACCTCGCGCGTGGTGAACGAGCCGCCGTCGCGGATCCGCCCCACGGTGAACACCGTCGGCTCGGCAGGCCTGCCGGGCCGCAGGAAGTAGCCGTGCAGCGAGTGCGCGACACGGTCCTCCCCCACCGTGCTCACGGCGGCCACGAGGCACTGCGCGGCGACCTGGCCGCCGAACGTGCGCGGCAGACGGCTCGGCATGGCGCCGCCCCGGAAGATGTCCCGGTCGATCCGCTCCAAGTTGAGGATCTGGACGAGCCGCTGTGTCTCGATGCTCGTCATCCCACTGCCTCCAGCTCTTGAGTTTTGAGGACGTCGCGCAAGAACCTGCCCGTGTGGCTGCGCTCGGAGCGCGCCACGTCCTCCGGGACGCCCTCGGCGACGATCGTCCCGCCGCCAGAGCCGCCCTCGGGGCCGAGGTCGACGATCCAGTCGGCGGCCTTGATCACGTCCAAGTTGTGCTCGATGACGATCACCGTGTTCCCTTTGTCCACGAGCCCGCCCACGATGGCCAGGAGCTTGCGGATGTCCTCGAAATGCAGGCCGGTCGTCGGCTCGTCGAGGATGTACACCGTCCTGCCGGTCGAGCGCTTCTGCAGCTCGGAGGCGAGCTTCACGCGCTGCGCCTCGCCGCCGGAGAGCGTCGTCGCCGGTTGGCCGAGCCGCACGTAGCCGAGGCCGACGTCCACCAAGGTGTCGAGGTAGCGGCTGATCGAGGAGATCGGCTTGAAAAACTCGGCGGCCTCCTCGATCGGCAGGTCGAGGATCTCGGAGATGTTCTTGCCCTTGTAGTGCACTTCCAGGGTCTCCCGGTTGTACCGGGCGCCATGGCAGACCTCGCAAGGCACGTACACGTCCGGCAGGAAGTTCATCTCGATCTTGACCGTGCCGTCGCCCTGGCAGGCCTCGCAGCGCCCGCCCTTGACGTTGAACGAGAACCGGCCCGGCGCGTAGCCCCGGACCTTCGCCTCCTGCGTGGCGGCGAACAGGCTGCGGATCTTGTCGAAGACGCCGGTGTAGGTGGCCGGGTTCGACCTCGGGGTGCGGCCGATGGGGGTCTGGTCCACCTGCACCAGCTTGTCGAGCTGGTCGAGGCCGGTGACGCGGGTGTGCCTGCCGACCGGCAGCCGCGCGCCGTTGAGCTTGTTCGCCAAGACCCGTGCCAGGATGTCGTTGACCAGGGTGGACTTGCCCGACCCGGACACGCCGGTCACCGCGACCAGCACGCCGATCGGGAAGGAGGCCGTGAGGTCCTTGAGGTTGTGCTCGCGCGCGCCGACGACCGTGAGCTTGTGCTTCCACGGGCGGCGGCTGTCGGGGACCGCGATCTCCGCCCGCCCCGCAAGGTACGCCCCGGTCAGGGACTGCTTGTTCTTCAAGAGCTCCGGGTAGGTCCCGCTGTGCACGACCTGGCCGCCGTGCTCCCCCGCTCCCGGGCCGATGTCCACGACCCAGTCGGACTGGCGGATCGTGTCCTCGTCGTGCTCGACAACGATGAGGGTGTTGCCGATGTCGCGCAGCCTGGTCAACGTCTCGATGAGGCGGTGGTTGTCGCGCTGGTGCAGGCCGATGGACGGCTCGTCCAGCACGTAGAGCACCCCGGTCAGGCCCGAGCCGATCTGTGTGGCGAGCCGGATGCGCTGCGCCTCGCCGCCGGAGAGCGACCCCGCCGCGCGGTCGAGGGACAGGTACTCCAGGCCGACGTCGAGGAGGAATTTCAGACGGGCCTGCACCTCTTTGAGGACGCGGCCCGCGATCATCGCGCCCTGGGCGTCGAGGACGAGGGCGTCCAGGTACTTCGAGCACTCCTTGACCGACAGCGCGCAGACCTCGGCGATGGACCTCCCGTCCGCGCCGAGGGTGACCGACAAGATCTCCGGGCGCAACCGCGCCCCCCGGCAGTCGGGACAGGGGACTTCGCGCATGAAGCCTTCGTACTTCTCGCGCATGAAGTCGGACTCGGTGTTGGAGAGACGGCGGTGCAGCCACGGGATGACGCCTTCGAAGTCCACCGAGTACGAGCGTTTCCTGCCGTGGCGGTTCTTGTAGTTCACCTCGACCTTCGCGTCCGAGCCCTCGAGGACGACCTTCCTCGCGGCGGGCGGCAGGTCTTGCCACGGGGTGCCGAGGTCGAAGTCCATCGCGACGGAGACCCCGGCGAGCATCTGGAAGAAGTAGTCCGCGTGCATGCCGCTCGCCCACGGCGCGACCGCGCCATCGGCGAGCGAGAGCTCCGGGTCGGGGATCACCAGGTCCGCGTCGACTTCCTTGCGCACGCCAAGGCCGTCGCAGGTCGGGCAGGCGCCGTACGGGGAGTTGAACGAGAACGAGCGGGGCTCGAGGTCGTCCACCGCGATGGGGTGCCCGTTCGGGCAGGCCATCTTCTCGGAGAAGCGCCGCTCCCGCTCCGGGTCGTCCTCGGGCAGGTCCACGAAGTCGAGCACCACGACGCCGTCGGCGAGGCGCAGCGCCGTCTCGACCGAGTCGGTGAGCCGGACCCTGGCGGAGCCCTTCACGACGAGGCGGTCCACGACCACCTCGACGTCGTGCTTCTCCTGCTTCTTGAGGGTCGGCGGGTCGGCGAGCGAATGGACCACCCCGTCCACCCTGGCGCGCGCGTAGCCCTGGCTGTGCAGCTGCGCGAAGAGGTCGACGAACTCGCCCTTGCGGGTGCGCACCACCGGGGCGAGGACCTGGAACTTTGTGCCCTCCGCCATCGCGAGCACCTGGTCGACGATCTGCTGCGGCGTCTGCCGCGCGATGACCGCGCCGCATTCGGGGCAGTGCGGGGTGCCCGCCCTTGCGTAGAGGAGCCGCAGGTAGTCGTACACCTCGGTGATCGTGCCGACGGTCGAGCGGGGGTTGCGGTTGGTGGCCTTCTGGTCGATGGAGACCGCAGGCGAAAGCCCCTCGATGAAGTCCACGTCGGGCTTGTCCATCTGCCCGAGGAACTGCCGCGCGTACGCCGAGAGGGACTCGACGTAGCGGCGCTGCCCCTCGGCGAAGATGGTGTCGAAGGCGAGGGAGGACTTGCCGGACCCGGAGAGCCCCGTGAACACGATGAGGCTGTCGCGCGGCAAGTCCAAGTCCACGCCGCGCAGGTTGTGTTCCCGCGCGCCGCGAATGATGAGCCGATCTGTCACCGCACTATCGTAGACGCAAGCACTGACAACCGTCAGAGCGCGAGCTTCAAGCGCTGGCCCGCATGGCGCCAGTAGACCGATCCGAACCGGGTGTCCACCCGCAGCCAGCTGGGATGCGCGCGGATCCGCGCCATCTCGTCGCCTGCGATGGCGAGGCGGTCCGTCTTCGCCCGGACCAGGCGCCCGGTCCGGGTCGTGACGAAGCCCATCGCTGTCAAGGCGAAAACACAGCGCAGCGGCACCTCTGTGCTCAGCCCACCCGGGGCGTCAGCGCCCTGCCCGTCGTCCGAGGTCGCGGTGACCACGACCGAGTCGAGGAGCGAAGGCGGCGGGCCCTGCGGCCCGGCGTGCTCCTCGACAAGCGCCATCCCGCGTTGCGCGAGTTCCACGAGCTCGCGGACCGGAACGTCGTCCACCTGCGCGAACCCCTCCTCCGGCGGCAACGACCCCTTCCACGACGAGTCGAAGCCCCAGCCGAGCGGAACCTCCTGCGCGCCCTCCGCCGAGAGGGAGTCGCGCAGCTCCCCGGCGTCCACCACGATGTCCGCCGGACGGACCTCGCCGAGAGTGGAACGCATGGCGAGCACGTCGAAACCGGTTTGCGCCCACACGCCGACCCTGCCGTTCGCCCGGGCCTTGAGCCGCACCACCGCCGAAGGGTCCAGCCGCACCGCCGCCGCCGCGAACCTCGCGATATCGGCCGCCAAGGCGGGCTCCGCCAATCGGAGCGCTCGTTCCTCGTTCATCCGGACTCCTTTCCGTCCGTCTTTCCCTCCGCCGCGCCTTCGCTCCCCGTGCCCCTGCTCCCCGTGGCCCTGCTCCCCCGTCCGCCGAACAAGCCGAGGGCGACACCGAGGATAAAGGTCGCGAAGGGCCAGGCCCCGAGCTTGTCGACGTGGTACTCGAGCCAGATCTGCACCGAAGCCGCCGCCTCGATGATCGAGTCCTTCGGGTCGCCGTCGGCGAAGAACAGCCGGATCTCGTAGTACCCGTAGTACGCCACGTACAAACCGGTCACGAGGACGATCGCGCCCGCGATCCGGTTGATGTGCGGCAGAAAGCCCCGGATCTTGTCCGCGACGGACGAGCCGACGAGGGCCACCGCGACCGCCACCGCGCCGACCGTGACGGCCATGCCGCCAGCGTAGACGAGGAAAGCGAGCACGCCGTTCAGCCAGGACCCCTTCCGGAACGTCGCGCCGATCAGCGCGAGGAACGGGCCCAACGTGCACGACAACGAGGCGATCGCGTACCCGACGCCGTAGCCGTACATCGATCCGAGCCGCGCGGTCGGCGCGCTCCGGCCCGCCCTCGGCAGCATCACGGCGAGGTCTTTGCCCGCTAAGAGCCAGCCCCCCATCGCGACGAGCAGCGCCCCGACGACGACCGTCGCGAACGGGAGGTACTTCTGCGCGGAGGCGACCAACGGGGACACCACCAGGCCGAAGAGGCCGAACACCGTGACGAACCCGGCGGCCATCGCGAGCGTCGCAGCCGCCGCGCGGGCCACCGCCGTCCTTCGCGAGACGTCCTGCCCGTTGCCCGCGATGACGAGCCCCAGGCAGCCGGGCAGGAACGCGAACCCGCACGGGTTCAGCGCGGCGACGAGCCCCGCGCCCAAGGCGAGGCTGAACACCGCGTGTCCGCTCATCGCGCTCACCTGCCTTCCGTGCCGACAGTCTAGCCGGCGGGACCGGCTGGACCGACGGCACGGGCTCGCAGATCAGCCGATCTGGGCGCTCAGGACCTCGGCCTGCCAGCGCTCCTTGTCCTCGCGAGGGGCGAAGCTCGCCTCGAAAGAGTTGAGCGCCAACTGGCGCACGTCCTCGGCGGAGAGCCCAAGCGCGGCGCGCACGGCGGCGAAGTTGTCGTCCACATGCCCGCCGAAATACGCCGGGTCGTCGCTGTTGACCGTGACCACCAGGCCCGCGTCGAGCATGGTCTTGAGCGGATGCTCCGCGAGCGAGCCGACGCCTTTGAGGCAGACGTTGGACAGCGGGCAGACAGTGAGCGGGACGCGGTCCGCGCGAAGGCGCGCCACAAGCCGTGGATCGGCGAGGGAGCGCACGCCGTGGTCGATCCGCTCGACCCCGAGGATGTCGAGCGCCTCCCAGACGTACTCGGGCCCGGCCTCCTCCCCCGCGTGCGCGACCTTGCGCAGGCCTTCGGCCGCCGCGATCTCGTAGACGCGCTTGAAGAGCCGGGGCGGGTGGCCCAGCTCGGCGGAGTCGAGCCCGACTCCGATGAAGTGCTCGCGGAATTCGAGCCCCGCCCGCAGCGTCTGCTCCGCGGCGTCCGGCCCGAGGTCGCGCAGGAAGCACAGGATGAGGTCTGCCGATATCGGCGCGTCGGCGACGGCCGAGGAGAAGCCTTCGACCAAGGTCTCGAATCCGACCCCGTTGTTCAGATGCGTCTGGGGGTCGAAGAAGACCTCGGCCCTGCGCACCCCTGCCGCAGCCGCTCGGCGCAGGTAGGCGGCCATGAGGTCGTAGAAATCCGTCGCGGAGCGCAGCACCGCGAGATTCGCGTAGTACACGTCGAGAAAGGACTGCAGGCTGGTGAAATGGCGGTACCGCTCGGTCAGCGCCACCGGGTCGTAGGTCGGCAGCGCCACGTCGTTGCGCCGCGCGAGCGCGACCAGGAGCTCGGCCTCCAGCGTGCCTTCGACGTGGACGTGCAGCTCGGCGACGGGCAACGGGGGCATAGCCCAACTGTAGCCGCCGAACCGGCCTCCGCACGACGGCCCGCACTCGACAAGAATACCCCATAGGGGTATAGTCTTCGGCATGAGCATATTGGACGCAGCCACCCGGGCCTTGGCGCTCGCCGGAACCATGACCTGGGAGATCCTATGGGCGCTGATCCTGGGGTTCCTGCTCTCGGCGGTCGTGCAGGCGGCAGTGCGCAAATCGACAATCGTGCGGCTCATGGGCGACGACCGCCCCCGGACGCTCGCGGTGGCCTCCATCCTCGGCGCCGCGTCGTCGTCCTGCTCGTACGCGGCGGTCGCGCTCGCCCGCTCGCTGTTCCGCAAAGGCGCGAACTTCACCGCGGCCATGGCCTTCGAAATCGCCTCGACCAACCTCGTGGTCGAGATCGGCGTCATCCTGGCGCTGCTGCTGGGCTGGCAGTTCACCGCCGCCGAATTCGTCGGCGGCCCGATCATGATCGTGCTGCTCGCCGTGCTCTTCCGGCTCTTCCTACGGGGACGGCTGGTCGAGAAGGCCAGGGAGCAGGCGGAGCTCGGGGTCGCGGGCTCGATGGAGGGCCACGCCGCGATGGACATGTCCGTCGGCGGCGAGGGCGGGTTCTGGCGACGGCTGCTCTCCCCCAAAGGCTTCACCGCCGTGTCGCACGTCTTCGTCATGGAATGGGCCGCGGTCCTGCGCGACCTGGTCGTCGGCCTCGTCATCGCGGGCGCGGTCGCGGCCTGGGTGCCCGAGTCCTTCTGGCAGGCGTTCTTCTTCACCGACCACCCGCTCGTCTCCGCGCTGTGGGGGCCGATCGTCGGACCGGTCGTCGCGGTCCTGTCCTTCGTCTGCTCCATCGGCAACGTGCCGTTGGCGGCGGTCCTCTGGAACGGGGGCATCAGCTTCGGCGGCGTCGTCGCGTTCATCTTCGCCGACCTCTTGATCCTGCCGATCTTGAACATCTACCGCAAGTACTACGGGGCCAAGATGGCGCTCGTGCTGACGGCTTCGTTCTACGCCGCGACGGTCGGCGCCGGGTACCTGGTCGAGATCCTCTTCGGCGCGACTGGCCTCATCCCTGGCGAGCGGTCGGCCGCGATCATGCACGAGGGGATCTCCTGGAACTACACCACCTGGCTCAACATCGCCTTCCTCGCCGTCGCGGCGGCGCTGACGGCGAGGTTCTTCGCCACGGGCGGGCTCCCGATGCTCCGGATGATGGGCGGGGACCCCGACACGGAGCACGACCACGCCTGCCACGGCGAGCACCACGGGCACAACGGCGAGCACCACGGCTAGCCTGACCGGCTAGTACGAGCCTCTCGTCATGGACCGGACCCAGCGGGTCGCCACCGAGATAGCCGCGAGGTCGGTCACCCCCGACTCGAAGACCGAGGCGAGCGTCTCCTGCGCCCGGCCCACCCGGGTCGAGTTCCGCGCCCGCCAATCCGCGATCTGCTCCGCCGCCGACTCCTCGGGGTCGGAGTCGGCAAGCACGTCCAAACTGAGGGTCCGCAGCGCGCCGTACAACTCCTCGCGAAGCGCCAGGCGGGCCTTGACCTGCCATTGGTCCTTGACCGGGAGCAGCGTCGCCAGCGTGATCACCCGGTCGACCCCGAGCTCGGAGCCCAGCCGGAAGTACAGCTCGCCCACTTGCTCGACCGACCGGTCGGCCAGCTCCGCGACATCCACGACGTCGAGGAGGCTGAACTCGTAGATGAGCCTCGCCGCCCGTGCCGCGAGCTCTGGCGAGGCCCCGATCTGCGCCAGCGCCTCCTGGCCCTTGGCGTAGCCCAGGGCGTCGTCGTCCCGGAGCCAGCCGGGGACCAGCGCCTTGGTCCTGGCGATCTGCGGCGCGTACCTGGCGATCTCGGAGCGCACCGCGAGCGGTTGGGGCCGCGAGGCCACCAGCCACCGGCACGACCGGTCCAAAAGCCTGCGCACCTGGGTGAGCGCCCGGTCCGCCGCGGGCGCGGGCGTCGAAGACCGGTCCACCAGGGCGAGCACCTGGCGCAGGTCGAAGATCTCCATCGCCACCGAGAAGGCACGGGCCACGTCGGAGGCGGAGACCCCGGACTCCTCGGCCATCCGGTAGGCGAACGTCGTCCCGCCGATGTCCACGATCTCATTGGCGAGCTGTGTGGCCACGATCTGCCTGCGCAGCGTGTGCGTGCCAACGACCGCCTCTGCCTGGGGGCCGACGCCGGAGGGGAAGTACGCCCGCAGCTTCGGCTCGTAGATGTCGTTGTCCGGCAGGTCGCTGGCGAGCAGGTCCTGCTTCAGGCTCAGCTTCGCGTACGCGAGCAGCACCGAGAGCTCCGGGGAGGTGAGGCCCTGACCGGCAGCCGCGAGCTCGCGCAGTTGCGCCTGGTTCGGCAGGAACTCGACCTTGCGGTCCAGCCTGCCCGTGTCGACCAGCTTTTGGATCTGTCGCGCGTGCACGTCGACGAATTGCGCCGCCGTGTGCCTGCCGACGCCAAGCTCGTCGTTCTGGGCGATGTTGTCCGCGAGCACCAGTTCGGCGACCTCGTCGGTGAGCGACTCCAGGAGCAGGCGGCGCTGGTCGTCCGGCAGCCTGCCCTCGGATTCGAGCTGGCTCAGGAGGATCTTGATGTTCACCTCGTGGTCCGAGCAGTCCACTCCGGCAGAGTTGTCGATGGCGTCGGTGTTGATCCGCCCGCCCGTCCGCGCGTACTCGATCCGGCCGAGCTGGGTCACGCCGAGGTTCCCGCCCTCGCCGACCACCTTGGCCCGCACGTCGCGCCCGTCGACGCGCAGCTCGTCGTTGGTCTTGTCGCCGACCTCCGCGTCGGATTGGGCGCTCGCTTTGATGTAGGTCCCGATCCCGCCGTTCCACAGCAGGTCGACCGGGGCTTTGAGGATCGCCCGGATGACCTCGGGCGGCGAAAGCTCCGCCACGTCGTCGGCGAGGCCGAGGGCGGCGCGGGCCTGCGGGCTCAACGGCACCGCTTTCACCCCGCGCCCCCACACGCCGCCGCCCTCGCTGATCAGCGAGGCGTCGTAGTCGGCCCAGGACGAGCGCGGCAGCGCGAACAGCCGCTCGCGCTCCGAGAACGAGCGCCCCGGGTCGGGGGCCGGGTCGAGGAACACGTGCCGGTGGTCGAAGGCGGCGAGGAGCTTGATGCGCGGGCTGCGCAGCATGCCGTTGCCGAACACGTCGCCCGACATGTCGCCGACGCCGACCACGGTGAAGTCCGTCGTCTGCGGGTCCACCCCCATCTCCCAGAAGTGCCGCCGCACGCTCTCCCACGCGCCGCGCGCGGTGATGCCCATGGCCTTGTGGTCGTAGCCGACCGAGCCGCCCGAGGCGAAGGCGTCGCCCAGCCAGAACCCGTAGCTCTTCGCGATCCCGTTCGCCATGTCGGAGAAGGTCGCGGTGCCTTTGTCCGCCGCGACCACCAAATACGGGTCGTCCCCGTCCCGGCGCACCACGCCCGGCGGCGGGACGACCTCGTTGGAATGTTGGACGATGTTGTCGGTGAGGTCCAAAAGGCCGCCGATGAACAGCTTGTAGCAGGCCACGCCCTCGTCCCGGAAAGCTTCCGGCGGAACCGGCCGCTTGACCACGAACCCGCCCTTCGCCCCGACCGGGACGATGACCGCGTTCTTCGCGGTCTGCGCCTTCGCGAGGCCCAAGATCTCGGTGCGGAAGTCGGAGAGCCGGTCCGACCACCGGATGCCCCCGCGCGCCACCGCGCCGAACCGCAGATGCACGCCCTCCACCCTCGGCGACGAGACGAAGACCTCGAATTGCGGCACCGGCTTGGGCAGATCCTTGAGCGAGAGCTCGGCGAGCCTGCGCGGCGCGAGCTTGAGCGCGATCACATCGCGGCGGTCCGCGCGGAAGAAGTTCGTCCGCAACGTCGCCTCGATCAGGTCGAGGTAGGCCTGGAGGACCCGGTCCTCGTCCAGGGAGATCACCGAGGCCACCGCGCGGCGCAACGCATCGAGCGCCTGGTTCCTCGCCTCGTCGGAGGCCTCCTCGGGGCTGAACGTCGCGGCGAACAGCCGCACCAGGAGCGCCGCCGTGCCCGCATAGCGCAGGAGCACCCGGCTGATGTGGCTGACCGGGTACGGGAAGTCGATCTGGCGCAAGTACTGCGCGTACGCGCGCAGCAAGGCGACCTCCCGCCAGTGCAGCCCCGCCTGCAGCGTGAGCACGCCGAGCTGGTCCGCCTCGGCTTCTCCGTGCCAGAGCGCCTCGAACGCGTCGACGAGTTTCGCGCGGACTTCCGGATCTGCGAGACGCCCGCTCATGCCCTGGTCCTCCGGGCGCAGGCCGAATTGGTAGATCCAGCACTGCGCGCCGTCCGACCGGCGCACCTCGTACGGCTTCTCGTACAGCGTGGTGAGCCCGAGGCTCGTCGTCAGCGGCAGCACCATGCTGACCGTCGCGGGCCCGCCCCGGACATAGAGCGTCAAAGCCGCCTCGGCCCCGCTCCGATGCGCCGTGTCGACGGGGTCCAGGCGCGCGCGGAGCTCGTCCTCGCCCAACGCCTCAAGCGCCGCGATGTCCTCCGCCGCCTCTGCGGGCGCGAAGTCTTCCTGGTAGGAGCCGGGCAGCGCCGTCGCGTACCATTGCGCCGCCTCCGGGGCCAGCCCGGCCTCGTCGGCGAGGCGGTCCTCCCACGTCCTGCTCGCGGCGGCGAGCAGGGCCTGGATCCGCTGTTGATTTGCCGAGGAGCAATCCGGCTCGGACGCAAACGGCCCGCGCACGGTGAAGAACACCCATGCGAGCGCGGCCTCGGTCACCCGTGCGGTGTAGTCGACGCCCGTGCCGCCGAGCTCCTCGACGAGGATGTCCCGCATGGCGAGGCGCACCGCCGTCGTGTAGTGGTCCTGCGGCAGCCGCGTCCAGGCCAGCACGCGCTCGCCCAAGGGGTCCTGGCGCAGGAACAGCCGGAGGCTGCGCCGGGCGTCGATGGACAGCGCCGACGAGGCGATCTCGTGCAGCGTGTCGAGGTCCGTCGAGAAAAGCTCCGCGCGGGGCAGCCCCGAGACGACTTCGAGGATCTGCTGCCCGGAATGCGAGCCGAGCGCCACGCCCGAACGGGCCAGGACCTCCAACGCGCGCTCGGCGACCACCGGGATGTCCAGGACGTTCTCGTAGACGGCGGACACCGGGAACATGCCGAGGAAGCGGTGCTCGCGATGCGGGGCTCCCCCATCGCCCTGGGGTCCCCGCCCGCTTGCGGGGGACTCGCGCACCATGACGACGTACGGGTGGCGCAACGCGCCGACTGTCGACGACCGGGGGCTCTGCGCCACCACGAGGACCTGGTCGCCTGGCGCGGGCGGAGCCGACAGCCTGATCGGCTCGGGGGCCCCGTCCCGGAGCACGCCGAGGCCGCTGCCCGAGTCTGGCCGCCAGTGCGCAGCCGTGTCTTGGCTCGCGTCGGCTTCGTAGGAGCGGTAGCCCAGCAGGACGAAATGCTCCTCGGCGAGCCAGCGCAAAAGCCTGGCCGTGTTCGCGAGCTCCAGGCCCGTCCCCTGCTGCGGCAGGCTCTCCGCGAGACGGACGAGCTGGCCGAGCATCGTCGCGTGGTCGTCGCTGACCCGGCGGACGTCCCGAAGCACCCCCGGCAGCGCCGCGTCGATCGCGGCGAGGACTTCGTCGCCGACGTTCTCGGCGAGGCTGACCTGGATCCACGACTCGTTGAACGCGTACGTCGGCGCGACCCCGTCCAGCACCACGTCCACGAGATGCCCCGACTCGTCCCGGCGCACGGCGAGAACGGGGTGCTCCAAAGCGGTGATCCGCGCGCCGGACGACTCGACCAGGGAGGAGACGGACTGCACGAGCAGCGGCATGTCGTCGGTGACGATGAAGACTTTCGGGACGCCGTGGAGGCGGGCGGTCCGCACCCGGTCGGCTCCCCGGTCGCGGACCATGCCGAGGTGGACATGGTCCAGCACCGACTGCGGGTCGGGCGCGGCGGACTCGGTGTACGTCCTCGCGAGCTCGTCGAGCCAGGACCGCTGCTCGTCGGAGAGCTCTCCGAACGTCCGGCCCAAATGCGCGAGCTCAGTCCGCGTCGCCATGCCCTTCTCCTTCTGCCCGACCATGCGGCTGCCGGTGCTCGTGAGCCTGGCTGTGCTCATGAGCTTGGTAGAGCATGATCAAATTTCCGCCCTGGTCGTCGAGGACGGCCGCGAGGCCGTCGCCGGTATCAGCAGGCTCCGAGGCGAACCGGACTCCTGCCGCGCTGAGCCGGGCATGCTCTGCGGCGAGGTCGTCGACGAAAAACATCGTGTACGGGACGCCTGCCTCGTACAGCTTGCGCTTGTAGATTTTGGCGGGCTCGAACCCCGCGGGCTCGAGGAGCAGCTGCACGGCGGGGCTCCCGTCCGGCAGGCGGGGGGCGTCCGGGGAGACCAGCGTGAGCCAGCGGGCTCCCCCGGCAGGAACATCGACGTGCTTCACGAAGCCGAGCATCTCGGTGTAGAAGCGCTCGGCTTGCTCTTGGTTGTCGACGATCACGTTCGCGATGCCGACCCGGATGCTCATCGCGCCTCCCCGGCGGCGATCTGCGGCTGGGGGTACCTCCCGCTTGCGGGGGATACTTCGCGTCTCATGTACCCGTCCTTTCGTACACATCGACGCTCGTGGCCTGGCATCTCATCCACCGGAAAGTCGCGATCATGCCAACTCGGCCTGCAGATTCTCGTCGAGCACCGAGAGGAACTCCTCGGTGGTGAGCCAGGTTTGGTCGCCGCCGACCAAGAGGGCGAGGTCCTTGGTCATCTTCCCGCCCTCGATGGTCCGCACCACCACGTCTTCGAGCTTGTGGGCGAAGCCTTCGACCTCTCGGGTCCCGTCGAGCCTGCCTCGGTGCGCGAGGCCGCGGGTCCACGCGAAGATCGAGGCGACCGGGTTGGTCGAGGTGGGCTTGCCCTGCTGGTACTGGCGGTAGTGCCGGGTCACGGTGCCGTGCGCCGCCTCGGACTCGCAGATCTTGCCGTCCGGGGTGAGCAGGACCGAGGTCATCAGGCCGAGCGAGCCGAAGCCCTGCGCCACGGTGTCGGACTGCACGTCGCCGTCGTAGTTCTTGCAGGCCCAGACGTAGCCGCCCTCCCACTTGAGCGCGGAGGCAACCATGTCGTCGATCAAGCGGTGCTCGTAGGTGAGGCCCGCCGCGTCGAACTCGGCTTTGAACTCCTGCTCGAAGACTTCTTGGAAGATGTCCTTGAACGCGCCGTCGTACGCCTTGAGGATGGTGTTCTTCGTCGAGAGGTACACCGGGTAGTTCTGCTGCAGGCCGTAGTTGAGCGAGGCGCGGGCGAAGTCCCGGATCGAGTCGTTGAAGTTGTACATGCCCATCACGACGCCGCCGCACTCCGGCAGCTTCACCACTTCGTGCTGGATCGGCTCCCCGCCGTCCGAGGGGGTGTAGGTGATGGTGACCGTGCCCGCGCCGGGGACTTTGAAGTCCGTCGCCCGGTACTGGTCGCCGAAGGCGTGGCGGCCGATGATGATCGGCTTGGTCCAGCCCGGCACGAGCCGTGGCACGGACTGGATGATGATCGGGGCGCGGAAGATGGTCCCGCCGAGGATGTTGCGGATGGTCCCGTTCGGCGACTTCCACATCTTCTTGAGGCCGAATTCCGTCACCCGGGCCTCGTCCGGGGTGATGGTGGCGCATTTGACGCCGACGCCGTGGCGTTTGATCGCCTCGGCCGCGTCGACGGTCACCTGGTCGTTCGTGGCGTCGCGGTGTTCGATCCCCAGGTCGTAGTACTCGATGTCGATGTCCAAATACGGAAAGATGAGTTTGTCTTTGATGAACTTCCAGATGATGCGTGTCATCTCGTCGCCGTCAAGATCGACGATGACTCCCTCTACCTTGATTTTGGACATTCGGTGCCCGGCCCTCCTGGGATCGGCGTGCGTCAAACCTGCGCCGGGGTATGGCGCCTGACCTTCTCAACTTACCCCGTCCTTGGTCTGCCTCCCGAGCGGCCCCGCAGCATCGTGACCTCTACTCCTATGCGTTATGATGACCCCAGGTCAAGAGTGCTAGCACGAAGCCCCGGCTCGCTAGCCAGCAACCCCCGTGCCGCGGTGGGGTGCTCCGGGTGAGGACCTGGTTTGCCTGTGGAAGCCACGGGCGGCAAGCGCGGGTCCCCGGCCGAGGGGGCTCCAAGCGGAAGGTCTCGCGAGATCCTCCGACAAAGCAAGGAGGCAGAGCCATGTGGTATCCCTCTCAACGCAACACCTCGACCTTTTGGAGAGATTATGACCAACCCCGACTCCGCGACCAGCTCTGCCACCGCTCCTGACCCCTCGAACTGGAGCTTCGAGACCAAGCAGATCCACGCGGGCCAGTCCCCCGACTCGCAGACCTACGCCAGGGCGTTGCCGATCTACCAGACCACCTCGTACGTCTTCCGCGACACCGACCACGCGGCGGCGCTGTTCGCGCTCGAACCGGAGGGGCACGCCTACACCCGCCTCTCCAACCCGACGAATGTCGTCGTCGAAGAGCGGATCGCCGCGCTCGAAGGCGGCGTCGCCGCCCTGCTGCTGGCCTCTGGCCAGGCGGCGGAGTCGGTCGCCTTGCTCAACCTCGCCGAGGCGGGCGGCCACATCGTGTCCAGCCCCCGGCTCTACGGCGGCACCCAGAACCTCTTGCTGCACACCCTGCCCAAGCTCGGGATCGAGGTCACCTTCGTCGAGGACCCCGACAACCTCGACCACTGGCGCGCCGCGGTCCGCCCGAACACGAAGGCGTTCTTCGGCGAGGTCATCTCCAACCCCCTCAACGACGTCTTCGACATCCCCGGGGTCTCCTCCGTCGCGCACGAGCACGGGATCGCGCTCGTCGTGGACAACACCGTCGCCACGCCGTACCTGATCAACCCGCTCGCGCACGGCGCGGACGTGGTGGTGCACTCGGCAACGAAGTACCTCGCGGGCCATGGCACCGCCATCGCGGGCGTGCTGGTCGACGGCGGCACGTTCGACTGGACCTCGGGCCGCTACCCGCAATTCACTGCCCCGGACCCGAGCTACCACGGCCTCGTCTGGGCCGAGCAGGGCCCGCCCGCCTTCGCGCTCAAGGCCCGCACCCAGTTCCTGCGCGACCTCGGCCCGGCCATCTCCCCCTTCAACGCGTTCCTGCTGTCCCAGGGGCTTGAGACGCTCAGCCTCCGAGTGGAGCGGCACGTCTCCAACGCCCGGCAGATCGCCGACTTCCTCTCGGACCACTCCCAGGTGCTCTCGGTCAACTACGCCGGGCTGGCTTCTTCGCCCTGGCACGAGCGCGCGAAACAGCTCCTGCCGAAGGGCCAGGGCGCGGTCCTCGCCTTCGAGATCGACGGCGGAGTCGAGGCCGGGAAGCGGTTCGTCGACGCCCTCCGCCTGCACAGCCACGTGGCGAACATCGGCGACGTCCGCTCGCTGGTCATCCACCCGGCTTCGACCACGCACTCGCAGCTGACCCCCGAGGCGCAGCTGCAGGCAGGCGTCACCCCCGGCCTCGTGCGGCTCGCCGTCGGCCTTGAGGGCGTCGACGACATCATCGCCGACCTGCAGCTCGGGTTCAAGGCAGCCGCCGCTTGACCGTCACTGCTCACTCGCCGCGCGAATTCGTGGACCGAACGCCCTCCTCGTGGACGCATCGTCCTGACGGGGAGCAGCAGCTCGCCCGGATCGGCCCGGTCGCGCTCGACCGGGGCGGCGAGTTGTCCGACGTCGTGATGTCCTTCCGCCGGTGGGGCAGGCCGACGCCGGATCTCGACAACGTCGTGCTCGTGCTGCACGCGCTCACCGGCGACGACAACGTCGCAGGGGCCGACGAGCCGGACGGGCGGCGCCCCGGCTGGTGGGACGGGACGGTCGGGCGGGGAGCCGTGCTCGACACAGACCGCTGGTGCGTCGTGGCCGCCAACGTCCTCGGCGGGTGCAACGGGTCGACCGGCCCGGGCGCGCCCGCCCCGGACGGGCGCGCCTGGGGCTCGCGCTTCCCCCGGATCACCGTCCGCGACCAGGCTCGCGCCGAAGTCGCGCTTGCCGACGTCCTCGGAGTCGAACGGTTCGCGAGCGTCATCGGCGGCTCGATGGGCGGAGCGCGGGCGCTCGAATGGCTTGTCGGCCATCCAGGACGGGTCGCGAGCGGGCTCGTCCTCGCGGTCGGAGCCCGCGCCTCGGCGGACCAGATCGGCACCCAGACCGCGCAGATCCAAGCCATCCAGGCCGATCCGGACTGGCATGGCGGCGACTACTACGGCACCGGGCGCGTCCCGCTCGTCGGCATGGGGATCGCGCGGCGCTTCGCGCACCTCACATACCGGTCCGAAGCCGAGCTCGACGAGAGGTTCGCGAACACCCCGCAGGGCGACGAGGAGCCGCTGTGGCGGGGCCGCTACTCGGTGTCGAGCTACCTCGACCACCAAGCGCGCAAGCTCGCCGTCCGGTTCGACCCCGGCAGCTACGTCGCGCTGTCGGGCGCGCTCAACCACCACGACGTCGGCCGGGGCCGGGGCGGCGTCAAAGCCGCCCTCGGCGGCTGCGCCGTCCCGACCGTCGTGGCCGGGATCGACAGCGACCGGCTCTACCCGATCCACCAGCAGGAGGAGATCGCCAAGCACCTGGCTGGCGCGGGCGAGCTCCGTGTCATCCATTCCAAATACGGCCACGACGGCTTCCTCGTCGAGGCGAAAGCGGTGGGCGCGCTGATCGCCGAGACGCTGGCGATCGCCGAACGGCGCTAGGGCCGGTCAGCCTGCCCTGGTGCCGAGCGGGTTGATCGTCCACGAGACCCACAGGATCGCGGCCCCGACCAGGGCAAGCACGACCACGTCGAAGAGCCGTCCGCGCACCGCGAGAAGCCCCACCCGGTTCGTCGGCAGCGCCGCGCGGAAAACAGCCGCCGTGATGACCGCGAAGCCGATCACCGCGCCGCCGCGCCGCCACCGGTCGAGCTCCACTAACACCGCCGCCACGAGCAGCAGGAACACGACCACGAGGAACGGCGCCTGGTTGAGCAGGAGGCGCACCCGCAATGCTCGCCGGTGGTGCTCGCTGCCTGCCTCGCTCACGACTGGCCGATCTGCCGTTCGGCGAGCTCCACCACGTTGGCGAGCAGCATGGCCCGCGTGAGCAGTCCCACCCCGCCGGGATTGGGCGACACCGTCCCGGCGACCTCGCGCGCCTTCAGGCTCACATCTCCGACCAGGCCTGCGTCGGTGCGGGTGAGGCCGACGTCGATGACCGTCGCGCCGGGACGGACCATGTCTTCGGTGACGAACCCCGGAACCCCCACTCCGGCGACCACCACGTCGGCGCGGCGCACATGCCCGGCGAGGTCTTTGGTCTTGCTGTGGCACACGGTCACCGTCGCGTTGTAGGGCGGACGGGAGAGCAGGATCGACAGCGGCCTGCCCACAGTCACGCCCCGGCCGACGATCACCACGTCGGCCCCGACGAGCGGAATCCCGGACACGGCGAGCAGGTGCACGATCCCCTTCGGGGTGCAGGCCTGCGGGCCTGGAATGCCCAGCGCGAGCCTGCCGAGACTGGTGGGGTGCAGGCCGTCCGCGTCCTTGTCCGGGTCGATACGCTCGAGCGCCGCGTTCTCGTCCAGGTGCCCCGGCAACGGCAGCTGCACGATGTAGCCGGTGCACGACGGGTCGGCGTTGAGCTCGTCGATCACATCGGCGACCTGCTCGAACGACGCGTCCGACGGCAGTTCGCGGGCGAGCGAGGTCACGCCGATCGCCGCGCAGTCGGCATGCTTGCCGCGCACGTACGCGTGGCTGCCGGGGTCGTCGCCGACGAGGATGGTGCCAAGGCCCGGGACCACGCCGCGCTCGGCGAGGCCCGCGACACGTTTGGCCAGATCGTCCATGATCTGATCGCGGACAGATCGGACATCAAGCACAATCGCAGTCATGCCTCTAGTCTGCCAGATCGAACAACGTGGCCCGAGCTGCGTCCAGATCGCCCCGATGCGACGGACGAACAGGAGGCCCGCATGTTCCGCGTGATGCTCTACGAGCCGAGGATCGCGGGCAACACCGGCAGCATGATCCGCGTTTCCGCCGCGACCGGCTGCGAGCTGCACCTTGTCGAGCCGCTCGGCTTCGACCTCTCCGAGCCCAAGCTGCGCCGGGCAGGGCTCGATTACCACGACCTCGCGCATGTGGTCGTCCATCCGGGGTTCGACGAGGCGCTGGCGGCGGCCCCCGGCGCGAGGGTCTTCGCGTTCACCACGTCCGGCTCGGCGCGCTACAGCGACATCGCCTACCGGACGGGGGACGTGCTGCTGTTCGGCCCCGAGCCGACCGGGCTCCCCGAGGAGGTCGCGAACCATCCCCGTGTCGAGGCGCGACTGCGCATCCCCATGCTGGCGGGCAGGCGTTCGCTCAACCTCGCCAACGCCGCGACGCTCGCGGTGTACGAGGCGTGGCGCCAGCACGGCTTCGCAGGCAGTTCCTGACCGCTCAGGCTGCGATCAACGGATCATCGCCCGCGCCAACCAGCGCTTCGCCTTCGTGAACGGCGGGTACAACAGCGGCAGGTCCGGCGTCGTGCGCATCGACATCAGTGCACGCTTCTGGCTGAACTCGTCGAATCCGAACTTCCCCCGAGAAGAGCCGTAGCCGCTCGCGCCGACCCCGCCGAACGGCAACGAGGGAATGGCGCAATGGAACACCGCCTGGTTGACCACGACGGCTCCGGACAGAGTCTCGGCGATCACCTGCCGCTCCACCGCGCTCGAAGCGGTGAACACGTAGGCGGCGAGGGGACGGGGCCTGCTCCGGACGAACGCGATGGCTTCCGCGATCGAGTCCACCGGGATGATCGGCAGAATAGGGCCGAAAATCTCTTCTCGCATGAGCGGGGAGTCCAGATCGGGATTCAGCACCACGGCGGGCTCCACCTTGAGCGTCTCCGTGTCCACAGAGCCCGGCAGCACGTGCTCGCCGCCGCTGGTCGCGACCAGCCGCGCGATATGCTCCGCGTGCTTGCGGTGGATCACCCGCACCGGCTGTCCCGCGTCGACGCGTTGCTTCTTGATCTCGGCGACCAGCTTCGCCGTGAACTCTTCGAGCACCGGCCGTTCCACCAGCAAATAGTCTGGAGCGACGCAGGTCTGTCCCACGTTGACCAGCTTCGTGGCCGCGACACGACGCGCCGCCACCGCCACGTTCGCGTCCCTGGCCACGATGACAGGGCATTTGCCGCCGAGCTCCAACGTGACCGGAGTCAGGTGCTCCGCCGCCGAGCGGGCGACCAGCTTGCCAACACGCTCGCTACCGGTGAAGAAAATATGGTCCAGACCCTGGTCGATGAGCGTCTGCGTCTCCTCGGGGCCGCCCTCGACCACCGCGACCGCCGTCGGATCGACGTATTTCGGCACGAGTTCGGCGAGCAGCCGAGCCGAAGCCGGGGTGAGCTCCGACGGCTTGATGACGACCGTATTGCCTGCGGCGAGCGCGCTGACCAGCGGCGCGATGCTCAAGAAGACCGGATAATTCCACGGGCTGATGACGAGGACCACCCCTTTCGGGGTCGGCTGGTAGCTCATGCTGGAGAGCCCCCGGAAAGACAGGGGCGGCGCGCTTTTCTGCGGCTTGGCCCAAGCGCGCAGATGCTTGCGCACATAGCTGTTGTCCATGTTGACCGACAGGATCTCGATCAGCCAACTGGAGTAGGCGTCTCGTCCGAGATCCTGCTTGAGCGCCGCTGCGATCGCTTCCTCGTTCTCCGAGAGCAGCCGATCCAATGCCTCCAACTGGCGCAACCGCCATTCGACGTCCCGAGTGCGCCCGGAGTCGAACGTGGCGCGGAGCCCGGCGACCACGCTCCGCGCGTCGGGGGCGGCTTCCTTCGTCGTGCCGTTGGGATGGGCGGTCGCAGTTGTCATATCGTCCCTTTCACGATCAAACGCAGCGTGTTACCTCAGACTGAGATACATAACACAAGTATAGCGTACGCTCCATTTATGAAAGTGTTATTGGACACAGAAGAAAGAATCAGATGAAAAGGCGCACACCGCCCGGCCGCCCTACCTGCCTTCGGCCCGTTCCCCGCGCAGGGTCATCACCGTGCTCGTGACCGTCGCCGCAGGCTTGCCGTCCGAGCGCACGATGTCGCAGGCGTAATGGGTGATCGTCCGCCCGGAATGGGACGGGCGCGCGGTGGCGACCAGGACGTCCGACCACACCGGGCGCAGGAAAGCCGCCCGGATGTCGATGCTCGTGAACGTCTCGCCGGGCCGCATGAGGGTCGAGTGGGCCGTGCCGATCGCCGCGTCCGCGAGCTCGACGAGGAAGCCGCCGTGCACAGTCCCCTGCTGGTTGCCGTGCCGAGCGGGGTCGACCTCGGCCCGGAGCGACGCGGTCCCCTCGCCGACGTCGACGATCTGGAAGTCGAGCAGCCGGGAGATCGCGGTCGGATACCGCATATGCGTGGCTTCGCCCGGCCGCAGCTCCCCCGCGAGCTGGCGGCGCAAGTACTCCAACACGGGCAACGAGGCCTCGGGTTCGGCCGTCACCGCACGCTCTACCTGTTCAAGTTCTCGAGCCAGACGACCGCGCGGCTGGCCTCGTCCGGGTCCATATGCTGCAGCAACAGCTGGAACGTGTTGTGGGCGCGCTCGGACGACCACTGCTCGTCGTTGGCGGCGTTCTCGTTGACCCAGGCCTCCGCCGGGGCTTTCTGCTTGGCGTGCAGCAACGCGGCCTCTTCGACGGTGCAGTCGAGCACGCGGGCGACCAGCGGAATCGCCCTCTCGACAACGCCCTTGCGCTCAAGGTAGTCGGCTATGCCGAAAAGAGCGAACAGATCCACCGAGGGGTCGACGTTTTCCACACCGTTGTGAGCCACACAGCGATGTTAGCCGCGTTCCTGATCGCCGAGCAACGAGATTTCAGCCGCTGCGGGACCTCGCGGCTCCAGCCCCGCCGAGGGCCCTGTGGAGCGGGCGACGGGAATCGAACCCGCGTAATCAGTTTGGAAGACTGAGGCTCTACCATTGAGCTACGCCCGCGCGGCCCGCCTCAAGCGGACCATGTCGATAGTACCGACCACGTCAAGTTCGCCGCCCGAGCAGCGCCGGGGCCTTGAGCGCCTGCGCTACAGCTTTTCCAGCTCTCCGGTGCGCTCGTAATGCGCGAGCTGGTCGATCCGCCGCTGATGACGGGGTTCTCCGGACCACTGCGCGCCGAGGAAGGCGTCCACGATGGCGAGCGCCTCTTCCTCCGTGTGCATCCGTCCGCCGATGCCGATGAGCTGGGCGTTGTTGTGCTCGCGGGCGAGCTGCGCGGTCTGTGTGCTCCATGCGAGCGCGCACCGCGCGCCCGGCACTTTGTTCGCCGCGATCTGCTCGCCGTTGCCGCTGCCGCCGAACACGATCCCCAGGCTGCCTGGGTCCGCGACCACCTGCCGGGCGGCCTCGACGCAGAACGCCGGGTAGTCGTCCTGCGGGTCGTACTCGTAGGCCCCGCAGTCGATGACCTCGTAGCCTTCGTCGAGGAGGTGGCGTTTCACAACGCTTTTGAGCTCAAAACCGGCATGGTCGCCGCCGAGGTAGATACGCACAGGCCCAGTCTTGCAGACCTGCTGCCGCCGAGTCCAGCTGCCCCGAGGTCGATCCGCCGATCTGCCGGGCCGCAGGTGGAATCTCAGTCCCGCTGCTAGGCTCCTGCGCTATGACGGAGTTCTCATCGAGCCACATCGGCGGAGGCTACGCGCCCTATCCCGCGCAGCCGCAGGCGTACCAGCAACAGAACGGGCAGCACCAGCAGCACCCTCATCGCCCGCTCAAGTTCCAGATCCCGCGCCACCCCGGGGAGATCCCGCTGCTCGTCGTCACCATCTTGTTCGTGCTGGCCGTGGTGGTCTTGGTCCTGGTCGGGGCCATCGTCACCTACCTTGGCGTGCCGGACAAGGTGCTCGTGACGCATGACGCGAACCTGGGCAAAGACGTGATCTCCGTTGCCCATCCAGGCTTCTTCGAACGGCTGACAGCAGTGCTGCCGTTCCTCTTCATCATGCTCCTCCCGCTGCTCATCCTCTTCGGACGAGGCGTGCTCTGGGGCTCGCAGCGCGCGCAGGCGGTCGAGATCACCCCGACGCAGTTCCCCCAGGCGTACCAAATGGTGGCGAACGCGGCGCAGCACTACGGGCTCAAGAAGATCCCCGAGGCGTACGTGGTCTCTGGCAGCGGCACGATCAACGCGTTCTCCTCCGGCCATGGCTTCCGACGTTTCATCGTCGTCTACAGCGATCTGTTCGAGGCAGGCGGCGAGGCACGCGACCCCGACGCGCTGGCCTTCGTGATCGGCCACGAGTGCGGGCACATCTCCGCGGGGCACACGAGCTACGCGCGAATGCTGGTCTTCCAGATCGCGCAGTACTTCCCGCCCCTGCAGATGGCGCTCTCCCGCGCGCAGGAGTACACGGCGGACAACCACGGCTACAGCGTCTACCCGCAGGGCGCGATGGGCACCATACGGCTGCTCTCGGCCGGCAAGTACCTGAACCACCAGATCGACGTGGACACGTACACGGACCGGGCCATGCGGGACCGGGGCTTTTTCGTGTGGTTCGTGAACTTCCTCGCGAGCCACCCGATCGGCACATGGCGCGCATGGGCGTTGCGGGACCGCTCCCGCGCTGGCGCGCTCTTCTTCGCCCCCAAGCCGACGCCCGGCTTTGCGCCGCCGCGCTCGCCGCAGCCCGCCGCGCCGCCGCAGGGCGTCGTCCCGTCGGTGCCGCTCGGGCGTCTTCCCTCTGCTGTCGGGCACACCGCGCCCGCGCCGTCGCACGAGCCTGCCCTCTCTGCCCAGCACCAGGCAGGGCACGCCCACCAGCACTGGGCTCCTCCGCCGAGGAAAGACGCGCCGCCGAGAGAAGACGGCCACGCCCCGCCCGCCTAAAGGGCGAGCTGGGGGCCTTCCGTCCTGGTCCGCTTGAGCTCGTAGAAGTACGGGTAGTTGGAGAGCGCCAACGCGCCGTCCCACAGCTTCCCCGCCTCCTCGCCCTTCGGGACGCGGGAGATCACCGGGCCGAAGAAGGCGACACCGTTGATGTGGATCGTGGGCGTCCCGACGTCCGGGCCCACTTTGTCCATGCCCGCGTGGTGGCTGGCGCGGATCGCCTCGTCGTACGGGCCCGAGCCGAACGGGTCCTCGACAGCCGCCTCGGCCAGCTCGGCGGGCAGGCCTGCCTCCGCCAACGCCGCAGGGACGAGCTCGCGCTGGTCCGGGCGCTCCGCGTCCTCCGGCCTCGGCTGGTGGATGCGCGAGCCGAGCGCGGTGTACAGCGGGCTCACCACGTCCTCGCCGAGCTTCTGCCGCGCGGCCTCGACCACCCGGACGGCGGGCAGTGTCTTGGGCATGAGCTCGCGGTAGAAGTCGGACAGCCCCTCCCTGCCCTCGTTCAGCACGTACAGGCTCATGACGTGGAACTTCACCTCGACATCGCGGACCTTTTCGACTTCGAGGATCCAGCGGGAGGTGAGCCAGCACCACGGGCAGGCCGGGTCGAACCAGAATTCGATGAGGTCTTTTTTGTTCTCCGGCATCGGGGTCTCCTCAATAGTTCTCTCGCCTCGCGCAGTAGCACACGGACAGCCTCTTATCCAACACCACTGCCGCCGCGCGCATTCCAGCCCGGTCAGTAGGCTGTCAGCAACAGACCGAAGAACTTGGAGAGGACCGAACGTGGCAAAGGCGAATCTCACCCGTGCGCAGGCGCAAGAACGAGCCGGGCTGCTCGAGATCGAGCACTACCTCATCGAACTGGACCTCACCGGCGGGAGCGAGACCGCGTTCGACTCCAAGACGACCGTGGTGTTCGCCGCCAAGTCCCCCGGCTCGGAGACGTTCATCGAGCTGATCGCGGACGAGGTGCGGTCGGCGACGCTGAACGGGACCGCGTTGGACGTGAGCTCCTACTCGCAGGACAAGGGGCTCGCGCTGGCGAACCTCGCCGAGCGCAACGAGCTCGTCGTGGACGCCGTCTGCCGCTACTCGCGCAGCGGCCAGGGCCTGCACCGCTTCGTCGACCCCGCCGACGACAGCGTGTACTTGTACACGCAGTTCGAGACCGCCGACGCGAAGCGGATGTTCGCCTGCTTCGACCAGCCCGACCTCAAAGCCGTCTTCGAGCTCAAGGTCAAAGCCCCCGCAGCATGGGAAGTCGTCTCCAACGCCGAGGTCGCGAGCGTCGAGGAGGACGGCGCGCTGCGAGTCTTCGCCCCCACCAAGCGCATCTCCACCTACCTCGTCGCGCTCGTCGCCGGGCCGTACGCGAAATGGACGGACAACTACGAGGACGAGCACGGCGCGATCCCCCTCGGCCTCTACTGCCGCGCCTCGCTCGCCGAGTCCATGGACGTGGCGCGGGTCTTCGAGCAGACCAAGCAAGGCTTCGGCTTCTACCACCAGCACTTCGGCTTCCCGTACCCGTTCGGCAAATACGACCAGCTGTTCGTGCCCGAGTTCAACGCGGGCGCGATGGAGAACGCGGGCTGCGTCACCTTCACCGAGGAGTACGTGTTCCGGTCCAAGGTGACCCAGGCGACCTACGAGCGCCGCTGCGAGACGATCCTGCACGAGATGGCGCACATGTGGTTCGGCGACCTCGTCACCATGCGCTGGTGGGACGACCTGTGGCTCAACGAGTCCTTCGCCACGTTCGCGTCGGTGCTCTGCCAGGCTGAGGCCACCGAGTACACCGACGCGTGGACCACCTTCGCCTCAGCCGAGAAGGCGTGGGCGTACCGCCAGGACCAGCTCCCCTCGACCCACCCGATCGCCGCCGACATCCCCGACGTCGAGGCTGTGGAGGTGAACTTCGACGGGATCACGTACGCGAAGGGGGCGAGCGTGCTCAAGCAGCTCTTCGCCTACGTCGGGCGCGAGCCGTTCCTCGCGGGCCTTCGCGAGTACTTCCAGACCCACGCCTACGGCAACGCGGAGTTCAAGGACCTCGTCGCCTCGCTGGAGAAGGCCAGCGGCCGCGACCTCTCCAACTGGGGCGGCCAGTGGCTCAAGACCACCGGGATCAACCCGCTCAGCCCCTCGTTCGAACTGGACGGCGAAGGGCGCTACGCCTCGTTCGCGGTCGAGCAGGACGGCGCCGCCCCCGGCGCGGGCGAGACCCGCACGCACCGGCTCGCGGTCGGGGTCTACAGCGAGGAGGACGGCAAGCTCGTCCGCGTCAAGCAGGTGGAGCTCGACGTGGCGGGCTCCCGCACAGAGGTGGCCGAGCTCGCCGGAACCCGCGCAGGGACGCTCGTCTTGGTGAACGACGACGACCTCACCTACTGCTCGCTGCGCCTGGACGCAGGCTCTTTGGAGACGCTCAAGACGCGGATCGCGGATATCGCCGAGCCCCTGCCCCGCACGTTGGCCTGGTCTGCGGCGTGGGAGATGACCCGCGACGCGCGCACCAAGGCCCGTGACTTCTTGGCCCTGGTCGAGCAGGGCGTCGCGTCGGAGACCGATGTCGGCGTGCAGTCCCGACTGCTCATGCAGGCGCAGGTGGCGGTGAACTCCTACGCCGACCCCGAGTGGGCGAGGGCAGAGGGCTACGCGCGGCTCGCCCAGCTCGCGCTGCGCTCTGCGCAGGGCGCCCCCGCTGGCTCGGACAGCCAGCTCGCCTTCGTGAACGCGCTCGCGGCCACCCCGCTCGGCGAGGACGAGATCCGCACAGCGCGGGTCCTCATCAGCGAGACCGACCCCTCTGCCGTCGGCCTGCCCGGCCTGGTCGTCGACACGGACCTGCGGTGGCGCCTGTTGATCGCCCTCGCCGCCGCAGGCGAAGTGGACGCCGACAGCGCCGACTCGCCCCTCATCGACGCGGCGCAGGCCAAGGACAAGACCGCGAAGGGCGCCCAGCAGGCCGCGCAAGCTCGCGCCGCCCGTCCGCAGGCCGAGGTGAAAGCACAGGTCTGGAACCAGATTCTGCGCGAGGACGACCTTGCCAACACCACGCTGCGCGCGCTGATCGCCGGATTCTCCTTCCCCGGCCAGCGCGAGCTGCTCGAGCAGTACACCGCGACGTTCTTCAAGGAGATCCCCGCGGTGTGGGAGGAGCGGACCGGCGAGGTCGGGCGGACCATCGCCACGGGGCTGTACCCGTCCTGGTCGATCAGCGAGGCCTCGGTCGGCCTCGCCGACGAATTCCTCGCAGGCCCGGATCTCCCGCCGGGGCTGCGCAGGCTCGTCCTCGAAGGCCAAGACGGCGTGCGGCGGTCGCTGCGGGCCCGGAAATTCGACGCTGTCTGACATTCGGAGCCGCTGTGTTTGAGCTCGAACTCGTCGTCACGCTCGGACTCGCCGTGCTCATCGGGTCCATCGTGGCCCGCCGGCTGAACATCGCGCCTCCCATCGTGCTGCTCTGCGTCGGCGCGGCGCTGGCTGCGGTGCCCGCGTTCGCGGGGGTCACGCTGCCGTCGGAGGTGATGCTCTTCATCTTCCTGCCCGCGCTTCTGTACTGGGAGAGCCTCACCAGCTCGCTGCGCGAGATTCGCGCCTATGTGCGCGAGATAGCGCTCACCAGCACCCTGCTCGTGGTGCTCACCGCCGCAGCGGTCGCATACGTCGCGCACGCGTTGGCGCTGCCGTGGGCCCCCGCCTGCGTGCTCGGAGCGGCGCTTGCCCCCACGGACGCGACTGCCATCAGCACGTTCGGCCGCGCCTTGCCCGCGCGAGGCCGGACCATCCTGTGCGCGGAGAGCTTGTTCAACGACGGCATCGCACTCGTCCTGTACGCGCTCGCCGTGACGGCTTCGACCGGAGCCGTGCGTCTGAGCGCGCTCACCGTCGGCGGGCTTGTCGTGCTCTCCTTCGTCGGCGGCGTCGGCGCAGGCTTGCTGGTGGGGTGGGCTGCTTTCCACGCCCGCCGCCGCATCTCCGATCCCGTGCTCGGATCGGTGGCCATGCTGCTCACGCCCTTCCTCGCGTACCTGCTCGCCGAGGCGATCCATGCTTCCGGCGTGCTCGCCGTGGTGACCTGCGGATTCTACCTCGCACAAATCGTCCCCAAAGTGCTGACCGCCCAAATCCGGCAACAAACCCAAGCGTTCTGGACGTTTATCACCTTCCTCCTCAACGGCGGCATCTTCGTCTTCGTCGGGCTCGCGCTGCCGGGCACGGTCCACGACCTCAAAAGCGTCGCCCTCGAACGCGGCGTGCTGCTGGCTGTCGCCTGCTACGCGACCTTGGTCGCGACCAGGCTCGCGTTTTTCGCCCTGGGCGACCAAATCCTTTGGCTCTTCGACCGCAAGCGCACCGATCAGGGCCTGCTGCGTCCGATTGGCCGCTCATGCGTCGTCAGCACGGTCGCAGGCTTCCGAGGCGCGGTCTCCCTTGCCGTAGCCCTCGCCGTCCCCGTTGTTGTGGCAGACGGCGGCGAGTTCGCGGCCCGCGATCTCATCGTGTTCGTCACAGCCGCTGTCGTGGCGGCGACGACCCTCGTCCAGGGGCTGCTGCTGCCCTCCGTCATCCGTTGGGCGAAGCTCCCGGCCGACGAGTCCCCCGAAGAGCGGTTGCAGCTCGCGCAGCGCAGCGCCCTCGAAGAGGCGCTCGCGGCACTGCCCGAGATCGCGTGCGACCTGCACATCGACGATGCTGTCGCCGAGCGTGTCCAAATGGAGTACGAGACGCGTTTGGACGTGCTGCACGCCGAAGCGGCGGAGCAGGCCGAAACAAATCCCGGCCTGCGACAGCTGGCGCAGTACACCGATTTGCGGCTCGCTCTGCTCGAGCACAAACGCGAGACCCTGCTCCGGCTGCACAAGGAACAGGAGATCGACGAGACCGTGCTCCGCCGCGCCCGCAACCTCGTCGATTCCGAGGAAATCTGGCTCTCACGCCCCTGAGCGGGCCTCGACCGGCCTGCGCTAGGCGAGCAGAGCAAGACGAAGAAGCCAAGTCCAAGTCGCCTTTGCCCCGATATCGCTACCTGATAGTCTCCAAAGGTTAAAGCCACCGTATAGAGGATGGGTATTTATGGGCGGAAATCTTGAGGTCGTGCCGCAGGACCTCCGCGACGCGGCGACGCTGATCGCCTCGTTCAGCCCGGTGCTCAACGAGCTCGCGCAGCTGCTCGAAGCGGCTTCGCAGTCCGCTCCGGACGTTGGCAATGTGGCAGCCGCCGCGCAGTACCAGCACGGCGACTGGGCCTGCGCGCAAACCCGCTTCGAGGATCTGTTGCAGACCGCGAAGGTCCAGCACGACGAAACCGCCAAAAAACTCAATGAGTCGGCCGAACATTACGAGAGCAAAGACTCGGCGAACGCGGACGAGCTCACCCTGCGCCCCTGCAAGGGCGGGCAATGAGCACGGTGTGGTCGGGGCTCGGGCTCGACGACCCGAAACAAACCTGCGACCGCGTGCTCACCGCGAACCCGGCCACCCTGCACGACCGGATCGGGCTCTACAAAAGCGCGAACCAAAAGCTCGGCACGGTCGCACATGGCATTCAAGAGGCCATCGACAAGCTCGACGACTGGCGGGGCGATGGAGCCGACGCAGCCCGGAATTACCTGAATCACGAGTTGGAGCAGCGAAAAGAGCAGGCCCAGCAGTGCCAGACCGCGAGCGACTCCTACCAGCGGACGCTCGCGGCCTTCCTCGAAGCGCAACGGCGCCTGCAAGAGATCCGTCATAAAGCGGAAGAGATCGACGGGATCTTCCACGCCGTCTGCAACGCTTTGGAGCCGTTCATCGACGGCGCGGGCCGGATCATCCATGGCGTGGAGGAGAAAGCGCACGGCTTCCTCGGCTTCGTCGAGCACATCCCCGTCGTCGGCAGCGTCGTCAAGGGGATCGAGCACATCGTGGAACGGGTGTCCGAGGGCGTGGTCTCAGCGGTGCAGAAGATCCCCGGCAGCAGCCAGGTGTCGAGTTTCGTCAACTCGCTCAGCCACTCTCAGAACAAGCTCCAATCGCTCATGGATTTCATCGAGCCGCTGCGCCCCGACGCTGTGGCCCTCAACATGACCGCGAACGACGTCCTTGAGAAGTACGAGAAAGTCTTGCGCGAAGAATCGGGCCACCTCACCGATCTGCACGGCGTGGTCGACAAGGGCGCGGGCCCGAACGACCGTCCCGGCGACGCGGACCTGCGGCGGGGCGCCCTGTTCTACAGCGTGTACGGGCACTACCCGCAAACCCCGGAGGACCGGCTCATGGCCGCCGCGCTCGACCCCAACGGCAGCGACGCGACCGACACCGACCCCGAGTCCCATATCGTGGTCGTCCACATCAAGCCCGTGCCAGGAGCAGGCGTCGTCTATGGCGACGCCTTCATCCCCCAAGACGATGTCATGAACCCGCTCTCCGGCACCGACGGGCTCAACCCGATCCCCTTCAACCTCGGGGACAACCGCAGTTTCGACCCGAACGCCGCGCCCGACAAGTCACGGATGAGCTGGTACATCGACTACGAGCGCGGTGTCGTTGTGGTGCGGCAGAACGTCACCCACGATGAGAAAGGGACCGCAGCTTCCGGCAACCCGCACGTCGGGGTCGAGCAGTCCGCCGACGGGAGCGTGCGGATGCGGGTCGAGGGGTCGGACGCATTGGCGAACCCGGCTGGCGAGGCCATCCATGGCACGGTGAAGGCCGATGTCGTGGTCGACCCGCACGGCGGGCAGGGCAAAGCGTCGGTCAATGGCCGGGTCTCGCAGTATCCTTCCTTCGAGATGTACCAAATGCGAAACGGGCAGGTGGAATACCCGCCCTTGCTCAATCAAAAGGCCGACACCCGACCGCTAGGCACGCCCGAGAGCTGGGGACTCGGTCCGATGGTCGGCCTGAGTATGTACGGGAACGTCAATGTCAACGATCCCAGCGTGCTCCAACAGTGGTACGACCACTACCATCCCGCGCAAGCCCAGCCCAACCCCAATGGCGGGATCGTCCTCGCCCCGGACCAGCAGTTCCAACAACACTCGCTGCCGGACGCCCCGTATCCGACGTTCGAGAACGGTCATCTCAATGTCCCCGAGGCAACCCAGGTCCGATGATGAAAACACAACGTTGGCTCCGAGGAAGCATCGCCGCAGTCCTCGCAACAAGCGCTATCTCCGGATGCAGCGCCTGGCCCTTCAACAAGGTCTTCAACGGCATCCTCGAAGGAGGCAGCACCGTCGCCAATACCTCCCTCGGTATCTCCTACACCATCCCAAAAGGCTTCTACCAAGATAAATACGAAGCCACCACTATCAAAAGCGTCTCTCTATGGCAATCCGGGCGAGGCCCCGAGCACCCCGAAAAAGATCCGATGATCGACATGCAGAAGGTCAACTGGCCCGGTGTCGCGGATTCCACCGCTCCCCCTGTCGAAGACGCCAAGCGTCTAGCATGGGTAGACAAAGAGGACACGCTCACCAATATCCGGCAACTCTCCTGGGACGGCCCAAACCTCCCCGGCGGACTGTACTCCTACGAGAGCACAGCGCCAGACGGCCGACACTGGAGCGGTGTGGTCGCCGTCGTCGGTTACCCGGGCAAGCGCATCCAAATCCAGGCCCTCAACGGTCACGGCGGCCCAGCCTATCTTCCCGAAGTCCACGATGTCGCCATCTCGGCGAGAGCCCTCCCCAACCGCTGAGGTTCCAGCCGCAGGAACAGCGGGATCAGCCGATGTCGAGCTACTCGGCCCTAGCCCCGCCGCCTCGGTGCGAAGAGGCCGACCACGGTCCGACTCCGCCGATCCGCTCGACCGCGTACCGCACGATGTACCCAGGCCCTTGCGGCGCGGGGAACTCGGCCTCCGGCGATATATAGACTTTCGCCAAACGGTCGAGCAGCGCCCAGGCCTCGTCGCTCGGCCCCACGGTCGCCCGCGCCCGCAGCACGGCGTGCTCGTTCAGGAAGACTCCTGGCGTCCGAGGCGCGTCGAAGGACAGCACGACCCTCGGGTCCCGCTCGATATTGCGCAACTTGGCGTACCACCCCATGTGGGCGGTGACGAGGTCGTCGCCGTCCAGCCCGACCCAGACCACGCTCACCTGCGGGCTCCCGTCCGCGTTGATCGTGCTCAAATGGACCAGGGGCCCGGATTCGACCAAGTCTCGCAGTTCCTTTGGCAGGGCGGGCCGTGCAGCTTCCGTCATGCCCCCATCATCGCATCGAGTCGCCGTCTCCGCTCGGCGGTCAGACCCCCGCGCGCCGCCGGTGCCTCCGAGCGGCTGCGACCATGTTCCGCAGCGAGGGCTGCAGCTGCCAGTAGTGCCGAGTCTTCAGGCCGCCGTCGGGATTCACCCAGAGCCGGTCGAAGTCCACGAACTTCAGCGCCTCGGTGATCCGCTCGTCGAGCTCGTCGATGTCCGGGATCCGTGCGGAGCGGCTCTCGTACACGCCGGGACCGACGTCGCAGCTCAAGCCTCCGTTGCGCAGCTGCTGGAGCACCCACGCGATCGACCTGGTCGCGACCAGCGCCGTGACGTCGCAGTCCATCTGCTCGAACGCCTCGACCACAAGGCCGAGGCTGGAGTACTCCAGGTGCGTGTGGATCTGGGTCGCAGGCTTGGCCCCGCCAGTGGCGAGCCGGAACGCGCCGACCGCCCAGTCCAAATACTTGCGCCTGCCCTGCGCCCGCAGCGGCAACAGCTCGCGGATCGCGGGCTCGTCCACCTGGATGATGCCGATGCCCGCGTCTTCCAGGTCCGCGATCTCGTCGCGCACCGCGAGGGCGATCTGGTCGGCGATCTGCTGATGCGGGAGGTCTTCGCGGACGAACGAGCGGGCCAGCATCGTCACCGGGCCGGTGAGAATGCCTTTCACCGGTTTGTTCGTGAAGGACTGCGCGTGGGCGATCCACTCCACCGTCATCGGCTTGGGCCGGGACACGTCGCCGTAGATGACCGGCGGACGGGTCGCACGGGTGCCGTACGCCTGGACCCAGCCGTGGCGCGTGGTCGCGAAGCCCTCCATGAGCTCTGCGAAGTACTGGATCATGTCGTTGCGCTCGACTTCGCCGTGGACGAGCACGTCCAAGCCGATGTCCTCTTGCAGCCGGACGATCCGCTCGATCTCGTCGCGCACCCGTTTGAGGTAGTCCTCCCAGGACAACCGCCCCTCGCCGAGCTCGTAGCGGGCGCGGCGGATCTCCGGGGTCTGCGGGAAGGAGCCGAGCGTCGTCGTCGGCGCCTTCGGCAGGTTGAAGCGCTCTTGTTGCAGGGCCCTGCGCTCCTCGTAGGGCAGTCGCCTGTTCCGGTCTGCGCCGGTCACGGACGCGACCCGGTCGCGGACCTCCTGGTCCACGTGCGGTTTCGCGGGCGTGGTCTTGCTCCAGCTCGCGGGAGCGCCTTCGCGCAGCGCCTTGGTGAGCGCGACGACTTCGCCGACCTTCTGCTTCGCGAACGCGAGCCTGCCGTCGAGGATCTCGGGCAGGTCGTACTCGGCGAGCACGTCGTACGGGACGTGCAGCAGAGTCGACGAAGTGGAGACCACGATGTCGGGGACGACGTTCTTGAGCTCGGTCAAATACCCCAAGGTGGCGAGCCGGTCGTTGCGCCACACGTTGCGCCCGTCCACCACGCCCGCGTAGAGGCGCTTGCGGCGCAGGCCGGGAAGGGCCGCCAGCTCCTCGGGCGGGATCGGCGCGGCCACCAGGTCGAGGCTGATCGCCTCGATATTCGAGGACGCGAGGATCGGCAGCGCGTCGCCGAGGGAGCCGTACTGCCCCGTCACCAAGATCCTCGGCCGGGCGGCGAGGCTCGGCGCGGAGAGCTTCGCATACGCCTCGCCGAGCAGCTCCAGCTCGAAGTCCGAGCGGTCCGAGGTGAACGCGGGCTCGTCGAACTGGACGCATTTCGTGCCCTGCTTCGCGAGCCTGCCCAAAAGGTCCAAGTACGCGGCCAGGAGGTCGGCGAGGCGGTCGATCGGCCGGAAGTCGGCCTGCGCCTCCGGCGCCCGCTTCGACAACAGCAGCAGCGACACCGGGCCGAGGAGGACCGGCCGGAGCTCGACGCCCTGCGCCTTCGCCCGTGCGTGCTCCGCGAGGAGCTCCTCGGCGTACGAGGAGACCTCGAAGACGGTGTCCTCGCTGATCTCGGGCTGGCGGTAGTGGTAGTTGTTGCCGAAGAGTTTGACCAGCTCCAACGGCGGGAAGTCTGGACGGCCCCGGCACATCGTGAAGTACAGGTCGAGGTCGTCGAGCTCTTCGCGCAACGGCACATACCGAGGGCTCACCGCGCCGAAGACCAGCGCCGAGTCCAGGATGTGGTCGTAGTAGGAGAAGGTGTTGCCGGGAACCTGTTCGAGGCCGATGGCCGCGAGCTCCTGCCAGGTGCTGTCGCGCAGCCTCAGGCCGACGGCCTTGAGCTCCTCTTTCGAGACCGGCCCGTGGAAATACCCCTCTAACGCGCGCTTGAGCTCACGTCTCGGCCCGATTCTGGGATACCCCAGGATGCTGGACCCGTACTCCGTCTCAACCGCTGGGGTCGTCATCGCCGCTCCTCAGCGGTCGCCGCTGGTGTACTGGTAGAAGCCGTGGCCGACCTTCTTGCCGATCCTGCCCGCCTCGACCATGCGCAGCAGCAGCGGCGGCGGCGAGTACAGCGACTGCTTGAACTCCGCGTACATGGAGTCTGCGATCGCCTTCGTGGTGTCGAGCCCGATCAGGTCGGTCAGCTTCAGCGGCCCCATCGGGTGCGCGCAGCCGAGGACCATGGTCTTGTCGATGTCCTCCACCGTCGCGAACCCCGACTCCACCATGCGGATGGCGGAGAGCAGGTACGGCACCAGCAAGGCGTTCGCGATGAAGCCTGCGCGGTCCGCGGAACGGACCACTTGCTTGCCGAGCACGTCGCGCGCGAACGCCTCGGCGCGCTCGGAGACCTCGGGGGAAGTCATGAGGGTGGTCACGAGCTCGACGAGCGGGAGCACCGGGACCGGGTTGAAGAAGTGCAGGCCGAGCACGCGGTTGGACTGCTTGGCCGCCATGCCCAGTTTCATGATCGGGATGGAGGAGGTGTTCGAGGCGAGCACCGCGTTCGGGTCGGTGACCACGGCGTCGAGCTCGTTGAAGATCTCGGTCTTCACCTTCTCGTCCTCAAGGACGGCCTCGACGACGAGCTGGCGGTCGGCGAAGTCGCCGAGGTCGGAGGTGAAGCGCAACCGCCACGCGGCCTGCTCGCGCTCGCGCTCGGTGACCTTGCCGCTGGAGACGCCTCGGTCGAGGGAGCGCAGTATGCGCGCGCGACCAGCCGCGAGCAGCTCTCTTGTCGGCTCGTACACCAGCACGTCCGTGTGCGCCCTGGCGCACACCTCGGCGATACCGGCCCCCATCTGCCCAGCGCCGATCACACCAACTCGAGAGATGCTCTCGCTCGTCAAGATTTGCTCCTCAATGTCGAGGTTTGTCTGTGTTTCTGAGCCTACTCCGATGCCCCTGGCGATAGCCAGGGGCATCGGAGCAGCACGGGCTCAGGCTTAGTGGAACTGGCCCTCTTCGGTGCTGCCCTTCAGAGCAGTGGTGGAAGAGGTCGGGTCGACCGTGGTCGCGACCAGGTCGAAGTAGCCCGCGCCAACCTCGCGCTGGTGCTTGGTGGAGGTGTAGCCCTGGTCCTCAGAGGCGAACTCCTGCTCCTGCAGCTCGACGTAGGCCGACATGTCGCCCTCGGTGTAGCCCTTCGCGAGGTGGAAGGCGCTGTAGTTGAGGGCGTGGAAGCCCGCGAGGGTGATGAACTGGAACTTGAAGCCCATCGCGCCGAGCTCGCGCTGGAACTTGGCGATGGTGGCGTCGTCCAGGTGCTGCTTCCAGTTGAAGGACGGCGAGCAGTTGTACGCCAGCAGCTGGTCCGGGTGCTCCTTCTTGACGCCCTCGGCGAAGGTCCGCGCGAGTTCGAGGTCGGGCTTGCCGGTCTCCATCCAGATCAGGTCGGAGTACGGGGCGTAGGCGATCGCACGGGCGATGCAGGGCTCGACGCCGTTCTTCAGGTAGTAGTAGCCCTCGGTGGAACGCTCGCCGGTGACGAACGGCTTGTCGCGCTCGTCCACGTCGCTCGTGATGAGGGTCGCGGCCTCGGCGTCGGTGCGGGCGACGACGACGGTCGGGACGTTCGAGACGTCGGCGGCCAGACGCGCGGAGGTCAGGGTGCGGATGTGCTGCTGGGTCGGCAGGAGCACCTTGCCGCCCAGGTGGCCGCACTTCTTCTCCGAGGCGAGCTGGTCTTCCCAGTGGGTGCCTGCGGCGCCCGCGGCGATGAAGGCCTTCTGCAGCTCGAACACGTTGAGCGCGCCGCCGAAGCCTGCCTCGCCGTCCGCGACGATCGGCGCGAGCCAGTTCTCGACGGACTTCTTGCCCTCTTGGCGGTCGATCTGGTCGGCGCGGATCAACGCGTTGTTGATGCGGCGGACCAGGTTCGGGGCCGAGTTGGCCGGGTAGAGGCTCTGGTCCGGGTAGGTGTGCCCGGAGAGGTTCGCGTCACCCGCGACCTGCCAGCCGGAGAGGTAGATGGCCTTGAGGCCGCCCTTGATGTACTGCACGGCCTGGTTGCCGGAGAGCGCTCCGAGCGAGTGGACGTAGTCCTCGTTGTGGATCAGGTTCCACAGCGTCTCCGCGCCGCGGCGGGCGAGGGTGTACTCCTCGATGACGCTGCCCTGCAGCGCGTTCACCTGCTCTGCGGTGTAGGTGCGCGTGATGCCCTTCCAACGCGGGTTGGTGTCCCAGTCCTTCTGGATCTCTTCCGCGCTGGGCGGCGTGCCGACCTTGCTGATGTTGGCGCCCATGGTTACTCCTTGGCTAACGGTTGGAGGGTGAAGCCTGCCGTGGCATTGACGGATATTTTACACCCGCCTCGCTTTGGCGATCTCCAGAATGACATGACCATCGACGCAGGTCAAGTCGATGAAAACTGTGAAACACAGCTACTTTTCCAGATGGTTTTGCTAACCTTGCCAATCTCTTCGTGCGAAATTTATCGAGCGATTGGTAAAAAGTACGCTTGTACTGTGATTTATCGGCGCGAGCCGCGAGCCCCAGATCCGCGGAGCCCGGCCGCGTCGGTCGCGGAGCGGCGCGCGAGCCTCCGCCCGCCGTCTTGAAATGTGTGAGACATCACCGGGAGCCCCGGCTTCACTTGTGCGGGCGGGCCTTGTCCACCTTGGCGATCTGCCGCAGGTAGAAATCGCTGACCACCGAGAGGATCGTGTCCGAGGCCAACGCGGAGGGGTCGAGGTCTCGCGAGCCCCCGATCACCAATGCCGCCGTGCTCCCGACCGAGCCGTAGAAGCCGACCACCACGCGGGTCTGCTGGAACCCGCCGAGCGTGAACGTCACCGTCTCCTTGAACCCCCTGGACGCGGTCGCCGCAGTCTTCGGCGGCTCCTGCTTCTCCAGCGTGGCGTCCACGATCACCGCCCCCGAGGTCACCCGGACCTTCTTGCAGGTGTCGATATGGGAGTCGAAGTCCTTGAGCTGGTGGCCGCCCCTGCCCACCCCGTCGGCGAGGAGCATCTGCGGGCCCCAGATCGTGATGGCCGCCGAATCGTCGGGGATCAGGTTCGTCATGAACCAGGTCAGCTCCGCCGTGCACGTCGGGGGGTCGATCTGGGCGCCGCCCCCGAACATCCAGTCGCGGGCCGTCGTGAGCGTGCTCAACGCGTCTTCGAGCGACTGCGGGTGCGGGGTGTAGCCTTCTGGCGAGTCTTCGGCGGTGAGGAGGAGGTCCTGCGCGCCAGGGTCGGCCGAAGCCTGCGCAGCCGTGCAAACCCCAGCGCCCACTGCCAGCGCAAAAGCTGCGAGCAGTAACCTTTTAGTGACCATACTGTTACTGATCATATCAAAAAATTGCCTGCGACGGCGACGTGATCTCGGACTCCCGTTCTATTCTGATCTGGTGGTGAAGACGTACGCAGGGCCCCGCCTGCGGCAGTTGCGCGTGGAACGCGGCCTCTCGCAGGTCGCGTTGGCCGCCGACCTCGACATATCGCCGAGCTATCTCAACCAGATCGAGCACGACGTGCGGCCGCTCACGGTCCCCTTGCTCGTGCGCCTCTCCGAGAAGCTCGGCGTGGACGCGGAGTTTTTCACCGAACAGGAAGACACCCGGCTCGTCGCCGAGATCCGCGAGGTCGCGATGGACACCGGGGTCGACATCGACACGAACCCGGACGCCGTCGCCGAGGTGGTCTCCGCCCATCCGAAGTTCGCCAAGGCCATGCTCCAGCTCTACCACCGCTACCGGGAGCTCGCCGACCAGGTCGCCGCGCTCGGGGAGCACCGCGCGGGCGAGCCGCTGCCCGCTATCGCGAGCATGCCGCACGAGGAGGTGCAGCAGTACTTCTACGAACGGCAGAACTACCTGGACTCGCTCGACCGGGCCGCCGAGGACGTGACCCGGCGCATGCGCATGAACGGCGGCGAGCTGAGCTCGGAGATCCCGACGCTGATCCGGTCGTCCCACGGCGTGCGCATCGTGGAGCGGGTGGACCTCCCCGAGGGGGTCACGCACCAATACGACCCCGAGACCCAGTCGCTGTCCATCGCCACCAGGCTCGCGCCGGGGCAGCGGATCTTCAAACTCGCCACCGAGCTCGCCTTCCTCGAGCACGGGGGGCTCATCGAGGAGCTGGTCCGCGAAGGCGACTTCTCCAGCGAGAACTCGGCCCGCCTCGCCCGTATGGCGCTCGCCAAGTACTACGCGGCGGCCATCGTGCTGCCCTACCGCCAGTTCTACGAGGTGGCCGAGGAGTTCCGATACGACATCGAACGCCTCTCGGCCTACTTCGCCGTCTCGTACGAGACGATCTGCCACCGGCTCTCCACATTGCAACGGGCGAACCTGCGCGGCGTGCCGTTCTCCTTCGTCCGGGTGGACCGCGCGGGCAACATGTCCAAACGCCAGTCCGCGACGGGATTCCACTTCTCCTCCTCCGGGGGCACCTGCCCGTTGTGGAACGTGTACGAGACCTTCGGCTCCCCCGGCAAGATCCTCACCCAGCTTGCCCAGATGCCCGACGGGCGCAGCTACCTCTGGGTGTCGCGCACCGTCGAACGCCGGGCCACGCGCTACAACCAGCCCGGCAAGACCTTCGGCATCGGGCTCGGCTGCGAGACGCGGCACGCGCACCGCCTCGTCTACGGCGACGGGCTCGACCTCTCGAACCGGGCGAACGCGACCCCGATCGGCACCGGCTGCCGAGTCTGCGAGCGCGAGAACTGCCCGCAGCGCGCCTTCCCGCCGCTCGGCCGCAAGCTCGACCTCGACGAGCACCGCTCGACTGTGTCCCCCTACCTCATCGAGCCCCGGTAGCCCCTTACGGCAGAGACTCCGCCAACGCCTCGAAAGTGGTCTTGGGGCCGGTGAAGAACGGGGTCTCCTCGCGGACGTGCATTCTGGCCTCGGTGGCCCGCAGCTCGCGCATGAGGTCGACGATGCGGTGCAGCTCGTCCGCCTCGAAGGCCAGCACCCACTCGTAGTCGCCGAGCGCGAAGCTGGACACCGTGTTGGCCCGGACATCCTGGTAGACGCGGGCGGCCTGGCCGTGCTCCGCGAGCATGGCGCGGCGCTCCTCGTCGGGCAGCAAATACCACTCGTAGGACCGCACGAACGGGTACACGCAGATGTAGCCCCGAGCCGGCTCGCCCTTCATAAACGCCGGGACGTGCGACTTGTTGAACTCGGCAGGCCGGTGCAAGGCGGCGGCGCTCCACACCGCGTCGCTCGCCCTGCCCAGCGCGGTCTTGCGCCGGAAGCCCTGGTACGCGGCCTGCAACGACTCGATCTTCTCCGCGTGCGTCCACAGCAGGACGTCCGCGTCCGCGCGCAGCCCGGACACGTCGTACACGCCCCGCAGCTCGACTCCGGACTGCGCCTGCTCCTCGAAGAACTCCCGAGCCTCGGCCCCTACCTTCTCCCGGTTCTCGTCCAACTCGCCGGGCCGGACCCGGAACGTCGAGAACATGAGGTAACGGATCTCGGAGTTGAGCGCCGCGTAGTCCAATCGTTCAGCCATGCGGGCCATGTTACGCCGCGAGCGCTGTCACACGCCAAGGGCTTGTGCGATCTGCGCTGCCGCCGCGGCCGCCGTGGCCGCGCACGCGCCGAGCCCGACGCCGCGCAGGAAATTCCCCGCGACCGCGAGGCGGCCCGAGCCGAAAGCCGAGGCGATGGCCTCGGCTTTGCGGCTGTGCCACGGCCCGTACTGCGGCAAGGCCTCCGGATACCGCTGCACCGTCCAGTCCGCCACATCGAGCCGAGTCGAGAAGATCCTGGCGAAATCCGACACGGCCCAGGCAAGCAGCTGCTCGTCCGCCGTCGACGAGAGGTCGTCGCCGTACCGCCCGAACGAGGCCCGCAGCACGGGGGCCGAGAGATGCGGCCATTTGTTCGCGGTGAGGGTCAATGCTTTCGCCGCGAGGCCTTCGCCCGCCGCGACCAGCACCCCGGACACGGCTTCCGGCACATCCAGCGACTCGCAGCGCAGCGCGACCACCACGGGCGACGCGGTCGAGATCGACGCGGCGGCCCGCCCCGCCCCGACGTCCACGCCCGCCAACAGCCGCCCCGCCGAGGGCGCCCCGACCGCGAGCACCACCGCGTCGGCCTCGCCGACCGGATCGACCGCGTAGCCGCCGGAGGACTGTTCGAGCCGGGCGATTTCCTCGCCGAGGCGCAGCTCCGGCCTCGCGGCGGCCGCCAAGGCGTCGAGCAGGACCCCGAGACCGCCGTCGAAGCTGCGGAACATTCCCCCGCCAGCGGGGCTCGCGGGCCGCGACTCCGCGACCGCCCGGACGAGGCTCACCCGCTCGCCTGACCGCGCCATATCGTCCAGCCTGGCCGCGAGCCCAGGCAAGCCCGCGCGCGCCCCGATGGTGAACGAGTCGCCCGCGTACACCCCTGACAAGAGCGGGTCGACGAGCCGCGTCCGCACAGCGGAGCCGTACACCGGCTCCACGAGCTCTGCGATGGTCATGTCGGTGCTCGCGTCCCAGTCCGAGGGCCGGTCCTCCCGCATCAACGCCAGATCGTCCGGGCCGAGCAGCGCCGTCTCGGTGTCGGGGCCGGGCAGGCCGAAGTACGTCCCGAGCGGGAGCGGATGCGCCGCGCGGTCGGCGAAGACGCTCGGCCGCGCGCTGCCCGAGGACACGATTCGCTCCGTCAGCCCCAGCTCGTCCGAGAGGCGGAGCATGTCGGGCGAATTGGCGAGGAACGACTCCGCTCCCGCGTCGAGCCTCCGCTCGCCGAGCTGGACCGGTCGCACGCTGCCGCCGATCCGGCCCGCCTCGTCCACCACGACGATCTGCGCCGCGTCGCCGAGCCGTTTGCGCAGCTCATAAGCGGCGACCAGGCCGGTGAAACCAGCCCCGACGACGACGACCCTCGTCATGGCAATGACCCCGCGTTGTGTCTCATTCGCCGACCGGCTGGTTGTGCACCAAGTCCACCACGGCGGTGAGCGCGCCGGGGTCGGTCTCGGGCAGCACGCCGTGCCCGAGGTTGAACACATGCCCCGACGCGCCGAGGGCGAGCGCCGCGTCGGCCTCTGCGAGCACACGCCGGGTCTCGGCTTCAAGCGCGGGACGAGGAGCCAACAGCAGCGCCGGGTCGAGGTTGCCTTGCAGTCCGAAGCCTGGGCCGACCGCCTTGGCGGCCTCGGTGAGCGGCGTGCGCCAGTCTGCGCCGATCACCCGGGCCCCGCTTTCGGCCATAGCGCCGAGGAGGTGCCCCGTGTTCACCCCGAAGTGGATGCCGGGCACGCCGAACTCCGAGATCTCGGCGAAGACCCGCTGCGTGTGCGGCAGCACGTGGCGCCGGTAATCGGCAAGGGTCAACGCGCCGACCCAGGAGTCGAAGACCTGCACCGCGTCCACGCCAGCCGCGAGCTGGACCTTGAGGAACGAGATCGTGAAGTCGGCGAGCTTCTCAAGCAGGGCCGCGAATGTCTCCGGCTCGGCGGCCATCAACGCCTTGGTCGTCGCGTGGTGCTTGCTCGGGCCGCCCTCCACCAAGTAGGAGGCGAGGGTGAACGGCGCGCCGGCGAAACCGATGAGCGGCGTCTGGCCCAGCTCGGCGATGAGCGATCCGACCGCCTCCCCCACCGGTTCGAGCCCCTCCGGCGAGGGCGACGGCAACGCGTCGATGTCCGCCCGCGTCCGCACCGGGGCGTCGATCACCGGCCCGACTCCGGGTTTGATGACCACCCCCACTCCCGACGTCTTGAGCGGCACGACGATGTCGGAGAACAAGATCGCGGCGTCCACGCTGTGCCTGCGCACCGGCTGCAAGGTGATCTCGCAGACCAGCTCGGGGTCGAGGCAGGTCTCCAGCATGTCCCGCCCAGCCCGCAGAGCACGGTATTCCGGCAGCGAGCGCCCCGCCTGGCGCATGAACCAGACCGGGCGCCTGCTCGGGCGTTTCCCGGCGAGCGCCGCGAGGAAGGGAGAGTCGAGGAGCTGGCGCCTCGACGCGGCGGTGCTTTCAGCGGGAACAACAGACATCACTGACTAGCTTAGCGGTGCGCCTACCCGGACACGAGACCCAGGTCAACTACTGTTGGGCATCGTGAATGGACCGGCTGCTGGCGTCGAGGAACCGCAGGCTTTCCGTGCTGCCGCGGAGGCAATGCGCGAGGCCACGCATCGCCCAGAGATCTCGCTCGGCCCGATCCGCCCGCCAGGGCGGCTCGCCCCGTACAGCTACGCGATCGGCGCGGAGATCAGCGGCGACCCGGCCTCGCACACAGCGGCTGGCGAAGCGTTCGGCAGGCTCATCCTCTTGTACGACCCCGAGGGGACCGAGGTGTGGCAGTCGGTCTTCCGGCTCGTCGCCTACGTCCAAGCCGAGCTCGACGACGAGATCGCGGGCGACCCGCTGCTCCCCGAAGTGGCGTGGAGCTGGCTCACCGAAGCGCTCGCCTCGGAGGACACCGAGCACGTCGCGCTCGGCGGCACGGTGACCTCGGTCGCTTCGATCCGTTACGGCGACATCGCGGGCCCGGCCCGTTCCCACCAGCTGGAGCTGCGCGCCTCGTGGACTCCGGCGAACGACCATTTCGCCGCGCACGTCGAAGCGTTCTGCTCCGTGCTCGAAGCCGCCTCCGGGCTCCCCCCGGTCGGCGTTGCCGAGCTGCGCCCGCAACAACGATGACCGGCACACCCTAGACTCAAGACCTTGATGACGTCCCCCAACGAGCCAACCCGAGGCACAGCCCGCCGCCGAGTCCGCGACCGCCGTCGCGCAGAGGCGCCCCCTTCGGCCCAGCAGCCCCCCGGAGCCGACGCGCCCGCAGGGGCCGCTTCATCCCCGATGCTCCTCGCCCCTCCGGAGGGCGTGCCGCCTGTCACCCGGACCCCCGACGACATCGCCGCCGCCGCCCGCAGGCTCGCGGGCGGGCGGGGGCCGTTGGCGGTGGACGCCGAACGGGCCTCCGGGTTCCGGTATTGGCCGAAGGCGTATCTGGTGCAGATGCGCAGGCAGGGCTCGGGAACCGTCCTGCTGGACCCGATCGACCACCCCGAGGCTCTCGGCCCCTTGGCCGACGCGGTGAACGATTTGGAATGGGTCCTGCACGCGGCGGACCAAGACCTGCCCTGCCTCGCCGAGCTGGGGCTTCGTCCCGCGAAGCTCTTCGACACCGAGCTCGGGGGCCGGATCGCGGGCTTCGACCGTGTCGGGCTCGCCGCATTGGTGGAGGCGCTGCTCGGGGTCGGCCTCGCGAAGGGGCACGGCGCTGCGGATTGGTCCCAGCGGCCGTTGCCGCCCGAATGGCTCAATTACGCCGCGCTCGACGTCGAGCTCCTCATCCCGATGCGCGAGGCCTTGCTCGAAGTGTTCGACGGGCAGGGCAAAACCGAGTGGGCGCTCGAAGAATTCGAGTACGTCCGCACCCGCCCGCCGAACGCCCCGAACCCGGACCGCTGGCGAAGGACGGGGCGGATCCACGAGGCCAAGGGACGGCGCGCCCTCGCGACCGTCCGGGAATTGTGGCTCTCCCGCGAAGAGCTCGCCAAACAGCGCGATATCGCGCCGGGCCGCGTCTTGCCGGACTCCGCGATCATCGCCGCCGCGAACAACGCCGCACTGTCCGAGAGCCTGCGCGCCGACGCCCAACAGGAGACAGCGCCCTCGGAGCGCTCGACCGCGCTGCTCGCCGCCATGCCGATCTTCTCCGGGCCGAACCAGAGCAAGCTCGCCCATTGGTGGCTCGCCGCGCTCTCCCGCGCGGCGACGCTGCCGGAGGGCGAACTGCCTCCGATCCATCCCAAGCCGGCGCCCGGGGAGGTCTCGGCGCGCAAGGGGCGCAACCCTGTGGAAGTCGCCGCCGCGAAAGCCGCGCTCGCCGTCCTCTCGGCGCAGCACAAGACTCCGCAAGAGAACCTTCTGTCGCCAGAGACTGTGCGCAGGCTGTGCGCCTGGTACGTGGAGGACGAGGCGCGGCTGTCCGCACTCGCGGCTGGCCAGCTCGCCACCGAGGTGGCCGGATTCCTCGCCGAGCACGGCGCGCGGCAATGGCAACGAGCCGTCGTCGCCGAGGCGGTCGCAGACGCGCTGCTCGTCGCGAAAGACGCGCCCTCCGACGACGAGACCGAGTGATTGCGCTCACCGCGAATAGGGCTACAGCCTCGGCATTTCTTGCGCGCTGAGCCTGGCGGCGCCATCACCTCCTAGCGTTGGGAGGCGATGGCAACGACTTTCCAAGAAGACCGCGATTGGGACATCGCCGCAGGGCATTCCCTGGCCCAAGCGGCCGCGCGGCGCGCGGACGGCCTCTCGACGCATGGGGCGGCGATGCGAGAGCGCCGTCCGGCTTTGCGCGCCTGGACTGGGAGCGGAGCCGAAGCCGCGGGCGAGGCGCTCGATCGCAATCAGGCGCACACCGACTCCGCCCGCCATGCGGCGGCGGCGCTCGCCGCCGCGCTCGGACGGATTGTGGACGGCAGATCCCAATTGAAGGCGGAGATCTCCAACATCGTCGAAGACGGGGCTCGCATGCGCTTCACCATCGCCGACGACGGGACGGTCGGCGATTTCTACGGGCCGTCGGGGCTGTGGACCGAGCTTCCCGAAGACGAGAGGGCGCTGTACCTGAGGCTCAAATCCGAGCTTCCGGCACGGATCGCCCACGCGGTCGCGCAGGGCGACGTCCTGGACGACGAGGCCTCTGCCGCGCTCGCCCACGCGGCAGGCCTGACGGCGCCGACCGCGTCAGGCCCCGGGCAGGCGCAGGTCGAAGACCTCGGCGACGGCGTCGTCGTGACCTCCGACCAGAGCCAAGGCATGGTCTTCGTCAACACCGGCGACGGGGACTCGGCCATCGATGTCGCACAGGACGCGCAGGGCCGGGTCACGATCACCGTCAACGGCCAGTCCCGCACACTCTCGGGGCGCCAGGCGAAGAGCATCGAGATCGACTCCGGCAGAGGGAACGACACGATCACAGTCTCCCCGGACGTCACTGTGCGGCTGCGGCTGGTGGACGCGGGCGGGAACAACACAATCGACGAGAAGGCTTCGGGCGGCGCGTACATCCAGACCGGGGACGGCGACAACACCGTCTCGCTCGGCGACGGCCACAACTACGTCTACCTCGGGGCGGGCGCGAACCGAGTCACCGGCACGACCGGGGCCGACTATGTCAACGGCGGGACCGGCAAGAACACCATCAACGCGGGGTCCGGGCCGAGCGTCCTCTACGGCGGCACTGGGCGCAGCACCATCAACGCGGGCACCGGCGCGAGCACGATCTACACCGGCAGCGGCGATATCACCGTGAACAACCAAGGCGGGCAGGACGCCGTGTACGCCCAGGCGGGCAGCCATATCAACGCCGATCCGAACGGCGCGGGGAAAAACACCGTGGTCACCGTGGCCACGACGAACATCCCGGACTCGATCGCCGTCTCCGGAACGCCCGAGTTCCGCGAGCGCGTGCTCGCCGACCTGCAGCTCCTGGCCTCGTCGCCTGCCGGGCAGCACATGCTGGCGGGCCTTGGCAACAGCGGGCACACGCTGGACATCAGCAACGGGGAGAGCTGGAACAGCGCGGACCACGGCAAACCGGTGCGGAACAACTCGTTCACATGGATGTCCGACGACAATGGCGATTACTTGGCGAAGGACCCGAAGACCGAGTTCGCCGACCCGAAGGCCGGCGCGCACGGGCAGGGCCACAATGCGATCGTTGCGTTCGACCCGACGCTCACCGCGCTCGGCGACCCTGCGCAGGGCGCGCGGCAGGACTACCACGAGACTCCCCCGACCGTGGTGCTTTTCCACGAGCTGGCACATGCGTACGACTTCGCGAACGGCACCATGGCTCCGGGCTATTACGGCCCGAACGGAACGGACCGGGTCGACGGCCAGTTGGTCGGGGCGAGCACCTATCTCCGCAATGCGGAGCGCGAAGCGGTCGGACTCCCGTTCAACTGGGACGGCGAGAGCAGCACGCCGGAGACGTACATCCCGGACAGCGTGCATCCGCACGACCTCACCGAGAACGGGCTGCGCGAGGAGATGGGACTGCCCGACCGCCAGCACTACCTCGGATAGCTTTCGAATCGATCTTCCGAGGAAATTTTCACTATATTATTTCAAATTTTTCCTTGTGCCGCCTGGGGTTTTCGAGTAGAATCGAACGTATGAATGACACGGCGGGAATGTCTGTGGAGGAGCTCTTCGCGAGTCTTTCGCCGTCCTCGTGCCCCGATATAGAAGCGAAGTTTCAAGCGCTCGCAAAGATGGAGGGCTTGGAGGCGGTGCTGTTGTCGTGCAAGGCGCACATGGTGGCCTCTATCGCCGAGGACGTGGCGCAGCGGCAGATTGTCGAAGAACGCCAGGCGGGGAAAGGGATCTTCTCCTTCGCCACGCGTGAGGCGGTGTTGTTGGAGCTCGGCCCGGCTTTAGGCGTGTCGTCGCGCGGGGCGGAGGCGATGCTGTCGTTCGCGGAGACGGTGTCGACCTCAAAAAATGGGACCGCCAACTACCCGAAGCTCGGGGCGAAACTGGCGGCGGCCGAGGTCACGGCGAAAGCGGCCCGGTATATCGGGGAGAACTTGGGCTTCGCGCCCGCACAGTGCCGGGAGGAGTTGGACGCGTGGCTCGCCGTCCAAGCCCCGCGCTGGCGGATGTGCTCCTATGGGAAGATCTCGCAATTGATGGAGGCCCAGTACCTGCGCCTCGACCCGGAGTGGTGCAAGAAACGCAGGGAGCGGGCGCACAAGTCCCGCTCCTTCACCATCACCCCCGTCTGGGGGCACCTCCCACGAGCTCTGCGAGTGGGGGATGACGGCATGGCGGATTTGCGTGGGACGATGCCCCTCGAAGCCGCGGCGGAACTCCGCGAACGCCTCGACGCCATCGCCCGCACGGTCTGCCCCGACGATCCGCGCCCCATCTTCACCCGCCACAGCGACGCGTTAGCTGTCCTCGGCGAAGAACACCAACTCGCCTGCGAATGCGGCAAACCGTCCTGCAAGGCAGCCCAACGACCCGCACATCACCCCAAGAACATCGAACTCGTCATCCAACTCCCCGCATTGATCTCAGGCGAGGATATCCCCGCGCTCCTCGACGGAGCACCCATCGACTCCGATCTCGCGCAGATGCTCGCCAAAGCAGCCTCGCGAATCAAATTCACCACAAGCCCCGAGCACTACAAACCCACACCCAGCCTCGAAACCCACGTCAACACCCGAGACCAACACTGCCGATTCCCCGGCTGCTATCGAAGAGCCCGAACAGAACTCGACCATACGATTCCCTTCAACCACGAGAATCCGGCAGAAGGCGGCTTCACAATCCCCGAAAACCTCAAACGCCTCTGCCGCCATCATCATCGAGCGAAGACCCATGCTCGATGGCGAGACACCCAAGAACCCGACGGAACCGTCCACTGGACCAGCCCAACCGGCCAACACCACACCACCAAGGTCGACAGCTAAGCTGCCCCTGTGTTCGGGATCAAACTCTTCGCCCTCGGCCTTGTTCTGCTGCCCTTCGCCGCCGCGTCCCCGGCAAGCGCCGACCCATTGCCGGACTGCGCGAACAAATTCGGCGCAATCCAGCAGGCGAATTGCCAGCTGATCTCGCCCGACCCTACTGGGCTGCGCTTCGAGAAACGAGTGGCGGGCAAGGATGTCGAGATCCGAGTCCTCGGAAAGGACGGATCGGCGGCGCAGACCATCACGGCATCGGCTCCGATCAATGCGGGCTCGGGGATCATGCTGCTCCGTGATATCGACGGCGACGGGCACGACGATCTGCTGCTCTCCATCTCCGATGGGGGCGCACATGGCAATCCCGACTGGGCGGTCTGGCGTCCGGCTGGGGGCTCGGCGCAGTTCCAACGCATGGGCAAAGGACTCTTCGGGAATGAGTTCTGGTCGGCGGGCGAGGGCTACACAGCCTCGTACGCCAGCGGCGGAGGCTGGTCCGTGGGATTCTCCCGGATCGAGAACGACGCGTTCGCACTCGTCGCGCATGTCGGGCGGAGCGCCCCCGCAGGAATCCCCGAACCAGGGTCGCCGCTCTGCTCGTTGCAGGACTCGCCGAACCTGGCGCGCTACGGCTTCACGAAGGAAGCAGCCGAGCAGAAGTTCTGCGCGCTCGCCGTCCCGCAGCTACGCGCCCGAGGCCTCAGCGACTACAACCGCTAGCTGCGCTCCTGCGCGACGGCGCCGTAGGCCGCCGCCAAGAGGCTCGGGTCCGGAGACTCCAGCCTGCCCGGCTTCGCGAGGCCGTCGAGCACCACGAACCGGCGCACGCCGCCCCGGTTCTTCTTGTCCGTGCCCATGATCGCGTACAGCTCCTCGAACGCGCCCGCGTCGTACGTGGTCGGCAGGCCGACCAGCTCGAGCACCCGCTTGTGCCGGTCGGCGGTCTCGTCGTCCAACCGGCCCGCGAGCCTGGCGAGCTCCGCCGCGTAGACGAGGCCGACCGAGACGGCAGCGCCGTGGCGCCATTGGTAGTTCTCCCTGCGCTCGATCGCGTGCCCGAGTGTGTGCCCGTAGTTGAGGATCTCGCGCTCCCAGCTCTCCTTGAAGTCGGCGGCCACCACACGGGCCTTCATCTGGATCGCGCGGACCACCAGCTCTTCGAACTGGGCCGTGGCCGGGTCGAGCGCGGCCACGGGGTCCGTCTCGATGATGTCGAGGATCTTCGGGTCTGCGATGAACCCGGCCTTGACGACTTCCGCCATGCCGCAGACCAGCTCGTTCCGGTTCAGCGTGCCGAGGGTGTCGAGGTCGACGACCACCGCGCTCGGGTTGTGGAACACGCCGACGAGGTTTTTGCCCGCGTCGGTGTTGATCCCGGTCTTGCCGCCGACTGCGGCGTCCACCATCGCCTGGACGGTCGTCGGCACCTGCACCACCTTGACCCCGCGCATCCACGTCCCCGCGACGAACCCGGCGAGGTCCCCCGCCGCCCCGCCGCCGTACCCGATGACGAGGTCCGAGCGCGTGAGGCCGATCTGGCCGAACACGTCCCAGCAGTACCCTGCCACCGCGAGCGACTTGCCCGCCTCGGCGTCCGGCAGCTCCAACCGGTGCGACTCCTGGCCCTGCTCCTCCAACGCCTTGCGCAGCTCTTCGGCGGGCTCGGCGAGCGAAGGCTGGTGGATCACCGCGACGGTGCCCGCGGATTTCGCCGCGGCGAGGATCTCGCCGGTGAGGCCTCGCCCGACGGTGGCCGTGTAGGGGTCCGTCCCGCCGACCGCGATCACTGTGTGGCTCATGCTTGCTGCTCCTGTGTGGGGGTCTCTTCTGTCTCCACGACGGCCCCGGTCTCTTCACTGGCCGCCGTCCCCTTGGCGGTCAGCCTGCGCTCCAATTCCCGGACGATGCTGGAGGTGGGACGGCCCTCCGCGCGCACTTTCAGCGTCGCGAGGCTCCGGTAGACCGGGGTGCGTTCCGCCAAGAGCTGGCGGTACCGCTCGTCGGGGTTCTCCCCCGCGAGTATCGGGCGGTGCGTCCGCCTGCTCGTGCGCCGCACGCCCTCGGCGGCGCTGATCTGCAACCAGACCACCGTGTGTCCGCGCAACGCCTCTTGCGTCTTCGACGAGAGCACGGCCCCCCCGCCGAGCGAGAGCACGCCTTCATGCTCGGCCAAGGCGCTGGCGACCACCTGCTCCTCTAAAGCGCGGAATGCGGGCTCGCCCTCCGCCGAGAAGATTTCGGTGATCGTCTTGCCTGCCGTGCGCTCGATCTCCGCGTCGGTGTCCAAGACCTTGACTCCCAGCGCGCGCGCGAGCCTTCGCCCGATGACTGATTTGCCGCAGCCAGGGGCTCCGATCAGCACTGCGCGAGGAGGCATAGGACCTTTCATGAGACAGCGGTGTCGTGACGAAGCCGCTCGTGTATCTCTCGAAGATACCCTTCAGCGTTCCGTTTCGTCTCCGTGAGGCTGTCGCCGCCGAATTTCGCCAGCGTGGCGCGGGCCAGCACCAACGCCACCATCGCCTCGGCCACCACACCGGCCGCCGGGACGGCGCACACGTCGGAGCGCTGGTGGATTGCCGTCGCGGCCTCGCCGGTCGACATGTCCACGGTGCGCAGCGCCTTCGGCACGGTCGAGATCGGTTTCATCGCCGCCCGGACCCGCACCGGCTCGCCATTGGTCATCCCGCCCTCGAGGCCGCCCGCGCGGTTGCTCGACCGGGTGACGGAGCCGTCGGCTCCGAAGATCTCGTCATGCGCTTGGCTGCCGCGCCTGCGCGCGGTCTCGAAGCCGTCGCCGACTTCGACGCCCTTGATGGCCTGGATGCCCATGAGCGCGGCGGCGAGCTGCGCGTCGAGGCGCTCCTCGCCGCTGATGAACGACCCGACGCCGATCGGCAGTCCGTGGGCGACCACTTCGACGACCCCGCCGAGCGTGTCGCCGTCCTTCTTCGCCGCCTCGATCTCCGCGATCATCGAGGCCTCCGCCGCCGCGTCATGGGTGCGGACCGGGCTCGCGTCGATCTTCTCCAACAAATCTGCGGTGGGCGGCTCGCCCGCGTAGGGCTCGCTCGCGCCGATCGAGACCACGTGCGAGAGGACTTCCACGCCGAACGCCTGGCGCAAAAACGCCTTCGCCACGGCGCCTGCCGCGACGCGGGCCGCCGTCTCGCGGGCGCTCGCGCGTTCGAGCACCGGCCGCGCGTCGTCGAAGCCGTACTTCAGCATCCCCGCGAAATCAGCGTGCCCGGGGCGCGGCCGGGTGAGCGCCCCGCCTCGGGCGCTCTGGCGGACGGCTTCGACGTCCACCGGGTCCGGGGCCATCACTTCTTCCCATTTCGGCCACTCGGTGTTGCCGATCTGCACGGCGATCGGACCGCCGAGCGTGAGGCCGTGGCGGAGGCCTGCGAGCAGAACGACCTCGTCCTTCTCGAAGCTCATCCGCGCGCCGCGCCCGTAGCCGAGGCGACGGCGCGCGAGTTGCTCGCCGACACCCTCAGAGGTCACAGCGACACCGGCGACCATTCCTTCGAGCAGGGCGATCAAAGCCCGGCCATGTGACTCGCCTGCAGTCGTCCATCGCAACACGCCGACCATTGTCTCATTCGTCGCAAACGCCGAACGAGGACGCTCGGAGAATCCGTCAGACGAATCGTCGCTTCGTCAAACCCAGGCCGCCGCGAGCACCGCGTATGCGGCGAGGCACATCGAAGCCCCATGCGCCACTGTGCCCGGTGGCGCACGTCGCCGCCCGAGTAGCACGACGATCGCGAAAAAAGCGCTGATCAGCGACGACAACAGCGCGACGAGGAGCACGGCAAGCGGATGGACGGCTGCGCAGAGCGCGCCGAGACCGAGCGCGAGCTTCACGTCTCCTGCCCCCATCGACCTCGGCGAAACGAGGTGGATCACAAAATAAGCGCCCGCGAAGCACAGCGCGCCGACAAGCGCGGCCCCGCCCCGCCCCAGGACCGCTGCCGCCGCCACACACCCCAACGCGCCGGGAAGCGTGAGCGCGTCGGGCAGCCGCCGGACGGACAAGTCTGCGACCGAGAGGCAGACCAGCCACCACACCACGGCTGCAGCCGCGCAGAGCCTGGAGATGGCGCTTGGACCGAGCAGAGCACCCGCGCCGAGCGCGGGCAGCGGCGCGAAGCACAGCGCGCACCCGATCTCGCACCACCAGCGCGGAGCCGCAGACCCGAGCAGCGCCGCCCCGGCCTGGCCCGCGACGAGGCCGCAGCACGCCGCCGCGGCAACCTCGATCACGAACAACGCCATAGCCACATCCTCCGCTCTGCCGACCTGGTTCTCGGCCGGTTTGCGGCATTTGTGGAATTCGTTCCTCGCCCTGTGGACAACCGCCGGGGCGACAGCTCCAGGAAAAGGACATCGTGACGGATATGTCCCACCGCATTGCGCATATAACGATGTCTTACTATGCTGTGGAGCACAGACGTGAAATGGAGCGCCACATGACACAAGACCTCGCCGAGCGCAACGAGAGCGGCAGCGCGGGCCAGCACCCGTTCGACTACTACTGGCGGACGGGCATGGAGCTGCGCCCGAGGCCGCCCCGCCAGAGCTTCGGCGACTTGTGGACCTACGCGCGGCGCGGCCAGCTCGTGCCGTGGATCGATTTCCAGGAGACGCCGAGGGAGACCGAACTCGTCAAGCTGGTGCTCGACCACCACTGGCAGGGGGACCAGCTCATGGACGCGGTCGTCGCGCGGTTCCGCGAGATCGGCATGGCCGAAGGGCGCAAGCTGCTCGAACAGGCACTCGACCACGGGATCGACTCGATCGAGAACCCGCCCGAGGAGCTGGTCGACCTGTTCGCGGAGCTGGACAACCCGCCGGACTGGCACGACCCGGTGGTCGCGGAGCGCGGCAGGCAGCTCTGGGCCGACACCTCGCTCGCCGGGAAGATTGGCATGGGGATCGGCGACGTCTTCGGGACCTTCGTCGGCGACGAGGTCGCCTACGCGACCGGCGCGACCGGACGGTTCGTGACCGACTTCGGCCGCAGGAACCTCGAGACGAGCACCTGGTTCCTGCACGTCACGGTCAAAGACGGGCTCAGCCGCCACGGCGTCGGGTTCAAGGACACCGTGCGCCTGCGGCTCATGCACGCCCAAGTCCGCGCGGGCTTGCGCCGGTCTTGGGGGAACGAGGCCGGGACGCCTGCGGGGTTCGCCCACCACGGCAACCCGATCTCCGCCGCCATGGTCATGATTGCCGCCACCACCTTCGGCCTCCAGTCGTTGCTCATCGACCACCAGCACGGGCGCAAGCGCACCTGGGCCGACCTGGACGCGACGATGGCCTACTGGGCGTATATCGCCCATGTCCTCGGCGTCCCCGACGAGATCATCCCGCGCAGCGCCGCGCAGGGCATCGAGATCATGGACTACGGGGTCGCCCACGCGGGCGGTCCTTCCGAATGGACGGAAGCCCAAGTCGGCGCGGCGGTCAACGGCAAGGGCCGCGCGGGCCGCGTCAAGCAGGCGGTCATGACCCCCGTCCTTGGAGTTTTGGCCTACTACGGCGGCACGCCCATGGTGCGGGCCATGCTGCGCGGCACCGATATGCAGGACGCGCGGTTCGAGCCGTGGATCCTCCCCTACCGGGTCTTCGCCCACGCCAACGTGACGCTCCGACGCGTCCTCGACCTGCTTCCCGGCGCGCGCAGGCGGACCGCCGAGAGGAAAGAGGACCTGCACTGGCGCGCGCTCGTCCGCATCGGCAAGCTCTCCGCCCGGCGCGAAGGAGTGCAGGAGGCCTCATACGACCACCACAACGCGACCGCGAGCATCGCGCCGGGGGCCGCGATCCCGAGGATCGGCAAATGCCCGATGGGGCATTGATGCGATTGTTCAAACGGCGTCACGTCGAGCCCGTCCCGACAGCCGACCCGGCCGAATGCTTCGAGGTCGAGCTGCGCCAGTCCGGGATCACCGTGACCGTGCCGCCCGGGCTCTCCGTGCTCGCCGCGATTCGCGCCAAAGGAATCCATATCGAGTCGATGTGCGGCAACGGGATCTGCGGGACGTGCCAAACGCGACTGCTCTCGGGGCAAGTCGAGCATCGGGACGAATTCCTCACCGACGACGAGCACGAGCGGTTCATGACGCCCTGCGTCTCGCGCGCACCTGCCGGAGGGCATGTCGTCCTCGACCTTTAGGCTAAACGCATGACCGACACCGTCGCAGCCCCTTTGGTGCTCACCACGATCGACGAGCAGAACATCGCGCATGTGACCATCAACCGTCCGGAGAAGCGCAACGCCCTCTTGCTCGGCTCGTACCCGGCGCTCGCGAAAGCGTTCCGCGACCTGCGTAAAAACCGCGAGGTCCGCGCCGTCGTGTTCTCCGGGGCCGGGGCGAGCTTCTGCTCGGGCATGGACACCTCGGTCTTCACCGACTCAAGCCCGGCCACCACGTTGCGCCGCCTCCTCGCGACGGTCACGACGGCGAACTTCTTCCAAGCGCCGATGTGGGAGATGCGCAAGCTCCCGGTGCCGATCATCGCCGTCGTCCGCGGGCACTGCTACGGCGGCGGGCTGCAGCTGGCGCTCGCGGCCGACTTCCGCATCGCGGACCCCACCGCCGAGTTCTCTGTGCTGGAGACCAGGTTCGGGATCATCCCGGACCTCACCGCCTCGCTCACGCTGCCTGAGCTGGTCCGCGCGGATGTGGCCAAACGCCTCGTGATGACCGGGGAGTTCGTGAAGCCGGAGCTGGCGTTGCAACTGGGACTCATCACCGAGTTGGCCGACGACCCCCAGGCGAAGGCCCTTGAGCTGGCCCGGGAGATCTCGAACCGCTCCCCGGACGCCGTCGCCGCCGCCAAACGCCTCTACCAAGGCGTGTGGAACCGGGGCGCGCGGGCCTCGCTGCTCGCCGAGCGGTTGATCCAGGCCCCGCTGCTCGCGGGCAAGAACTTCCGCGTCGCGACCAAGGCCTACGCGCAAAAGACCGCTCCGAAATTCCATCGCCGATCCTGGTGAGCAAGCGCCGGGGGCAGCCGACGGGCGCGGCGTTGGCGTCTCAATCGCCGACCGGCTGGTTGTTCATCGCCCCGAGCCTGTTCGGGCTGGGGGCGTTCATGCTGCTGCCCGTGCTCGCGGTGCTGTGGCTGTCCACGCAAGACTGGGACCTGATCGGGCCGAGCCGTTTCGTCGGCCTGCAGAACTGGCGGGCGGTGCTCGCCGACCCGCAGTTCGGGCACTCCCTGCTCGTCACCCTCGCTTTTGTCGCTGTCGTCGTGCCCGCGCAGACCGCGCTGGGACTGTGGGTCGCGACGCTGCTCACCAAGGGCCTGCGCGGCTCTTCGGCGTTTCGGACGATCCTCGCCATCCCCTGGGTCTGCGCGCCGCTCGCGATCGCGCTCATCTGGAAATGGCTGCTCTCCCCGACGGACGGCGCAGTGAACGCCCTCTCGGGCGAGCGGGTCGAATGGCTCACCGACCCGAGCCTCGCCTTCCCCGCCGTCGCCGCCGTGAGCGTGTGGTCGCAAGTCGGCTACGTCGCGTTGTTCTTCGTCGCGGGCCTCTACGCCATCCCCGAGGAGCTCGGGCAGGCCGCGTACCTCGACGGCGCCACTTCGCGGCAGCGGTTCTGGCGGATCACCTTCCCGCTCCTTCGCCCGACCCTCGTGTTCGTGTCGTTGACCGGGGTGATCAACGCGGTGCAGATCTTCGACCTCGTCTACGGGCTCACCAGGGGCGGTCCGAGCGGGAGCACCGACCTCGTCGCGCACCGGCTGTACGCCGAGGCGTTCGAGGTGGCCCGTCCGGGGCGGGCCGCCGTCATGGCCATCGTCCTGGCGCTCGGGCTCATCCTCATCACGGTGGCCGCCCGGCGCGCCACGGAGCGCAAGGGCGCCTATGCGCTCCGATGACTCGAAACTCGACGCGTTGCGCGCGTACCTGGTTCTAGGCTTCGCCGCCCTGCTCGTCCTCGCCCCGTACGGACTGTCGGTGCTGACCTCGCTCAAGACCCCGCAGCAGTACTTCAGCCGTCCCCCGCTCGACATGCCAGACCCGGCGACCTCGGCGAACTACTCGGCGCTCGGCCAGGCGGGCTTCGGCCGCGCCGCGCTGGTCACCGCGCTCGTCGTCGCGTTCCTGCTGCTCGGCCAGATCGCGTTCTCCGCGATGGCCGCCTTCGCGTTCGCGCATCTGCGGTTCCGGGGCCGCGAAACCCTGTTCTGGGTCTACCTCGCCACGCTCATGGTCCCGCCGATCACCACCGTCGTGCCCTGGTACTTGCTCATGGGCGAGCTCGGGCTGCGCGGCACGTTCTGGACGCTCGTGCTGCCCTACGTCTTCGGCTCCCCGTACGCCGTCTACTTGCTCCGCGAGAACTTCCGCCAGATCCCCGAAGAGCTCATCACCGCCGCGCGGCTCGACGGGGCGAACGCCTTCGACGTGTTCTACCATGTGGTCTTGCCCGTCTCCCGTCCGATCCTCGCCACGCTGGCGCTCATCACGGCGGTCGCGAACTGGAACGGCTTCCTGTGGCCGCTCATCGCCACGTCCGGGCCGAAATGGCAAGTCTTGTCGGTGGCCACCGCGAACCTGCAGGACCGGGAAATCGGGAACTGGACCTTGGTGACCGCCGCGACCACGGTCGCGATCCTCCCGCTCCTCGTCTGCTTCCTCGTGGCCGGGAAGCATATCGTCCGCTCCATAGCCCTCACGGGGTTGAAATGATCTCTTTCCCGCTGCCCAAACGGCGATCTCCTTCGTTGTCGTCGCCTCGCGTACACCACCCCCTCCCCCGTACGCGTCGGCTCCTTCCGCCTTGGACCTCATCCGTCTGGACGAGCGGGCTGAAGCCGTCCACCAAAGGACTCTTCGCCTTTGCCGCCGCGTTCGCGCTGCTCATCAGTACTGTCGTGTGGCTGGGCCGGGAACCCTCCGACGGACGTGTCACCGTCACCGTGCGGCTGTGGGACAAGCAGGTCGCCGCCGCGTACCGGACCTCGCTCGACGAGTTCGAACGCCGCCACCCGCAGATCCATGTGGAGCTGCGCCTGGTCGCCTACACGAACTACGCGATCAAGCTGCGCACCGACATCGCCGGGGACGGCGCGGACGACCTGTTCTGGGTGGACGGGACGTATTTCGCGAATTACGCGGAGGCCGGCAAGCTCCGATCGGTCGACGACGCGCTCGGCGCCGAGGCCAAAGCCGCCTGGGCGCCTGCGGTGGTCGAGCAGTTCAGCCGGAACGGCACGCTCTGGGCGGTGCCGCAGCTCTGGGACCCGGGGATCGTCCTGTACTACAACAAGGCGCTGCTCGCCAAGGCCGGCGTCGGCGCGGACGAGCTCGCGGCGGCGAGCTGGGACCCCGACCCGGCGAAAGACACGTTCCTGCCGCTCCTGCGCGAGCTCGCCGCGTCTGGCGCATGGGGGCTCGGCGCCTTCGAGGACCTCCAGGGCACCATCATGCCGTTCGTCGGGTCTGCGGGCGGACAGCTGCAAGACGGCGACCGGTTCGCCTTCGAGAACCCCAAGGCCCAAGGCGCGCTGCAATACATCGTCGACCTCGTCAACCGTTGGCATGTCGCGCCGTCGGCGGGAGACACGAACCTCAATCCCGGCTTCACGTTGGACCAGTTCTTGCACGGCAATCTCGCGCTCTTCGAGTCCGGGCCGTACACCCTCGCCACGATCCGGCAGAACGCCGCCTTCGACTGGGGGATCGCCGTTGCTCCTGCGGGGCCTGCCGGGCGGGTGACCGTCACGAACGGGATCTCGGTGGCCTTGAACGCTCGCTCGCCCCATCCGGAGGCCGCCCGCGAGACGCTGGCCTGGTTGGGCTCAGCGGCGGGCAACGCGCCGCTCGGCGAGAGCGGGGCCGCCGTCCCCGCGGTCACCGCCGCCACCGCCAGCTGGACCGAGCACTGGCGCGGCCTCGGGGTGGACACCGGACCGTTCTTCGCCGTCCAAGCGCGCATCCCTGCCCCGCGCGGGGCTCGTTACTCGGCGGCTGCGCAGGCAGGCAAGCCGATCTTGGACGAGATGTTTTTGGGGCGGTTGCCCGTCCCGGAGGCCGTCCGCCGCTACGACGAGACCGCCAACGCGATCACGAGCCCGTAGTCTCGGGTCGGTCCTTGAGCGGCAGCCGGTCCGAGTCGACCGGCAAGTTCGCCACCACGGGGAATTGGCCGGTGTAGCCCATCCGCTCCTGCGCGATCGCGTTCACCCGGTCCCGCAGCAGGAACCAGCCGAGGATCAGGATCGGCAGCAGGAAAACGAAGAACGCGCCGACCGTGACCGTGCCCTCGTACCTCTTGATCCATACCGTCTCGGTGTTCTTCGGCAAGGCCATGAGCACCGGCACCAGCACCAGGAAGAGGAGCGTGGCGTAACCCGTGTACGGCGCCCCCGGCATCCGGAACGCCGGACGTTTGACCAAGCCCTGTTTGCTCAGCTTGTGGAAACGCAGCTGGCACAGGATGATCGAGCCCCAGCTGGCGATGATGCCGAGCGAAGCCATCTCGGTCGCGATGCTGAACACCTCGGCCGCATCTCCCAAGCAGTAGTTCAAAATCACCCCGACCAGGGCGACGCTGCTGGTCAAGAGGATGCCGGGGTACGGGACTCCCCTGCCGGAGATCCCGGTCATGAACGACGGCGCGCTGCCGTTCATCGCCATCGAGCGGATGATCCGGCCCGTGGAGTACAGCCCCGCGTTGAGGCTGGACATCGCCGAGGTGATCACCACCGCGTTCATCACGTCCCCCGCGTGGGGCACATGGATCAGGGAGAAGAACGTGACGAACGGGCTGCCGTCGCCGTACCGCGTGTACGGGGCCAAGAGCGCGAGGAGGACCAGCGAGCCGACATAGAAGACCGCGACCCTGGCGATGACCGAGTTGATCGCCTTCGGCATGACCTTCTGCGGGTCTTTGGCCTCGCCCGCCGCAGTGCCGACCATCTCCGAGCCCGCGTACGCGAAGACGACGGTGGACAGCACGAGCAGCAAGGGGGTGAAGCCCTTGGGCAGCCAGCCGCCAGAGCTGGCCACCATCTCGAAGCCGGGCCGCCACGTCTCCTGCTCCCCCTCCACGCCGAGGCGGTAGCCGAAGACGAGCACGATCAGGCCGACGGTGAGGAAGGTGGTCAGCGCGACGACTTTGACGAGCGCCGCCCAGAACTCCATCTCGCCGAACCACTTCACCGAGATCATGTTCACCGAGAGCACGATGGCCAGCGCGGCGAGCGCCCAGACCCACGACGGCACCGCCGACGGCGGCACCCAGCGCCCGATGTAGGCCGCGACGGCGCTGGTGTCGCCGATGCCGGTCATCGCCCAGTTCAAAAAGAACATCCAGCCCACCGCGTACGCGGCCTTCTCGCCGAGGAACTCGCGCGAGTACGAGACGAACGAGCCCGACGACGGGCGGTGCAGCACCAACTCGCCCAGCGCCCGCAGGATGAAGAAAAGGAACAACCCGCAGAGCCCGTAGACGATGAACAAGCCGGGGCCGCGCTCGTGCAGCCGCAGCCCCGAGCCGAGGAACAGCCCTGTGCCGATCGCGCCGCCAATGGCGATCATCTGGATCTGCCGGTTCCCGAGCCCCTTGTGGTACCCCTCGTCCTCCTGGGACAAATACGAGGTGTCCGGCCTGCCCTGATCGATGGTGACGGTCAAACTCTATTCCTCACGTCCTTCGCTCGTGCCTGTTGTCGGCGCGTCGCATCTGCGGACGCTCTTTCCCGAGCCTAGTCCCCTGCCGAGGGGGCCTCCTCCGAGTGCCCCTTCTCATGCTTGCCGTGGTGCGCGCCCGCGCCGAGATGGCGCGGGTCTTCGTGGTCTTTGAGCGGGATGTGCTCGGGGTCGACGGGCAGGTTCGCGATGACCGGGAACTTGCCGGTGTAGCCCATCCGCTCCTGCGCGATCGCGTTCACGCGGTCTCGAAGGAGGTACCAGCCGAGGACGAGGAGCGGCACGAAGACGAAGAAGAACGCCGCGACGGTGATCGTGCCCTCGTACTTCTTGACGAACTCGGTCTCGCCCGACTTCGGCAGGCCCATGATGACCACGACGGCGGCGAGGAAGACGAGCGTGGCGTAGTTGCTGTAGGGGGCCCACGGCATCCGGAACGCCGGACGAACCGCCAAGCCCTGCTTCGCCAGCTTGAAGAACTGGAGCTGGCAGATGACGATGGAGGCCCAGCCGCCCATGACGCCGATCGAGGCCATCTCGATCGCGATGCTGAACACCTCTTTCGCGTCCTGCAGCAGATAGTTGAGCACCACGCCGATCACGGTGAAACAGCAGGTCAACAAGATGCCGGGGTACGGGACTCCGCCGGAGTTCATCTTGCCGAGGGACTCGGGGGCGCTGCCGTTCATCGCCATCGAGCGGACGATCCGGCCCGTGGAGTACAGCCCCGCGTTGAGGCTGGACATCGCCGAGGTGATCACCACCGCGTTCATCACGTCCCCCGCCCACGGCGCGCCGAGGCTGGAGAAGAACGTGACGAACGGGCTGCCGCTGCCGTAGTTGAGGTACGGCACCAAGAGCGCCAGGAGCACCACGGACCCGACGTAGAAGAAGACGATCCGCAGGAGCACCGCGTTGATGGCCTTCGGCATGACCTTCTCCGGGTCTTTGGCCTCGCCCGCCGCAGTGCCGACGAGCTCCACCGCCGAATACGCGAAGACCACGCTGGAGAGCACCACCAAGAGCGGGAAGAGCCCGTGCGGGAACCATCCGCCGGGGCTGCTCGACACCATGGCGAAGCCGGTGTGCCACTGCGCGACCGGCGCGGGCTTCTCGCCCGGCGGCGTGTACGCGCTCAGATCCATGCCCCAGATGAGCACGACGACCGCGATGACCAGGAAGGTGACGAGGGCGATGACCTTGATGAGCGCCGCCCAGAACTCCATCTCGCCGAACCACTTCACCGAGATCATGTTCACCGAGAGCACGATGGCCAGCGCCAAGAGCGCCCACGTCCACCCCGGCACGACGTCGGTCTTCACCCACCGGCTGATGTAGCCCGCGATGGCGCTGGTGTCGGCGATCGAGGTCATGGCCCAGTTCAGGAAGACCATCCAGCCCACGGCGTACGCGGCCTTCTCGCCGAGGAACTCGCGCGAGTACGAGACGAACGAGCCCGACGACGGGCGGTGCAGCACCAACTCGCCCAGCGCCCGCAGGATGAAGAAGACGAACAGCCCGCAGAGCCCGTACGCGATGAACAAGCCCGGGCCCGCGCTGTGCAGCTTGAGGCCCGCCCCCATGAACAGACCGGTGCCGATGGCTCCCCCGATGCCGATCATCTGGATCTGCCGGTTGCCGAGTCCCTTGTGGTATCCCTCGTCCTCCCTGGTCAAGTACGAGTTCGCGGGAGCCGCCGGAGGGGCCTCATCTGTCGATGCGGTCAAGCTCTGTCCTTAGGATCGAAGTGAAAATAAAGTGCCTTGACGATATCGCGTCATGTGACGCATGCCTAACTTCGGATGTTAACACCATGTGACATCTCACTATGGCGCATATCACTCGATGTCGCAATACGAGAGCACGCGCACGAGGACGTCCGCGAACTCCCCGCAACTCGGATAGCGCGCGCCGGGCGCTTTCGCGAGCGCCTTGTGCAGCACCGAGTCCACTGCGGGCGGCAGCCACGGGGCGCGGGACCGCGCGCTGGGCGGCGGCGATTTCAAATGCGCCCCGGCCACGGCCCATGTGGTCCCCTTCGGGAACGGCGGCCTCCCGGTCAACAGCTCCATCGCGCTCGCGGCCAGCGCGTACTGGTCCGTCGCGGGGCCGAGCGGGCCGTAATCGCCCCGGCGCGCGGTGAGCAGCTCGGGCGCGGCGTACGGCAGCGAGGCGAGGCGGTTCGCGTGGCCCGCCCCGTCCCGGATCTCCTCGGCGGAGCCGAAATCGCTGAGGAAGACCAGAAAATCCGGGTTCGCGACAACCAGCAGGTTCGCAGGCTTCACGTCAAGGTGCACGATCTGACGGGCATGCGCGTAGTCCAGGGCAGAAGCCGATTCGCGGAGCAGCGTCCCGACCCTGTCGAGGTCTGGAGCCTCCCCCCGCTTCGGGACCAGGGCCGAGGCGCTGTGCTGCGCGACGACGGGGAAGCTGAGCCACATCGTGCCGCCCGCCTCGCCCAGCTCGGTCGGCACGAGGATGTTCGGATGCTCCAAATGGCGCGTCACCACGTACTCGTGCGCGAATTGCGTCCGCTCGGCGGGATCCTCCGCGTACTGGGGGATGAGGATCTTGACAGCCTCGAACCTGCGGGTCAGCGGCTCACGGACCGCGTAGACCTCGGCTCGGCCGCCCCGACCGAGGAATGCCACGACTTGCCGGTCGGCGAACCAGTCGCCAGGGGCGAGCAGCCGCTCGCCGCGCTGCGGGTCAAACAGCGGACTTCGCGGGATCTCCCGCCTCGACGGGCTTCAAGAGCTGGACGTTCGAGTCGAGGATCGCGTCGTCGAACAACGGGCGCAGCTTGTGCAGCACCGGCCCGGCCAAGTGCGCTTCGAGCTCTTCCCTGCTCGCCCAGCGCTCGACGAACACGAACGCCGCCTCGTTCTCGTTGAGGCTGTACAGCTCGCAACCCGGCTCTTGGTGCGTCGCGGCGACGGCTTCGAGCAGCGCGGCGCGGACCTCGTCGCGACGCTCGGGCTTCGGGGTGAGGACGGCGACCACGACAATGCTCATAGCAGGAACTCCTCTCAAACCGAGGCTCCGGGCGAGCACTCCCCTCCAGCCTAGCCTGGCCGCCCCGCGCCCGAAGAGGGCTCCGCCTGTTCGCGAGAGCGCTCCATGCCCCGCCACGCCGTCGGGATGTACCGCCATCGCTGCGGCAGCAACCGCCAGCCCGAGCGCACCGCCCTGCGGAAGAGCGCGAACGCCAGCTCGTCCCGCCGCCGCCAGTCCCAGCCAAGGATCTCCCGAGCCTGCGGCGGCATAGTCCCGGTCGTGACCCAGCCCCCGACCGCCATGACCGGGTACCGCACCAGTGGCCAGAGCGCCGAGGGGACGAACGGCGGGGCGGGGACCTTCTTGCGGTGGATGTCCCTCGCGAAGTCCGTGGTGAAATTCCGCCCGAGCACGTCGCGGAGCATGTGCGCCCAGTAGCGTTGGAAGTCCTCGTAGCTCCCGAACGCGGGCCGCTCGCTCATCCCGTAGAGCCGCCACCACGACAGCCCTTCCGCCACGATCTGCCGCTTCTGCTCCTCGGTGAAGGGCGTGCCGAACAATTCCTGGGTGGCGATGACCGACTCGTAGAAAGTCACATGGGTCCACCAGTAGACCTCCGGGTCCATCGCGTGGTACCGGGCCCCGTCGTCCCCCGTGCCTTTGATGGGCTTGTGGAAGTCGCGCACGGTCGCGGCGCGCTGCTGCGGGTCGTCGCCGTAGATCATCATGTGGATCGGCTCGACCGAGCGGCGGAAGCGGTCCATCGGGTCGGCGAAGAAGTTCGAATGCTGCCGCAGGGCGGCGTCGAGGACCGGGTGCATGTTCTGCAACGTCCCCGCCCTGCCGAGGATGAGGAACGAGCGGATGTCGCCGAAATGCCCCCAGGTCAGGGAGCCTGGGCCCAGTGGGGCGGACACGTCCCACGACTCGCTCTTGGCGTAGGCCGCAGCCGCGGCGCGCGCGACGGAGTTCCCCCGCGCCCAGCTTTCCTCCTGCGATATCGCGGTCATGCCTTTCCTCCGTCCGTCGACGACGCTCCCCCGCTCCGCAGGGTTTGGCCCACTCCCGGCCACAGCAGGCGCAGCGTCGTGTCGACCACCTCGCCCTGTGGCGTCTCCGGGTGCTGCGCCCACCAGTCGGCCACCGCGATCACCGATGCGACAAGCACGGCGGCCGAGACCTCTCGCCCGGTCCCCCCGACCGGCCCAAGGAGGGCGGCGGTCCCGCGCCTCGCGAGCTCGCGCATCCGCTGCGCGGCCTCCGCGACGTCCGGGTCGGCGGCGGAAGCCCCTTGGAAGATCCGCGCCGCGAGCGGGCGCTCGACAAGAAAACAGAAGTACACCTCGAGGGAGGCGCGCATTCGCTCCTCCGACGAGGCCCCGCTGCGGGCCTGCTCGGCGATCCGCGCCAGCAGCAGCTCGGTCTCCTCGGTGAGCAGGAACAACATCAATGCTCTTTTCGAGGGGAAATGGTCGTAGAGGACGGGCCGGGCGACTCCGGCCCGCTGCGCGATGTCGTTCATCGAGACGCTGTCGTAGCCCTGCTCGACGAACGCGGCGCGGGCCGCTTCGAGGACCAGCTCCCTGCGCTGCGGCCCCTTCAGGCGGCGTTGCCGAGCCGCCGGGCGGCTCGGGGCCGCGAGTTCCGTCGCCTTAACCGACATATATGTAGGTTAGCACGTCTCGCGGCGACTTGCCTGAGCGCTGCCGGATTGCCACACTCATGCCATGGGATTGCCCTTCCTGCCCCGACCACGCCGCATGACCGCCCGCGACCCCGGCGAGGAGCACCGCGTCTCGACCCCGCTGGAACTGCTTTTCGACCTGTGTTTCGTGGTCGCTGTGGCGGGCGCGGCCACACTCTTGCACCACCAGCTCTCCGAAGGGCACTGGGAGCACGGCGTGCTCGTCTACGGCCAGCTCTTCTTCGCGATCTGGTGGGGATGGCTCAACTTCAGCTGGTTCGCCTCCGCCTACGACGTGGACGACCTCGTGTACCGGTTGACCGCGATGGTGCAGATCGCCGGGAGCCTGGTCCTGGCCGCGGCCGTGTACCTCCCCGAGGCCACCAGGGAAAGCGTCATGATCGCCGGGTACGTCCTCATGCGCCTGGCCATGGTCTCGCAGTGGCTGCGCGCGGCGGCCAGCGACCCCGAGCACCGAGCCACCGCCCTGCGCTACGCCGTCGGCATCACGCTCGTCCAAGCGTTCTGGGTCGGAGCCCTCTTCCTGCCGGGCGGGCCGTTCGGGCCCGTCTGCTTCTTGCTCGGCGCCGCCTTCGAGCTCGCCATTCCCGCCCTCGCCGAGTGGAAGTCCGCCACGCCGTGGCATCCGCACCACATCGCGGAGCGCTACGGCCTTTTCACCATCATCGTGCTCGGCGAGGCCGTCGCGAGCTCGGCAACGGCCATCCGCGAAGGCGTGGTCGAGGAGCGCGCGGCAAGCGTCGAGCTCACCTTGGCGGGCTCCGCGCTGGTGATCCTGTTCGCGATGTGGTGGATCTACTTCGAACGCCCGGTGCACAACCGGCTCACCGGCTTCGGCCCCGCTCTGACGTGGGGCTTCGGCCACTATTGGATCTATGCGAGCGGCGCGGCCGTCGGAGCCGGGATCGGCGTGCTCAGCGAACGGCTGTCCCACCACGAGCACAACCTGCTGAGCGGGCTCGCGCTCACCCTCCCGGTCGCCGTCTACGTGCTCGGGGTCTGGCTGCTGCAATTCGAGCGCTCCACCGTGCCGAGGTTCGTCTCGGCCAGCTTCCCGGCTGTCGCCGCGCTCGTGCTCGCGAGCGCTTTCACACCGTGGCCCGAAGTCCTCACCGCCGTCCTCATGGCAGCCCTCGTGCTGCTGCTCACCACGGCCTGCGCGCCGCAGAGCCACGAGGCCCGCGCGGTCGGCGAATAAAACCCACCGGGCGCTGCGGTACAGTCCGTCGTCAAACGCTGGACATCGAGGAGGGGTTGTCGTGCGACGCTTTATCAGACTTTTCGCCACGCTCGCCGTCGTCGTGTCGCCAGCCTTCGCGACGCACTAACCCTTCGAGGCCCGGCCAAGCGCGCGGTCGAGGGCTCCGAGCGCGAGCGCCAGCTCCTCCTCCGTGACAGTGAGCGTCGGGCGGAAGCGGATGCCCCGCTCCCCCGTGCCGAGGATGATGACCTGCTCTTTCGCGAAGAGGTCGGCGACGACGGCGTTGCGCGTCTCGGCGCTCGGCAGGTCGATCGCGCACATCAGGCCCCGCCCGCGCGGATTGGACACGAGGCCCGGATGGCGTTCGGCGAGGTCCCGCAAGCCATCGAGCAGCCCCTCGCCGAGGCGCGCGGCGCGCTCCGCCAAATGCTCGGCCTCGATGACCTCGTAGATCCGCCGGGCGCGCACCATGTCGACGAGGTTCCCGCCCCAGGTGGAGTTGATCCGGGAGGAGACGCGCATCGCGTTCGTCGCGAGCTCCTCGACCCTTCGGCCCGCCATGATGCCGCAGACCTGGGTCTTCTTGCCGAAGGCGACGATATCCGGCTCCAGGCCGAGGCCGAGGTGCGCCCACATCGTGCCGGTCATCCCGACGCCGGTCTGCACCTCGTCGAGGACGAAGAGCGCGTCGTGCTCGACGCAGAGCCCCTGCACGGCGCGCAGGAACTCGGGCCGCAGGTGCCGGTCGCCGCCCTCGCCCTGGATCGGCTCGGCGATGAAACAGGCGATATCGTGCGGATGCGCGGCGAACGCCGCCCGGATCTGCCCGAGGGCGCGCTCCTCGGCGGCCTCGACATCGGCGAGCCCGGTGTGCGGAGCCTCGATCCGGGGCCAGTCGAACTTCGGGAAACGGTCCGTCTTGGCCGGGTCCGTGTTCGTGAGCGACATCGTGTAGCCGCTGCGCCCGTGGAAGGCGCCCGCCAGGTGCAGCACCTTTGTCCCGAGCGGCTCGCCGTCCGGGCCGAACCTGCCCTCGGCCTCGTTTCGCTGGCTCTTCCAGTCGAACGCCACCTTCAGCGCGTTCTCCACCGCCAGCGCGCCGCCGTCGATGAAGAAGAGCCGCGGCAGCTCGGGGACGCCGAGGACTCGGCGGAACGTCGCGACGAACCGGGCCATCGGCGTGGTGTACACGTCCGAGTTCGACGGCTTGTTGAGCGCGGCGCGGCCCAGCTCGGCGACGAACGCCTCGTCCTCCGCGAGCGCCGGGTGGTTCATGCCGAGCGCGTTGGAGGCGAAGAACCCGAACATGTCCAGGTAGCTCGCCCCGTCCCGCTCGTCGACGAGCCAGCTCCCATGGGAGCGCGCCAAGTCGAGGACGAAGGGGAAACCGTCGACCAGCTGCGACTTCGCGAGGGAGTCGAGGACCTGGCCCGGTTCGACGTCGGAAGCTGCCGAGGCGGCTGCGGAGGAGCCTGTGTCAGAGGAGAAAAGCGCGGTCATGCAACTACTCTAACAAAATTTTTACGCCATTCCTATGGAAATACCGGAAAAATTTTCACAAACTTGGCGTGGTGCGCTACAGTTTCACGTCAGAGGCCCTGCGCGTGGTCGTAGAATGTCTGGAGGATGATGGTGCTCCGGGTGCTCACTGCGGCCGTGGAGCGGATCTGCTGCAAGAGACGCTCCAGCTCGCGGGGCGAGCCGGTGCGGACGAAGAGGACGTAGCTCTCCTCGCCCGCCACGGAATAGCAGGCTTGGACCTCGGGAATGCTCCTGAGCAGCTCAGGAGCGGTATCCGGAGCGGAAGGATCGAAAGGCGTGATGGCGACGAAAGCGGCGAGCGGGCTCCCCAGCGCCTCATGGTCGACGGCGGCCGTGTACCGGGTGATCACGCCTTTCGCCTCAAGCCTTCGCACACGGGACTGCACGGCGGAGACGGACAGCCCAGTCGCTTTGGCAAGCTCGGCGAGCGTGGCCCGTCCGTCCGCCACGAGCTCGCGCACCAGCAGCCGGTCCACCGCGTCGATCCTTGTCGGCTCCGCCGACGGGTCGACACGGGCGGGTTCGGGCTGCGACGCGGTCGCGGGAGCCTCGGACGGAATGGCCGGGGACAGGGGCGACAAAGACTCAGAGGGCATGGAGTGAAGGGTAGGAGATGATCGAGCCGCACGCATTACGAGCCCGCTTCGCGGAGCGCCTCTCGGCGCATTACGGGGTCGAAGTGCCCGCGTACACGACACTGGTGGACGTCGTCGACGAGGTGAACCGGGACTGGTGGTCCGAGCGGGGCGCGTCCCCCGGGGCCGAGGCGCTGGGCGGCGCGGGCAGAGTCGGGGCCGAGCGCCACGGCGCGATCCGCGTCGGCACCCCCGCCGAGCTCGCCCAGGCCGCGAGGATCTTCGCCGGGTTCGGCATGTTCCCGGTCGGGTTCTACGACCTGCGCGACGCGCGGCCCGTCCCTGTGCCCGTTGTCTCCACCGCCTTCCGCCCGATCGACCCAGCCGAGCTGGAGCGCAACCCGTTCCGGGTGTTCACCTCCATGCTCGCCACGCGCGACCCTGCGTTCTTCGACTCCGGCCTGCGTCCGCGGCTGGAGGCGTTCCTCGCCCGCCGCCAGCTCTTCCCCCCGCGCCTTTTGGAGCTCGCCGACCGCGCGGCGGACGAAAGAGGCCTGCCCGAGGAGAGGGCGGAGGAGTTCGTCACGCTCGCCGCCAAGGCGTTCGCGCTCGGCTCCGAGCCGATCGACGGCCCGTGGTATCGCGAGCTGGAGTCGATCTCGGCGGTGGCGGCGGACATCGGCGGCATCGGTTCGACGCATATCAACCACCTCACGCCGAGAGTCCTGGACATCGACGAGCTCTACCGCCGCCTCGCGGCTCGTGGGCTCAAGATGATCGACGAGATCCAAGGCCCGCCGCGCTGGGACGGGCCGGATGTGCTCTTGCGGCAGACCTCCTTCCGCGCCCTGGACGAGCCGAGGACCTTCCGCGAGGCGGACGGGACGGTCCGGCCGGGAAGCCTGCGGGTCCGATTCGGCGAGGTCGAGGCGCGCGGGATCGCGCTCACCGAGGCGGGCCGGGACCGCTACGACCAGGCATTGGCAGCGGCGGACCGGCTCCGCGCCGCCGAGAGCCTGACGGGCCAGGAGGCGGCGGCGCGCGTGTGGCCGGAGTTCTTCCCCGCCACCGAGGCCGAACTGGCCGAGCTGGGGCTCGGCTTCTTCACGTACCGCGTCGAGAACGGGGCCGCGCGCGCCGTGCCGATCGTCTACGAGGACTTCCTGCCGCGCAGCGCGGCGGGCATCTTCCAATCGAACCTGGACGAGGAGGCAAGCGCGCCGTCGCTGCCGCCGGAAGCCGACTACAACCAGGACTGGCTCTCCGGAGCCATCGGCCGCGACATCCTCGACCCCTACGAGCTCTACCGCGCGCAAGAGCGGGCTTCCCGCGAAGCTGTGGCCGCCGAGCTCGGCCCTGCCCACCCCTTCACCACAGGCGCCTCCACCACAGGCGCCGACCAGATTGGAGCCGCCATATGACTGCCACCACGACGCCTTCCCAAAGCGCTTTGGGCGAGCTGGCCGCGACGTCGTTCGCCGCGCTCGGCGTCCGCGAGCACGTCGGGCCTTGGCATTTCAGCGCCACATCGGAAGGCATCGGGGCACTCCCCGTTCGCACGCCGATCACGGGAGACCTGCTCGGGTCCATCGGGGCCGACCACTTCGGAGCCGTCGTCGGCTACCGGGCGGCCATCGAGGCGGCGCACCACGCCTTCCCGCGCTGGCGCGACGTGCCCGCCCCGGCCCGAGGCCACGTCGTGCGCAGACTGGGCGAGCTGCTCGTGGAGCACAAGGAGGCCCTTGGCAGGCTCGTCACGCTCGAAGCCGGGAAGATCGCCACAGAGGCGCTCGGCGAAGTGCAGGAGATGATCGACGTCTGCGAGTTCGCGGTGGGACTCTCCCGCCAGCTCTACGGCAAGACGATCGCCTCCGAGCGCCCTGGGCACGCGCTGCGCGAGACCTGGCACCCGCTCGGGGTGGTCGGAGTGATCTCGGCGTTCAATTTCCCGGTGGCGGTGTGGGCGTGGAACGCCGCGATCGCGCTGGTCTGCGGGGACACCGTGGTGTGGAAGCCGTCCGAGTTGACCCCGCTCACCGCCGTGGCCTGCCACGGACTGCTGCGCCGGGCGCTGGCCGACACGGGCCACGACCCCGACGTGCACCAGTTGATCCTCGGCAGGCGCGAGGCGGGCGAGGCCCTGGTGGACGACCCCCGCGTCGCGCTCGTCTCGGCCACCGGGTCGACCCGGATGGGCCGGGAGGTCGGCCCCCGCGTCGCCGCGCGGTTCGGCCGCAGCCTCCTCGAGCTCGGCGGCAACAACGCCGTGGTCGTCGCGCCGAGCGCGGACCTCGACCTCGCGCTGCGCGGCGTCGTCTTCTCCGCCGCGGGCACCGCCGGGCAGCGCTGCACCACTCTGCGCAGGCTCATCGTCCACGAGAGCGTCGTGGACGCCCTCGTCCCCCGGCTCGTCGCCGCGTACCGGGGGCTGCGCATCGGCAATCCGCTGGACGAGGGCGTGCTCGTCGGCCCGCTCATCCACCGGGGCGCGTACGAGGGCATGGCCGCCGCGCTCGGGCAGGCCAAGGCCGAGGGCGGGGAGCTGCTCGTCGGCGGGGAGCGCGTCGAGGGAATCGACGGGACCGGGGAGGACTCCTACTACGTCTCCCCCGCGATCGTGCGGATGCCGGGGCAGAGCGCCGTGGTGGCCGCCGAGACCTTCGCGCCGATCCTGTACGTGCTCGCGTACTCCGAGCTGGACGAGGCCATCGCGCTCAACAACGCCGTGCCGCAGGGTCTCTCCTCCGCCATTTTCACCAACGACGTCCGCGAGGCGGAGCGCTTCGTGTCGGCCTCGGGCTCGGACTGCGGCATCGCGAACGTCAACATCGGCACCTCCGGGGCCGAGATCGGCGGCGCGTTCGGCGGCGAGAAGGAGACCGGCGGCGGGCGCGAGTCCGGCTCGGACTCCTGGAAGGCCTACATGCGCCGCTCCACGGCGACAGTCAACTACTCGACGGAGCTACCGCTGGCCCAGGGCGTCAACTTCGGCTAGCCGAGCCCAACAGGCGATCTGCGGCGTTGTTCCTCGCCTCGCGCACCCACACCGCCTCCGTGCGCCACGGCTCGGTACGCCTTGCAGCTCATCCCATTGGCTCTCGGCTACAACTGCTCCGCTAGAACTGCACGGTCGCGATCACCCCGGCGTGGTCGGAGCCCACGAGCGGGAAGGACTCGAAGCGGGTCGCTGTCGCATTGCGGGCGAGGACGTGGTCTGCGGCCAAGAGCTGCCAGAGCGTGCCCTGCTCCCAGGTCGGCACAAACCCCGCCCCGGCCTGTATCCCCGCGTCCGCGAACCCCTCCGCGAGGATCGCCCGGTAGTCGGCGACGTCGTAGGTGGCGTTGAAATCCCCCGCCACGACCACGCGATCGCCACTGGGCAGCGCCGCGAGGGCTTCGCGGAACGGCCGGATCTCGAACCCCCAGGCCGGGTTGCGCGCGTACCCGGGGTTGGTCATATACGCGGGCCACGGCACCATGACGTGCGCCGCGACCACAGTCACCGGGCCCCAGGGAGTCTGCGCCGCAGCCCGCAGCGGATGGTGCAGGAAATTCCACCCGCCGGGGCCGGTGAGCTCTGCGGAGCCGGTGAGCGGGTAACGGCTGAAGAGCACCGTGTCGCACGGGGTGGAGAGCTGCGAGTCGCCGACACGGACGAGGCCGGGCAGCGTGAACGAATACGGCAGCGCGTCGGCGAATCCCGCCGACCGCAACGCGTCCAGCTCGTGCGGAGTCACCTCCTCCACCGCGAGCACGTCCACCTGGCGCGTCCGGACCACGTCGAGCAATTTCTTCGGATCGGCCGTGCCCCAGAACAAGTTGCCCTGGGCGACCGTCAGCCGCCCCGCCGAGGCGCCCGCAGACGCGCCTCCCCGGAAGAGCGGCAGCTCGAACGAGGCCGTCGCGACGACGAGGACCAGCCCGACGGCGGCGGTCCGCCGCCACCGGGCGAATGCGACGAGCGCCACGCCGAAGACCCCCGACAAGAGCCACGCTGGCCAGAGCATGGCGATCATGACGCTCGGGGCCCAATCCCAGGTGGTCTCACGGGCGAAGAAGCCTGCGACCAGAGCCAACAACAAGACCAGGCCCGACCGCCCCACGACCCGACGCGCCCTCATGGCGAGGATTCTAGCTGTCTAGACTCGGCGTATGAGGCGAAGCGCGAGAACCGGATCTGTTCTCGCGCTCATCGCGCTCCTCGCCGCAAGCTGCGGCGAGGGGCGCAGCCAGGCCCCGACGGGGACGGACTCGCTGAACTGGCGCGCCACAGATGTGTGCGCCGGAATCAAAGCGCAGGACTTGGCCGAGCTCGGGACCGAGCCGCTCGTCCAGCAGCGCCAGGACGACCCGGACCGCGCAGGCTGCGTCTTTGTGGACCGTTCCGGCTTCGACAGGTTCTCTGCCGTCCTCGTCTATTTGGGCTACGACCCCCGCGACCTCGCGCTGCTCTCGCCCCAGCAAGGGCCGCCGCCCGCAGGGGCGTGGCAACGCCAGATCAGCCTCGACGAGCGCCCGGCCCTCGTCGTCGCCGAGTCTGCCGACAACTGCCAAGTCATCCTGCCGCTCTCCGGCGAGCAAGACGGCTGGGGCGTGCGTTTCGAGCTCGGGCCTGCCAAGCCCGCCGCAGCGCCCGGGGCCTGCGGCGCGCACCTGGCTTTGCTCCAAAAAGCCGCCCACGGCCTGCCCGACCTGCTGCGCGCCCCGTTTGAGGCTCCCGCCGCGCCGCCGAGCGCCGACCCAGGGTCGACGGAACTCGTCGAGTCGTGCGCGCAGTTCCGGTCGGCGCAGTCCAGGGCGAGCGCCATGGCGCTCCCGCTCTTGGACGCGGCGGGCCAGCCGCTCAGCGTCGAAGCCGCCAAAGCCATGTCCCTCACCTCGGCGACGGCGGCGGAAGGGCTCATCGACTCGGCCAACGTCGCGCGCCGTCTCGCGGTCCGACCGCTTCCCGCGCAGCTGCGCACGGAGCTGAAACTGTACGTGAAGAACGCCGACCGCTTCCGGGAGAAGCTGCAGGGCCCGCTGCAGACCGGCGACGTCTACCTCCGCCTCGCGCTCGCGATGCAAGTGAACGCGGCGAAAGCGATCGCGTTCTGCCCGGCTGAATAGCCTCGCTCCGCCTGCGGCGACACGCCGCGACCTGTGGATGGCGGAAAAGCTTGTCCACAATTTCCACGCTCCGGCGAAAACTGTCGAATCGTGTCGGGCCTCCTCGGTTTCCTCGTGTCATGAGCACTGCTCGCACAGGAAGGAACCCGATATGACCCAACCACTCGATTTCACGCGGCGGATCACCCGCCGCCGAGCGCACCCGCTGCCGCCGAGGCCGCGACTCGCCGACCGGGCGCTCATGCTGTCCTGCGGATTGCTGCGCGCGAACGGAGCCGTCGTCCTCGAGCACGACTGGCGCCACCACGACCGCCGGCTCGGCGTCATCGCCAGGGAGGGCGGGACCCTCTGCTTCGTCGCGGTCCTCACGCGCGGGGACTTCTGCCACGCGTCGCCCGAGCGAATCTCGAACGGGCCCGCGCGGATCAGGCTCCGAGCGGCTGCGGGCGAATGGCTGCGGATCGCGGACACGCGCACGCCCGCATGCGCGCTGCGCTTCGATCTGATCTCTGCGGTGCTCGGCCCGGACGGGTCGTTCGACCTTCGCCACCACAAGGGGGTGGCGTGATGGCGATGGGCAAGTCGTACTCAGTCGGCATGGTCGGCTTCGAAGGGCTCGTCATCGAGGTCGAGGCCTATCTCGGGGCTGGAGCCGCAGGCGTGTGCCTCGTCGGGCTGCCGGACGCCTCCCTGCAAGAGTCCCGCGACCGGGTCCGCGCGGCCGTGCACAACAGCGGAGCCGCGTGGCCGCAAGGCCGGGTGACGCTCGCGTTATCCCCTGCCACGGTCCGCAAAGTGGGATCGGTGCACGACGCGGCACTGGCAGTCGCGGTGCTCGTCGCGTCCGGCGGGCTGCCCGCCGAGGCGGCGCGACGAGCGGTCGTCCTCGGCGAGCTCGCGTTGGACGGCAGGCTGCGCCCGGTGCGGGGGGTGCTGCCCGCCGTGCTCGCCGCGCGGAAAGCCGGCTGGTCGGACGTGGTGGTCCCCGAGGCGAATTTGTCCGAGGCGGGCCTCGTCTCGGGGATGCGCGTGCACGGCGCGCCGTCGCTTCGGGCGCTCTGCTCGTGGTTGCGCGGCGAGCGCGAGCTGCCCGGACCGCCCGAGCGGCCAGGCGAGCCGCCGGTCCAAGCGCCCGACCTCGCCGATGTCGTCGGGCACGAGGAGGCTCGGTTCGCATTGGAGGTCGCCGCCGCGGGCGCGCACCATCTCATGCTCACCGGCCCTCCTGGCGTCGGCAAAACCTTGCTCGCGTCCCGGCTGGTCGGGCTGCTGCCCCAGCTCACCGCAGAGGAGTCTTTAGAAGTGACCGCGCTGCACTCCTTGGCGGGCTCGCTCTCGGAGGAGCATCCGGTGGTGCTCCGTCCCCCGTTCATCGCGCCCCACCACACCGCGTCGGTTCCCGCGCTTGTCGGCGGCGGCGTCGGCACGGCGGCTCCGGGGGCGGTGTCGAAAGCCCACTGCGGCGTGTTGTTCCTCGACGAATGCGCTGAGATAGGCGCGCGGGCTTTGGAGTCGCTGCGAACACCCCTCGAGGAGGGCGAGGTCCGCATCGCCCGGCGCGACGGCGTGGTCCGCTATCCGGCCCGCTTCCAGCTCGTGCTGGCCTGCAATCCCTGCCCGTGCGCGCCGTCCCGCGACCTCGATTGCGTGTGCCCGCCGCAGCTTCGGCGGCGCTATCTTGGCAAACTGTCGGGTCCGTTGATGGACCGGGTGGATCTGCGGGTCAGATTGCACCAGGTGTCCGCAGGCATGTTCGAGTCCGAGCGCGCGGAGTCCTCCGAGACGGTCCGGGCTCGGGTCGTCGCGGCGCGCGGCGCTGCGCGGGAGCGCTGGCAAAGCCACGGCTGGCGCACCAACGCAGAGGTCCCAGGGCCAGTCCTGCGGCAGCAGTTCCCGTTGGGCAAGGCCGCGCTGCGGCCGGTGGAGCTCGCACTTCGTCGAGGCGTTGTCAGCGCGCGCGGCGCGGACCGGTGCGTGCGGGTCGCCTGGACCCTCAGCGATCTCGCGGGAAAGAGCAGCCCGACGGTCGACGAGGTCGCGCAAGCCCTGTCCTTCCGTGACCGGAGCGCCGCATGAGCTGGGACGAGCGCGATCTTGCTTGGGCGTATCTCTCCCGTGTCGTGGAACCGCCCTGCCCCGCGTTGGTCGACTTCCTCGCGACGCGGGACGTGGTCGAAGCCGCCCGTCTGATCGCACGGGACAAGCTCCCCGAAGGCCACGGGAAGCTCCGCGCGGCGACCTGCGCGCGGCGCGAATGCGATTTCTCCCGGCGTGACTTGGAAACGATCGCCGAGCTCGGCGGCAGGCTCGTCACTGAGGACTCGCCGGACTGGCCTGCCTGGCGCTTGCTCGCCTTCTCCCAGGCGCAGGCACGGGCCCAAGGCCATGGGCAGGGGCAGGGGCAGGCCGATGCTCCGCTCGCTCCCCCGTTCGCGCTCTGGGCGCTCGGCGAGGTCGACCTCGCCTCGGCAGCCGAGTTCAGTTGCGCGGTGGTGGGCACCCGAGCCTCGTCCGGGTACGGGGAACGAATCGCCGCGGAATGGTCCTCAGCCGTTGGCGCAGCAGGCGGAACAGTGGTCTCCGGCGGGGCATACGGCGTCGACGCCGCCGCCCACCGGGGCGCGCTCGCGGCAGGCGGCACAACGCTCGCGGTGCTCGCCTGCGGGGTGGACGTGCCCTATCCCGCAGGTCATGCCCAGCTCTTTCGAAGAATCGCTTCGAGCGGCGCGGCGATCAGCGAATATCCACCCGGAGTCCAACCGGCGCGGCACCGTTTCCTCGCGCGAAACCGGCTCGTCGCGGGCATGTCTGGCGGGGTCCTCGTCGTCGAGGCGGCGAGCCGCAGCGGCGCTTTGAACACCGCAGGCTGGGCGCGGCGGCTCGGCCTGCCGGTGTTCGCCGTGCCCGGCTCGGTGTTCGCGTTCTCCTCGGCAGGCTGCCACAAGCTGATCGCTTCGGGGGAAGCCGAGCTCGCGTGGGACGTCCAAGCGCTCATCGAGCGTGTCGGCCCGCTCGGGCTGCTCGGGCTGCTCGCGCCGGAGGAGCCTAGTTCCAAAAGGGCGCTCGACGAGCTTTCCCCCGACCAGAGCCGGATCCACAGCGCGCTCGACTCCCGCAAGGGCCGGTCGGTCGTGGAGGTCTCCCGTTCCAGCGGCCTCGCCACGGGCGCTGTGCGGGCCGGGCTCGCCCTGCTCGAATTGCGCGGTTTCGCGAAAGAAGCAGCAGGCGGCGGTTGGATCAGAATTTCTCGATGCGATAAACCTTGAGCACGTCGCCTTGCCTCGTTCCGCCCGAGGGCGCAAGCTCTGCGTATGCCTTCGACGTCCGAGCCTTCCATGGCAGAAGCGCTCGCCCAGTACGAGCGGCACCTCCGGTTCGAACGAAACCGGTCGCCGAACACGGTGCGCGCGTACTTGGGCGATCTACGCGCCTATTTCGGCCCCGCCTCTGACAATGCCGCCGCGCGCGCGGTCCTCGGCTCGGTCACCATCGCCGACCTGCGCGGCTGGTTGTCCGAGATGACCTCAGAAGGGGCGAGCCGGGCGACCTTGGCCCGGCGCGCCTCCGGTATGAAAACCTTCTTCGACTGGGCGTTGCGGGGCGGCCTCGCCGAACACGATCCGACCGTGCGGCTCGCCACGCCGAAGCTTCGCAAAGCGCTGCCCCACGTGCTGCGCCAAGACCAGGCCGAGCAAGCCCTCGTGCCAGTCACCGAGCATCCCGACCGGCCTGCGCAACTGCGCGACCAACTCGTCCTCGAATTGCTCTACGGGACCGGGATGCGCGTCGGCGAGCTCTGCGGCCTCGACATCGACGACGTGGACCAGGCCCGGCGGCTGGCGACTGTGCTTGGCAAGGGCGACAAGCAACGCGTGGTCCCGTTCGGCGCGAAAGCAGCCGAAGCGCTCTCGGCATGGCTGCAGGGCGGCAGGCCTGCGCTCGCCGGACCGCGATCCGGCGCGGCTCTTTTGCTCGGAGCGCGCGGAGGACGGCTGGACCAGCGGACCGCCCGCCGGGTGGTGCACGCCAGAGTCGCCAAAGAGCCAGACCTGCCGGATCTCGGCCCGCACGGACTGCGGCACAGCGCGGCGACACATTTGCTCGAAGGCGGCGCGGACCTTCGGGTGGTGCAGGAGATCTTGGGGCATTCGAGCCTCGCCACCACGCAGATCTACACCCATGTCAGCGTGGAGCGAATCCGCAAAGTCCACGAGCAGGCCCACCCAAGGGGTTAGGAGCCTGGTATGCCGTTCACAGGCTTGAGCCGGATCGGCAGCTCGGCCACCAGCACGAGCGGGTCGTAGTACTGGTCGTGGCGGCCATGGCCGAGCTTGAGGCCCCAATGCAGACAGGCCTGGCCGGGGCAGCCTGGATGCCCTGCGACAAGGAGCCCGATCGGATCGCCCGCCGCGACGAGCTGGCCGATCCGAACCGTCGGCTCCACCGGCTCATAGGTGGTCCTGAGACCGCCAGGGTGCTCGACCGAGACCGCGCCGACCCCGTTGATCGCGCTCGCGAACACCACTGTGCCCCGCCCTGCCGAGCGCACGTCCGCGCCAGCAGCAGCGACGAGGTCGACTCCCCGGTGGCCCGAGCCCCAGCGGTGGCTTGGCGGGTCGAACCTCGTCGCCACACGCGGCCTCGGGGAGAGCGGCCAGACGTATCCCGTGGTCGGGGCGTCCTGTGGAGAGGCCTGCGCCAGCGAGCCGACGGCGAGAAGGCAGCAGCCGAACAGGCAGGCGCTCCAGAGACAGGCGGAGACCCGGACCAGCATTCGAGCGATCTTCATGCGTCAAGCCTGCCGTGCGGGCAGCGCCGTCATGGCCGTTGTGGGGAAGATGTGGAGAGCGCAGGCCGCTCATCCACAGGGCCCCCGTGCCTGTTCCGCTCAGGCAGGGTTGTCCGGCAGCCGGAGATCCGGCTGCTCGAGCTCCTCGATGTTCACGTCCTTGAATGTGATCACCCTGACCTGTTTCAGGAAACGGAAAGGACGGTACCGGTCCCATACCCACGCGTCAGTCATGCGCACATCGAAGTAGACCTCGCCGTCCGCGTTCCTCGGGACCACCTCGACCGAGTTCGCGAGATAGAACCGGCGCTCGGTCTCCACCACGTAGCTGAACTGGCCGACGATGTCTTTGTACTCGCGGTACAGCGACAGCTCAAGCTCGGTCTCGTAATTCTCCAGGTCTTCTGTGCTCATCGAAGTGTTCCGGCTCCTTCAGTTCGTTCAATTCTATTCTCGCGCATTGCGGCTGCGACGGGGGCGTAGGAGTACCTATGTTGCTCACAGGGTCCGAGCTCGGCGAGCGCGGACAGATGCGCCGCAGTGCAGTACCCCTTGTGGGTCGCGAAACCGTAGCCTGTGTGGACCTGGTCCAGCTCGGCCATGATCCGGTCTCGGGCGACTTTCGCCAGGACGCTCGCCGCCGCGATACATGCGACAAGCCGGTCTCCGCCGACCACTCGTTGGGCGGGGGAAGCCAGGCCCGAGACTTCGAACCCGTCGAGCAGCACGTAATCGGGAGCTTCGGCGAGTCCCGCCACTGCGCGACGCATCCCTTCGAGGTTGGCCTTGTGCACACCCATCTCGTCGACCTCGGCGGGCGGCATCACCACCACATGCCAGCTCACGGCCTGCTTTTGGATACGCGGCTCCAGCCATTCCCGCTTCTGCGCGGTGAGCCGCTTCGAATCGTCGAGGCCGGGCAGCGCCCGGGCGGACCGAGGCTTGAGGACGCAGCTCGCCACCACCAGCGGACCCGCGCAGGCCCCTCTGCCCGCCTCGTCCACACCGGCCACCGCCACGAGGCCCGCGCGACGCAGCGCTGACTCGAAAGCGTGCAATCCTTTGCCCTGGACTGGCAAAGGCGCTGGTCCAGCGAATTCTATCGAACTCGGAGACATCTTCTCACAGTAACAGACCGGCGGCGGCAGAACAGCTCAATGCTGAGCGATCTCCGGCGCGTGCACCACAGCCCACCGCGAGGCGGGATAAATGATGACCCGCACCTTGCCGACGACGTTGCCGACCGGCACGGTGCCCATGTCGAGGTTCGGCTCGCCGCCCGAGCCGGGGAAGTGGTAGGTGTGGTAGCGGGAGTCCGTCGAGTTGATACGGTTGTCCCCCATCACCCACAACCTGCCGGGCGGCACCGTGAACGGCCCGAACTTCGCGAAGTCCTCGCCGGGCGGGGTCAGGCAGATATTGCCGGACGCCTTCTGCTCGTTCATCGACGGGTTGTCGAGGTACGGCTCGACAACCGGCTTGTTGTCGACAAGCAGGCCGCGGTCCTTGTCGCACCCCACGGTCTGTCCGCCGGTGGCGATCACGCGTTTGACGATGTAGTTCTCGTCCGGGGGGAGCAGTCGGACCAACCTGCCGAGCCATTTGAGCCCGTCGACAACGCTGCCGAGCGTGGACTCGTCCCGCTTCGGACGGCGCAGGTCGTGCGAGTTGTGCACCCAGCTCTGCGGGGAGACGAACACCACGACGTCTCCGGGCCGGGGATCGGAGAACCGGTATCCCATCCGGTCCACCAAGACCCGGTCGCCGGTGCACCCGAAACAGCCGTGCAACGTGGGCTCCATCGATTCCGACGGAATCACGAACGGCCGGGCGATGAACGTCTGCACGACGAAGTTGATGCCCAGGACAAGGACGAGGAGGATGATCGTCTCTTGCCAGAAGGGCCGCTCGCGCTTGCCCTCTTCTTCGCCCTTGCCGGACTTGCCGTCCTTCTTCAAAGAGGACTCCCCCTCTTTGTCGGACTGGCTTTTCTCCGCCTCGGACAGCTCGCCCTGGCCCGAAGGGGAACGACCGTCCTCGCCGGACTCGTCAGGGGCGGCTTCGGTCATTTGGCGAGGACGCGCTTCTCCTTGATCTTCGCGGCCTTGCCACGCAGATCGCGCAAGTAGTAGAGCTTGGCCCGGCGGACGTCGCCGCGGGTCACGACATCGATCTTGGCGATGTTGCCGCTGTGCACCGGGAAGGTCCGCTCGACCCCGACGCCGAAGGAGACCTTGCGCACGGTGAAGGTCTCACGGATCCCGCCGCCCTGGCGACGGATGATGGCGCCCTTGAAGACCTGGATACGCTCCTTGGAGCCCTCGATGACCTTCACGTGCACCTCGACCGTGTCGCCCGGGCCGAAGTCCGGGATGTCGTCGCGCAGCAGCGGTTTCTCGACGAAATCAAGCCTGTTCATGGTGTTCTCACAGTCCTTAGCAACATACTTTTTGGGTCGCGCGCTCCGCTTCTTCTCTGACAACAGATCGGGCGCGGACGTGCGCCAGCCCGGTTGGGCAACTGCTCTATTGTGCCAGACGCGGCCGCGAATACGAAATCGACATCCGCAACGGGCCGGACATGATCGCTACGCTACACTCCCTGAAGTCAGGATAGATTTTCGCGCAGCGAAACAGCTGAGGATCGGGGTGTCATGCGATTGCGTCGAAGCGCTCGCCGGACGGCGCGCCAGTTCGGCCGCATCGTCGGAGCGGGCTCGCTCGCCTGCGTCGCGGCCACTGGCTGCACTATCCAGCTCCCGGTGGGCTCCACGGGAGGCCACGACCTGGCCTCGCCTTACTCCGACCTCGTCGCCAAGCCGGACCCGTTCCTCGACCCGGCGGCGGTCAACGCGTCGGTGAGCGGCAAGACCAAGCTCGAAGACCGGCTGTCTGTCGCCACGTTCGCCGCCGCCGCGCGCGGGGCCTCGCTCTCCATCGCGTACCGCGACCGCTCGAAAGACCCCGCGGTCACCGTCTCCAACGGGGAGGCCGCGTTGAAGATCCAAGCGCCGATCGCCTCGCTCACCAAGGTCTGGATCGCCGACCATCTCCTGTACGAGGACTCGCTCTGGGCGAGCAGGCCGAAGGCAGACCCGGCCGACCCGGGCCGCGTGGAGCTGAGCGCCGACGACAAGAACGACATCGAGTCGATCCTGAAGAACTCCGACGACACGGCGGCGTGGCGGCTGTGGGCGAAATACGGGCGTTCCAGCGTCGTCGAGGAGATCAAAGACCGCTACAGGCTCGACGACAGCACCGTCCCCGCCGAGGACGGCACGTGGTGGAACACGTTGAGCACGCCCGACGACATCGTCTCGTACTACGACCAGCTCCTCGCGCAGCAGGCCGCAGCCCCGCCTGCGGACGGGTCCGACGACGACAAGAACGCGGCGGCCGCGTGGAAGAACGCCGCGAGCCAAGTGGTCCAGAACCTGGAGCACTACAACGCGACGCAGACCGGCTCCTGCTACGAGACGGATGTGAAGGAGAAGCGGCAATGCGCCGCCGCGCAGACCTTCGGCTTCCCCCAGGCGCTCCCCGCCGAGCATCCAGAGAACGCGAACCTGTTCGGCATGAAGCAGGCCCGGATGTGCTGCGTCGAAGACCACTGGGTGTACTGGAGCACCGCGTTCGACCTCACCGCAGGCAAGAACGCCGTCCTCGTCGCCCTCTCGATCGAGAAGATCGACCCTGCCGGGTCCTCGGTGAACGAGCAGCGCTACGCCGCGACCCAGGTCACGAACGACGAGTCCGCCAAGCATGCGGCTGTCACCCTGACCGGCGCGCTGATGAGGGCGTTCCCCGACGGCAAACTCCCCTGATTCAGAGGCCCGCGCTGTCTTTGCCATCGAATGCGTCCGCTTCGCGCAGCAGATCGGGCCTGTTCTGAGCGGTGCGCAGCAAGGCCTGCTCCCGCCGCCACGCGGCTATCTTCCCGTGGTCCCCGGAAAGGAGCACGTTCGGGACGTCGAGCCCCCGCCATGACTCTGGCCTGGTGTAGCACGGGGCTTCGAGCAGCCCCTCGGAGAACGAGTCCTCTTGATGGGACTGCGGGTTGCCGAGCACGCCGGGGATCAGCCTGACCACAGCCTCGACCATGGCGAGCACCGCGACTTCCCCGCCGACAAGCACGTAATCGCCGATGCTGACTTCCACGACCCGCACCCGCCGCGCCGCGTCCTCCAACACCCGCTGGTCGATGCCCTCGTACCGGCCGCAAGCGAAGACCAAGCGCTGCTCTGCCGACCACTCCTCGGCTATCGCTTGCGTGAACGGCCTTCCCGCAGGCGTGGGAACCACGAGCAGCGCGTCGTCCGGGCAGACCGCGTCGAGCGCCGGGCCCCAGACGTCCGCGCGCATGACCATGCCGGGCCCGCCCCCGTACGGCGAGTCGTCCACGCTCCGGTGGTTGCCTGTCGCCCATTGCCGCAAATCGTGGACTTCGAGCCCGACGATCTCCCGCTCGACCGCCTTGCCGATCAGGCCTTCCCGCAACGGGCTGAAGCATTCGGGGAAGATGGTGACGACATCGAGCTTCACGGTTGGTCGTTCAATTCAAGGAGGCCGTCCGGCAAATCCACTCGCACGACGCCGTCGGACCGAGAGATGTCCACGACGATGGCGGCGACGAACGGGATGAGCGTCTCACGGCCGTCCCCGTCCTTCATCACCAGCCAGTCCCCGCCAGTGGAATGGGCGACGTCGGCGATCTCGCCGAGCGTCGAGCCCGTGCCGCAGTCCTGCGCCTTCATGCCGATCAGCTCGTGGTCGTAGAACTCGTCCGGGTCCTCGCTCGGGGGGAGGTCCTCGCTGCGCACCACCAACAGCGCGCCCCTGAGCAGGTCTGCCGCTGTGCGGTCCACGACTTCCGCGAACGTGACGAGGAGCCGGTTCGCGTGCTCCCGCGCGGCGACGACACGGAGGGCCTGCCCTGCCGCTTTCGACCTCGGCGGGTGCGCCGTCAACGTCGAGCCAGGCGCAAAACGCAGCTCGGGCTCGTCCGTGCGTATCTCGACCGCCACTTCGCCAGCGAGCCCGTGGGACTTGGCGATCCTCCCGACGACCAGCTCTGCCAACCCAGAGCCCCTACGTCAGCGATCCAGGTCGACGAAGTCCACGCGAACGCCCCGACCGCCGATCGAGTTGACCACGGTGCGCAACGCGCTGGCCGTGCGGCCGCCCCGGCCAATCGCCTTGCCGAGGTCCTCGGGGTGCACATGCACTTCGAGGACCCGGCCACGGCGACCGCCGACCAGGCGGACCTGGACGTCGTCCGGATTCGCGACGATGCCGCGAATGAGGTGCTCGGTGGCCTCCACCAACGTGTCGGTCACTGCTCTGTCGTATCAGCTTCTGGAGCAGCCTCGGCCGCAGCTTCCACAGCAGGCTCCTCCGCAGCAGGAGCCTCGGCGGCTTCCTCTTTGGCCTCTTCGGCCTTCTTGCGCGACTTCTTCGGGGTGGTGGCGGCGCCTTGGCCCGCCTCGCCGACCTTGGCCAGCTCCGCGTTGAAGACCTCGAGCTTGGACGGCTTGGCGGGCGCGACCTTGAGCGTGCCCTCCGCGCCGGGGAGGCCCTTGAACTTCTGCCAGTCGCCGGTGATCTTCAGCAGCACTTCGACGGACTCGGTCGGCTGCGCCCCGACGCCCAGCCAGTACTGCGCCCGCTCGGACTCGATCTGGATGAAGCTCGGCTCCTCTTTCGGGTGGTACTTGCCGATGGTCTCGATGACCCGGCCGTCCCGACGGGAGCGGGCGTCGGCGATGACGACGCGGTAGTGCGGGCTACGGATCTTACCGAGCCGCTGAAGCTTGATCTTGACTGACACTAGGTTCCTCTACATACAGGTTCGAGTTGTTCGTTTATCGGCGCGCTGCGGCCATGACGAAACGCGCGCAAATCCGGCATGCCAGTATGCCAGAAATCTTCTACCCGGACAAATGGCGCGCCCAGCCTGCCCTCACGTGTCCCGCAAAACGCAGAACTCGTTCCCCTCCGGATCGGCGAGCACCACCCACGACACGGACGGGCCTTGGCCGATGTCGGCTTTGCGGGCTCCGAGCGCCTCAAGCCGGGCGACCTCCCCGGCCTGTCCCCCTTCCGCCGCCCTCAGGTCGAAGTGCAGGCGGTTTTTGACCGTTTTCGCATCAGGGACCGCAAGGAAGAGGATCGAGGCTCCTCGACGGTCCGGCGGGGCGATCTCGACGCCCTCCTCGTCCCCTCGGACCTCCTCCCAGCCGAGCGCCCGCGTCCAGAACGCCGCGAGCCGCGCCGGGTCGCGGCAGTCGACGGTGACTGTCTCAAGCCTGCTTGTCATACCGCGCGCCGATCACCGTTGGCCGGGAAATCCGGGGAAGTTCGGCATGGGCGGGAGCTTGAGCGAGGAGAGGTCGACGTCGTCCAGACCCGGCGGGAGGTCGTAGAGGCCTTCCGGCATGCCGGGAAGGCCGCCGGGCGCGGGTTGGCGCTGCGGCCCCCTGCCGCCGCCCTTCTTGCCCTTGCCCTTTTTCGCCGCCTTCGCCTTGGCCTTGCTCGGCCGCGAGCCGAAGCCGCCGCCGCCGAACATACCGCCCGCGAACTGGCTCATGACCTTCTTCATCTGGAAGAACTGGTCCACCAGCTGGTTGACCTGGCTCACCGTCACTCCCGAGCCGTTCGCGATCCGCATGCGGCGCGAGGCGTTGATGAGCTTCGGGTCGGCCCGCTCCTGCGGGGTCATGCCGCAGATGATGGCTTCGAGCCGGTCCAGCTCGCGCTCGTCCACCTGCGCGAGCGCGTCTTTCATCTGGCCCGCGCCCGGCAGCATGCCGAGGATGTTCGCGAGCGGGCCGAGCTGGCGCATCTGCTTGAGCTGCTGGAGGAAGTCTTCGAGCGTCAGCTCCCCAGAGGCGATCTTCTGCGCGGCCTCTTCGGCTTGCCGCTCGTCGAAGACCCGCTGGGCCTGCTCGATGAGGGACAAGAGGTCGCCCATGTCCAGGATGCGGCTCGACATCCGGTCGGGGTGGAAGACGTCGAAGTCCTCCAGTTTCTCCCCGATAGAGGCGAAGAGGATCGGCTTGCCGGTCACCTGCCGGACCGACAGCGCGGCGCCGCCTCGGGCGTCGCCGTCGAGCTTGGTGAGCACAACGCCGGTGATCCCGACGCCTGCGTCGAACGCCGTCGCCGCGTGCAACGCGTCCTGGCCGATCATCGCGTCGACGGTGAACAGCACCTCGTCCGGCGACACCGCGTCGCGGATCGCGGCGGCTTGCGCCATGAGCTCCTGGTCCACGCCGAGGCGGCCCGCGGTGTCCACCACGACCACGTCGTGCTGCTGCGCCCGTGCGAGCTCCACGCCTGCTCGGGCGACCACAACCGGGTCGCCGACGGTGGTCCCGTCGTTCTCGAAGCTCGCGCCCGGCTCCGGCGCGAAGACGCTCACCCCGGCGCGCTCGCCGACAACCTGGAGCTGTTTGACCGCCCCTGGGCGCTGCAAGTCGCAAGCCACCAAGAGCGGGGCGTGGCCCTGCGCCTTGAGCCATTTGGCGAGCTTGCCCGCGAGCGTGGTCTTTCCGGCTCCCTGCAGACCGACGAGCATGATGACGGTTGGCGCGGTCTTCGCGAACTGAAGGCGCCGGGACTGCCCGCCGAGGATCTCGGTGAGCTCCTCGTCGACGATCTTCACCACCTGCTGGGCCGGGTTCAAGGCGCCGGAGAGCGCCACCCCCTTGGCCCGCTCCTTCACCCGTCCGATGAACTCCCGCACGACCGGCAGCGCGACATCGGCCTCGAGGAGCGCGACGCGGATGTGCTTGCAGGTGACGTCGATGTCCTCTTCGGACAATTTGCCTTTGCCCCGCAGCTGGGACAGCGCTCCGACCAGCCGGTCCGACAACGAACTGAACACGAATGAAGCTCCTTGGTGAGAAAGTCTTGAGGCTAACAGTGTATCGGCCTGGGCCGTCAGACCCCGAATCGCCGGTGGCGGGCGGCGTAGTCGCGCAGCGCCCGCAGGAAGTCCACCCGGCGGAACTCGGGCCAGAACGCCTCAGTGAACCAGATCTCGGAGTGGACGCTCTGCCAGAGCAGGAAGCCGGAGAGGCGCTGCTCCCCCGACGTGCGGATCACCAGGTCCGGGTCGGGCTGGCCGGAGGTGTAGAGGTGCTCGCCGATCGCCGCCACGTCGATCGACTCCACCAGCTCCTGCCCCGACAGCCCTGCGGCGAGGCGGTCCGCGACGAGCGAGCGCACCGCGTCGGAGATCTCCTGCCTGCCGCCGTAGCCGACTGCGACATTGACGTGGATGCCGGTGCGGCCCACCGTCTTCTTCGCGGCTTCCACGAGATCGGTGGCGAACTCCTCGGGAAGAAGCTCCAACGCCCCGACGATCCGCACCTGCCAGTTTTTGTCCTTCGCGCACAGCTCGGCGACGACCTCGTTGATGACGTCGAGCAAGGCCGCGAGCTCCTCTGGGTCGCGCCGGAGGTTTTCCGTGGACAGGAGCCACACAGTGACGTGGCCGATGCCTTCCGCGTCGCACCAGGACAAGAACTCCGCGATCTTGAGCGCCCCGACCCGATGCCCGTGGCTCACGTCGGTGAAGCCGTTGGCCCGCGCCCAGCGCCGGTTGCCGTCGCAGAGCACCGCGATGTGCTGCGGCAGCTTCGCGCCGCGCAATTGCCGCTCCACCTGTCGCTGGTAGAGGCCGTACACGGCCCGGGCGGCCGCCCGGCGCACGGGGTTGTTCCGATTCAACATGCGTCCGCCACTGTACTCGTCGAGGCCAATCGCGCCATGGCCATGAGCCCCCGGGCCCGCAACGTGGCGGAGCTCTTCCGGCCCGACAGCTTGTCGAAAAGAACCGTGAGGCTCACCCCGAGCCGCTCCGCGTCATGCCATTCCCGGAAGCCCCGCTCGGCGAACTCGTCGCCGTTCACCATCGCCTCGGCCGCCGCGAGCGCGCTCTGCCCCGCCCGATGCCTGTCGGCCCCCTCCCGAAGGACGAACTCCCAATACGCGCGCAACGCCGTGGCCGCGCCCGCCTCGCCCACGGGCCCGTGCCCCGGCACCACCGTCTTCGGCTCGAACGCGAGGACCCGGTCCAACGCCGCGATCCAGTTCTCCGCCGGCCCCGCCCACATGATCGGCGTGACCCCGGAGAAAAGGATGTCGCCCGCGAAGACCACGCCGACGTCCGGCACATGGACGAGGAGGTCGCCCCTGGTGTGCGCGGGGCCGACTTTGACCAGCTCCACACGCCGTCCGCCCACGTCGAGCGAAAGCGAGTCGGCGAACGACTCGGTCGGGAGGGTCAGCCGCACGCCCCGGAAGCTGTAGCGGCCCGTGTCCCGCAGAAAACCCATGAAGGCGGCCGCTGGCTTCACGCCGGGGATCCTGGCGCGCGGCGGGATCCTTTCGAGCAACGGCGCCGCGAACGAGCCGACTCGGCCGAGGGCCGCGAGCGCTCGCGGGTCGAACTCGGCCATATCGTCCGCCGCCCCTTCGGCCGCGATGATCCGCTTGCCCGCCACCAGCTGGTTCCCCCAGCAATGGTCGCCGTCCCCATGGGTGTTCACGACGACCGAAATCGTCTCGGCGGGCACCGGGGCCGTTGCGAGCATCCGCGCGGTGAGGGCCGGATCCCACAGTGTGTCGATCAAAAGCGCCTCGCCCCGATTCCCCGCGCCGCCCCCGCAGACCAGGCCCGCGTTGGACTCGCCGAGCCTGCCGTTCGGCTGCAGCCAGGCCCAGGTCCCCTCGGCCACTTCGCGCCAACCGCCCTGGTACTCGGCGCGGTCGCCGAGCAGTGTGCGGCTCGTGGAGGATGTCACGCGGACAGCTTATCCGGTGGCCGCCCGCGCAGCCGTGCCCAAGCTCGGGGCTATGTCGAATGATCGTCCGGCTGAACAGGCGGCTCCCCCGCACCGACCTGCAATCCCAGGCCAGGGCCGCGCAGTACGCCGAGGAGGCGCGCGGCGCGCTCGCGAAGGCTCGGCGGCTGCACCGGACCGCCCGCGAGCAGCTCGCCGAAGGCCGTCTCGGCGAGGCTATACGCGAAACCATCGCGGAAGCCCTGTTCCTGTAGCCCCGCCTTCCGGCGCGCTACCATGGTCTTTGCAGGAAGGAACGACATGACGACAAGCACGCTGACCGAATGGGACTTCTGCACCCCGCCGCTGCCGCCCGCAGGCGAGGACGCTCCCGCGCCGAAGCCACGTATGCGCGGCTGGATCCACCTGTGGGCCTGCGCGGTCTCGGTGGTCTGCGGCATCACGCTCGTGAGCTTCTCCGGCGGCTACGCGGGCGCGAAAGCGGTCGGGGCCACCGCCGTGTACTCGCTCACCGTGTGCGCCATGTTCGCGATCAGCGCCACCTACCACCGCGTGCAGTGGCGGACCCCCGAGTCCAGGGGCGTGATGAAGCGGCTCGACCATTCGATGATCTTCCTGTTCATCGCGGGCACGTACACGCCGTTCTGCTTGCTCCTGCTCAAACCCGAGACATACCACTGGATCTTGTCCGTGGTGTGGATAGGCGCGCTGACCGGGGTCGTGCTCAAAGTCTGCTTCCCGCACTCCACCAGATGGCTCGGAGTCGTCCTGTACCTCGTCCTCGGCTGGATCTCCGTGTTCATGCTGTCCGAAGTCCTCGACCGGGGCGGGGTGACCCCGGTCGTGCTGCTCGCGGTCGGGGGCGCGCTCTACAGCGTCGGCGCGATCCTCTACGCGACGAAGTGGCCGAACCCGTGGCCGAAGACGTTCGGGCACCACGAGTTCTTCCACGCCGCGACGGTGGTCGCGGCGATCTGCCACCATGTCGCCGTCTGGTTCGCCGTCGTGGCCTCGGCCTGAGGCTCAGCCGCGCTGATCGTCCTCGGGCCTCTGCTCGTCCGGCTCGTCGAAGCTCTTCGGGATCTTCTTGAGATGCTTCTGCATGGACCAGCCCAGGACGAACACCGCGACGACGAGGAGCAAGGTGATCACCACGCCCCACGGAGAGCCTTTGCCCTGCTCCGGCCCCGGCGGCCCGACCGCCAAGAGCTGCATTGCGAGATCTGCGGTCATATCTGCTCCACTCCTGCGAAAAGATCGTTCTCGGGCAAGCTCGTCGACACCCTGGAAAGAGCCAGCTCGAACTCTTCCGTCGGCCAATGCTCCTGCTGCAACGCGACCGGCACCGCGAAGAAGAACCCGTTGGGGTCGATTTGCGAGCGATGCGCCAGCAAGGCGGCCTCCCGCTGCGGGAAATACGCCGCGCACTCCACGCTCGTGGTGACTCGGTGCGATTTGTCCTCGCCGGGCGGGAAATTCTCCAAAAGCTCCGTGTACGGGCTCTCTCCGTCGCGTTCGAGGAGCAACTCGTGGAATTGGACCAACCGCTTGCGGATGAAGGCGTGGTCGTAGTAGATCTTGCTCACGGACCAGGCGGGGCCTGCCTCGGGGAAGCGCGACGGGTCCGCCGCCGCCTCGAACGCCGCCATCGCCACCTCGTGGCAGCGGATGTGGTCGGGGTGCGGGTAGCCGCCTTTTTCGTCGTACGTGGTCATGACGTGCGGACGGAACTCGCGCACTGCCGCGACGAGGTCGCGCAGCGGCGCGTCGAGCGGCGCGGCGGCGAAAGAGTCCTCGGGCAGCGGTGGCGGCGGGTCGCCCTCGGGGAAGCCGGAGTCCACATAGCCGAGCCACCGGTGGGACACGCCGAGCACGCGCGCCGCCTCGGCCATCTCCTCGCGGCGGACCGCGGTGAGGTTCGCCTTGACGGCGGGAACGTCCAGCGCGGGGTTGAGCACGTCGCCGCGCTCTCCCCCGGTGAGGGTCACCACCAGCACGTCGTTGCCCTCTGCGGCGTACCGGGCCGTCGTGGCCGCCCCTTTGCTCGACTCGTCGTCAGGATGCGCGTGGACCGCCATCAGTCGAAAACCGCTCATGCGGTTTTATCCGATCTGATCTGGGACACAGTCGTCGTCATTGTGTTAGCGAACGGCACAGCGTGGTATTCTAGACCGACGCGCGCCGTGGAGTCCACGGCGCGTAATGCTTGGTGAAGGCAAAGCACTGCGGCGCCCCAGCGGCCGGCGGCGGACGATAGTCCGATCCGCCTGCGAACGCGGCAACGACGCGGTGATGCGGACAGCGGCCCGCCCCCACAGCTGAAAGCGCTGCGGGAGGCGCCCCGCCGACCGACGCGGCCGATGGGGGCCAACCCTGTCCCGGCTCGTGACGTGTCATGGCCGCACACCACTCCGAGCAGCGGCTCTTCGACCCGAAGAGAGCGGTCGAGAAGCCCTAAATCGAAGAAACAGAGGACGAAGACAATGACTGAGAACGTGACCTGGTTGACGCAGGACGCCCACGACCGGTTGAAGACCGAGCTCGACACGCTCATCGCGAACCGGCCCGTTTTGGCCGCCGAGATCAACGAGCGCCGCGAAGAGGGCGACCTGAAGGAGAACGGCGGCTACCACGCGGCCCGCGAAGAGCAGGGCCAGCAGGAAGCGCGTATCCGCCAGCTGCAAGACCTCCTGGCGACCGCGAAGGTCGGCGCTGCGCCGACCCAGTCCGGCGTCGCCCTTCCCGGCTCTGTCGTGAAGGTCTACTACGACGGGGACAAAGACGACACCGAGAGCTTCCTCATCGCCACGCGCGAAGAGAGCGGGCAGGGCGGCAAGCTCGAGGTCTACTCCCCCAACTCCCCGCTCGGCGGCGCGCTCCTCGACGCGAAGGTCGGCGAGACGCGGGAATACACCGTGCCGAACGGCGCCGTTGTGAAAGTGACGCTTGTTTCTGCGGAGCCCTACCACGGCTGAGCCGCGCTGAGGCCCGCGCGGCAGCAGTCCTACGCTGTTCGTCATGTCTGACGAACAGCGCCTCCGCCTGCTCCGCGTGTACGACGACCACAGCCTGCGGCACGGCACGGCAGTGCTCGCCGACCGGCTTTGGCCGCGCGGGGTCAAAAAAGAGCAAGCAGGCCTCGCCCGGTGGGCGAAGGCCATCACGCCGTCCAACGAGCTGCGCCAGTGGTACCACAGCAACCCCGGGTTGTTCGCCGAGTTCGACGAGCGGTACCGCGCCGAACTCGCGCAGCCCGGCCAAGCCGCCGGGCTCGACGAGATCCGCGAGCTGCTCGGCGCAGGCCCAGTCACCCTCCTCACGGCGGCGAAGCATATCGAGACCAGCCATCTGGCCGTGCTCAAAGCCGTGCTGACAGAGGGCGAGGCAGGCAACGCCGCAAACAGCCCTCGGGGCTGCGGCTAGCCGAGCGCCTGGTCGAGGTCCGCGATCAGGTCTTCCACGTCCTCAAGGCCGACGGAGAGGCGCACCAGGTCGGACGGCACCTCAAGGTCCGATCCGACCACGGAGGCGTGCGTCATCCGCGCGGGATGCTCGATGAGCGACTCGACGCCGCCGAGCGATTCGCCGAGGATGAACACATTGGTGTGGGCGCACAGGTCCAGCGCGGCCTGCTCGCCCGCCTTGAGGCGCACCGAGAGCATGCCGCCGAAGCCACCGTGCATCTGCTTGCTGGCCACGGCGTGGCCGGGGTCGCCCGCAAGGCCTGGGTACAGCACCTGCGAGACCTTGGGATGGCCCGCGAGGTGCTCGGCGATCGCCAACGCGCTCTCGCTCTGGCGACGCACCCGCACGCCGAGGGTGAGCATGCCCCGTCGGATCAAGAACGCGTCGAACGGGCTGGGCACCGCGCCAGAGCCGTTCTGCAGGAAGCCGACCGCCGCGTCGAGCTCCGCGTCGTTCGTGACCACGGCCCCGCCGATGACGTCGGAGTGCCCGCCGAGATACTTCGTCGCGGAATGCACCACCGCGCGGGCCCCGAGCTCCAACGGACGCTGCAGGTAGGGCGAGGCGAACGTGTTGTCGACGAGCAGCGCCACGCCTGCCTCGCGCGCCGCTTCCGCGAGCGCGGCGATGTCGGTGATCGAGAGCAAGGGGTTGCTCGGGGTCTCCACCCACACCGCTTTGGTCTGCGGGGTGATCTGGTCGACGAAGGCCTGCGGCTCATGGGACTTGGCGATGGAGTACGCGACGCCCCAGGGGCGCAGGATCTTGTCCACGAGCCGGAACGTGCCGCCATACGCGTCGTGCGGGATGACCAGATGGTCGCCCGGCTTCACCAGCGAGCGCAGCACGGCGTCCGTCGCCGCGAGGCCCGAGCTGAACGCCCTGGCGTACTGCGCCGTCTCGCTCGCCGCGATCGTCTTCTCAAGGGCAGTGCGGGTCGGGTTGGCGCTGCGCGAGTACTCGTATCCCCCTTTGAGGCCGCCCACGCCGTCCTGGGCGAACGTGGAGGTCGCGTAGATCGGCGCGTTCACCGCGCCGAACGCGGGGTCCAGCTCGTGGTCGGGATGGATGACCCGAGTGGAAAAGCCTTGCTTGGAGAAATCCTGTGCGCTCACCCGCAAGAGTCTAGTCGGCCATGAGCCCCCACCGATCTCGATGGATGAGATCCAAGGCGGCAGGCGACGACGCGTGCGGTCATAGCGAGGAACGAGCGCAGGCACGCGAGGAGCCGACAACGCCGGAGATCGCCATCGAGGCGGCGGGAATCACTCCGCCGTGCGCAGGAAGGACAAAAGGTCTTGGCGGGTGATGACCCCGACCGGCTTGCCGTCCTCGACCACCATGAGGGCGTTCGACTCGCCCAACGCCTTGAGCGCCTGGGAGAACGGCTCGCCGATACCGATGAACGGGAACGGCGCGCTCATGTGCTTGCTCACCGGGTCGGCGAGGTTCGCCCGCCCGCTGAACACTGCGGACAGCAGCTCGCGCTCGTCGACGGAGCCCGCCACTTCCCCCAGCATGATCGGCGGCTCGGCCCCGACGACCGGCATCTGCGACACCCCGTATTCGGCGAGGATGTCGATGGCGTCGCGGATGGTCTCCTGCGGGTGGGTGTGCACGAAACTCGGCAGCTGGCCGGATTTGCCCCGCAGGATCTCGCCGACGGTGTGCTCGTCCGCAGTGCCGTCCAGCCGGGTGCGCAAGAATCCGTATGAGCGCATCCAGGCGTCGTTGAAGATCTTCGACAAGTACCCTCGTCCGCCGTCGGGAAGCAGCGCGACCACCAGCCCGCCGGGGCCGACGCGCTGCGCGACGCGGATGGCCGCGACCACCGCGAGGCCGCTCGACCCGCCGAGCAGGAGGCCCTCCTCCCTCGCGAGCCGCCGGGTCATGTTGAAGGAATCGGCGTCGGACACGGCGATGATCTCGTCGGTGACCGTGCGGTCGTACGCGTCGGGCCAGAAGTCCTCACCAACGCCTTCCACGAGGTACGGGCGCCCGGAGCCGCCCGAGTAGACCGAGCCCTCGGGGTCGGCCCCGACGATCTTCACCGCGCCGCCGGAGACCTCTTTGAGGTAGCGCCCGGTCCCGCTGATCGTGCCGCCGGTGCCGACGCCTGCGACGAAATGGGTGATCGTGCCGTCGGTGTCCCGCCAGATCTCAGGGCCGGTGGTCTCGTAGTGGCTCGCCGGGCCCGCAGGATTGACGTACTGGTTCGGCTTCCACGCGCCTTCGATCTCCTTGGCGAGCCGGTCGGAGACGCTGTAATAGCTGCTCGGGTGCTCCGGCGGGACCGCCGTCGGGCACACGACGACCTGGGCGCCGTAGGCCTTGAGCACGTTCTGCTTGTCCTCGCTGACTTTGTCCGGACAGATGAAGACGCATTTGTAGCCCCGCTGCTGCGCGACGAGCGCGAGCCCGACGCCGGTGTTGCCCGAGGTCGGCTCGACGATCGTGCCGCCAGGCTTGAGCAGGCCTGCCTTCTCCGCCTCCTCGACCATCTTGGCCGCGATGCGGTCCTTCGAGCTCGAACCGGGGTTCAGGTATTCGAGTTTCACCGCGACGGTCGCCGCCCCGGCGGGCACGACCGAGTTCAACTGGACGAGCGGAGTGTTGCCGATGAGCTCTGTGACGTGGCCTGCGATGCGCATGCCCCTATCATTCCACAGCGGCTCAGCTGCTCACAGAGCGGATGAAGGCGGCCAGCTCGGCCAACGACTCCTCCGCCTCAGGGGCTCGCGAGGCGACGAGTTGGAAGACATGCGTCTGCCCCGCCCAGGTCTTGAGCGTGGCCTTCGCGCCCGCTTCGCCGAGCGCGGCGGCGAGCTTCTGCGAGTCGGGGAGCAGCAGCTCGCAATCCGACACGTGGATGACCGACGGCGGCAGCTCGCCGAGCGGTCCCGAGAACAGGTCGGGCACAGGACGGACCGGGCCGCGCTTGCCGAGCCGGTGCTGCGCGCGCCCGATCGATCGATCCACAATGTCGAGCACATCCGGCGGGAAGAGCAGGTCGTGCTCCAGCGTCGGAGCCGCCAATTTCCCGGACAGGTCCCAGTCCGTCCACGGCGACATCGCGACGATCCCGGCTGGCGCGGGCAGCCCTTCCTCAAGAGCGCGCAACGCGGCGGCGTACACGAAGAACCCGCCAGCCGAATCCCCCGCGAAGACGATCTGCTCGGGCCGCCACCCCTGGTCCAGCAGCCAGCGGTACCCGTGCGCGCAGTGCCGCACCGAGTCGTCGACCGTGTGGAAGGGCATTTGCTTGTACTCGACGAAGAGCACCCCGGCCGCCGCGAGCCCGCCGAGCCTGCAGGCGATCCCTTTGTGGGTGTGGAAACCGCACGAGATGAAGCCTCCCCCGTGCAAGTACAAGATCACGCGCTCGGGCCGCTCCGCCGCCTGCTCCGGCAAGCACCACCGCGCGGAGCACTCCGGCAGGGCCACCTCGGCGAACCGCGCCCCTTTCGGGGACGGCCTCCCCACGCGCGCGAGGAACTCTGGCACAGCGACGACGAGCGCGACCACCGCGTTCGGCAGCGGCGCTTTGAGCAGCCAGGCCACGGCCTTCAACAGCACCCGCGCCGTGTACCGGCACACGATCCCCACGTTGCGGGCGTGCTTGCTCGTGGCGGTATGCGCCAGCACGACGGGGCTGACGACCTCCACAGGCTCGACGGCGGCCATATCCATAACTGCTCCCTATTTTGCTGCTGACGACCCGGCGCTCACGGCGCGACCGCGCGGATGAAGGCCCCGAGCTCCCTCAGGGAAGCCCGCGACTCGGGGGCGGGCTCGACAATGGCCTGGAAGACATGCAGCTGGCCCGCCCAGATTTTGAGCGTGGTCGGCACGCCCGCCGCCGCGAGGGCAGCAGCCAGCTTCTCCGAGTCCGGCAGGAGCATTTCGATGTCCGACACATGGATCATCGTCGGCGGCATGCCTTCGAGCGGGCAGGCGAAGAGATCCGGCAGCGGCCGCACCGGATATCCCCGCCGCTTCGCCCGCTCCTGGGCCCGGCGCACGACGACTTCGAGGCTGCGCACCGTCCCCTTGCAGAAGAGGCTGTCCAGGCGGATATTCGGGTGGGCGAGCTTCGCCGTGTCGTCCCAATCCGTGAAAGGCGCAATGGCGACCAGTCCCGAAGGCAGCGGCAGGCCCTCCTCGCGGGCCCGCAGAGCGGTGGCGAAGGCGAGGAACCCGCCTGCCGAGTCGCCCGCGATGACGATCTTCTCCGGGGGCCAGCCTTGTTCGAGCAGCCATCTGTATCCGTCCAGGCACTGGCGCACCGTCTCGTCGACCGGGTAGTAGGGCAGCTGGCCGTATTCCACGAACAGCACCCCTGCCCCGGCGCGCGAGCCGAGGTGGTTCGCGAGGCGCTTGTGGGTGTGCGCGCTGCAGGCGACGAACCCGCCGCCGTGCAAGTACAGAACCGCCCGCTCCGGCTGTTGCGGAACACGCGGCGGCAGATACCAGCGCGCGGAGCAGCCCGGCAGCCTGACCTCCTCGAATCGAGAGCCGCGCGGCTCGGGCAGCAGCCTCGCCCCCACATCGAGCAGCCGGATCACGGAGGACGGCACCCGGTCTGGCCACGGCAGCCTGCCCAACATCGCGAACACGAAAATGGCGGGGCGGGCGGTCAGCCAGAGCAGCACCACCCCGGCCCTGCCGATAAGACTGGTCGTCGTATGCCGCAGGACATACGGGGCGGACGCGCACCGCCCGGCGGTCCTCAGCGGCTCCCGGATGTCTGATGTGGTCGACATCACCCAAGGATAGCGGGCCGTCGCTGTAAGCGCTACCGCAGGTATCGGTTACTCGTCCTCGTCGTCCGGGTCGCGCCCGGCGCCGTCCGGAGCCTTGGTGGACCGATGGATGAACCGGCCGATTTGGGCGATCGAGGCCCGCGCCTCGGGAATGACGAAATCGGCGGCCTGGAAGACATGCGGCTGGCCCCGCCAGAGCTTGGCGGTCACCGGCACCCCGGCTTCGGCCAAGGCGGTGGCGAGACGTTCCGCGTCGGGCAGCAGGACCTCGTGCGCGGAGGCGTGGAGCAGCACGGGCGGAAACCCTGCGGGCGAGCGCTCGAAGAGGTCGATGCGGGGCGGCTCGACGCCGTCCACGGTCGCCCGCGCCCGCGCCTCGTCCATTTTCCGCTCGATGTAGTAGAACGCCGGACGGGCCAGCAGGGCGTCGGTCCGCTCATTGGGATGGTTGGCCTTGGTTCGCACGGCCCAGTCCGCGAACGGGCTGATCCCCACCAGCGCCGCAGGCAGGGGCAAGCCCTCCTCGCGGAGGCGGAACGCGGTCGCGAACACGAGATAGCCGCCAGCCGAGTCCCCCGCGAAAGCGATCTGGTCCGGCTCGTACCCCCGGTCGAGGAGCCACCGGTAGCCGAGGACGCAGTCCTCGACCGACTCGTCGACGTAATGCTCGGGCAGTTGGCGATAGCCGATCGAGAGCACCGAGGCCTGCGCCGTCCTCGCGATCGTCGTGGCAAGCCTGCGATGCGTGTTGATGCCGCAGGCGATGAAGCCTCCGCCATGGAGGTACAAGATGGCCCTCGGCGCGTCTTTGCGGTCCTTCGTGAACCATTGCCCGTCGCAGTGCGGCAGCCTGACCAGCTCGCCGCGGAAGCCTCGAACGGGGAAGACGACGAGCTGGGCGAGCATGTCCACCAGCGCCCACGGGTACCGGACGCGCGGCATGTACGCGAGAAGGGCGAGCACTTTTCGCACCGTCAACCACGAAAGGACGACCATCGCCCGAGCGCCGAAGCTCGTCTTCGAATGCCGCTCCCAGACCAGCCCGCCGTCCTTGCCCGCCGTCGGCCCGGAGACGCCCTGGTCCGGGGCGTCTTCTCGCTCTGTCGAGCCCATGGCCACCTTTCCAGGTCGATCCGCGCCGCGCGAAGAATGTGCTGGGAACACTACAGGAAGTCCCGCCAGCGGCGCAGGCGGGACTTCCTGTAGTCAAACGGTCGGGACCGGAGCCTAGTCGTTCGAATTCAAGTTGACGACCAACCGGAGGATCTCCATGTAGAGCCACACGACGGTGACCGTCAGGCCGAGGGCGACGCCCCAGGCCGCTTTCTGCGGGGCGCCCGCCCGGATCAGCTGGTCGGCCTGGTCGAAGTCGACAAGGAAGCTGTAGGCGGCCAAACCGATGCAGATCAGCGAGAAGATGATCGCGATAGGGCCGTGGCCGCGCAGGCCGAGCCCGCCTGCCATGAAGAAGGAGGCGATGAAGTTCACGAGCATCAGCGCCACCACGCCCGAGAGCAGGCCGACGAAGACGCGGGTGGAGCGCGGCGTGACCCGCACGGCCCCGGTCTTGTAGACGGCGAGCATGCCCGCGAACACGCCGAACGTGCCGATCAGCGCCTCAAGGATGAGCTTCCCGGCCTCCACCCCGGCGAACGGGATGGTGAGCACGTTCGTGAACGCCCCGACGAGCAGGCCCTCGGCCACGCTGTAGCCGAGCACCACGGCGGGGTTGTCCTGCTGGCGGCCGAAGGTCGCGAACAAGATCAGGCCAAGGCCCACCAGGCCGCTGACCATGGCGACGACGCCGCCCAGCGCCGGGTTCGAGGCGGTGAGGAGGTACGACAGGACAGCCGTGACGGAGAGCACCGCGAGGCTGGTCGCGGTCTTCGCCACAATGTCGTCGACCGAGAGCGTCCGCGACGTGGCGGGCGCTTGGTAGTTGTAGGGGGCTTGCTGCTGGCCGTACTGGTACGACTGGTAGGCACCAGCCTGCGCACCGCCTTGCGCGCCGAGCCTCGTGAGGCTGCGGAAAACTGGGTTGCTGCTCTGACGCACCGTGAGTCCTTTCGTCTTCTCTTGCTGTCCGGTTCTCTTGTGTTTCCCAGGGTACTCGGAATTCAGCCGGCTCAGGCGCTCCACCGCGCCCTTACCCAAGTGAACGTATCACGAAGAGATTTCGTTCCACAGGTTTGCTCCGCTCTTGCGCCACATGCCCGCCGCGCTGCCACGAGACCTGGCCGCAGGTCCTCCCCGGAGGGAACACGCGATATCAGATACCTGGCTTCTATTGCTCGTGAAGCTTCGGATTGCTACTTTCATCCAATGACAAATCCGGGCGAAAGCTCTGCGCCTGAGCTGAAGGGCCAACGGATTGTCGAATCGGCGGACCAGGCCGGGCCGAGAACGGCGCGAGAAGCGGGCCTCTGGTCGCAATGGCCGGTCTTGCTCATCGGCGGCGCGACCCAGTTCCTGCTCAACCTCGACACCACGATCATGAGCGTCGCCCTGCCCCAAATCCAGGACGACCTGCACCTCGCCGACCCGCAGCGGTCGAGCGTGGTGATCTTCTACGTCTTCTTCCACGGCCTTTTCCTCCTGCTCGGCGGACGCGCGGTGGACTCATGGGGCCATCGGCGCGCCTTCCTGATCGGGATGACGGGTTTCGGACTGGTGTCCCTGCTCGGCGGCACCGCCTCCGACGGGCTTCAGCTGTTGCTCGCCAGAGCGGCGCAGGGCGGCTTCGCCGCACTCCTCGCCCCGGCCGTGCTCGCCCTCGTGACCAACTCGTTCGTCGGGACGCGCGCGCGGGCGGCGGCGTTCGTGGCCATCGGCACCACCGCCGTCTTCGGCACAGCCTCTGGCCTGGCCCTCGGCGGCGTGCTCGCCGAATTCGCCAACTGGCGTTGGTGCCTCTTGCTCAACGTCCCGTTGTCGGTGCTGATCATCTGCCTCGTCCTGATCCTGTTCCGAGGCGGCGTGGAGCGGGGGCGGCGTGGTTACGACCTGTCTGGCTCGGCGCTCTCGATCGCCGCCTTCTTCAGCCTCGGCGTCGGGATCTACCACATAGAGGCCGAGCGCTCTATCCTCCCGTTCGTCATCTGCCTCGCCCTCTTCATCGCGCTCATGTGCGGATTCGTCGTCATCGAGCGGCGCGCGGCCGCGCCGCTCGTGCCGCCGACCGTTCTGCTCGACCGCACCTGCACCCTCGCGTCGCTCGGCAATGCCTTCACCTTGTCCGGAGTGCTCGGCGGAACATTGTTCCTCGCGACGTATATGGAGAAGCTGCGCGGCTACAACCCGTCGGAGACCGGCTTCCGGCTGCTCCCCATCTTGCTCGGCATCCTCGTCGGCGGCCTCTCGATCACCAAGCTCGCGGAGCGCGTCGGCATCCGCACGCTCAGCGTGATCGGCTCGCTGGTCGCCGCCTCCGGCATGCTCCTTTTCTCCCGGCTCAGCCTCGCTGACGACTACGCGACCCGGATGCTGCCGATCATCACCGTGTTCGGATTGGGGCTCGGCGTGCTCTCCGTCTGCCTGCCGGACCTGGCGCTCGTTGGCGCGCGCAAGAAGGAGGCGGGCTCGGCGAGCGCGCTCTTCACCGCATACGGGCAGATCGGCGGGGCGCTCGGCACCGCCTTCTTCAGCCAGGTGTACGCGGGCGCGAAGCATTTCACCGCCGCCGGAGGCAAAGCCGCCGAAATGGCAGGATCGACCGCCGCGTTCACTGTCGCGGGCGTGGTGCTCGCCTGCGTCGCCCCCGTCGTGTTGTTCGCGCGGCCGAAAGCGCCGTCGGCGGACTAGCCGGAGCCCCGCAAGGCAACCCATCTCAAGCCTCCGGGGAGCCCCGCGTGGATGAGATGCAAGGCGGCAAGGCAACCACCGTCTCCCCGGTGAAGCTGACGGATGAGATCCAAGGCGCACCGCGACGTGGTGTACGAAGGCAGCGAGGAACGAGCCCGGTACACGAGGAGCGGAGCAACGACGGAGGTCGCCGTCAGAACGCCGGGAATCAGAAGTTGATCATGTGTCCCGCGAGCCCGTGCAGTGCCTCCTGCAGGGCCTCCGACAAGGTCGGGTGGGTGTGCACGTTGCGGATCAGCTCCTGGGTGGTGAGGTCCCACTTCTGCGCGAGCGTGAGCTCCGGCAGCAGCTCGGAGGCGTCCGGGCCGATGATGTGCCCGCCGAGCAGCTCGCCGTACTTCGTGTCCGCGATCAGCTTCACGAAGCCGACCGAGTCGCCGAGGCCCGCCGCCTTGCCGTTCGCGGAGAACGGGAAGCTCGCCACCTTGATGTCGTGCCCCTCCGCCTTGGCCTGCTCCTCGGTGAGGCCGAAGGAGGCGACCTGCGGGTTGCAGAACGTCGCGCGCGGCATGTAGCGGTAGTCGCCGAGCTCCAGGGTCGGAGCCCCGGCGATGGTCTCGGCCGCGACCACGCCCTGCGCCTCCGCGACGTGCGCGAGCTGCAGCTTCGCGGTGACGTCGCCGATGGCGTAGACGCCAGGGACGTTGGTGCGCATCCGCTCGTCGATGGCGATGGCGCCCCGGTCGGTGAGGGCCACCCCGGTCCTCTCCAGGCCGTAGCCCTGCGTCCGGGGGGCGAAGCCGATGGCGAGCAGCACCCGGTCCACGTCGATGGAGCCCGCCTTGCCGTCGCGGCTCTCGTACTCGACGTGCACCGAGGACCCGTTGTCGACGACGGACTTCACCGCGGTGGAGGTCAGCAGTTTGACCCCGAGCTTGCGGTATTGCTTGTTGAGCTCGGCGGAGACCGCCGCGTCCTCGTTCGGGAGCACCCGGTCGAGGAACTCGATGATGGTCACCTCGACGCCGAAGCTGCGCAACACGTAGGCGAACTCGATGCCGATGGCGCCCGCGCCGACGATGACGATGCTCCTCGGCAGCTCGCGGGAGAGGATCTGCTCCTCGAAGCTCACCACGTTCTGCGAGAGCTGCGTCCCCGGCGGGAGCTTGACGGTGGAGCCGGTCGCGATGATGACGTTCTTCCCGCGCACCTGCGTGACGCTGCCGTCCTCGGCCTTCACCTCGATGGTGTGCGCGTCGAGGAAGGTCCCCCAGCCGTTCACCTCGGTGATCTTGTTCTTCTTCATCAAGAAGTGGACGCCCTTGACCCGGCCGTCCGCGACCTTGCGGCTGCGGTCGAACGCCGCGCCGAAGTCCATGCTGGCCTCGCCGGAGATGCCGAACTCTTTGGCCTCTTTGGTGAGGATCTGGTTGAGCTCGGCGTTGCGCAAAAGCGCCTTCGAGGGGATGCAGCCCACGTTCAGGCAGACACCGCCCCACCATTTCTCTTCGATCACAGCCACAGAAAGCCCGAGCTGAGCCGCCCGGATCGCCGCGACATAACCTCCCGGCCCTGCGCCGAGCAGAACAACATCGTATTCATCAGCCACGAGAGAAACCCTACTGGACGCGTCTCTGGCTCCGCCAAGGTGGCCTCAAGCTCGGATAGGGTGGCGGGATGACTGGCGACCAAGAGCTCCCCGCAAACGGGGGGCGCCCCCACCCCGAAGACCCGCTTCTGTGGCTGGAGGAGGTGACCGGCGGCCGGGCGCTCGACTGGGTCGCCGAGCGCAACGCCGCCGCTGTCGCCGAGCTCGGCGGGGCGGAGTTCGACTCGCTCAGCGGGAAGATCCTCGCCGCGCTCGACAGCGACGACCGCATCCCCTACCCCGCCCGCCGGGGCGAATGGCTCTACAACTTCTGGCGCGACGAGAGCCACCCGAAAGGGCTGTGGCGACGGACGTCCCAGGCCTCGTACCGGGCGGCGGAGCCCGAGTGGGACGTGGTCTTAGACCTCGACGCGCTCGCCGAGACAGAGGGCGAGAACTGGGTGTGGGGCGGCGCGAAAGTGCTCTACCCGGACCGCGACCTCGCCCTCATCACCCTCTCGCGCGGCGGGAGCGACGCGGCTGTGGTCCGCGAGTTCGACATCACGGGCCGGGCCTTCGTGCCGCCGGTCGGGCGAGGGGGGCGCGGTTTCGAGCTGCCCGAGGGCAAGAACTTCGTCTCGTGGGCGTACCGGGACGCGCTCCTCGTCGGCGCGGACTTCGGGGCGGACGGCCAGGGAGTGCCGGCGCTCACCGACTCGGGGTACCCGCGCACCGTGCGGCGGTGGGAGCGCGGGCAGGCGCTCGCCGACGCGGCGGTCGTCTTCGCCGGAGAGCCCCAGGACGTGCTGGTGAACGCGTGGGCCGACCGCACACCGGGGTTCGAGCGGGAATTCGTGGCCAGAATGCTGGACTTCCACCGCAAGGTCCAGTACGAGATCCGCAGCGCCCCCGGCTCGGGGGGCGTCGAGCTGGTCGAGCTGCCCGTGCCGCCCGACGCCGACGCCGTGGTGCACGAGGACTGGTTCTTCGTCCGCCCCCGCTCCCCCTGGACCATCGGTGAGACGACCTACCCCGAGGGCTCGCTGCTGGTCTTCGATTACGAGGAATTTCTCGAGGGCAAGCACCGTTCGGACGGCGCCGCCGAGCCCCACGTGCTGTTCGAGCCGGACGGCTCCACCAGCCTCGCCGACTTCGGGTTCACCTTGAGCTACCTCGTCCTTGGGACGCTCAAAGACGTGCGCTCCGAGCTGCGCGTCTATTCCCTCGGCGACTGGGAGCCCGCCCAGCTGCCCGGAGTGCCCCGGTACGCCGAGGTCTCCGTCCTCACGACCGACCCGGACGAGGACGACGACCTGTACGTGACCTCGATGTCGTTCACCACCCCGGCGAGCCTGTTGGTCGGCTCCCCGGAGACGGGCCTCGAGACCGCCAAACAGTCTCCGGCGTTCTGGGACGCGACCGGCGTCGAGGTCCGCCAGCGCTTCGCGACGTCCTCGGACGGGACGAAGGTCCCGTACTTCCTCGTCGGCAAGCACCTCGACGAGCCCCGCCCGACGATCCAGTACGGCTACGGGGGCTTCGAGCACTCCATGACCCCGGTCTACAGCCCATCGCTCGGCCTCGGGTGGCTGGAGCGGGGCGGGACCTACGCGCTCGCGAACATCCGGGGCGGCGGGGAGTACGGGCCCGCGTGGCACACCTCCGCGCTGCGCGAGAACCGGCGTCTCGCGTTCGAGGACTTCGCCTCGGTGGCAGGCGATCTGACGGCGAGCGGGGTGTGCGAGGTGCGCCAGCTCGGCGCGATGGGCGGCAGCAACGGCGGCCTGCTCATGGGCGTGATGGCGACCCGGTGCCCAGAGCTCTTCGGGGCGATCGTCTGCCAGGTGCCCCTCGCCGACATGCTGCGCTACCACCTGCTGCTCGCGGGCGCGTCGTGGGTCGCGGAGTACGGGGACCCGGAGATCCCCGCCGACCGGGAGTTCCTGTCGGCGTACTCCCCCTACCAGAACGTCCCCGCGTCCGAAGTCCGCACTCCGGCGCTGCTCGTCACCACCTCGACCAAGGACGACCGGGTGCATCCGGGCCACGCCCGCAAGCTCGCCGCGAGGTTCGAGGAGCGCGGGCATCCGGTGCTCTACTACGAGAACGTCGAGGGCGGGCACGGCATGGCGGCGGACAACAAGCAGACCGCGTTCATGACGACGCTCGCCTACCGGTTCTTCGCGACGCGGCTCGGCCTGGACTGACGCGGGCCCTCGCCGAGGTCACGCGCGCTGGATCCGCGACACCGCCTCGCGGAGCATCGTCTCCAGCACCGGCAGGGACGAAGCCCCGTCGGTGGCGCCTTTGAACTGGGCGACCACCACCAGGCCGCGCGCCCTGGCGAACTCCACGATCTCGACGGCATGCCCGCATTCCGACGTCCTGCGGAAGCCGGAAACCTCTGTCGCGCCGAGCGCGGGGAGGGCCAGCGCCTCGACCGCCCCCGGCGCCGCGCCCGCCTCGCACGCTTCGGCCCCGTTCTGCGCGAAGCGCGCGCACCCTTGGACGAACGACCGCGCGCGGTCGAACACGTCGAAGCCCGGATCCTCCTGGTACAGCGTCACCGTCGCGTTCCGGGGCTCGTCCTCCGCCGTCCGGTCGCCCCCGCCGATGGCGCCCTCGGAGACCAACGGGCGAAGGCCGCCGCCGTACGAGTTCTGGAAATTCGCCGCGGCGGGCTCGTCCCCGTCGTTCGGGAGCCAGCCCTGCGCCTTCGGGCGCTGCTGCGGGAACGGGGAGGCGCAGACAGCGGCGGGGGCCGTGTACGGCTTCTCGCCCGGTTTCGCCTTCCGCTCGTCGCGCGTCGGCACGTTCTGGACCAGGCCCCAGCCTTCGGGAAGGACTCGCGCCTGCGGCAGGAGCCGGGCCAGGTCGGTTTTCGGCCACGCGGCGAGGTCTGGCTGCGCAGGTTTGCGGGGCGGCTCGCGATTCGGGTCGCCCGCCCGCAGCCGGGCCGTGATCAGGCGAAGCCCCCGCTCCAGCTGCCCCTCGGCCAGTCGCGCGCCGTCTTCGTCCCCGGCGCGAAGGAGATCGGTCGCCGCCCCCACCAGCGTCGGGCCGACTTGGGCGAAGAAGAGGTACCGGCGCTCGGCCGGCTCCGTGTCGCCGAACCAGCGCAGATTCGTCGTGATCGCGAGCCGGACCGTTCCGTCCGCCCCGTTCTGGTTCTGGGGCTGGACCGGGGGCGGCAAGGCTTCCACCGCGCCCGGCCCCGGCCATGACCCGAAGTTGCCGTCATACCGGGCGCAGCGCTTCGCCCAGTCCTTGGCCTCGGCAAGCAGGTCCTCGCCGGGGGCGGCGTTCGCGAGCCGGAAGGCGGTCTCGGGCAGATGCTGCAACGAAACCCGGTTCAGCCAGGCCGTGGCGTGCTCGGCGGAGGCTCCGTCGAACATGGGCGGATCGACGCAGCCCGGCGGCTCGGTCCGCCCGGATCCGATGGTCATCCTTTTGAAGTCGTCCGCCTCGCCCTGCGCGAGCTCCAACGTGCTCGCCGTGGGGAAATCGGCGATCGTCGGCAGGAAGGCCGCGAGCTCCTGCGACGAGCGGCCCGCATGGCTGTGCCGATCTGTCGGCGCGGGAGCGTCCGGCGCGGAGCGGATCTTGTCGAGGGCAGCCCGAAGCAGCCGATCGGCCTCGGCCTCCAGAGAGCCTTGGCTGTTCCAGGCCGTGAGGACGAGCCCCCGGACCCGGACGAGCAGGCCGCGCTGGACGCGCGGAGCGCCGCTCCCGGAGGCCGTCGTCTCCGTGATCTCGTACGCGGGCTCCGGCCCGTAGCCCTCGGCAGGGGCCATCTCGATCGTCATCTCGTGCTCCCAGTGGGAGCCCTTCGCCTGCCCGAAGCTCCGGCTGTGGCCGCACCGCCGCAACCAGGCCTGCGTGCGCTCGGCGACATCGGCCCCGGCGCGCTCTTTGCCGAGCGACAAAGCGACATAGGAGCTGGACGCGTACCTCCCCTGCGCCTGCGGCCAGGTCTGCAGCTCCGCAGCCGAGAAGACCGACACATCGGAGAAGTCGTCCCTGACGCTCCGATAACTGGCATACGGCCGGTCGGCGCATCCGGACGGGCTCGTCGTGCCGAGGTCGGCCTTCGGAGCGTGGTGGAGGCGGTCGTTGGTCGCCGTGCTGGTCCCGAGCGAGAGGAACCAGTCCGGCGGGGCCTCCAACACGTTCGGCAGGAGCGCGGCGAGACGCTCGTTCGGCACGTCCGCGAGCGAGCTCTGCTCCCGAGCCGACGGCGACGCGGCGCGAGGAGCGGGCAGGGCCGAGACGTCGCGCAACCGCCGCACCGTCGTCGCGAGGACCTGCTGGGCCACGGCCTCGGACCCGTCCGGCACGACGGGCTCGGGGTCCCATCGAGACGAGGTGGCGACCACCACGATCCCCCTGACCCGGACCGCTCGGACCCGCTCCTCCGTGGAGCCGTCGCCGCGCGCGAGGTCCAGCGCGGGCTCGCCCTCGACCGTGGCAGAGGACAGCACGGCGGCACGGCGCGGCTTGTCGGCGCGCTCCCCCTTCACGTCCAGCACATCGAAGCGCCCGCACCGCGCCGCCCAGTCCCGGGTCAGCGCGAGCAGGTCCTGGCCGGGGCGTTCTTTCCCGAAAACGAGGTGGAAACCGGGCAGCTCCTCGCCGCGCGGGGCGTTCGACGCGCCCACCACGTCGAACACGCCGCCCCGGTCCGCGAAAGGCGCAGCGCCGCAGTCAGCAGGGGCCGTCGCAGTGAACACGCGGGCATACGGCGGCTGCCCCGCCCCATCGGTGGAGACCACGACTCTCGTGCCCGGCGGGAAGTCCGCCGCGGTCGGCAGCAAGGCTGCGAGGTCCCGAGCCTGCCACCCCGCCAGGCTCGGCCTCTCGACAGGCCCGGGCGCTCCGCTGTGCCCGCGCCCAGGCAGCCGAACACCAACCCAGACAACGGCCAGGAAAACCACAAGCGCGCAGACGCACCCCGCCCAAAATATCCGCCTCTCCGCCATCCGCGCATTCTAGCCAGCGGCCTGGGGAGCCTTCTCTCGCCGGGTCAGCCGCACCAGCGCGCCGAGCCTCGGGCCGATCACGATATTGGGTATCCGGCTGTCCCCCTCCATCTCGGCGGCAACAGGCTCGACGCTGTAGCGCGACAGCGCCGACTTCAGAATGACCGCCGCCTCGGCCTGTGAGAACGCCGCGCCGATACAGCGGCGCACGCCCCCGCCGAACGGCTGCCAATGGTGGTTCGACGGCGGATGCTCGCCGAGGAACCGCTCCGGGCGGAACGCCTTGGGGTCGGGGAAGTACCGCCCGTCGAAATGCGGGGCGCTCAACCACGGGAACACCGACCAGCCCTTCGGGACCAACCGCCCCGCCACCCGCATCGGCTCGACAAGCTGCCTCGCGGTGCCCGCGACCACCGGGTGCAGCCGCAGGCTCTCTTTGAACACAGCTGTGAGATGGCCCAGATCCCCCGAGTCGGCGGCGCGCTGCGCCTCCTGCTGGGCAGCGGGGTTGTGCGCGAGGTCCAAAAGGCACCACGCGAGCGCTTTGGCCGTTGTCTCGTAGCCCGCGATGACCAGCGTGACGAGCTGGTCGCGCAGCTCCTCGTCCGAGAGCCGGTCGTCGTCCACGTTTGCGGCGGTCATCCGCGAGAGCACGTCGGCGCGCTCGTGCAGCGCCGGGTCCGTCCGACGTTCGGCGATCTCCTGCTCCATGAGCCGGTTGAGGCGCACGAGCTCCCTGTGGTAGGCGCGGCCGACTCCGATCCTCTCCAATCCAGGCTGGAGGATCCAGAGCGCGTCGGCGGCCCTCGGGCGCAGGATCCGGGCGAGCAAGGGCCGCAACGTCGCCGAGCGCTTCGGGTCCGAGACTCCGAACACCGTGTGCAGAATGATGTCGAGCGTGAGCCGCTGGGTGTGCTCGTGCGCGCGGATCGTCCGGCCCGTCGGCCACCGCTCGACGTCGGCTTCGGCCAATGCCTCGAACATTGTCGCGTAGCCGCGCAGCGCGCCAACGGTGAAGGACGGCATGAGGAGCTTGCGGATCCTTGCGTGCACGTCCTCGTCCACCACCAGGAGCGAATGCTCGCCGAGGACCGGGCGCAGCAGGTTGCCGTCGCCGACGTGCCACGATTTCGGCGAGCCCGCGAAGACCTCCCGCATATGCTCGGGATCGGCGAGGACGAGCACGTTGCGCAGCGACCCCGACCCTTGCCGGTACAGCCGCAGCCGGAAGACGTCGCCGTACCGGCGGCGCAGGAGCCCGGTGCCGAGCCACCAGCCCCGGCTGAAGGTCAGCGCCGTCTGCGCCCACGCGGGCCAGCTCGGGCCGGGGGCGACCGCCTCCTCTGCTGTGATGCTCATAACATGAATATACCCGCCTGCCGCTGTCTGGCGGAGCGCGTCACATGCCGCCCAGTCCCCACCCTTGCGCGATGAGCTCGAAGCTGCGGGCGCGTTCCGCGTAGCCGTGCGTGGCCGTGGTGATCATCAGCTCGTCCGCGCCGGTGCGCGCGACGAGCTCCTTCAGCTCGCCGACCGCCCGCTCCTGCGCGCCGATGACACGGCCCTTGCGCACCTCGTCGACCCAATGCCGGTCCGGGTCGGCGAGCGCGTTCGCGACGCTCGGAGTCGGGCGCAAGCGGTTCGTCCGGACGCCGAGCGAGGCGAGCAGGCCTGGCAGCGCGAAATCCTCGGCCTCGTCCTCGCTGTCGGCGGCGAGCGCGGCGGCTCCGACGATCAGATACGGCTCGGGATGCCTTTCCGTGGGCCGGAAGCTCTCCCGGTACGTCGCGACGCCGAGCTCGGTGTGCTCCGGCGCGAAGTGGTGGGCGAACGCGAACGGCAGCCCCAACGTGCCCGCGAGATGCGCCGAATAGCCGCTGGAGCCGAGCAGCACCACCTCTGGGGCCGAGGTCGCGGCGGGCGTCGCGGACAACCCATCGGCCGCCTCTGGCCGCACCCGCTCGTCGCCGAGCAGCGCCATGGTCCGCACCACGTCGTGCGGGAAGCTCGCGACCGACTCCTCCGCGCGGCTTCCGCGCAGCGCCGCTGCCGTGCGCCGGTCCGATCCCGGCGCGCGGCCGATCCCGAGGTCGATCCTGCCCGGATACATCGCTTCGAGGAGCGCGAACTGCTCGGCCACGACGAGCGGGGCGTGGTTCGGCAGCATGACCCCGCCCGAGCCGAGCCGGATCCGTTCGGTCTGCGCGCCGATATGGGCGATGAGCACGGGCGGGCTCGTGGCCGCGACCGAAGGCATGTTGTGATGCTCGGCCACCCAGAACCGGTGGTAGCCGAGACGCTCGGCGAACTGGGCGAGCCGGGTCGTCGCCGCGACCGCCTCGGCGGTGCTCTGTCCTTCGCCGACAGTCGACAAATCGAGCACAGAGAGCTTGACCATGGCTCATGCAACCCGCGCGGCGTTCGATGTATTCCAGAACGTGCTCCTGAAAAAGCCTGGCAGGGGCAGACAGTTGCCAGACGGCAACGAGTTGTATGCTCGTCAACGGCGACGACAAACAAGGAGGCGATATGCCCATCGACCCGATCCTCGAACGAGCGCTCGCGGCCGGGGCCTTCCCGCCGCTCGACGGAAGTTTGGAGACTCTCGTCGCAGCGCGCAAGGCGGCTCGCGAGTTCGCCCTCGCCCATCCGTCGAGCATCCGCGTGCGCGCCGCCGACGACCGCGACATTCCCGGCAGGGACGGCGCGGTCGGAGTCCGGGTCTACTGGCCCGCCGAGGACGGGCCGGGCCGATTGCCGCTCGTCGTCTTCTACCACGGCGGCGGCTTCGCCCGATGCGATCTGGAGACCCACGACCCCGTGGCCAGGGCGATCTGCGCCGAAGTCGGCGCGGTCGTCGTCTCGGTGGACTACCGCCTGGCGCCCGAGCACCCCCACCCCGCCGCCGTGCACGACGCTTTCGACGCGCTCGTCTGGGCGCACGAGCACGCGGGCGAGCTCGGAGCCGATCCGGACCGAGTCGCCGTGGCAGGCGACTCCGCGGGCGGCAACCTCGCCGCCGTCGTCGCGCAGCTCGCCCGCGACGCGGGCGGGCCGCCGCTGAAGTTCCAACTGCTGTGGTACCCCGCCACCACTTTCGACCTCTCCCTCCCCTCGGTCGCCGAGAACGCGGACGGGCCGCTGCTCAGCCTCGCGAGCATGGAGCTGTACGCCACGTACTACTTCGGCGGCGGCGAGGCCGGCCCCTCGGGCTTTCCGGCCACCATCGCCCCGGCCAACGGCAATGTCGAAGGCCTGCCGCCCGCCTACATCGCGACGGCGCAATACGACCCGATCCGCGACGACGGCACCATCTACGCCAAGCTGCTCGCGGACGCGGGAATCCCCGTCGAGCTGCATAACGCCGAGACCCTGGCCCACGGCTACGTCAGCTACGCGGGAGCCGTCCCCGCCGCGGGCAAAGCCTTCATCAGATCCCTCGCCGCCCTCAAAGCCGCGCTGTGAAACCGAAAAGCCCATGCGCGTTTTCATCCGCTCCGTCTGCCTGCTCAACGCCGCGTTCTGGGCGTATCTGATCGTCAAGGGCTCCGCGCTCCCGCCGGACCAATTCCGCTGGACGGGCCTGGCCCTGCTCTCCGTCTCGCTGATCGCGGCGGTCGCGGCGGACGGCTCCAAGCACGGTGCGGACAAACGCGGAGCAGAGCAGCGCCCGGACCCTTTCCTTTCCGCCCAGCCACGCCCCACGGGCGTGGCGCCGCTGCCATCGCAGAGCGTGCCTGCGGCACAGGACATGGCGAAATACCGGGCGGTCCTCGCCCAAGGGAAGAAAATCCAAGCCATCAAGCTCCTGCGCGACGACTTCCCCGGCCTCGGCCTCAAAGAGGCGAAGGACATCGTCGAGTCGCTCTGAGTATGCTGGCCCCGTGTTCGACGAACGGCGGGAGCGACGCAGGGCGGAAACGCTCGAGCGGCTCCTCTCGCACGCCGAGGCCGACCCAGACGTCCACGGCGCCGCGATCACCGGCTCGGGCGCGAGCGGCCAGATGGATCGTTGGTCCGACATCGACCTCTTCTTCGGCGTGGCCGACATCGACGCGGCGCTGTCCGGCTTCAGCGCCCTCCTCGACGCGGAGTTCGGCGCGCTGCACCATTTCGACCTCGCCGCCGGAACCGCGCGCTATCGCGCGTTCCTGCTGCCGGACCTCCTCGAAGTCGACCTCGGCTTCGCGCCTGCCGACGTGTGGGGACCGCTCGGGGACGGCGGGTTCCAGACCGTGTTCGGCGAGCCCGTGCCACGGGTCTCGGCTCCGACGGATTCGGACCATCTCGTCGGACTCGCGTGGCACCACGTCGTCCATGCGAGGGCCGCGCTGGATCGCGCGAAACCTTTCGAAGCGCTGCACTGGACCAACGCTCTGCGCAACCATGTCCTCTCGCTCGCCTGCCTGCGGCTCGGCCTCCCGTCCGCGTACGGGAAAGGGGCGCACCTCTTGCCAGAAGCAATCGCAGCCCAGCTGCGATCCGCCATACCCGGCGGGCTCTCGGCTTCCGAGATAGCCCGAGCGCTCTCTGCCGCAGTCGGCGCGCTCGCCCAGGAGCTACGGGAAAAAGACCCCGAGCTCGCCGACCGGCTCGTCCCCGATCTCAGGGGCGCCCTGCGGCCCTGAGGTCAGGGCACAATGGCCGACGACCCCGTGTCCACGGCAATCACCGTCGGGACGATCATGGGCCTGCGCCGGTAGGTGTCCGAGACCCAGCGCCCGACTGTGCGGCGGACCGCTTGGGCGATCTGGTGCGTGTCCACGGTCGTGGACTTCGCGTTCGGGCCTCGGTCCGAGGCGAGCCTCTCGAGCTCTGCGACGACCAGCTCTTCCGCAGCCACAAGCGCTTTCGGATCGTCCGAGAAGCCCTTGCCCAAGAGGGTCGGCGAGCTCACCGCCACACCGGTCGCCGAGTCCACCACGACGTTGATCGCGATGAAACCGCCCTCGCCGAGGATCAAGCGCTCCGAGAGCGTCGACTCCCCCACGTCGCCGACGGACAGCCCGTCCACGTAGACGTAGCCGACCGGCACCCGTCCGACCGCCTTGGCGACCCCGTCCTTCAGATCCACCGCGACGCCGTTCTCCACCAGCACCACGCGCTTCTCCGGGACACCGGTCGATTGCGCCAACGCCCCGTTGGCCCGCAGGTGGCGCCATTCGCCGTGCACGGGCATCGCGTTCTTGGGCCGCACCGCGTTGTACAAGAACAACAGCTCGCCCGCCGAGGCGTGCCCGGAGACGTGGACTTTCGCGGTCTGCTGGGTCACCACCTTCGCGCCGAGCCTGGTCAGGCCGTTCACCACCGCGAAGACCGAGTTCTCGTTGCCGGGGATGAGCGAGGAGGCCAGGACGACGAGGTCGCCGGAGCGGATGCTGATGCTCTGGTGGTCGCCCCTCGACATCCGGGACAGCGCGGACAACGGCTCGCCCTGCGAGCCGGTGGAGATGAGCACGATCTTCGAATCGGGGAGCTCCGCCGCCGTGTCCAGGTTCACGACCGCGCCCTGCGGCACGGTGAGATACCCGAGGTCCTGCGCGATTTTCATGTTCCGGACCATCGAGCGGCCCACGTACGCCACTTTGCGCCCGTTCGCGACCGCCACGTCGATCACTTGCTGGATCCGGTGGACGTGGCTCGCGAAGGAGGCGATGATGACCCGCTGTTTCGCTTTGCCGATCACCCGGTCGAGCACCTCGCCGATCTCGCGCTCGGGCATGACGAAGCCGGGCACCTCGGCGTTGGTGGAGTCGACGAGGAAGAGGTCCACCCCCGCGTCCCCGAGGCGGGACATGCCTGCGAGGTCGGTGAGCTTCCCGTCGAGCGGGAGCTGGTCCAGCTTGATGTCCCCGGTGTGCAGCACGACTCCCGCAGGCGTGTGCATCGCGACCGCGAGCGCGTCGGGGATGGAGTGGTTGACCGTCAAGAACTCCAGGCCGAACGCGCCGATCTGACGCTTCTCGCCACCCGTGACCTCGACGAACGTCGGCCTCTGCCGATGCTCGCGGCACTTCGCGGCGACGAGCGCGAGCGTGAACTTCGAGCCGATGACCGGCACGTCCGGGCAGATGCGCAGCAGGAACGGCACGGCCCCGATGTGGTCCTCGTGGCCGTGGGTGAGGACGAGCCCGACGATATCCTCCGCCCGGTCCTCGATGGAGGAGAAGTCTGGGAGGATGAGGTCGACTCCGGGCTGGCGGTCTTCTGGGAAGAGCACCCCGCAGTCCACGATGAGCAGTTTCCCGCCGTACTCGAAGACGGTCATGTTCCGGCCGATCTCGCCGAGGCCGCCGAGCGCAGTCACGCGCAAGGCCCCCTCTGCCAGCGGACGGGGGGCAGGTAGAGCGTCCAGGACGTGCGCGTCGGTCACAGCTGCGCACCGGCGAGCTTAAGAGCGGCGGCGAGGTCGGCGGCCTCTGCTTCGTCCAAGCCGAGGATCGGGAGCCTGGGCTGTCCGACCGGCATGCCTTGGAGCGCGAGGCCCGCTTTGGCCAGCGCGACTCCGCCGAAGCGGGCTTGCGCCCGCACCAGTGGGAGCGTCGACGCGTGCAGCTCGCGGGCACGGACGAGGTCGCCCTTGGCGAACGCGGCGTGCAGCTCCCGAAGCCGCTCGGGGATGAGGTGCCCGATGACGCTCACGAAGCCAACCGCGCCGACCGACAGCCACGGCAGGTTGACCACGTCGTCGCCCGAGTACCAGAGCAGATCGGTCGTGGCAATGAGGTCCGCGCCCGACCCGAGGTCGCCCTTCGCGTCTTTCACCGCCACGATGTTCGGATGCTCGGCGAGTGCCCGAATCGTGGCGGGCTCGATCGGGATCGCCGAGCGCGGCGGGATGTCGTAGAGCATCACCGGGGTCGAGACCGCGTCCGCGACGGCGCGGAAGTGCGCCACGAGGCCCGCTTGGGAAGGCTTGGAGTAATACGGGGTGACGACGAGCAGCCCATGGGCTCCTGCGGACTCCGCGTCGCGGGCGGCCTGGACTGTTTTCGCCGTGTCGTAGCTGCCGACTCCTTGGGTGATCTTCGCCCGGTCGCCGACCGCGTCGAGGACCGCGATGAGCAGCTGCTGCTTCTCGGCGGGCGAGGTGGTCGGCGATTCGCCAGTGGTGCCCGCGAGGACCAGTCCGTCGACGCCGCGCGCGACGAGGTGCTCGGCGAGCGCGACGCCTGCCTTGATATCGAGCGAGCCATCTGCGGCGAAAGGCGTCGCCATCGCCACGGCGACCGTGCCGAACAGGGGCTCTGTTGCGCTCTGTGTCATGGATGGAGAGCCTACCCGCGCGCCTTGGAGATCTGTTGCAGGGCTGGCGCGAGATCCCCCTTGTCGCCGATCCGCACCGCCTCCAACCCGAGCCAGCCTGCGAGTTCGCCGAGGCTCGCCGCGAGCGGCTCCGCTGTTTCGAGCGCGGTGGCGTGGTCTTCCAAAAATGCGCCGTGGACCAGGAGGACGCCCGCTTTCCGGTCCGCTTTCAAGTCGACGCGGGCGACGAGCCGCTCGCCCAAGAGGAAGGGGAAGACGTAGTAGCCGTGCTCTCGTTTATGCTGCGGCGTGTAGATCTCGATGCGGTATTGGAACCCGAAAAGCCGTTCTAACCTGGGCCGGAAGAAGACCATAGGATCGAACGGGCACAACAGCGCCCGCGCGTCGGACGTCCTCGGGATCGTCGTGCCCGAAGCGAGGTACGCGGTCTGGTTCCACCCCCGCACCTGCGCCTCCTCCACCTCGCCCCGCGCGATGAGAGCCGCGAGGGCCGTCTTCACATCTTTGGAGTCCAGGCGGTAGTAGTCGCGCAGGTCCTGCTCGACGGCGATTCCCAACGCGTCGGCGGCGTTCGCGACCAGCCGGAGGACCGCTTCCTCCCGAGTGAGTTGGACCTCACGGAATTCTCGTGGCACCACGTTCTCCACGAGGTCGTAATGCCGGTTGAAGTTGACCCGCTTCCCCGCAGTGAGCACCCCGGCCGCGAAGAGCGCCTCGCAGACGATCTTCGTCTCGCCCCGGTCCCACCACGGGCCCTTCGCCTCCGGCCGGTCGAGGCCGAGCCTGCGTTCCAGCTCGCCCGCCGTCGCTGCCCCGGACTCCTCCAAGAGCGCGCAGATCTTCTGCCCCAACCCCGCGCGCTCCGCGATGAGCTCCTTCTGGACATGCCACCGTCCGTGCTGGTACTCGGCCATCCGCCACCGGAACGCGGGCCAATCCTCGAACGGGATCAAGGCGGCCTCGTGCGCCCAGTACTCGACCAACGCCCGACGGCCAGGCCCCTTCTTCGAGCGAGGAGCCCAAGCGAGCGCGTCCAGCGCGGCTTTGTCGTATGCGCCGATCCTGCTGAACACCGGGAAGTAGTGCGCCCGCTCCACCACGTTCACCGAGTCGAGCTGGAGCAGCCTCGTCCTCGCCAGCACCTTGCGGATCCCCGCATCCAGGCGGCGATCTGCGGCGTTGCTCCTCCCCTCGTGTACGCCTCCGCCTTCCGGCACTCCCCCGCAAGCGGGAGGTGCCCCCAGTCGGCTCGGTGCGCCTTGCAGCTCATCCACCTGAGCGCGGGGAATACCCGTCAGGCCTTGCGCCCGCAGGGCGATCCTGCGGGCTTGGCCGATGGCGAGGGCTTTCATATGGTCAGGCCCGGTGGAAGGTGGTGAACCGATAGCGCAGGCCGGACTCGGAGCGTTGCCACGCGCCTTCTTTGACGACCCGCCACCCGACCGCGAGCTGCGGGGCGTACGCGTCGCCCTCGACCTCGTAGTCGACCTCGGTGATCTCGGCGACCGAGGCGAGATGCACGGCCTTCGAATACACTTCGCCGCCGCCGATCACCCAGACCGCCTCCCCCGCGCGGCCCGGAGCCGTCGCGGTGACGATGTCGTGCTCGACCTGCGCGCCTTCCGCCGAGAACGACCGGTCTCTGGAGAGCACCACGTTCGTCCGTTTCGGCAGCGGGCGGAACTGCTCGGGCAAGGAGTCCCAGGTCCGCCTGCCCATGACCACGATGTGTCCCACAGTGAGCTGGCGGAACCTTTTCATGTCCTCGGGAATCGACCACGGCAGCTCGCCGTCGATCCCGATCACCCCGTTGCGCCCCTGCGCCCAAATAACCCCCACCGTCATGGCCTCTCCTTCCGCTCCCAGGGAATCATACGGCCACGGGAGCCTTGATCGGAGGATGCGACTGGTAGTCCAGGATCCGCACGTCCTCGTACTCGTGCTCGAAGACGGAGGGGCGCGGCGCGAGTTCGAGCCTCGGATACGGGTACGCGTCGCGGGCGAGCTGCTCGCGCGCCTGCTCGACGTGGTTGAGGTACAGGTGGCAGTCGCCGCCGGTCCAGACGAAGTCCCCGACGCCGAGGCCCGCCTGCTGCGCCATCATGTGGGTGAGCAGGGCGTAGCTCGCGATGTTGAACGGCACGCCGAGGAAAAGGTCGGCGCTGCGCTGGTACAGCTGGCAGGAGAGCTTCCCGTCCGCGACATAGAACTGGAAGAGGATGTGGCACGGGGCGAGCGCCATCTTCGGCAGCTCGCCGACGTTCCACGCCGAGACGAGGATCCGTCGGGAGTGCGGGTCCGTGCGCAAGAGGTGGACGGCCTGCGCGATCTGGTCCACGAACTCGCCGTCCGGCGTGGGCCAGCTGCGCCACTGCGCGCCGTAGACCGGCCCGAGGCTGCCGTCCTCCCTCGCCCATTCGTCCCAGATCGTCACGCCGTGCTCTTGGAGCCAACGGACGTTGGTGTCGCCGCGCAAGAACCACAAGAGCTCGTAGACAATGGACTTCAAATGCACTTTCTTCGTCGTGACCAGCGGGAAGCCCTTCGCGAGGTCGTAACGCAGCTGATGCCCGAAGAGGCTGAGCGTGCCCGTCCCGGTGCGGTCGGAACGCTCCACGCCCTGCTCCAGCACGAGACGCAGAAGGTCTTCGTACGGCGTGGGGACCACAGGTGCTTCAGTCATAGATCCAATGTAGACGAGGGCGCCGACAAAATCGGACGCGCGAGCTCCGCTCACCCCATGAGGCTCGCGGCCACGGTCGCGCCGAGCTCGTAGCAGGCCTCGCGGGCCTTCGCGTCCGGCGTGCCCGTGAGCTCCAGCGGGGCCGCCGCCTGCGCCAGCCCCATGCCGCCCGCGAGTTTGAGCACGGCGGCGACCGCGCCTGCCGTGTCGTTGTTGCCGTGCGCCCACAGCCCGAACGGCCGCCCCGCCACCGCGTCGAGGCAGGGGTAGTACACGGTGTCGAAGAAATGCTTGAGCGCTCCGGACATGTAGCCGAAATTCGCCGTGGTGCCGAAGAGGTAGCCGTCCGCCGCCAGCACGTCCGACGCTGTCGCGGACAACGCGGGCACAGCCCGGACCCCGACCCCCTCGATCTCCGGGTCCTTCGCCCCGGCCAACACCTTCTCGAAGATCTCCCGCGTCGCGGGCGACGGCGTGTGGTGGACGATCAGCAGGGTCTTCGTGCCGTGCGGACCAGCGCCGTCAGCCACGGGGCAGCTCCTGGCGTTCGAGGTCCACCGCACGGCGCATCGAAGCCCGCGCCGCGCTTCGGTTCCCCGCCGCGTCCTGCCCCCGCGCGAGCCGGTACCACGCCTGCCACTCGCCGGGCCGTTGGTCGACGCCGTTCTGCAGCTGCGCGACCAGCTCCTCCCCCGCCTCGGCCGTGAGCTTGCCCGAGGCCGTCCGCGCCACGCCCGACAGGTCGAGATCCTGGCCGGAGTCTTGCATGATCGAAACGAGGCGCTGGTGGGTCAACGCCTCGCGCAGGGTCGCGACGATCACCCACAGCCCCACCAGCGGCAAGAGCAGCACGCCGAACGCGAGCAGGCCCGCGAGCGAGCCGCCGTTGCGCAAGAGCAGGACCCCTCGCCAGGCCATGACCCCGAGATAGCCGAAGAGGAAGACTGTGACGAACGCGGTCGCCCAGAAGGTTCTCATCTGACCGGCGCTGCCATCTCAGAGGCCGAGGAGCGGCGCGAGGCCGAGCGTGAGCCCCGGCGTGGCGACAATGGCCCTGGCCGCGGCGAGCACGCCTGGGCCGTACGCCGCGCGGTCGACGCAGTCCGCCCGGATGACGAGCGTCTCCCCGGGGTTGCCGAACAAGATCTCCTCGTGGGCGAGATACCCCGACATCCGCACCGAGTGCACGGGCACGCCGTCCAGGTCCGCGCCGCGCGATCCGGGAAGGGCGTGCGTCGTCGCGTCCGGGGCGGGCGGCACGCCCGCCTCCGCCCGGCGCCGGGCGATCACCTGCGCGGTGTGCACGGCCGTCCCCGAGGGCGCGTCCACCTTCTTCGGGTGGTGCATCTCGATCACTTCGACCGACTCGAAGAACCTGGCGGCCTGCTCGGCGAGGTGCACGGCGAGCACCGTGCCGAGCGCGAAGTTCGGGACCACCGCGACGCCGACGGAGGGCTGGCGGGCCAGCTCGCTCCGGATCTGGTCGTGGTGCTCGGGGGTGAGCCCAGAGGTGCCGACGACGGCGTGCAGGCCGTTCGCCACGCAGAACAAGGTGTTGCCGAGCGCCGCGTCCGGGTGGGTGAAATCGACGACCACCTGGGCCTGCGCTTCGAGCAGGCTCTCCAACGGGTCGTCCCTGTCCAATGCCGCGACGAGCTCGACTCCCGGAGCCTCGTTCAAGAGCGGGACCAATGTGCTGCCGACCCTGCCGAGGGCTCCGAGCAGCCCGACCCGCAGCGTCTCCGATTGCGTGCTATGTGTCATCGAAGTCAACCTTAGTCCTCGGCCCGAACAGCCTTGCGCTAGGCTCGGACACCAGTGTTAGTCAGATAACAAAACCTAGGAAGGGAGGCTCATGCGCCACAGACTGGCCAACGCCGTCGTCGCTGTGCTGGCCGCGTGGCCGATGCTCGCGCCGAGCGCGCGGGCGGACGCCCCGGAGTTCCCGGACCTCGACGGCTACGCGTGGACTTCCCCCGACTGGTTCTTCCGGCACGGCTCGCGCCCGATGACCGCCGAGTTCTCCACCCCCGACGGCCTGTACTGCTGGGTGAGCTGGTACATGGAGATGCGCTACGGCTGCGACGGCCGCCTGCCCGGCGCTCCGGCGGGCGCGAACAGCGTTCGGGTGCAGCACGGCAGGCCAGGACAGTTCCTCGGCGCGGCCTCGCACGACATCCCCGGCGCCCCCGCCATGGAGCTGGAGGCCAACCACTACTTCAACGACGCGGGCGTTGTGTGCCTGGTGGACGACGAGGGCATGACCGCCTGCGGCTACGGGGACCACGGGTTCGTTTTGCGGCCTTCAGGGTCGAAAGCCTGGTGAGCGAGTTCGGGCGCCGTCGTCGCTGACTGCCGCCCCGCCAACACCGCGCCGAGCGCGAAGACGGCCAGGATCGAGGCCACGATGAGCACGGCGAGCAGACGATTGCCGCCGACCAGCGCGGGCAGGTTCTCCAGGATCGGGACGAGCAGCGCCAGAAGGCTCAAGAAGGCCAGCGCCGGGGCGGCCGTCGTCTTCCACCAGTGCAGCCCGGGCTTCGGGGAACGGGCGAAGTAGACCAATGCCGCCAGGCTCGTGGCGGCGTAGAGGAGCACGACGCCCACGGAGGAGAACCCGGCGAGCCAGGTGTAGTACTGGTCGACCGCGTCCACGCCCGAGGCTCCCGCCGCGGCCAACGCCGCCGCGACGGCCAACGAGACCGCGACGGACGCGCGGTGGGGCGAGTTGTGCCGCTCATGCGCGGCGGCGAGCGAGACGTGCAGCGCGCCTTGCCCGGACAGGGCGAAGACATACCGCGCCGCGACGTTGTGCAGGGACAACACGCAGGCGAAGAGGCTCGTGACGAAGAGGATCTGGACGATGTGCCCGCCGACGGCGCCGAGGTACGCCGTCGTGGCGTCCGCCAACATGTCGCCGCCACGGCTCTGCGCCTCTTCCAGCGCCCCCGCGTCACCGAAGGCGCTGATGAGCGCCCAGCTGGCCACGGCGTAGAAGGCCCCCACCAGGACGAGCGCGACGTAGGTGGCGCGCGGGATCGTCCGCTCCGGGTCGCGGGTCTCGCTGCGGAAGACGGCGGTCGCCTCGAAGCCGATGAAGCTCAGCAACGCGAAGAGCAGGCCGATCCCCGGCGACCCGGAGAAGACCTCCCTCGGGTCGAAGAGCCCGGCCGAGAGCCCCTTCCCGCCGCTGACGACGACTGCGGCGTCCAACACGGCCACGATGAGCACCTCCGCGACCAGGCCGACCGCGAGCACCCTGCCCGAGAGGTCGATCGTGCGGTACCCGAGCAGCCCGACGAGCACGAGCGCCGCCGCGGCGTGGCCGTGCCACGGCAGGCTCGGCGCGCCGTACGAGACCAGCAGCGCGTCCAGGCCGGAGCCCAGCAGCCCGTACACCCCGGCCAACAGGGTGAGGTAGGACAGGAGCGCCGCGAACCCCGCGCCCGTGCCCGCGCGTCGCCCGAGCCCTTCGGCGATATAGGCGGAGAACGCCCCCGCGACGCGCACGTAGGGCGTCATCGCCGTGAAGCCGACGGCGAACAGCAGCAGCACGGCGCCCGCGACGAGGAACGCGGCGGGGAAGCCGACGCCGTTGCCCCGGGCGATCCCCAGCGGGGTCGGACCTCCGACCACTCCGAGCGGCGAAGCCGCAGCCGCGACCATGAACACGACGCTCCACACCCCCAACTGGCCTTTGAGCTGGGCAGGCGAGGAGCCCGACGGGCTCAAAGGCTGGGCCTCGGCAGGCGGGGGCGCGTCGCGCAGGGTCGTCATATTCGGTTTCGAAGTCCTTCTCAAACGGGTGGTCGTTGCGGAGAAGAACAGTGGCAGACAGCGCTGGCCAACACCAGCCTTGAGATCGGCGAGATCGCAACGGGCGCCCCGAGCCGAGGGGTCAGAACCCCGGACGCGTCGTCACCACGGCCGCCCACGCCGTCACGTCGCTGTCGGGCACGAGCTTTCGCCACTCGGTGAGCTGGATGAAGTCTTTGTCCTTGTTCAACGCCACGACCGCAGGGACCAGCCCGAAGCCCTCGACTTTGATCGCGTATTTCGCCCGGCCCGCGACGCGGGCGGCGGCGGAGCTCGTGAGGCTCGGCAGGAAGAACACGGGGATGAACAGCGCCCACGCTCCGAAGTCCTCGAACAGCTCGTCCTCGAACACGACCGCGTACAAAAGATCTTCGCCGAGGGGCGGGATGCCGTCCTGAATCACCGCATGATCGTACCTATTGCCCAGGACCCGGAGCCAGCGAGAAAACAAAGACGAGGAAGGCCCCGGTCGAACCGACCGGGGCCTTCCTTCGTGCTCTGGGCGCTTACGCCTGCGCCGGAGCCTCGTCCTGGGCGATGATCAGGCTGATCTTGCCCCGGTCGTCGATGTCGGCGATCTCAACGCGCAGCTTCGAGCCGATCTGCACCACGTCCTCGACGCTCGCGACCCGCTTGCCGTTGCCGAGCTTCGAGATGTGCACGAGGCCGTCCTTGCCCGGGGTGAGCGAGACGAACGCGCCGAAGGCGGTGGTCTTCACGACCGTGCCGAGGTAGCGCTCGCCGACCTTCGGCAGCTGCGGGTTCGCGATGGCGTTGATCTTGTCGATCGCAGCCTGCGCGGAGTCCCCGTTGGTCGCGGCGACGTACACGGTGCCGTCGTCCTCGATGGAGATGTTGGCGCCGGTCTCCTCGGTGATCGAGTTGATCATCTTGCCCTTGGGGCCGATGACCTCGCCGATCTTGTCCACCGGGATCTTGATGGTGGTGATCCGAGGCGCGTGCGGCGAGAGCTCGCCCGGCTCGTCGATGGCGTTCGCGATCACGTCGAGGATGGTGTCGCGGGCCTCCTTGGCCTGCGCGAGCGCGCCCGCCAGGACCTGCGAGGGGATCCCGTCGAGCTTGGTGTCCAGCTGCAACGCGGTCACGAAGTCGGCGGTGCCCGCCACCTTGAAGTCCATGTCGCCGAACGCGTCCTCGGCGCCGAGGATGTCGGTCAGCGTCACGTACTTCGTCTCGCCGTTGATCTCGCCGGACACCAGGCCCATCGCGATGCCCGCGACCGGAGCCTTCAGCGGCACGCCCGCGGCGAGCAGCGACATCGTGGACGCGCAGACCGAGCCCATCGACGTGGAGCCGTTCGAGCCGAGCGCCTCGGAGACCTGGCGGATGGCGTAGGGGAAGTCCGCCTGGTCGGGCAGCACCGGCACCAGGGCGCGCTCGGCGAGCGCGCCGTGGCCGATCTCGCGGCGCTTCGGGGAGCCGACGCGGCCGGTCTCGCCGGTGGAGTACGGCGGGAAATTGTAATGGTGCATGTAGTGGCGCTTGGTGACCGGGCCGAGCGCGTCCACCTCTTGGGCCATCTTCAACAGGTCCAGCGTGGTGACGCCCAGGATCTGGGTCTCGCCGCGCTGGAACAGCGCGCTGCCGTGCACCCGGGGGATCGGGCTGATCTCGACGGAGAGCGGACGGATCTCCCGCAGGCCCCGGCCGTCGATGCGGAAGCCGTCGGAGAGGATCCGCTCGCGGACGAGCTTCTTGTTCAGCGAGCGGAACGCCGCGGAGATCTCGCCCTCGCGACCCTCGAACTGCGGCTCGAGCTGCGCCTTGGCCTCGGCCTTGATCGCTTCGATCCGCGCCTCGCGCTCCAGCTTGCCCGGCAGGCTCAACGCCTCGGACAGCACCGCGCGGGCGTTGAAGTCCACGGCGTCGTAGACGTCCTGCTGGTACGGGTGGAACTGCTGGAGCTCGAAGGCCTCCTTGCCCGCGACGGCGGCAAGCGCCTCCTGGGCGATGGCGAGCTGCTTGAGGAAGGGCTTCGCGGCCTCGAGGCCCTCGGCGACAATCTGCTCGGTCGGCTTGGTGGCGCCGCCCGCGATCAGCTCGATCGCGTTGTCGGTGGCCTCGGCCTCGACCATCATGACCGCCACGTCGCCGTCGTCGAGCACGCGGCCCGCGACGACCATGTCGAAGACAGCGCCTTCGAGCTGCTCGACGGTCGGGAAGGCGACCCACTGGCTGCCGATGAGGGCGACCCGCACACCGGCGATGGGGCCGGAGAACGGCAGGCCCGAGATCCGGGTGGACGCGGAGGCCGCGTTGATCGCGAGCACGTCGTAGAGCGCGTTCGGGTTCAGCGAGAGCACCGTGACGACGATCTGCACCTCGTTGCGCAGGCCGTCGACGAAGGACGGGCGCAGCGGCCGGTCGATGAGGCGGCAGGCGAGGATCGCCTCCGTGGAGGGGCGGCCCTCACGGCGGAAGAAGGAGCCGGGGATGCGGCCCGCGGCGTACATGCGCTCCTCGACGTCCACGGTGAGCGGGAAGAAGTCGAACTGGCTCTTCGGCTGCGAGGAGAAGGTGGTGGCGGACAGGACGGTGGTGTCCTCGTCGAGCGACGCGAAGACCGAGCCCGCCGCCTGCAGGGCGAGCTTGCCGGTCTGGAACTTCACGGTGCGGACGCCGAACGCGCCGTTGTCGAGCTCACAAGTGACCTCGTGCACCTCTGGGTTCAAGGCATTCATTGCGGGAGTGTTCCTCTCAATTAGGAATGTTCAAGGCATGGCTGAGCATCGTCAGCGGCACCGAAGTGTCTCCCACACGTACGGTCATCGATCGAAGCCACCGCAAACGTCGAGTCTGCGGAAGCCACCACCGAGGACCGCAGGAAAACCTGTGCACGCCGAAGGCTGCTGCCAGGTAGAGGGTAGCACTGGAGCGCGACAAAGCAGAAAAGGCAGGCCATGTGGCCTGCCTTTTCCAGCGTGCGACGAAGCTCATTCCCGGAGATCCGGCTGGATGAGATCCAAGGCGGAAGGAGTCGACGTGTACGGGAAATAGCGAGGAACGAGCCTTGTACACGAGCCTCCGACAACGCCGGAGATCGCCAGCCGGGTTTCGGGAATCAGCGGCGGATGCCGAGCTTCGCGATAATAGTCCGGTACCGGTTGATGTCCACCCGGGTCAGGTACTTGAGCAGGCGGCGGCGCTGGCCGACCAGAAGCAGGAGGCCACGACGGGAGTGGTGGTCGTGCTTGTGCTCTTTGAGGTGCTCGGTGAGCTCGGAGATGCGACGGCTCAGGAGGGCGATCTGCGCCTCCGGGGATCCGGTGTCGCTCTCGTGCAGGCCGTGCTCGGCCAGGATGGCTTTCTTCGCCTCGGCGGTCAACGCCATGAGGGTGCTCCTTTTGTTTCAGCTCCGCATGTCATTCATCGGCGCGAACTCGAAAACTCGACTTCGCTCCGTCGGCGCACCGCTGCGGGCCGCAGAAGCGCCGACGGGCGATTCTAGCAGCGCGGACGCGGAACGCGAAATCGCTACTGCAGGACTTCGCGGGTGTCCGCCACGTCCTTCGCGATGGCGTCCACCAGCTCTTCGCGGGACTTGAACGCGCACATGTCGCGCAGCCTGCGCACGAAATCCACGGCGACGTACTGGCCGTAGAGGTCGACGTCCTTGTCCAAGACGTACGCCTCGACCGTCCGCTCCCTGCCGGAGAACGTCGGGTTCGTCCCCACCGACACCGCCGCGGGGACGCGCCCGAGCGCACCGCGCCCGCCCGGGCTCAAGATCGAGAACCACGCCGCGTACACGCCGTCTGCCGGGATCGCCGAGTACATCGGCGGGGCGACGTTCGCGGTCGGAAAGCCGAGTTCGCGGCCTCGTCCGTCCCCGTGCACGACCACGCCCTCCACTCGGTGCGGCCGGCCGAGCGCCTCGGTGGCCGCCGAGACGTCGCCAGCCGCGACGACGGAGCGGATGTACGTCGAGGAGACGGTGACGGCGTGCTCGGCGTAGAGCCGCACCGCTTCCGCCTCGAAACCGAACCGCCTGCCGAGGTCCACAAGCATGTCGATATTGCCCGCCGCCTTGTAGCCGAACGTGAAGTTCTCCCCCACCAGCACCTTCGCCACATGCAGTTTGCTCACGAGGAACTCGTGCACGAATTCCTCCGCGGGCTGCTTGGCGAGCTCCCTGGTGAACGGGACGACGCAGAAGACGTCGATGCCCAGCTGCCCCACTAGCTCCGCCCTCCTGGTGAGCGTGGTCAGCTGCGCCGGGTGGTCGCCCGCCCGGATCACTTGGGCTGGATGCGGGTCGAAGGTGACCAGCGCCGAGGGCAGGCGGCGCTTGCGGGCCTCGTTCACCGTGCGCCGGACAAGCTCGACGTGGCCCCGGTGCACGCCGTCGAAGGTTCCGATGGTCGCCACGCACCGCCCCCAGTCCGGGGTGATGTCTTCGATACCGCGCCAGTGCCGCACCGCGTCAGCTTACCGCGCGCGCTCGCAGCAGCACCGTGTCGTGGGGGGCGACCCGCATGCGCAGCTGGACATTCTGCCTTTTGCCCGTCCCGGCGAACACGTCGGACACCTCGTACTGGGGCGAGGACGGCAGCCCGAGGCCGGTGAGGCCGGTGGAGATGAGCCGGGGGACGTCGTCGCGGTTGACCATCGCGATCGCGGTCGACCCGTCGGCCAGTTGCCGGGTCCACAACGAGCCGCCGCTGCCGGGCACGGCGGTCGCGGGACGAACCAGCGGATCTTGGTCGATCGCCAAGACCCCCGGGTTGGTCAACATCGCCAGCGTCTGCGGCGACACGGCCTCCAGCTCGTCGCCCAGCATGAGCGGCGCGGCCCACATGGCCCACATGGCGAACTGCGTGCGCTCCTCCTCGGCGGTGAGCGGCGGAGTCGCCGCCCCGTCGACGACAACCGGGGCCGAGCCGATGACGAGCATGTCGTTGTCGCAGAAGGAGCCCGGCCGCGTGACGCATGTCGACGCCCCCTCGGCGGAGAGGTCCACGGCGTCGCGCACCCCCAGCATGCCCGCCGCCCCGCCGAGCGCATGCCAGACCGGAATGACGTCGCTGCTGGTCCGGGTCATCGTCGCGACGCCTGCGAACTGCCGCAAATCGGCAGGCCGCAGCCCGCTGCCGCTGTTGGGGTTGATGCTGTAGAGGATCGGCCTGCCGGTGGCTCGCAGCGCGTCGCGCATCGCGGCGAACACGCCCACCACCTCGTCCGCGCCCGCGACCGGGCCGCACCAGTCGTCCTTGAGGAAGTCCACTCCCCACTCGGCGAAGGTCTGCGCGTCTTGGCGCTCGTGGCCCCGGCTGCCCGTCGAGCCGGGATAGGCGCCGAGCATTTGCGCGCAGGTTTGGAAGCTGGCCCCGGTGTAGAGGCCGAACCCGAGGCCCTTCGCGTGCACGTCGTCCGCGAGGGCGCGCATCCCGCTCGGGAATCTCGCCGGGTCCGCCCGCAGCCGCCCCGACGCGTCCCGCTCCGGGGCGAACCAGCAGTCGTCGACGACGACGTAGCGGTATCCCGCGTCGCGCATCCCGGACGAGGCCAGGACGTCCGCCGCGTGGCGGACCTTGGCCTCGTCCACATCGCAGCCGTACGCGTTCCACGAGTTCCAGCCGAGCGGCGGGGTTCCGGGCAGGCCAGGGATCGCGGGCGGCGGGAGGACCTCCCTTTTCGGCCCCGACCACAGGACGAGCGCCGCGACGAGCGCCACGGCCACCGCGCCTGCCGCGCCAAGGCCGACGAGCCTCCGGCGGTCGCGCTGCTGCATGCGTCCATTCTGCATGGCTCTGCCCCGCCGCGCCGAGAGCGCGCGGGCGGCCTCCGTCACCTTCGCGCCGGGCCCGCTCCGATCGGGACGCGCAGGAGCAGGTAGGGCTTCTGCCGCCGGTCGGCCCCGTTCTGGAACGAGGCTTGCCGGTCCAGCTGGTTCGCGGTGACGTAGAGCTTGCCGTCGTAGCCGATCGAGAGCGTGTCCGGCCACACCATACGGTCGTCATGGACCAAGGCGCGCCACACGCCGTCCTGGTCGCGCCGGACGATCGAATTGTGTTCGAGGTCGCCGCCGTACACCCGCCCGAGGCTGTCCGTCTCCAACCCGTCCGAGACGCCTTTCAGCCCCTCGTCGCGGAGGGTCGCCTCGACGTCGGCCTCGGATTTCGAGGGGTCGGCGAGCGTCCCGGCGTCCACCGACCACAGCTCTCGCCCGATCAGCGAGCAGTAGTACAGGCGGGCCCCGTCCGGGCTGAGCGCGATCCCGTCCGAGCCCGCAGTCGGCAGCTTCCCCGCATTGAGCAGCGGCTTGCCCTCCACCACCGGGTCGAAGCCCGGCTCCGGCTTCGTGCTCGGGTGGTCGTCCAGCCTGCGGAAGGCATGTCCGGTCGCGAGGTCCACCACGACGATCCCGTTCGGCCCGGTGAAGCTCGTGTCGGTGATGTACGCGGTCCCCTCCGGCCCTTTGGCCAGGTCGAACCGCACATCGTTGACGAAACTGCGCGGACCCGCCACGTCCGGGGGGAACACGATGGTGCGGACGATCCGATCAGTGGCGAGGTCGATCTGCACAAGCTTGGGGCCGCCCTCGGGGACCGGGGCCCCGGCGACGTCGGCGGGGTCGAGCACCCACAACCGGTCCTTCGCGTCCACCACGACCGACTGGACGCTCAGGAAATGGCGCCCGGGGTCCGTCGTGTCGAGCTTGTTGGCCTCGGGGTCCGGATACGGGACCTCTTTGCCGTCTTTGAGCTCGGCCACGGAGAACGGCACGTCGTCGCCCCAGCGCGGGTAGTTGACGAAAATCCGCCCGCCCTTCGAGACGGTCACCCCGGTCGGCATCGAGCCGTGGAACTCGAACACGGTCTCCACCTGCGGGGGTTGGCCGGACGGCCCGCCCGCGCGCTCACGGGCAGGAGGCGGCGAACAGGCGACGAGGCCCAACGCGACGACGAGTGCGACCACAGGCTTCACGACTGTCATCCTGCCACCGGCTCCAGCGCCCTTTTCCTGCGCTCCCGCAACTCGTCCCGCCCGGCCGCGTCCTTGGTGTACCGCAGCCACTCCCGCCGGTGGCGCTCCGCGAGCACAGCGACGATGAGCGTGCTCGCGGGCATGCTCGCGGGCGGCGGCGGGGAGATCGAAGCCGCGATCTCGTCCGCGATCCGCTGCTCCAGGGCGCGCGAGACTTGGGGGCGCAGGCTGCGAGAGCGCCGAACGTGCTGCTGGGCGAGCAGCGCGAGCTCCGGCGAGAGCCTGCCGAGCGAGAGCGTGCTCGCCCAAGGCGCGAGGCCCCACGGCATGGGCGGCGGGGGCGGAACGAGCTCGGACCGCTCGTTGATCACGACCGTCCCCGCGAAGACGTCGCCGATCCGTTTGCCCTTCGCCGAGACCAACGAGCTGATCACCGCCGGGGCCGCGCCGAGCGTGTAGATCTCGAACACGGCCATCAAGCCCCGGATCAGCGCCTGGCGGAACCGGATCGGGCCGCCGTCCTCGGCCACCACCCGCAAGCCGGTCGCCATCTTCCCGAACGTCCGGCCCCGGCTCAAAGTCTCGTGCAGCACCGGATAGCCCACGATGACCATGAAATACAAGAAGAGCGTCATCGCGAAGACCCACGCGCTGTCGAAGCTGCCCGCGGACGCCGCCGCGAAAGCGCCAAAGCAGAACACGAACAGCAGCACAACGGCCGCCGCGAGCTGGAGGGCGGCGTCGATGAGTTTCGCGACCGCGCGCATCGGCAGCTGCGCCAGTTGCACGTCGAGCACAACCGCGTCCCCAGTCACCAGTTCCGCCATAGTCGCACTGTACCTGAGCGGTGGCGTTATGCTCTGCGTGTGGACTCTCACGCGTTCGCCAGTGTGCACGGGGAAAACTGGCGCAGGCTCGAATCTCTGCTGGAGCGCAGACGGACGCTCCGGGGGGACGAGGTGGACGAGCTCGTCTCCCTCTACCAACGCACCGCCACGCATCTGTCGATGCTCCGTTCCGCCGCAGAGGACCCGGCGCTGATCGGCAGGCTCTCTGTGCTGGTCGCCCGCGCCCGGTCGGCGGTCACCGGGGCCCACGCGCCCGCGTGGCGAGAGTTCGGCAGGTTCTGGACGGTCGTCTTCCCGGTCGCCGCCTATCGCGCCCGGTGGTGGTGGCTGGGAGCCGCCGTCTTCACCATCGTGGTCGCCACCGCGACAGGTTGGTGGGTCGACCACGATCCGAACGCGCGGGCCGCGATCGCCCCGCCCGAGCACATCCAGCAGCTCGTCGACCACGATTTCGAGAACTACTACAGCGAGCACGAGGCGAGCGCGTTCGCCACAAAAGTCTGGCTCAACAACAGCTGGGTGGCCGCGCAATGCCTCGGCATGGCCGCGCTGCTCGGGCTCCCGATCCCCTTTGTGCTCTTCCAGAACGCGGTCAACGTCGGAGTCGGCGGCGGCCTCATGTTCCACGCCCACAAGGGCGGTCTTTTCTTCGGGCTGATCCTCCCGCACGGGTTGTTGGAGCTCACTGCAGTCTTCCTCGCGGCGGGCGGCGGGATGCGGCTCGGCTGGAGCGTGATCGCGCCGGGCAGGCGGCAGCGGGTCCAAGCGCTCGCCGAAGAAGGCCGGTCCATGATCGCGATCGCTATGGGCGCGGCGCTCGTCCTCCTCGTCTCCGGCGGAGTCGAAGCCTTCGTCACCCCCTCGCCGCTGCCGACCTGGGCGAGGATCGGCATCGGCGTCGTCGCCGAGTCGGTGCTCCTCGTCTATGTGGTCGCGCTCGGCAGGCCTGCGGCTCGCGCGGGCGAGACCGGCGACCTCGAGAACGCGCCCGACTACGCGCCGTCCGCCTGAGCGCGACCGGCCCCGAAGACAGCACTCGTCCGACACGTTTCGCGGTACCATCAGGTGGTGAGGCTTTTCTTGGCTTCCGCCGCCGTGGCGTGCGCGGGCCTCTTCGCAGCGCCCGCCGGGGCCGCAGACCCCGATCCCCTCGCGCCGCCCGCAGAAGTCGGAACGACCTGCGCGCAATTCCTCTCGCTCAAGGCGGAAGGCCAGGTCGGCGTGATGGAGCGGATCCTCGCGTACGACGCCCTCGGGTACATGGACCCTCGGATGTCGTCGCGCGACCACCCGGGCAGGCCGCCCGTGGTCGCCGCGACAGGGGCGGCGAGGCGGGCCAAAGAACTCTGCATGGAGCGTCGCGACGAGACCGTCTACCACGTGCTCGGCGGCACCGCGCCCCTGTACCCGTACGGCCTCGTGCCCGAGGGCGGCCCGACGCTGGCCCCGCGCTGAGCGCGCGGCAGAGACCAGCTGCACAGACCAGCGGAGACCTCGCAGAAGCGCTACAGCTTGCCGGTCGCCTTCATCGCGATGTATTTGTCCGCGAGCGCCGGGGCGAGCCGCTCTGGCAGCTCGTCGAGCACTTCCACGCCCATGGCCCGCAGCTCTCCCGCCACGAAATCGCGGTCGGCGCGCATCCGCTCGGCGGCTCCCGCGCGGTAGACCCGCTCCGCGTCGCCGCGTCCCTGCGCGAGCTCGGCGAGCCGTGGATCGGCCACGGCGGCAACGAGCACGTGGTGGCGCAGCGCGAGGTGCCCCATCACGGGGAGCCAGCTCTCCTCGAACGCGGACCGGGAAAGGTCGGTGAGCAGCACGGCGAGGCTCCGCCTGCGCGATCTGGCCAAAACGGTCTCGACAAGCCCTTCGGCGTCGGCCTCGACCAGGGCGGGTTCGAGCGGCGCCATGGCCTGGACCATGGCAGGCAGCAGCCCGGCCGCCGTCGTGGAGCCGACCCAGCCCCGGACTTGGCGGTCGTAGGCCAGGAAGCTCACCTTGTCCCCCGCTTTGCTCGCCAGCGCCGAGAGCAGGAGCGCCGCGTCCATCGACCAGTCCAGCCTCGGCCAGCCCGCAGGGTCGGACGACAGCGGGTCGACGCCGATCCGGCCCGCGCTGGTGCGCCCGCAGTCCAAGACGACGAGGACGCGCTGGTCCCGCTCCGGCCGCCACGTCCGCACCAGGACGTCGCCGCGCCGGGCCGAGGCGCGCCAGTCGATGGAGCGGACGTCGTCCCCGTCCACGTATTCGCGCAGAGAGTCGAATTCGGTGCCTTGGCCCCGCAGCAGCGAGAGCGTCTGCCCTTCCAGCTCCCGCAGTCGCATGAGCCGTGCGGGCAGGTGCTTGCGGGAGAGGAATGGCGGCAACGCGCGCAGCCGCCACGGGACCTCGACGGAACGCTGCCTGCCCGCGAAGCCGAGCGGGCCGAGCGAGCGGACCGTCGTCTTCGCCGCATGCTGCTCGCCCCGCCGAACCGGCCGGAGCAGCGTCTCGACGGTCACGCGCTCGCCTGGCGGCAGGGCGATGCGGTGCTGCCAGGGGCGGGCGGCCGCGCTCGGGGCCCACGCGTCGCGCAGCGCTCCCCGGACCGTGCGCTTGCCGAGGTTCTCCACATCGAGCCGGACCCGCGCCGTCTCGCCGAGCCGGGACACCTCGTCGCCGGAGCGGACGAGGCCGAGCCGCTTCGGGCTGCCCGCGAACGCCACGTCCACCAGCACGAGGAAGACGACCACCGCGACCGCGCCGTAGCACACGGCCTCCGGCCTCGGAGACAACAGCACGGCGAGGGCGCCGAGCGCCATCGCGAGCCCGGCCCGCCAGGTCAGCACCATCAGGGCCTCGCCACGTCGTCCGCTGCCGAGATCATCGGGGCACCGGCACCGAGGCGAGGAGCCCTTCGAGCAGCACGTCGGCGTTCATCCCCTCCAGCTCGGCCTCGGGCCGCAGCCCGATCCGGTGCCGGAGCGCGGGGCGGGCCATGATCTTCACGTCGTCGGGGGTGACGAAGGCCCGGTCCGAGAGCCACGCCCAGGCCCGCGCCGAGGCGAGCAGCGCCGTCGCGCCCCGAGGCGACACGCCGAGCCGCAGCGAAGGCGAGTGCCGCGTCGCCCGCACCACGTCCACGATGTATCCCAGGACCTCAGGGGCGACATGGACCCGCTGGACCGCCTCCCGCCCCGCCGCGAGGTCGGCAGCGGAGGCCACCGGCTGGACGGCGGAGATGTCTCTGGGGTCGGCGGCCGCCGCGAATCGCGTCAGGATCCCGATCTCGTCCTCGCGCTGCGGCAACGGCACGACGAGTTTGAGCAGGAAGCGGTCCAGCTGCGCCTCGGGCAGTTGGTAGGTGCCCTCGTGCTCGACCGGGTTCTGGGTGGCGGCCACGATGAACGGGTCCGGCAGCGGCCGGGGATGCCCGTCGACGCTCACCTGCCGCTCCTCCATCGCCTCCAAAAGCGCGGCCTGGGTCTTCGGCGGCGTCCGGTTGATCTCGTCGGCGAGCAGCAGGTTCGTGAAAACCGGCCCCTCTCGGAAGACGAACTCGGCGCTGCGGGCGTCGAAGATCTGCGACCCGGTGACGTCGCCCGGCATGAGGTCCGGGGTGAATTGCAGCCTCTTGAAATCGAGGTCCAGCCCTCGGGCGAGGCTGCGGACCAACAAAGTCTTCGCGACGCCCGGCACCCCCTCCAAGAGCACATGCCCCTTCACGAGCAGCCCGATCAACAGGCCCGTGACCACCGAGTCCTGCCCGACCACGACCTTCCCCACCTCGTGTCGCAGAGCGGCGAACGCCGCCTTCGGATCTGCCACCACAGGATTTGCGGCTGTGCTCATACCCCGCGCACCTTCCCTTCCAAGACAGCGTGTTCCGCTGTGCCGTTCTCCAGTATGTCAAGCTCGTGGGCCAATGCCACCAACGCCGCGTCGTCGTCCGGGTCCGGCCCGTACAGGATCGTTTTGATCTCTTGCGGACTCCGCTGCGACCATACCGCGAGCACCGCCGCCATCGTGTCCTGCGAGCGGGCCGGGACTGCGAGCCGTTTGGACAAGCGCGCCAACGCGGCCCCGCGCAACGCCGCGGCCGCCCGGTCCCGCGCACGCCTGGCTTGGTAGAGCTTGCCGAGGCCCTCCGAGGTCTCCGAGGCGCGGACAACCACCGGCAACCGCTCGACGACCACCGGCCCCAGCCTGCGCGCCTGCCACAGCCCGGTCAGCACCACCGCGACGGCCAGCGCGCGGGCCGCCCACCAGATCCGGTCGGGGACCAAGGACATGAGGTCGGGACCGGCCTTCGCCCCGTCGGTCTGCGAGACTTGCGGAGCGAGCCAGACCACGGTGTGGCGCGTGCCGAGCAGGTTGAGCGCGAGCGCGGCGGCCCCAGGCGCGGCGATTCCCGCGTTGCTCATGAAGCTGCTGTCGCCGACGACGCTGACAAGCCTGCCGCCCTGCCGGTAGCGCAGCACCGCGCCGTCGTAGCAGGAATCCACGACATCGGGGGCCGTGTACGCCCAGCCGCCGATCTCGACCGGGCCCGCGCGTTGTGCGCCGCTCCACCCGCAGCCCGGCTTGCGCTGCTCCTGCACAAGGCGGTGGGAGCCGTAATCGATCCCGGGGGCGAGCACGCGCATCTGGGAGTAGGCGCCGTCCAACACAACCCGGTCCCCGGGGAGGGCCGCGACCTGGCTCAGAGAGCTCTCGCCCGTGATGTAGCTGCCATTGGTGACGAAGAGCAGGGTGTCGTCCGTGGCCGCTGCCTTCGCCTCGGGCACGGTGCGCACGACGCGCAGCTCCACCCCTTGCTCGCGAAGCAGCTCCGCGAGAGCGTGCCCGCCGCCCTTGCGCCAGCCTTGCGGGTCGAGCGGCTTGTCCGAGGCGGACTCGTCGTCGCTGAAGAACACCGCGAGGCCGACGAGCACGGCCACGACGAGCACGAACAGCACCGCGCCCTTCGCGCCTCGCCTGCCTCGGACCGCAGACGCCCCGCTCACCACGCCTGTTCCTCCCGGCCCACGCCCACCAGCTTCGTCTCGTCGGAGGTCGTCTGGCCGTCTTTCCGCAACGCGCGGACGGCGGCGGGGATCGCCTCGTCGAGCCTGCCCACATCGAGGTACGCGCCCTCCGAGCCCGCCCGCCCGCCATAGACCACCTCGTCGAAGACGCGGGCCGCTTCGGCGAGGCCGCTTTCGAGCGCGGGCAGGAGGCCGCCCGCCAAGAAGGCGAACTCGTCCGCCGTGCGGCCAGGGGTGAGCGCGAGGACGGCCCGCTCGTCGAGCTCTTTGACCATCGCGCGCGTCCGTTCGGCGATCGCGGTCGCCCAATCGCCCGAGGCTGCCGCTGCCGCAGCTCGTTGCCGATGCTCGTCCGAGGAGGACAGCACGGCCTCCTCGTCCTCGAAGAGCCCCTTGTTCTTCGCGGCGCCCCGAGCGGCCCTGCGGGCGTAGAAGACGACGAGCGCGCCCAAGACCACAAGCAGGAGGAGGACGAGCAGCGGCATCAGGCTCCCCTCCCAGAAGCCGCTGTGCCTGCCGCCGTGGAAGGCTTGGTCCCCCGCCTGCCTGCCCAGCCAGGACGTGACGTCGTCCCACCACGTCCGGTGCTCGTAGCGGGGATCGGTGAGCTCGTGCTGCGCGGCTTCCCCGGCGGGGCCTCGGTCGACTTCCACAGTCACGCCTCCTGCCCGATCCGACCGGCGTCGACGACGCCGCCGCCGAGGGACCCGAGCAGCACCAGGTCGTAGGCCTCTTGCCGCATTCGTTGGTCCACATAGAGCAATGCGGTCACGCTCGCCGCGAACGGCATGAGGACGCTCCGCGAGAGCAGCTGCCCGACGGCGAGCAGCACCACGCTCAGCACGGCCACGTGCCCGTCGGGAGTTGTGTCCGACCCGAACGCCTCGCCTGCGACCATGAACGGCAACGACAGCGACAGGCCGACGAACGCCGTGACGAGCTTGGTGAGCAGGCCGACGCCGAGGATCTTCCAAAACCCGCGCTGGACGAGGAGCGCAGACCTGCGGCAGGACGCGAGCACGCCGAGGCGCTCGCTCATCATCGCCGGGGCGGAAAGCGAGAGGAAGACGCCGACGACGGACGCCAGCAACAAGAAGAACGGCTCCACCAGCACGAGGAGGAGCACAGCGCCAGGCACGGAGAAGCCGATGGCGATCACGAGGAGCGCCGCCACGACGGGCAGGAGGACGATCAGCGCCTGGACGAACAACACGACGCAGGAAAGGCAGGCCAGCGGGAGCGCCCTGGCGCGCGTCTCCAGCCAGGCGGCGCGCGCGGGCTCGGGCTCGCCCCGCTCCCCCGCCAACGCCCTGGCCAGCACCGGCATCACGCAGCCTGCGATCAACGTCGCGGCGACCAGCGAGACCGGAGCATCCGCCAACGAGCCCGCCAACGAGACCGTCGACCTGCTCTCCGGAGAGTCCAGCGCGACGGCAGAGCCGAAGGCTCCGGTGGCCCGCAGCGCCCACCGCAGCACGGGGGCCAGCACTGCTATTTGGACCAGAGCCCCCACGGCGAGCACGACGACGGAGAACCCGAGCACCGTCTTCGGGTTGGACCGGACGACCGCCACAGCGCCGTTGTAGATCTCCGACAAGCTGAGCGGGCGCAGCGGGATCGCCCCTGGTTGCAGCGGCATGCGGACGCCTGCCGACGGCTTGCGGGCCAGTGCGGCGCGAACAATCGCGTCTGCGACGGCCCGAGCCGCCTCGTCGGGCGCCGGGCCGGGCCGCCATGCGGCAGACGCCGGCGGGGCTGCGGCGGGCTCGGGCATGCCGGGCGGCGGCTCCGACGGACCCCGCTCCCGGCTGTCGGTTCCGACAGCGCCCAGGGCGGGGTACGAGTAGTGCCCCTCTCGCGCCGCCCCCGAAGATTCCATCTTTCTATCTTGGCAGAAATCCCCGGCGCGGGCGGCGGCGGTCTCGCCCGGCTGAGCCGCAAGACCCGCGACGACGGACGTCAGTACACGTCCCGCACGTACCGCTTCTCGCCGGTGAGCCGTTTCTTGTAGGCTTTCGCCTCGTCCTGCGACATCCGGCCATGCGTCTGGATGATGCGCACCAGGGTTTCGTCCACGTCTTTCGCCATCCGGCTCGCGTCGCCGCAGATGTAGATCCGCGCCCCGTCCTCGATCCACTGCCACAGCCGGGCGCCGTGCTCCACCATCCGGTCCTGCACGTAGACCCGTTGCCGCTGGTCGCGGGAGAAGGCGAGGTCGAGCCGGGTCAAGAACCCGTCGGAGAACATCTCCTCGAGCTCTGACTGGTAGTAGAAATTCTCCGCCGCGTGCTGGTCGCCGAAGAACAGCCAGTTCTGCCCCTTGTGGCCGAGAGCGCGTCGTTCGTGCAAGAAGCCGCGGAACGGGGCGACACCGGTGCCGGGGCCGATCATGATCGCAGGCGCGTCCGCCTCGGCGGGGACGCGGAAATGCGGGGAGCGCTGCAAGAACACCGGGATGAGCCGGTCGGCGGCCCGGTCGGCGAGGAAGGTCGAGCAGACTCCCCCTCTGGTCCGCCCGTCCACTCCGGAAAAACGGACCACCGACACGGTGAGCTGCACCTGGTCGGGGTTCGTGCTGGGGCTGGACGAGATCGAGTATTGCCGGGGCGCGAGTTTGGGGAGCACTTGCTGCCACTCGGCGAAGTCGGCCTGGACAGGGAACTCGCGGATCAGGTCCGCGCCCTGCCTGCCGAAGAGCCAGTTGTCCAGCTCGACTTTGTTGTCCCTGCGCAAGAGCTTCGCGAGCGCGAGGTCGTTGTTGCGGGCGGAGACGAAGCGAAGGAGCTGCGGCGTGATCCTGCAGATGTCGTAATGCGCGGTGAGCGCGTCGACCAGGAGCTGCGACACGTCGTCGACGGCGACGGTCCGCGTGCCGTCGAGCCCGGTCGACCTGAGCCAGGCCTCGACGTCCTCGGCGGCGTTCACCGGGTAGATCCCGAGCGCGTCCCCCGCCTCGTACGCGAAGTCGTGGCCGGAGACGTCGAACGCGAACTGGCGCACTTCCTTCGTCGAGTTCTCGCCGGAGATGACCCGGTTCAGGCACATGGGCACGGCGATCCGACGGTTCTTGGCAGGAGCTTCCGACCGCTCCTCGACGGTCTCGACCACGGCGGGCGCGGGCTCGGCGACGACAACAGCCGCCGGTCCCGGCTTCGCCGGGGCGGCTTGCGCCATGCCCTCTTGAGAACCGCGCAGCGCCTCGACCACGTCGCGCAGCCAGTCCTCCGCGAGCTGCTCCTCGTCCGCCTCGGAGACTACCAGCGGCAGCACCCGGACCGCCCCCAGCTCCGACAGCCGGGCGTCGAGGGCTCTCGCGTGGCCGCAGAAGTCGTCGTACGCCCGGTCCCCGACTCCGAACACGGCGTACTTGAGCTCGGCGAGGCGCAGCTCGGTGTCCGTGTCGAGCCTGGCCCAGAAGTCCGAGCCGTTGTCCGGCGGCCCGCCCGTGCCGAAGGTGCTCGTCACGACCAAGACCTGCGGAGACCCCGCGAGGTCGGCCAAGTCCAAGTCGTCCATGTTCGCGCCTCGGGCGGGCAGCCCGGCTTCGACGAGCGCGCCGACGCACCGCTCGGCGAACTCCTCCGCGTTGCCGGTCTGGCTCGCCCACACGACGAGGACCGGGGTCGTCTGCTGTTCCCCTGCCACGGGCGCGGCATGGCCCTGCGCGGCGGGCGAGACGCGCGAGCTCATACCTGCGAGCATGCCGTCCAGCCACAGGCGGACCGGCTCGCGGACCGGGGCCCCGGCGGGGAGCACAGGGACGCCAGGCTGGCTGAGCCCCACGCCTGCCAAGAACCCCGAGACGTACAGGCTCTCCGCCTCGGTGAGCTGCGGGGCAGGGACCAGCTGGAACGGCAGGCCGGGCAGCGGGGGCGCGGAGGACGGCGACGGAAGGGCCGTCGGAGCGCCCGACGACGCGGGGGCCTCCGCCTCGGGCTTCGGGAGCGGCTCGAGCGAGACGGCGCAGATCTTCAATTCGGGCTGCAACGACTCGGGGTCCACAGCGTCACTGGTCACGGCGTTGACCGTGAGGTTCTCGCCGTGCGCGTCGTTCCAGTGGAACGGCGCGAAGCACGAGCCCTCGCGAATACGGTCGGTGATCACAGCGGGCAGCACCGCCTCGCCCCGGCGGGAGCGCACCCTGACCTCTTGGCCCTCCTCGATGTCGAACTGCTTCGCGTCGATCGGATGCACTTCCACAAACGGTCCGGGGTTGAGCTTGTTCAGCTTCGCGACCTTGCCCGTCTTGGTCATCGTGTGCCATTGGTGCTGCAAGCGCCCGGTGTTGAGGACGAGTGGGAACTCGTCGTCCGGCAGCTCGTCGGCCTCAAGGTGCGGGCGGGGGTGGAACACGGCCCGCCGCGAGGGAGTCGGGAAGGCGAGCCTGGGGACGACGCCGTCCTCGCGCACGTGCAGCGCCTGGCTCACCCCGTCGTTGAGGTAGCGGATGGGATGGCGGTCGGCCGCGTCCTCCTCCTCCGGCGGGCACGGCCATTGCAGCGGTGTGCGCCGAAGCCGCGCGTAGCTCGCGCCGCGCAGGTCCCAGCCGGTCGTCGGGTTCCAGAATCCGCGCAGCTCGTCGAAGACCTCTTCGCTGGACTGGTGCCCGAACGCGTCGCCGAAGCCGAGCTCGGCCGCGACCAGGCAGATGAGCTTCCAGTCCGGCAACGCGTCGCCCGCCGGGGGGATGGACTGCCGCAGCAGGGTGAGGTTGCGCTCCGAGTTGACCATGACGCCGTCGCTCTCCGCCCAGAGCGCGGCGGGGAGCAGCACGTCGGCGTACGGGTTCGTGGCGGTGTCGAGGAACGCGTCCTGGACGATCACGAGCTCTGCGGCCTCAAGCCCGTCGATGGCCACTCGCCGGTTCGGCGTGGTGGCGACCGGGTTGGTGCAGATGATCCAACAGGCTTTGACCTGCCCGCTCCCCAGCTGGCGGAAGAGCTCGACGGTCCCCGGCCCCACGTCGGACCGGATGGTCTCCGGCGCGAGGCCCCATGCCTGCTCGGCGAACTCCCGGTCCTTCGGGCTCACGACCGAACGCTGCCCCGGCAGGCCGGGCCCCATGTAGCCCATCTCGCGGCCCCCCATGGCGTTGGGCTGGCCGGTGAGGGAGAACGGCCCGGCGCCTGGGCGGCAGATCGCGCCGGTCGCGAGGTGCAAGTTGCAGATCGCGTTGGTGCTCCACACGCCGTGGGTGGACTGGTTCAGCCCCATCGTCCAGCAGCTCATCCAGTCCCCCGCCGCCGCGATCATGGCGGCCGCGCGGCGGATGTCGGGCTCGGCGAGCCCGGTGATCTCCGCGACCTTGTCGGGCGGGTAGTCGAGGAGGAAGCCCTCCATGCCCTCCCAGCCTTGGGTGTGCTCGGCGACGAATTCCCGGTCGACATGCCCGCCCGCCACGAGCAGGTGCAGGATCCCGTTGAGCAGCGCCACGTCCGTGCCTGGGCGGATCTGCAGGTAGAGGTCGGCTTTCTCGGCGGTCGCGGTGCGCCTCGGGTCGACGACGACGAGCTTCGCCCCGGCCTTGAGCCGGTCCGCCATCCGCAGGTACAGGATGGGGTGGCAGTCGGCCATGTTGGATCCGATGACGAAGAACAGATTCGTCTGGTCGAAGTCCTGGTAGGAGCCGGGCGGCCCGTCCGCGCCGAGGGACTGCTTGTAGCCGGTCCCCGCGCTGGCCATGCAGAGCCGCGAGTTCGACTCGATGTGGCTGGTCCTGAGATATCCCTTGGCGAGCTTGTTCGCCAAGTACTGGGCCTCGATGGACATCTGGCCCGAGACATAGAGCGCCACCGCGTCCGGCCCGTGCTCGTCGAGGATCTTCCGCAACCGCGAGCCCGCCTCTTTGACGGCCGCCGCAAGGTCGACCGGACGTGCGGGACCGCCGCGTTCGGCCCGCACGTGCGCCGTGGTCATCCGGCCTTCTCCGCGCATCATCTCGGCATGGGTCTGCCCCTTGGTGCACAGCCTGCCGAAATTCGTCGGATGCTCTTTGTCCCCGGAGACTTTCGCGATGATCGGAAGCCCGTTCTCTTCCTTCGTCTCGACCACGATCCCGCAGCCCACACCGCAATACGAGCATGCCGTGCGGGTCTGGGTCACTCGTTCATTTTCTGTTTCCCCCCGCCCCTGGCGGTTCCAACTGCGTTATCGTTGCGTCAAACTCACCTCACAAGCCCCGACGCCAGGAGTGTGCGGGCAAAGCGCGGGCCCGCACGCCCGTGTTGCCCGCTCCGCCTAGGATAGCTGGCATGGCGCGATGGAAGAGCGAGCTTTGGGCGTGGCTCTGGGCCGCGCAGATCCAATTTTTCATCGCGTACGAGGCCGTGGCCTCCGCATGGCGGGCGCCGTTCGACTGGAAGCGCAACCCGATCAGCGACCTCGCCGCCGCAGAGTGCTACACGAGTCCCGGCGACGGCCATCCGGTCTGCTCCCCCTGGCGGTTGGGCATGGGCGGCTCGTTCCTCGCGACCGGGGCGCTCATGGCCGCCGGGGCCTTGCTCGCGCCGAGGGAACTCGTCGGCAGGGCCGCGAAGACGCTCCTGGTCGTCGGCGGGGCAGGCTTCCTCATCGTGGGGCTCACCCCGCATCTGAGCGACTCGGGCGCGCATATGACCGGCGCTTTGCTCGCTATGGTCTTCGGCAATCTCGGGCTCGTCCTCGCCGGATGGCAGGCGCGCCGGACACTCCGCGTCGCCGGGACCGCCACTGCCGTGTGCGGATTGATCGCCCTCGTCGCGTTCGTGGCCATGACTGTCACGCAGCTGCTGTGGGTGATCCCGCCCGGCCCGGACACCGCGTGGGCGCTGTCCTGGTTCGGCCTCATCGAGCGGATCGTCGTGTACCCGACCATTGTCGGCATGGTCGTCCTTGGCGCGGGCGCGATCGCCTCCCGGCCACGGGCCGCCCAAGCCTGATCGAGCATTATTTTTTTCTATATTTTCCTTGTTCTGCCTGGCGCTTTCGCGTATAATCGAACGTATGGCCAGTACGGCGGGAACCGGTTCGGCGGTGAGGGATTTGCTCGTCGCGCTCGCGGATGTGGAGCGCGAGGAATCCCTGCTGCTCTCCCGCAAGGCCGTGCTGGTGGCGAGGATCGCCGACGAAGTGGCGCGGCACCATGCCATTGGAAGCGGCAGCAGAGTTGCGCGAGCGCCTCGACGCCATCGCCCGCACGGTGCGCACTGGCACATCCCCCCTTGACGACCCCCGCCCCCTCCACACCCGGCACAGCGACGCATTAGCCGCACTCGCACGCGGCGAGCACCAGCTCGTCTGCGAATGCGGCAAGCCGTCCTGCAAGGCAGCCGCGCGGCCAGCCCGCCACGCCAAGAACATCGAACTCGTCGTCCAACTCCCCACCCTCATCGGAAAAGACGACATCCCCGCGCTCCTCGACGGAGCGCCGATTGACCCCGAACTCGCACGAATACTCGCCAAAGCAGCCAAGCGCATCGAATTCACCACAGACCCCCAGCAATACAAGCCAACTTCAGCAGTCGAGACCCATGTGAATGTGCGCGACCAGCACTGCAGGTTCCCCGGCTGCTTCCGACGCGCCCGCACCGAACTCGACCATACGGAGCCCTTCAACCATGAACATCCAGAATCCGGTGGACAAACAACCCCCGAAAACCTCAAACGCCTCTGCAGACACCACCCTCCCCCACTCGCAGAACTCGTGGGAGGTGCCCCCAGAGCCAAAACACACGCCAACTGGCACGACGCACAATCACCAGACGGCACCGTCCACTGGACATCGCCAACCGGCCAGCGGCACACCACCAGCCCAGGCTAGGAACCAGGCCTAGCGATTCGACCGAGCGGCGACGATGTTGGCGATCAATCGCCAGCCGAGCAGGAAAAGCGCCGTGACAATGCTCGCGACGACGATGAAACTCGGCACGACGCCCTGTCCGGCGAGCTTGCGCAGGAGCATCCCGACACAGACTGCGCCAAGCCATACCCCCACGCCGGTCGGGACGACAGCCCTCGGCGCGCGCCAGCCTCGGACCAGCGCCCAGCCAACAGCGGCGCCGACCAAGAACGGCAGAGCCGTCTTGAGGACGCCGAGGACATCGCCGTGCTCATGATGGCTGCGCCTGCCGATCGCCGCGAAGACGATCAGGCACAGCGCGTCCACGGCCATCGCGGTCCGAGGCCGCGTCGTCGCCAAAGCTGTCACCACCTGCCCCACTGTAGACTCATCGGGTGATGAGGTCGCAGACAACCGGGTCCCAAGCGGCCCGACGAGCGGCATTGCGCGAAAAGAGCCGTCCCGCACAACGGTCCAAGCCGCAAGGGCCGACGCTCCTCGACCGGCTCACCACCTGGCGCGCGCTCGCCGTCCTCGCGTCTGTCTGCGTCGCCGTCGCGGTCGGAGCATGGATCTGGCTGAAACCCCGCGAGCACCACACGAACCCGGCCGCGATGCGGATCGCCGCGGACGAGTTCCCCCCGGAGTACATCGCGAAAGAGAATTTGAGCCTCAACTCGGTCGCCTACCCGCAGCAGAACCTGCCCAACACGAAATACGACCCGCCCCGCTGCGCGGAGTTCGCGACGCAGAAACCCTTCGAGGAGCTTGGCGACGGCAAAGCCTCCTACGGCGTGCGGCGCGGGTCGGACGAGCTGCGGACCATCGCGCTCGGCGTGGTCGACCGAACGGTCTCCTGGGACGAGTTCGCCCAGTTCGCGAAGTCTTGTCCGACATTCTCGATGACGAACGACTTCGGCAGCGGGACCATGTCCATCGCGCCGCAGCAACCGCCCGGGTCTTCCGCTCAACAGGCCGTCAGCTATCTCCTGACGACGCACAGCGCGAAAGGGAGCGCGGCCAAAGACAGCTCGATGCTCGTCGTCCTCGCCCATGTCTCCGAGCACACCGTGTTCGCGGGGCTCACCCTGCAGTCCCTCAAACCGGCCACGGCGGACCAGCTGCCGGACAAGGAGGCGTTCGCCAAGCTCTACGCGACGCTGGTGCAACGGGTCGAAGACAACAGCTGACGGCCATGCCGCTCTTTTGACCTTTGGAACAATAAATTCGGGTATGTTAGTCTCGATTTTGTTGTGATCCACTTCGGCGGGGAGGGAGCGCCATGCGCGCGCTGCATATTCTTGGTTCCTGTTTGGCGGCCTTCGCCACGGCTCTGGCCTGCTCGGCTCCAGCGCTGGCGGACGACAGGGTCGTCCTCGGCGGCGGCTCCCCCATCGTCGTCGGCAGACACATGGCCTGCACGCTCACCGCCATCGGGCACGACCGCAGCGGCAGCCTCGTCGGCATCACCGCAGGCTTCTGCGGCGACGCGGGCAGCGACGTGATCGCCGAGGAGTCGCAAGAGGCGGGCGAGCTCGGGACCGTCGTGAGAACAGACGACCATCTCGCGTTCGGGGTGATCCAGTTCAACCCGAAGAAAGTCGCTCCCACGGCGACCGTCGGCGATTTCACCATCACCGGCTTCGACCCCGCCCCGCTGGAGCAAGGCGACACCGTGTGCAAGCTCGGCCGCAGCACCGGATGGACCTGCGGCAGCGTCCTCCGCGCTGGCGAGAGCAACCACCTGGCGGAGCTCTGCATCCGCAAGGGCGACGCTGGCGCCCCTGTCGTCAGAGGCTCCAAGCTCGTCGGCATGGTCACCCACTACTACAACGACACCCCGTGCGAGGACAACGAGGGCGGCGTGAATATCGGCGCGATCCTCGAAGCCCTCGGACCCGGCGCTGGCGATGATTTCCAACTCCAAAAGCCTTGACCAAAAACAAAAGCTCGGGGCCGAATCGGCCCCGAGCTTTTGCAAGGACTGTTGGTCAGATTAGACCGTGTCGTTGAGCGGGTTGTCCACCCAGCTCATGAGCCCGCGCAGACGCTTGCCGACCTCTTCGATCGGGTGCTCGGCGTGCTCCTTGCGCAGCCCTTCGAGCTCCTTGTTGCCGCCTTCGACGTTGGCAACCAGCCGCTTGACGAAGGTGCCGTCCTGGATGTCGGTGAGGATCTCGCGCATGTGCTGCTTCGCGGCCTCGTCGACCACGCGGGGGCCGGAGAGGTAGCCGCCGAACTCCGCCGTGTCGGACACGGAGTAGTTCATCCGGGAGATCCCGCCCTCGTACATGAGGTCGACGATCAGCTTGAGCTCGTGGAGCACCTCGAAGTAGGCCATCTCCGGGGCGTAGCCAGCCTCGACCATGACCTCGAAGCCGGTCTGCACCAGCTTCTCCGCGCCGCCGCAGAGCACCGCCTGCTCGCCGAAGAGGTCGGTCTCGACCTCTTCCTTGAAGGTGGTGGCGATGACGCCCGCGCGATGCGCGCCGAGCCCGGCGGCGTACGAGAGCGCCAGGTCGAGGGCCTCGCCCTTGGGGTCCTGGGCGACGGCGACGAGCGCCGGGACGCCCTTGCCGTCCACATACTGCCTGCGCACCAGGTGGCCGGGGCCCTTCGGGGCGACCATCGCGACAGTCACGCCTGCCGGGGGCTTGATCAGCTCGAAGTGGATCGCGAGGCCGTGCGCGAAGAACAGCGCGTCGCCGTCCTTGAGGTGCGGGGCGATCTCCTCGCTGAAGATCTTCGCCTGCGAGGTGTCCGGGGCGAGGACCATGATCACGTCGGCCCACTCGGCGACCTCGGCGGGCGTGCCCGCGACCAGGCCCTGCTCCTCGACCTTCGCGCGCGACGGCGAGCCCTCGCGCAGGCCGACGCGCACGTCGACGCCGGAGTCGCGCAGGTTGAGGCTGTGGGCGTGGCCCTGGCTGCCGTAGCCGATGATGGCGACCTTGCGGCCTGCGATGAGCGACGGGTTGACGTCGTCCTCGTTGTAGACGGTCACCGACCCTTGTTTGCTGGGCATTCGAACTCCTTTATGTGTGATTGTGTTTGTTGTCGGTCTGTTGTCCGCGTCAGCGCGAGGTCACCAGCGCTGGCTTTGCGCGGTGATCGGCTTCGAGCCGCGCCCGAGCGCGATGAGGCCGGATTGGACGATCTCCTTGACCCCGAGCGGGTCGAGCACCCGCAGCAGCGCGTCGATCTTCTGCTGGTCGCCGGTGGCCTCGACGACCACCGTGTCCGAGGAGATGTCCACGACTTTCGCCCGGAAGAGGTGCGCGATCTCGATCACCTGGCTGCGCACGGAGGCGTCCGCGCGCACCTTGAGCAGGATGAGCTCGCGGGCGACCGAGGTGTCCGCCCGGTGCTCGACGATCTTGATGACGTTCACCAGCTTGTTGAGCTGCTTGACGATCTGCTCCAAGACGGCCTCCTCGACCGTCACGGTGATCGTCATCCGGGAGATGCTCGGCTGCTCGGTCGGCCCGACGGCGAGCGAGTCGATGTTGAACCCGCGACGGGAGAAGAGGGACGACACCCTGGCGAGCACGCCAGGCTTGTCCTCGACGAGGATCGACAGGATCCGGGTCTCGGCCAGCGGCGCAGTTGTGCTCATTTCAGTCCTCCGTGGCCCGGCATGGGCAGGTCTTCGGTGTCGTCGAACAGCGGGCGGATGCCGCGGGCTGCCATGATCTCGGAGTTGCCGGTGCCTGCGGCGACCATCGGCCACACCTGGGCGTCCTCGCCGACGACGAACTCGACCACCACCGGCCGGTCGATGATCGCGCGCGCCTTGGCGATCGCGCCCGCGACCTCCTCTTTGCGCTCGACCCTGATCCCGACGCAGCCGAGCGCCTCGGCGAGTTTCACGAAGTCGGGGATGCGCAGCGTGTGGGTCGACAGGTCCGTGTTCGAGTAGCGCTCCTCGTAGAAGAGGGTCTGCCATTGCCGGACCATGCCGAGGTTCCCGTTGTTGATGAGCGCGACCTTGATCGGGATGCCCTCCACCGCGCAGGTGGCGAGCTCCTGGTTGGTCATCTGGAAGCAGCCGTCGCCGTCGATGGCCCAGACCTCGCGGTCGGGCTGGCCGAGCTTCGCGCCCATCGCGGCGGGCACCGCGTAGCCCATGGTGCCGAGGCCGCCGGAGTTGAGCCAGCTGCGGGGGCGGTCGTAGCCGACGAACTGCGCGGCCCACATCTGGTGCTGGCCGACTCCGGCGCAGAAGATCCCTTCGGGGCCGACCGCTTTGCCGAGCTCCTCGATGACGTACTCCGGCGAGAGCTTGCCGTCCGAAGGCCAGTCGTAGCTGAGCGGGTACGTGTCGCGGAGCTGGTCGAGGTACGCCTGCCATTCGGCGAGGTCGCTCTGGTCGCCGGTCGCGGCGAGCGAGCGGATCGCCTCGGTCAGCTCGACGATGGTCTCTTTGCAGTCGCCGACGATCGGCACGTCCGCGGCCCGGTTCTTGCCGATCTCCGCTGGGTCGATGTCCGCGTGGACCACCTTGGCGTACGGCGCGAAGGAGTCCAACTGCCCGGTGACCCGGTCGTCGAAGCGCGCGCCGAGCGCGATGAGCAGGTCCGCCTTCTGCAACGCGGCCACAGCGGCGACCGTGCCGTGCATGCCGGGCATGCCGTAGTGCTGGCGGTGGCTGTCCGGGAACGCGCCTCTGGCCATGAGCGTCGTGACCACCGGGATGCCGGTGAGCTCGGCGAGGATCTTCAGCTCCGCGCTCGCCTCGGCCTTGATCACGCCGCCGCCGACATAGAGGACGGGGCGCTGGGATCCGAGGATGAGCCGCGAGGCCTCCCGGATCTGCTTCGAGTGCGGCCGGGTGGTCGGCTTGTATCCGGGCAGGCGGCGCTGCGGCGGCCAGTGGAAGGGGGCCTTGGCCTGCTGGACGTCCTTCGGGATGTCGACGAGCACCGGGCCGGGGCGTCCGGTGGCCGCGAGGTGGAATGCCTCCGCGAAGATCCTCGGGATGTCCGCGATGTCGGTGACCAGGAAGTTGTGCTTGGTGATCGGCATCGTGATGCCGCAGATGTCCGCCTCCTGGAAGGCGTCCGTGCCGATGAGGCCCCGCGACACCTGTCCGGTGATGGCGACAATGGGCACGGAGTCGAGGTAGGCGTCCGCGATAGGGGTGACCAGGTTCGTCGCGCCGGGGCCGGAGGTGGCCATGCACACGCCGACCTTCCCGGTGGCCTGGGCGTAGCCGGTGGCGGCGTGCCCGGCTCCCTGCTCGTGGCGGACGAGGATGTGGCGGACCTTCTCGGAGTCCAAGAGGGGGTCGTACGTCGGCAGGATCGTCCCGCCGGGAAGGCCGAAGACGGCCTCGACCCCAAGCTCTTCGAGACTTCGGATGATGGTTTGCGCGCCGGTCAGAATCTCCGGCGCAGCTTGCTGCCGGGCCGCGGCTTGCTCTTCGCCGCCGTTCCCTGGCTCGGAATCGCTCTTTATGGTTGAGGCGGTCACTGTCGTGCTCCTTTTCTCTTTTCCTCTTGGTCGTCGGCCTCAGGATCACTGATGGCTCGCGCTGTGCTGGTTCGCACACACTGTGCTGGCTCGCAACACAAAAACACCCCCGCCAGGATTACTGGTCAGGGGTCAGGCGCGTCGTCTCGTCGAGCAATATCAGGCGACGACGCGCCTAGATAATTACCTTGAGAAACTGCTCACGCATGCGACAAGTGTAGCGCTGCCCCCGCGCTCGGGGCAAATCCGCCCGAGACCGGCTCCGCAGCCGCCTTTTCCGCCGCTCTCGCTCACGACGGCAGGGTTTCCTCCAACGCGTCCGCGACGTCCTTCGCGCTCTTCCCCTCCGAGCCCGCGACGCAGGCCATGACCTCGAAAAGCACATTGCGGCGGACTCTCGCGTCGTACGAGCAGCTGCGCTCGCGCGGGCTTTCTTGCCGCGAGCGCCATTGGGCCGAGTCCGCCCCAGAAGGGCCGACTTCGAACGACAACACGAGATCCGCGCCCTGCGCGGTCGTCTCGGTCGCGGACTTGCCGTCGCAATCGCCCAGCGCGGAGACGAGCGAGGAGAACAGCCCATGGGCTTTGGCCTCCGACGGGTACACGCCGACGGCGAGGACGAGCTGCGCCGAGTCGTCGTCCTCCGCCGACTGGACCGTGGTCTTGCGGAACGCGGTCCAATCTTGGCCGTACACGCCGCGAAGGCCGACCGGATCTGCGAGCAGGCATTCCTTGGCCGTCGTTTTCGAGTCGGCTCCTGGCGCCGTGATGCTCCGCGACCAGCCAAAATCCGCGCCGAGCAGCCGCGCTGCCTGCTCTGGCGCCACGACGATCGATTGCAATGCGCTCCCCGGGACGAGCCGTGTCGTGTCGGTCGGGGCCAGCGGCAACAGCCTGGCGTCCGGGGCGGCATGGCCGGGAACGACCGCGCCGTCGAACAAGGAGCCGACCCCCATCCCCGCGAACACGGCGGCGGCGGCGCAAAAACCGAACGCCACGGGCCGCAGCGGCCTCGCTCGCGGCCATGGTCTCCCCAGCCGTGTTCCCATCAGGCGATTATCTCATCGGATCCGGCCGGCGATCGCTCTCGCCAAGCTCGCCGCCATGCCGCCCGCGTCGCCGCGCCTGCAGAACATCACCGAGAAGAACGCGTTGGCGAGCACTTGCCCCTGGTAGTCGCAATGCCAGTCGCGCGAATCCTGCTGCGCCGTCGTCCACACGATTCGCTTCAACTGGACCGGGGCCGCGACGACCTGCCAGGTCTGCGCCCGTTGCGCCGCCCGCGAGCCGGAGCACTTGCCAAGGTCCCCGGCCAGCGCGTCGAGCGCCGCCCCTGCCGCTTTGCGCGTGGGGTAGATCGCGACGTCCTCGGCGACCACTTCGACAGCGCCTTCCTCCTTCGGAGTGTGGGCGTAGTAGTACGCGAAACTCGACCACTGCCCTCCGAGCTGGCGCTGGAACCCGATGTCGACGGCAGTCATGCACGACTCCGGCACGACCTGCTGGTCCGGGAACGGGGCGCTCGCCTCCTTCGCGCCGACCAGCCTTCGGCCGAGCGACTGGGCGAGCTCGGGCTCCTGCAGCAGGACTGCGCCGATCCGCACGGGATCGACCGGATCCGGTTCTGGCGCGGGAAGCGGCGCGGGCGCGGCGGCCTGCGGCGCGGATTGCCCGATCGTCGTCGCTGTCGACACGGGCGCCTGCACCCCTCCCCTGCCGCACGAGACCGCCGCAGCGCCGCACAACAACGCCGCGAAGGTCGCTCTCACCTGGCCGGACATCGCGAGAATTCTATCCCGCGACATGGTCGCGCCGCTCGCCGAACGGTGCGGTATCGTGAGCAGCATCACCGAATCGGCAGCGTTCGCGCTGGCACTGAGCACAACAGGGAGCACATGGGTATGGCCTCGCGGAGCACATTGGCAAAAGCGATCCTGGTCTTCATCACCGCAGTCGCCTACACGCCGATCGCGGCTCCGACCGAGGCGCTCGCGGCCCCCGCCCCGACGAGCGCCACAGCCGCCCACATGGGCGCGGCGGACGACGCCGACGACCCCGCCGGGGAAGAGGCAGGCCCGGACGAGGCCGACGGCCCCCCGCCGTGCCTGCCCGGCAACGCGCCGAGCGCGGTCACCGGCCGATGCGTCCCGGACTTCCCCGAGCACGAATGCCCCGACGGCGGGATGAGCATCTGGAACCGCTGCCCGCGCAGCGTCCCCTGCGCAGGCGGCGGCGCGAGCGTGAACGGCGAATGCCCCGGGCCGACCGAGCGGTTCTGCGACGAGGGCGTGAGCTTCGAGGGCTCCTGCGGCGAGGACGCGGCCTCCGTGCGGCACATCGGCGAGGTGTTCCACGAGTCCAGAGCGTCCGTGCGTGTCCAAATGTCGCCTCCATCACCAGTTTTCGGTTAGGCGAACTTTTTCCTTCGGCTGTACGATGAGACTGTGAGTCTCCGAGTTCCCCTGTCGCGGCCGATCGTGTCGCTCCTGGGGCCCGCTTTTGTCGCCTCCATCGCCTATGTCGACCCGGGCAACGTCGCCGCCAATGTGGCCGCGGGGGCGGACTACGGATTCCTTTTGGTCTGGGTGGTCGTGGCCGCGAACCTCATGGCCTGTCTCGTGCAGTACCTCTCCGCCAAACTCGGGATCGTCTCGGGGATGACATTGCCGGAAGCCGTCGGCGCGCGCCTGTCCAAACCCGTCCGGATCGCCTATTGGGCTCAGGCCGAGATCGTCGCCATGGCGACCGATCTCGCGGAAATCGTCGGCGGCGCGATCGCGCTGCACCTGCTCTTCGGGCTGCCGCCGCTCGTCGGCGGCGTCGTCACCGGCGCGGTGAGCATGGCGCTGCTCGCTGTGAAAGACCGCGAGGGCCAACGGACTTTCGAGCATGTGGTCGTTGGATTGCTCGCCGTCATCGCGGCAGGCTTTCTCGCGAGCCTGTTGATCGCCCCGCCCGAGGCGGCCGAGGTCGCCGGGGGGCTCGTCCCCCGCTTCCAGGGCGCGGGAAGCGTCCTGATCGCCGCCGCCATGCTCGGCGCGACCGTCATGCCGCACGCCGTGTACCTGCACTCGGGGCTCGCGAAAGACCGCCACGGCCCGGTGGCGCCCGAGCAATGGGGCAGATTGCTCCAAGCCACCCGGCTGGACGTGGGCTTCGCCATGGTGCTCGCCGGAACGGTGAACCTTGCGATGCTGCTCGTGGCGGCGCAGAACCTGCGCGGAGCAGGCGGCGTGAACTCCATCGAGGGCGCGCATGCCGCCATCGCCGAACGGGTCGGGCCGTTCGCGGCCCTCTGCCTCGCGATCGGGCTCTTGGCCTCGGGGCTCGCGTCGAGCTCCGTCGGGGCGTACGCCGGAGCGATGATCATGCAGGGGCTCTTGCGCTCGAAGGTCCCGCTGCTCGCGCGCAGGCTCGTCACCCTGACGCCCGCGCTTCTGATCATCGCGCTCGGCGCGGACCTCTCGCAGGCGCTGGTGCTCTCGCAGGTCGTGCTCTCCTTCGGCATCCCTTTCGCGCTCATCCCCCTCGTCCGGCTCACCAGCGATCCCGCGATCATGGGCGAAGCCGCCAACGCGAAGGCCACCCGCGCCCTCGGCTGGCTGATCGCGGGGCTCATCACCGGGCTGAATGTCCTCTTGATCTGGCTGACCGTGAAAAGCTAGGCCCCGCCCAAGGCCTTGGGCGGGGTTAGCGCAGCGCGAAGATCGTGCGGTGCCACCCCTTCTTGGACTCGCCGGTGATCTCGCTCATCACATGCTTCACCGCGAGGTACTCCTCGAGGGAGTAGGCAGAGAGGTCTTTGCCGAAGCCGGAGGCCCCGAATCCGCCGTGCGGCATCTCGCTGATGATCGGAATGTGGTCGTTGACCCACACGCAGCCCGCCCGGATCTCGCGCGAGGCCCGTTGCGCGCGGTAGATGTCTTTGGTCCACACCGAGGCCGCGAGGCCGTACTCGGTGTCGTTGGCCTGGCGGATCGCGTCGTCGTCGCCCTTGTGCGCACGCGCCGTGAGGACGGGCCCGAAGATCTCGGCCCGATACGCCTCGGAGTCCTCGGCCACATCGGCGAGGAGCGTCGGCCGGTAGAACGCGCCGGGCAGGTCCGGCGCGAAGCCGCCCGCCGCGACCCGCGCCCCCTCGGCCTTGGCCCGCTGCACGATCTGCGCCACCCGGTCCCGGTGCGCGAAGGAGATCTGCGGCCCGATGTCGACCCCGTCGCCGAGCGGGTCGCCCTGGACGACCTTCTCCATCAGCTCAGCGACGCCCGCCACGAAGTCCTCGTAGACGGACTCGGCCACGATGGCCCGCGCAGCGGCAGTGCAGTCCTGGCCGGAGTTGATGAGCGCCCCGGCCACCGCGCCGTGGACCGCCGCCTCCAGGTCCGCGTCCTCGAAGACCACGAACGGCGCCTTGCCGCCCAGTTCGAGCTGCACCCGCGCCCCCCGCTTGGCCGCGCTCGCCATCACCTTGCGCCCGACGGCGGTGGAGCCGGTGAACGTCACCACGTCCACGCCCGGATGCCCGGAGAGCGCCTCGCCCGCATCCGCCCCAGTGCCCGTGACGACGTTGAGCACGCCTGCGGGCAGGCCCGCCGCCACCGCCAGTTCCGCGAGGCGCAGCGTCGTGAGCGGGGTGAGCTCGCTCGGCTTGATGACCACGGCGCATCCTGCCGCGAGGGCGGGCGCGACCTTCCACACCGCCATCTGCAACGGATAGTTCCACGGGGCGATCGTCCCGACGACGCCGACCGGCTCGCGCCGGATCGAGGAGGTGTGCCCGCCCGAGTACTCCGCCGACGCTTTGCCCTCCAGCAGCCGAGCCGCGCCCGCGAAGAACGCGAGATTGTCGGCGCTGCCGGGAATGTCGAACTCGGCCGCGAGCCGCCTTGGCTTGCCGGCCTGCGCCACCTCCTCGGCCACGAGCTCGTCGGCGTGCGCCAGGACAAGGGCCGCGAGCCTGCCGAGCACGCCCGCCCGTTCGGCGGGAGTGGCTTTCGCCCACTCGGGCGCCGCCGCCCGGGCCGAGGCGACGGCGGCTTCCACTTCCGCCGAGGTCGCCAGGGCGAATTCGGCGACGCGCTCGCCGTTCGCCGGATTGACCACCGCGTGGCGCTCCCCCGTTCCGACCACGGGCGCGCCGCCGATGAAACAACCAGGGACATCATGTCTCGTCATAGCTAAAGGGTAGCAATCCAGCAACCGAATCGCAAGATAAATCTAAATATTTCAACTAATTCAGTTGCATATATTGATTTATTCAACGAATTCTGCTATATTGCTTCTGTGACCGCAAACATCCGGCAGCCGCTCGACGAGCTCTCCAGAGCTATCGTCGAACAGCTCCAAGAGGACGGCAGGCAGTCGTACGCCGCTATCGGCAAGCTCGTCGGGCTCTCCGAAGCGGCCGTGCGCCAACGGGTGCAGAAGCTCACGGAGAGCGGGGTCCTGCAAATCGTCGCCGTGGTCGACCCGAAACAGGTCGGCTTCGCCCGGCAGGCGATGATCGGCGTCCGCTGCGCGGGCGACGCCCGCGAGCTCGGCGAACGGCTCTGCGAGATCCCCGAGGTCAAATACGTGGTCCAGACCGCGGGCTCGTTCGACGTGCTCGTCGAGGTCGTCTGCGTGGACGACGCCGAGCTCCTCGACGTCCTCAATGGCCGGATCCGCTCCCTGCCGGGCGTGGTCGCCACCGAAACCTTCGTCTATCTCAAAATCGCTAAGGAGCAGTACACATGGGGCAAACGCTGAACACCGCAAACGAAACCTCCCCATCGAAACATCGCCAAGGAGCAGCAGCACACACCGGGCAAGCAATGACCGCGCCCGCGAGCAACACCGCCGCAGCGGCGAAGAAGCACGTCTGGGGCCACTTCGCCCGGCACGGCGCGGACATCGTCCCGCCGGTCATCGTCCGGGGCGAAGGCGTGCGGATCTGGGACGACGCGGGCAGGAGCTACATCGACGGCCTCTCCGGGCTCTTCGCGGTCCAGGTGGGCCACGGCCGCGCCGAGCTCGCCGAGGCCGCCGCGAAACAGACCCGCGAGCTCGCCTACTTCCCGGTCTGGGGCTATGTCACCCCGCCCGTGGCCGAGCTCGCCGAGCGTCTCGCGGGGTACGCGCCCGGCGACCTGAACCGGGTGTTCTTCACCGTGAGCGGCAGCGAAGCGGTGGAGAGCGCGTGGAAGCTCGCCAAGCAGTACTTCAAGCTCGTCGGCAAGCCGACCAAGCACAAGGTGCTCTCCCGCTCGCTCGCCTACCACGGCACCTCGCAGGGCGCGCTGTCCATCACGGGCCTGCCCGGGCTCAAAGTGCCGTTCGAACCGCTCGTCCCCGGCGGCTTCCGGATTCCGAACACGAACTTCTACCGCGCCCCCGAGGCGTACGCCACGGACTACGAGGCCTTCGGCCTCTGGGCCGCCGACCGGATCGAGGAGGCGATCCTCTTCGAGGGGGCCGATTCTGTCGCCGCCGTCTTCTTGGAGCCGGTGCAGAACACCGGCGGCTGTTTCCCGCCGCCCCCCGGCTACTTCCAGCGCGTGCGCGAGATCTGCGACCGCCACGACGTGCTCCTGGTCTCCGACGAGGTGATCTGCGCCTTCGGCCGGATCGGCCCGATGTTCGCCTGCGAGCAGTACGGCTACATCCCGGACATCATCACCTGCGCCAAAGGCCTCACCTCCGGCTACGCGCCGATCGGCGCGATGCTCGCCAACGAGAAGGTCTTCGAGCCGTTCTCGGACTCGTCGACCATGTTCCCGCACGGCTCCACCTACGGCGGGCACCCGGTCGCCGCGGCGGTCGCGCTCGCGAACCTCGACATCTTCGAGCGCGAGGGGCTCAACGCGCATGTGGCCGCGAACGCGTCGGCGTTCAAAGCGACGCTCGACCGGCTCCTCGACCTGCCGATCGTCGGCGACGTGCGCGGCGCGGGCTTCTTCTACGGCATCGAGCTCGTGAAGGACAAGACGACCAAAGAGACTTTCTTGGCCGAAGAGTCCGAACGGGTGCTGCGCGGCTTCTTGTCCACCGCGCTCTTCGAGGGCGGGCTCTACTGCCGCGCCGACGACCGGGCCGAGCCGGTGGTCCAGCTCGCGCCGCCGCTCGTCTGCGGCCAAAGCGAGTTCGACCAGATGGAGTCGATCTTGCGCTCGGCGCTGGCGGAGGCCTGGTCCAAGCTCTGACGGCGCCGCCGGCCGCCCATTCGCGCTGCGCGCGGGGCCCTGTTCCCGTACATTTGGGCGATGACGAGGCCGGAGAGCGTTTCCACGTCGGAAGCCCATGACAAGCAGGCCCGAAAAGTGGTGTGGGGAGCTCTCGTCGGCACAGCCCTCGAGTGGTACGACTTCTTCCTCTTCGGCACCGCGTCCGCCCTCGTGTTCAACGAGCAATTCTTCGCCAAGGCGAATCCTGCGGCGGCGGCGCTGAGCTCGTTCGCCACACTCGCGGTCGGCTTCGTCGCCCGTCCGCTCGGCGGCGTCGTTTTCGGGCGGATGGGCGACAAAATAGGTCGCCGCACGACGCTGATGGTCACAATCACGCTGATCGGCTTCGCCACCGGCCTCATCGGCCTGCTGCCGAACTTCGCGAGCATCGGCGTGTGGTCGGCGGTCGGCCTGACCGCGCTACGGTTCGTCCAGGGCCTCGCGCTCGGCGGCGAATGGGCAGGCGCCATCGTGATGACCGCCGAGCACGCGCCGCCGCGCAAACGGGCGCTCTACACCGCGCTCCCGCTGATCGGCTCCCCCCTCGGCACGCTCGCTTCCTCGGGCGCGTTCCTCGCGGTGGGCATGCTGCCCAAGTCGAGCTTCGACGCGTGGGGCTGGCGCGTCCCGTTCGTCGCGGCGTTCGGGCTGCTGCTCGTCGTCGTGCACGTGCGCTCGAAACTCGACGAGTCCCCGGTCTTCCAAGAGGTGCAGGCCGCAAAGGCCGTGCACAAAGCCCCCGTGGCCGCCGTGCTGCGGACCTCGTGGCGGCAGGTGCTCGTCGGCGCCATGGCCTCGCTGGTCGGCATGGGCGGTTTCTTCCTCGTCACGACGTTCGTGATCAGCTACGCCAAACGCGAGCTGCACATGAGCGCGAGCATCCTGCTCCTCGGGACACTCGTGGCCGCATTCGGCGAGATCCTCGTCATCGTCGGATTCGGCTTCCTCGCCCAGAAAACCGGCGCCCCGAGGATCGCGGCGGGCGGCGCGCTCGCCTGTGTCGCGCTTGCCTTCCCGCTGTTCTGGCTGTTCGGCACGGGCGACCCCCTCTGGACGGTCCTGGCGATGACGGTCGGCGTGGCCGCCCTCTCCACGCCGTACGCCGTGTGCGGCACGATCATGGCCGCGCTGTATCCGGACAATCTGCGCTACACGGGCGTCGCGCTGTCCGCGAACCTCGCCGCCATCCTGTCCGGATTCGTGCCGTTCGTCGCGACCTGGCTGTTGCGGTTCTCCGACAACCAGACTTGGTCCAGCGCGTTGCTCTTCGCGGCGATGGGCGCGATCACCTGGCTCGGCGCCGTCCTGGCTCCGCGCGCGCAGGCTCCCGCCGCGCCGAGCCTGCTGCGACCCGCTCCGCGCACGGGCGAGGCGATCACCGCAGAGCCGCAGGCGGTGGCCGGTTAGGCTGGTCGGATGATCGGCACCACCCTCCGGAACCTGATTGCTGCCGCAGCCGTCATGGCCGCCGCAGCTCCGTTCGCCGCCGCAGACCCCGAGGACTCGCCAACGGCTCCGGCGCAGGCTTCGCAAAGCGGCGTTGCGCAGCCGTCCGGCTCAGCGCCCGTGCCAGCAGGCTCCGCGCCCGCGTGGCTGGTCGCGGACCTCGACACCGGGCAAGTGCTCGCCGCCCGGAACCCGCATGGCCGCTACCATCCGGCCAGCACCATCAAAACGCTGCTTGCCCTCGTCGTCTTGAACGAGCTCGACCCCGGCCAAAAGATCACCGAGACGGCGGCGGACGCGGCCGCGGACAGCGAGAGCATCGTCAGATTCATCCAGCCCGGCACGACCCACACCGTGCACGAGCTGCTTGAGGCCTTGCTCATGATCTCCTCGAACGGCGCGGCCAACGCGCTCGCGGGCGCGCTCGGCGGCCCCGGCCCCGCAGTCGCGAAAATGAACGCCGAGGCCGCGAGCCTCGGCGCGCACGACACCCGGGCCACCACCCCGTCCGGCCTCGAAGCGCCAGGCGTCTCCAGCTCGCCGCACGACCTCGCGCTCTTCTTCCGCGCGGGGCTCAAGAACCCGGTCTTCGCCAGGATCGTCGGACAGGAGACCGCCGCGGTCGGCGGGGCCTCCGGCCCGGAGCTCGTCAACAGAGATCCCCTGCTGAACTCGTATCCGGGCATACTGGGCGGCAAGACGGGCTTCACCGACGAGGCGCAGTACAACTTCGTCGGCGCAGCGGCGCAAGAGGGGCGGCGGCTCGTGGTCGCGGTCATGGACAACCCTGGCACCTATCCGACCCAGCAAGCCTCCGCGCTCTTGGACTGGGGTTTCCAGCTGGAGCCCGGCCTTGGAGTCGGGACGCTGGGCTGACCGGACCGGCGGTCAACGCCGCCGGGTGATCGCGACGGATTTCTCGATTTTCTTGAGCTGGGCGAAATGCTCCGCAGGCACGCCGAAAATCGAAGCGAGGACCTCCGGCGGGACCGCGCTGATCGAGGCCGCGACGCTGATGTCGTCCCGGCTCTCCTCGGTGCTCGCGTTGAAGACGATGACCACGTTGAGCGGCTCGTCATGGCGGTTTTCGAAATAGTGCATCGAGCCTTGCGGCGCGAACACCACGTCGCCCGCTTTCGCCTCGAACGTTTCCCTGTGCCCTTCCGGCTCAAGGATCGTCCACTGCGCGGCGCCTGCGACGACCACGTTGACCTCCCACGCGCTGGGGTGCCAATGCGGCTCGCGCACACCGTCCTTCTCCAGCGTGACGAACACGATGCTCGCCTCCTGCCCGGTGAGGACCGGGAAGACCTTCTCATGTGCTTGGCGCAGCTCTCCCCCGTCGAACCGGGCGGGCTCCGCCGCCGAGAGATGGAACAGGTGCGAACGCGTCGTGTCCAGTTCGGCAGGCAGGCGCGGATTCCCGAACCGCGCCGGGTCGGCCTCGGACGCTCCGTCATGGGCTGGCGGCGGAGGCGGCTCCTGATGCGGGCCGAGCGCGCGGTCTGTCGCCGCTCCGCCGAGCGCCGAAGCTCCGACCAGCCCGGCTCCGCCGAGGACTTGCCGCCGGTTGATCGCCATACCGCCACCCTAATCCGGCGAACGCCGCGACGGGTGAGAGATGGGCCACGCCGCTTCGCAGTTCCTGGGGCGTCCACGTGGATGAGATCCAAGGCGGAAGGACGCGACGTGTGCGAATACGGCGAGGACCGAGCCCGGCACACGAGCGGCCGACAACGCAGGAGATCGCCGCGCGGACCGCAGGAACTACGCGACGTCCTCGTTCGAGGCACTGAAGGTGTTGCAGTCGGCGACCTTGTTGTTCGTGCCGCGCTCCCACCAGCTGAGGACATGTGCGCTGGTCCCGTGGTCGGACAGCCCGGTGTCGCCCCGCCCCTGCTGGCTGACTCTCGCCTCGGCGAGAGTCGTCCGGGCAATGGCGCCACGCTCCGCCTCGGCCCCGAGGAACATGCCCGAGAAGCATTGCGCCTGCAGCTCGATCCGCCGGGACATCTCCAGTCCCTGCGGCTGTCCCGCTTTCCGCGACGACAGGAGTTCGACCGCTTGCCGGGTGATGCCGGTGAGCATCTGGACGTGGTGGCCGTACTCGTGCGCCAGCAAGGCTGCGTACACGCCGGAATGGTTTCCGAAGATGTTCGTCTGCAAACCGGTCAACGGCACATAGAGCGTGTCGTCGGCCTCGCAGTAAATCGCCGCGATGACATCCTCCTTCACATCGCCGCACGGACTGGCGAACGGGATGCTGTCGGGGAAGGCCAGCGCGGGCGAGGCGCTCGGCACGCCGTGCCGGGCGAGGAGCGGCGTCCATGCCGCGTCGAGGCAGTCTCGCTCAGCCGTGAAAAACGCCCGCATGCTCGCAGGGTCGTCCGACCACTGCGGCAGGGCGCAGTCGACCGGGTCGAGCCCTCCCTCGTCGTGCAGGAACCCGGTCGCCGCCAATGCGGGCTCCGGATCGGAGGCGGCCCGTACTCCCGAGAGGCCGAGAACCGCACAGCCCAACACCAGCGCCGTCAAGGCCCGCCTCTGCCCGGCGCGCGCAGCAATCCCCATCGTGATCTCCATTCTCTCGGCGCTTGATAGGGTAACCACCGGCGCCAGTCGGGCGACATCGCATCCAGCTGTTGAGCTTTAGCACTCGACCATGTAGAGTGCTAGAGGCCGCGCAGAGCACCCTGGACCCGCGACACGGGGAGCGCAAGTGCGCCGCGAACCACAAATATCCGAGTGAAATTGGAGGCTCATCGCGATGAGCGTGAACATCAAGCCGCTTGAGGACAAGATCCTCGTCGAGGCGAACGAGGCCGAGACGACCACTGCTTCTGGCTTGGTCATCCCGGACACCGCCAAGGAGAAGCCCCAGGAGGGCACCGTCATCGCCGTCGGCGAAGGCCGGGTGACCGAGAAGGGCAACCGCATCCCCCTCGACGTCAAGGCGGGCGACACCGTTATCTACAGCAAGTACGGCGGCACCGAGATCAAGTACAACGGCAAGGAGTACCTGATCCTCTCGGCCCGCGACATCCTCGCTGTCATCGAGAAGTGATTTCGAAACTCGCCCGCCCGGCCCCGCCGGGCGGGCGAGTTTTCACTTTCCCCCTTCCAGGCTTTCTCAGCAAGGACTTCACCCATGGCAAAACTCATCGAATACGACGAGACCGCCCGCCGCGCACTTGAGCGCGGCGTCGACCGGCTCGCCGACACCGTGAAAGTCACCCTCGGCCCGCGCGGCAGGCACGTCGTGCTCGCCAAGGCGTACGGCGGCCCGACCGTGACCAACGACGGCGTCACCATCGCCCGCGAGATCGACCTCGAAGACCCCTTCGAGAACCTCGGGGCCCAGCTCGTGAAGTCCGTCGCCACCAAGACAAACGATGTCGCGGGCGACGGCACCACCACCGCGACCGTGCTCGCCCAGGCGCTGATCCGCGAGGGGCTGCGCAACGTCGCCGCAGGCGCGAACCCGATCACGCTCGGCTCCGGCGTCGCCAAGGCCGCCGACGCGGTGAGCGAGGCGCTGCTCAAGCTCGCCACTCCGGTGGACGGCGAAGAGCACATCGCCCAGATCGCCACCGTCTCCTCCCGCGACGAGCGGATCGGCCAACTGGTCGGCGAGGCGCTGACCAAGGTCGGCAAGGACGGTGTCGTGACGATCGAGGAGTCCGGGACGCTCGAGACCGAGCTCGTGGTGACCGAGGGCGTCCGATTCGACAAGGGCTTCCTCTCCCCCTACTTCATCACGGACCAGGACGAGCAGGAAGCCGTGCTGGAGAACGCCTCCCTGCTCCTGCACCGGGACAAGATCAGCTCGCTGGCCGACCTGCTCCCGCTGCTGGAGAAGATCGCCGAGGCGGGCAAGCCCGTCCTCATCGTGGCGGAGGACGTCGAGGGCGAGGCGCTGTCCACCCTCGTGGTGAACTCCATCCGCAAGACGCTGCGCGCGGTGGCCGTGAAGGCCCCGTACTTCGGCGACCGGCGCAAGGCCTTCCTCGAAGACCTCGCCGTGGTCACCGGCGCCCAGGTGGTCAACCCCGAGGTCGGCCTGCGGCTGCGCGAAGTCGGCCTCGAGGTCCTCGGCTCCGCCCGGCGTATCGTCGTCACCAAGGACGAGACCACGATCGTCGAGGGCGAGGGCAGCCGCGACCAAGTCCAGGCCCGAGTCGCCCAGATCCGCCAGGAGATCGAGAACACCGACTCCGACTGGGACCGCGAGAAGCTGCAGGAGCGGCTCGCGAAGCTCGCGGGCGGCGTCGCGGTCATCAAGGTCGGCGCGGCCACCGAGACTGAGGCCAAAGAGCGCAAGCACCGCGTCGAGGACGCCGTCTCCGCCGCGAAAGCGGCCGTGGAGGAGGGCATCGTCCCCGGCGGCGGCACCGCGCTCGTGCATGCGGGCGCAGGGCTCGCCGAACTCGCCGGGAGCCTCTCCGGCGACGAGGCGCTCGGCGTCTTGGTCGTGGCCAAGGCGATCAAGGCCCCGCTGTACTGGATCGCGACCAACGCGGGCCAGGACGGGGCCGTGGTGGTCAGCAAGGTCGCCGAGAACCCGAGCATCGGGTTCAACGCCGCGAAGCTGACCTACGAGAACCTGCTCGAAGCCGGCGTCATCGACCCTGTGAAGGTGACCCGATCGGCAGTCGTCAACGCTGCCTCCGTGGCGCGGATGGTGTTCACCACCGAGACCGCCATTGTGGACAAGCCCGCGAAGGCCGATCCCGGCCACGGGCACCACGGGCACGCCCACTAGGCGCAAAAATGATTGTGGCCCCAGGCGATATCGCCTGGGGCCACAATCATTTTTGCCTCAGCTAGCTTGCCAGCCTGCGGCGATGCTTCTCCATAGCGGCAATCCGCTCAGACTCGGACAGCCCGCCCCAGATGCCGTACGGCTCGCCGACCCGGATCGCGTGCTCGCGGCACTGCAAGAGGACCGGGCACTGCCTGCAGAACTCTTTCGCCTTGTTCTCCCGCTGCCTGCGCGCTCGACCGCGCTCCCCCTCCGGGTGGAAGAAGACTGACGAGTCCATCCCACGACAAACCCCCTTCATCTGCCAATCCCATACGTCCGCGTTCGGACCAGGGAGAAGTGGAACTGACATCGTGACGGCGCTCCTCGTTTTCAAGCTTCATTGTTCGCCAAATCGCTCGGAGAAACTCTCTCGTCGCGCCGAACGACCTGGGTTGACCACCTCGTTGTGTTGGAGTTACGGTACGAGGCCACAGCAACGCCGTCAAGACCCTAAAAAAGTGGTATTTCACATATCCCGTCCCTACTATGTGAGAAAAACTTCTTGAGGAAACCAAAATCGCCGAAAAATTTACATCCGATCAATCCGCGTTAAATTCTGCGTTAACTTCAGCGGCCTTCGGTGACCGACCTCACATCTACCCCTTGCCGCCCGCGAGGACTCCGTTCGAGCGCTGGCTCCGCTCCGTGGCCCTCGCCGGGCAGGGCCGTTATTCGGAAGCCGCAGAGCTCGTCCGGACATTGCGCGAACCACGCCATCCCGTCGCACTGCGGTCCACGGCGCTCAGCCTGGAGGGCTCGATCCTCCGCCAGCAAGGGGACCACGCGAACGCGCTGCGGCTCGACGCCCGCGCGCTCTCGCTCGTGGACGAAGAGCGCGACGAGCAGAGCCCGGAGCTCGCCCTCGCCCGCTGCGACGCGCTCACCGGGCTCGCCGCCGACCATCTCGGCCTCGGCGAGTTCGACCGCGCGGAGCCGCCGCTCGCCCGAGCAAAAGGCTTCCTCGCCGCCGCAGAGCCAGCCCCCTTCGGCTGGCGGGCGCGGGTGCGCTGGACATGGGTCAACACGGAGACCGCGATCGCGACCGGCAACAGAGGCCGCGCCGTCGGCTTCGGCCTGGTGGAAACGCGATCGTTCATCGGGAAGACAGTCCCGAGCCTTCGCCACCGGGTGAAATCGCATCTGATCCTCGCCGCCACGCACTTCTGTTTGGACGATCTCTCCCAATCCCAGATATGCGCGCGAGAGGTGCTCGGGGAGGCCACAGACGCCGGGCTCCTGCCGCTGGCCTGGGCCGCGGCGATGCTGCTGCACGCTGCCCTGCCGGACGAGGGCTGGGACGAGCGCGCGGCGGCATTGCGCGGCCAGTGGACCTGACTCGGCCTAACCCGAGCGCGCCCACTTGCGCAACAGGTCGATCCGCTCCTTGAGCTGATGCGCGGAGGCGGCCGCGACCGCTGGCCCGCCGAGCTTCGCGCGCAGCTCGGTGTGCACCACGCCGTGCGGCTTCCCCGTGCGGTGGTGGTAGGCGGCGACCAGGGCGTTGAGCTCGCGGCGCAGGTCCGAAAGGTTCCTGCCGGCGTGCTCCGGTTGCGCGGGAGCGACCGCATCGGCCTGCGAACGCCGCGCGAGCTGCTCATCCTGCCGTTTGCCCAACAATGTGCGCATCTGTTCCGCGTCCAACAGGCCTGGCAGCCCCAGGTAGTCCGCCTCCTCGTCGGACCCCGCGAACGTCGCGGTCCCGAACGAGTTCCCGTCATAGATCACCTGGTCCAGCTCGGCCTGCGCGCCGAGCGCCTCGAACGACTCCGGCGGCAGGTCCGCTGTGGACTCTTTGCGGTTCGCCTTCTCGAGGAGCTCGTCCTCCCAGCCCTCTTCTTGCCGCTTGGGCGCGCCCAGCACGTGGTCGCGCTGGGCCTCCAGCTCGCTCGCGAGGCCCAGCAGCACCGGCACCGAAGGCAGGAACACGCTCGCTGTCTCGCCCTGCTGCCGGGCGCGGACGAACCGGCCGACCGCCTGCGCGAAGTACAGCGCAGTCGCGGAACTGGTGGCGTACACCCCGACCGAGAGGCGCGGCACGTCGACGCCCTCCGACACCATCCGGACCGCCACCAGCCATTTCGACGTGCCCTTCGAGAACTCCGCGATCTTCCCCGAAGCGCTCGGGTCGTCGGAGACGACCACGGTCGGAGCCTCTCCGGTGATCTCGCGCAGCTTCGCCGCGTACGCCCGCGCCTTTTCCTGGTCGGTCGCGATCACCAGCCCGCCCGCGTCCGGCATGCCCGTGGCGCGCTTGTGCTCCAGCCGCCGGTGCGCGGCTGCGAACACGGCAGGGATCCAGTCGCCCTGCGGGTCCAAAGCCGTGCGCCACGCCCGCGCCGTGTGCTCGCGGGTGAGCGGGTCGCCGAGCCGGGCGGCGTACTCGTCGCCCGCGCTCGAGCGCCAACGCGCCTCGCCGGAGTACGCGAGGAACACCACGGGACGGACGACGCCGTCCGCCAGCGCCTCCGAGTAGCCGTACTGATGGTCGGAACGGCTGATCAGCCCGCCGTCCCCGACCGGCTCGTACCTGACGAAGGGAATGGGGCTGTCGTCGCTGCGGAACGGCGTGCCGGTCAGCGCGACGCGCCGCTCGGCGCCCTCGAACGCCTCGCGCACGCCGTCGCCCCAGGACTTCGCGTCCCCCGCGTGGTGCACCTCGTCGAGGAGCACCAGCGTGCGCCTGCGCTCGGTGCGCACCCTGTGCCGGGCGGGGTGCGCCGCGACCTGGGCGTAGGTGACGACGACGCCATGGTTGTCGCTGGAAGTCATGCCGACCGCGTTCGAGAACCGCGAGTCGAGGAGCAGCCCCGACTCCGCCGCCGACTGCGCCCACTGGTGCTTGAGGTGCTCCGTCGGGGTCACCACCGTGATCTGGTCCACGGTTCGGTCCGCGAGGAGCTCTGCCGCGATCCGGAGGCCGAACGTCGTTTTCCCGGATCCGGGAGTGGCCACGGCGAGGAAATCCGACGGGGCCGAGCTCAAGTATTTCGCCAGCGCACGCCGCTGCCATGCGCGCAGCGGCCTCGCTTGTGCGCTCGCCTGCGTCAACCTGCTTCGTCTCCTGTGCCGGTGTCGTCCCGATTGTGTTTGCATCCCCAGATTCGCCCCGCCCATGATACGGCGGCAGACCCCGATGCCCGAAATCCTCGTTTTTGTCCTACATCACATTCTTTGTATGATTGCTGCATACCACTCAGTGGCTCGCGCCACAAACAATGGAGAAAGAGGCCAGCAGCATGGGATCGAGACTGACGGACCGGACCAAAGCGACAGTCGCCGCGGCGATCGCCGGGCTCGCCCTCTTCGCGCCTGCCGCCGCCGCCCGCGCGGAAGACGGGCAGACGTCCGGCCCGACCCAGTGGGGCCTCGACGTCTACGGGAAGCCCTACCCGGTCACGGGCTGGAAGAGCTGCGCCGAGGCCCAGGCGCACGCCTCCACCCCCCTCTTTCGCGCCGACCCCGGCTACAACCCCGCGCTCGACCCCACGGGCCGCGGCATCGAGTGCGTCTAGAAGACCCCCTCGCGCCCGACCCCTCCGGGCCCCCTCCCGGCCCGCCTTGGGCCCGACACGGCCCCTTGCGTTTGATCTAGATCACATTCTGTATTAGTATGATGCACACAACACATTGAGTTAAGCCGTAGGGCGGACCGGATTGAGGTGCTGGATATGACGAGAACGGCATGGGGAGCCTGCTTGCTCGGACTCACGGGCATGCTGTTGGCCCCTGCGGCCCCGCTAGCCGTCGCAGACGACAGCCAATCGTCGTCGGGCACCGAGGCGGCTTCCGGCCAAGCGCAGGGCGCGACCCCGCCCGCTCCCGTCTGGGTGAAGGGCCCGTACGGGCAGCTTTATCCGGTCGGCGGATGGAAGAGCTGCGCCGAAGCCCAAGCGCACAGCGACACCCCGATCAAGGCAGGCGACCTCGGCTACAACCCCGCGCTCGACCCCACCCACAGCGGTATCGAGTGCATCTGACCAAAGGCCCGCTCAGCCGAGCGCGTGACCTAGGTCCGCGAGGAGGTCTCGCTCGTCTTCGATGCCGATAGACAAGCGCAGGAACCCTTCCGGCACCGCGTCCCCCCAACGCGCCCGGCGATCCGCCGTGCTGTGCACGCCGCCGAAACTTGTCGCTTCGACTAAGAGCTCGCTGCGGGCGAGGAAGCGTTGCGCCGCCGCGAGGCTCTCCAGCTCGATGGAGACCAGGCTGCCGAATCGGCTCATCTGCCGCGCCGCGAGCGCATGGGAGGGGTCAGAAGCCAAACCGGGGTACCGCACCGAACGAACCTGCGGCTCGCTGTTCAAGAATTCCGCCACGGCCTGCGCGTTCGCGCACTGCCGGTCGAACCGCAACGCCGCAGTGGCGAGGCTGCGGTGCGCGAGCCACGCCTCGAACGGCCCAGTGGTCGCTCCGGAGACGGTCCGCTCCCGCTCGACCGCCTGCACGAGGTCGGGGCGGTTCGCGGCGATGTAGCCGAGCGTGATGTCGCTATGGCCGCACAGTCCTTTCGTCGCCGAGGCCACGACGAGATCCACGCCGAAATCGAGCGGAACCTGCCCGAACGGAGTCGCCGCGGTGTTGTCCACCACCAAGATCGCCCCCACCTCGCGGGCCGCGGCCGCCGCTTCGCGCAAATCCAGCACGTCGAGCGTGGGATTCACCGGCGTCTCGGCGAAAACCACCCGTGGCTGCGAGGCTTCCGCCAATGCGCGGATCGCGGCTGTGAACGCCGCGCAGCGCTCGGTGCGCACCTCGACCCCCCAAGCCGCGAGCCGCTCCCCCGCGTACACCCGGGTCTGGTAGTACCCGTCGGACGGGACGAGGAGCGTGCCGCCTGCGCACAACGCGCGGAGCACTGCGGTGATCGCGCCCATGCCGGTCGGGAAGACCAGCGCCGCCTGTGCCCGCTCCAAATCCGCGAAAGCCGCCTCCAGCGCCCGCCAGATGGGGTTCGAGTTGCGCCCGTAGAAATCCCCCGGCTCGCCCGCAGGCAGCGCGTGGTACGTCGAAGTGAACACCGGGCTCGGCGACAGCGGTGTGCCAGGCTCGTGAGGACTGCTTGTCGTGCGGACGCAACGGGTGCTCGGGCCAGGTTCTTCGGGACGGCTCATCCCTTTAGCCTAACGAGGGGTCCCGCGCCGAACAGCGCGCAGGAGGCAGCGCACCAGGCTCGGCCCAGTAGGCTCCTCGCATGAGCACAGGCGAAACCGCGCCCGCAATCCCCGCCGGACTGGACGAGGCGGACCTCGACGAGATCCGGTCGCTCGCCGTGGAGGCCCTCGCCGAAATGGGCAAACGGACGGTTCGGATCGAGCCCGCCGTGCTCGTGCTGGACGACGACGGGCAATTCTTCCTCGAAGCCACCGCCCACGACTGCGCCCGAGTCGAACGCTCCGAATGGCCGAGGATCGTCGCGCACCACGCCAGAGTGATGGCCGCGCCGAGCGCGCTGGAGTCCGCCGCGCTCACCGACGAGGAGTTCCTGGGCTTGACCCGCGCGAGGATCGTCGGCCCAGACGCATTCGGCGACACACCCGAGGCCCGGGAAAACACCGCGCAGTCCTACAGCTATGTCCGCCCGCTCGTGCCCGACCGGCCCGAGACCTCGCCGCTCGTCGTGCTCTGCCACGATTTCCCGGAGACCGTGATCACCCTCGCAGACCTCCACCTCAAGGACCGGGACGTCGACGCGGTGTGGGCCGCCGCGCTCAAGAGCACCGCCGCGGAACAGGTCCAGCACCACGACGTGCTAGAGCAAGACGGCGCGCAGGTCGAAGTCTTCCGGGGAGAATCCTTCTTCGTCGCGGCCAAGGCGCTCGACCTTCCCGCGTTGCTCGGCGACCGGACAGCCGAGCACGGAGTCCTCTTTGCGATTCCTCTCCAACAGATCTTGCTGCTGCATCTGCCGCGTGACGCGGGCGAGACCGCGACATCGCTGAACATCGTCGCCCACCTCGCGCGAGAATGGCACGAGCAAGCCGCGAAACCGGTCAGCCCCGAGGTCTTCTACTGGAAAGACGGCGTGTACCAGCAGATCACCACGCAAAACGAGGAAGACGAGATCGCCGTGCACGTCGAAGGGGCCTTCTTCGACACCCTCAACGCCCTCGCCGACGGCCCCAGCTAGCAAGCTGAGACCTCCGACACAGATTCCCAGGCGCCTCCAGTAGACTCCCCGCATGCTCGAACGCCGCGCCGCACTCCGGACGCTCGCCCTCAGCCCGCTCGCGCTGCTCGCGCTGCCCGCAGGCCTCGCCGCCGCAGACCCCGACGATGACGACGACTCGGGACAGGCGGACGACGGCGCGGCGGGCTCGAACAGCGGCGGCGACGAACCCGCGCCGGAGGACAACGGGCACCGCCCCCTCGGCTACGGGGTCACGTTCACCGCGCAGGGCGTGAAAGTCGAGGTCGCGGCTATCGCATGCGCGCCGGTCCCAGGATTCACCACCACGCCGACCGGCGGCAAGCTCTGGGAGGCGCAAATCGCCGTGCACGTGGTCTCCGGCCAGCATCCCGAGGTCTACCTCCCCGGCACGTTCAACTTCCGCGCCTACTACGGCGACGAGCCTTTCCAGTACTACTACCCGCAGTACTCCGGGGCAGGCGACTCGCTCACCGTCATGCTCCACAACATCAACGTCGGCGACCGGATCACCGGGAAAGTCCGCTTCATGGCCGACCGGGGGACGATCTACTACCTCGGCCTCTTCGCAGGGTCGGTGGACCGATTCGCCCCCGCGCTCTTCTGGGACGTGCCGCAGCCCGCCCCCGCCGCGTAAGCCATAGCACTGCGCAGCCCGTAGACTAGTGCGGTGGTCGGGCACATCATTCACATGATCGTCGAAACGCTCCAGCGCTTGCCGCCGTGGGCGTTGCTGGTCATGGCTTTCCTCCTGCCTGCGCTCGAAGCCTCGGTCTTCCTCGGCGTCGTCGTCCCAGGCGAGATCGTCCTCCTGCTTGCCGCCATCGGAGCCAGCAAGGGCCAGCTGCCGCTGTGGGCGGTGATCGTCGCGGGCGTCCTTGGCGCAGTGATCGGCGACTTCATCGGATACGAGGTCGGCAAACGCTGGGGCCAATCGCTGTTGGACAGACTGCCGAAACGGATCGTCAAACCCGACCACATCGAGCGGGCTCGGGCAGCGCTGCGCCGACGCGGCGCGCTCACCGTGTTCTTCGGCCGTTGGGCCGCCGCGCTGCGCGCGTTCGTCCCCGGCCTCGCGGGGATGTCCGGCATGTCCCTCCGGGTCTACGCGCCCGCCAATGCCGCAGGCGGCGCCGTGTGGGCGGTGGTCGTCGCGACGCTCGGCTACCTCATCGGCCAAAGCGTCGAGAAATACCTCAGCCGTGTCTCGACCGTCGTCACGTGGGCCGTGGCCCTGCTGCTCCTGTATTTCCTCGTCCGAGAGATCCTCCGGCTCCGGACGAAACGCAAAGAAGCCGCTCTGGCGAGCACATCGCCGAAGACCCGCGTGTAGCGACGGGACGGGCGGACGGCGATCGGCCCGTGTCTGCGCCTCATCCCCAGTGCGGGGGGCGCTCCCGGCGCAGGTCGTGCTCGCGTGAAGAAGCTCCCCCGGCCCGCCAGTCCTCCGGGTCGACCGACGCGGCCGCCGAGGCTCGCGCCGCTTGCTGCGTGGGCGCAGGCTGGGCCTGGCCGCGCAGCGAGTCGAGCAACGCCTGGCCGTCCGGCACGCCGAGCCCGGTGCACGCGTCCCAGCCGGGGCCTGCCGAGTACGCGCCGTTCTTGCCCTGTGTGATGTCCCGGAAGCCGGGGAACGCGGTCGTGCCCGCCGTTCGCGGGTAGATCAGCGGCTGCAAGAGGCCGAGCGGGCGGCCGAGCGCCTGCGCGAGACGGCAGACGAGAGCGGCCCAGAGCGGGGCGACCGCGCTCGTCCCGCCCACCACAGTGGACTGCCCGTCCACCAAGACCTGGTATCCCGTCGCCGGGTCCGCCACAGCGGCGACGTCCGGGACTCCCCTGCCGTTGCCCGGCACATTCACATTCGCCTGCCATCGAGGCTCGGGGAAGACCTTGCTCACGCCGCCGCCAGTGGCTCCGCCCGCCGCGCCCGCGTTCCACACCGTTTCAGAAGCCACCGAACCGGTGCCCGAGTCCGCGACCAGACGGGTGCCGCCGCAGGCGAGCACGTACGGGCTCGCGGCGGGGAAGTCGGCTTCCGGCTGGCCGCTCGCGCTGCCGTCCGAGCTGCCCGCGTCGCCCGCCGCCGCGGTCACCGTCACGCCGAGCGCCGCCGCGTCGGCGAAAGCCTGGTTCATCGCTTCGCGCGCCTGGGACGTCCAGGCGTTCTCCGCAGACCCCCAGCTGATGCTGATCGCGGTGGGCGCCGGGCTCGCGTGCGCGGCCGTGCTCACCGCGTTGAGGAACCCCCGGTCGGAGTTGGGGGCGAAGTACACCAGCACGTCTGCCCCGTTCGCCATCGCTCCGGCGATTTGGACGTCCAGAACCACCTCGCCGTCCGCTCCGTTCGGATCGCCTTCCGGAGCGTTCCGGGCGCCGTCGACGGACACGGCCGTCACTTTCGGGGCGCTCACGCCGAGCCCTGAGAAGTACCGCTGGAGCTCTTGGCCGGAATACCCGCCGCCCAACTCGATGATCGCGAGCCGCTGGCCCGCGCCATTCTCTTGGGCCGGGAAGTTGTAGATCTTGGCGAGGTCGAGCGGGGTGTACGAGACAGAACGGGCCTGGGAAGGGGCAAAGCGCAGCCTCGCTTCCGCCTGAGGCCGGTTGTCGAGGCCCAGCACCGCGACCACGATCCCGCCGAGCGCCGCAGGCACATGCAGCTGCCCCGTGCGGTAGCGGTACACGGGCCCGCCCGCAGAAGCTGCTCGCGAGTGGTGGAACAAGGCGCAGCCGAACGCCCGGCGCAGCGCTGCGGCGTCGCCTTCGACCAGGATCCGGCGCGAGCCCGCGTCCGTTTCCACGACTTCCAGGCCGAGACGTCCGAGCTCGTCGACCACCCGCGTGACATCGGCGGGGTCCGCCCCATAATGCTCAGCCAGATCCGTGCTGCTCAACGTCCGCGAGCCTTGGACGACGTCCTCGGGAAGCTCCGCGCGGCGGCGCAGCACCACGGTCACGCCGATCCTCTCGTCGTCGCGGACCGGCGTGCCCGCGATCAGGTTGCGCGGCGCGAGCCGCTCGCTGCCAGGAAGGGGGATGAGTCGCTCTTCAGCCATAGCCCCACGCTAGCGAAGACGTCTGACAAATTCCGCCCTTGAGGGCCAGCTCACATTTTGTACGCGTCCGGGATGCCGCTGCCGAGCGCCACATTGCCGGGGTTCGGCGTGTGCCCGTAGCGCTGGCGGGCCACCTCGCCGGGAAGGCCCAGCATATTGCCGATCTGCCCCCACGTGATGCCGTTCCCCACAGCCTTCTCGGCCGCGCTGCGGACCAGTTTCTCCCCCGCCTTCATCATCCGGATGCCCTCTTTGAGGTCGGCGACAAAGTTGCCGCTCTCGCGGAATTCCTGCTCCTGCGGCTCGTCGTCTTGAGCGATCTCGGCGTTGCGCGCGTCGACATCCTCCAGAAATTTCTCAAATCTCGTTGCCATGGCTCTGAGCGTACCCGAGCAGGGCAGCTCCCGTCGGATGAGATATGCGCCACTCCCCCGAGAGGCCCCTCCCCGTCCCCGCGCGAGCGGCTTAAGCTTTGCCCATGTCTCCATCCGACCTCCTCCAGCAGCTGGTCGAGCTCAAGCATTGGCTCGACAGCGCCGCCTTTCACGCGTTCGGCGGCCAGCCGACGTCGTGGGCCGAAGTGATCGGCTTCGCCCTCGGAGTCGCGAGCACCGGATACGCTGCCGTCGAGTCGCCGTGGTGCTGGCCGTACTCCATCGCCAACAACGTGGTCTGGATTCCGCTCTTCTTCACCGCAGGCCTGTACGCCGACACATCCCTGCAGGTCGGCTACGCCGTGCTCGGAGCGGTCGGACTGTGGCATTGGCTCCGGGGGGACGTCTCCCGACGATCCGTGCTCCCGGTCGTCCGCACGCCGCAATGGGAATGGCATGTGCAAGCGCTCGTGCTGGCCGTCGGCACCTGGCTGTTGTGGGCCGTCTTGGTGCAACTGCACGACTCGGCCCCCTTCCTCGACGCGTTCACCTCGGTCTTCTCGATCATCGCCATGTGGGCGCAGGTCCGCAAATACATCGAGACCTGGCCCTTGTGGGTCGCCATCGACTTCGTCTACATCCCCTTGTACATCTACAAGGGCCTCCAGCTCACAGCCCTGCTCACGGTCGTCTTCCTCGCCTTCGCGGTCTGGGGCTGGGTCGTGTGGCAGCGTTCGCTCGACCGCCACAAGGCCCTGCTCGCGAATCCGGCCGTCGCGTACGCCTGAGGGCTCAGATGCTGGATCAGGCTCCGAACAGGAGCGAGAGGGTGTGGATCACCACGCCGGCGAGAGAGCCCACCACCGTGCCGTTGATCCTGATGAACTGGAGGTCTTTGCCCACGTTGAGCTCGATCTTCCGGCTCGCGTCGTCCACGTCCCAGCGCTTGACCGTCTCGCCGATGATGGACACCGCCTCGACGGAGAACCGCTCGGCGAGGTAGCGCGCCGAGCCGACCAGCCATTGGTCCAACCGCTCGCGCAGTTCCGCCGATTCTTGCAGTCGGCCCCCGATGCGCAGCGCTGCCTCCGCGAGCCGCGCCTGCATCTCGCCGTTCGGGTCTTGCAGGGTCCGCTTCGTCTTCGTCCAGAGCAAGAGAGCCACATGCTCGACCGACTCCGGGGAGATGAGCTGGGCTTTGACCTTCTCCACCCGCTCGATCATCACCGGGTCGTGCAAGAGGTCGTCGGCCAACTCCATCAGCCATCGGTCCAGCGCTCGTCTGAGCCCGTGGTCCTGCTCGTACCGGACTCTGGCGGTGAACTCCACGAGCTCGCGGTGGATCTTGTCGCCGACCAGCCCCTTCACGAACCGGGGGGTCCAGCCCGGCGAGTCGTCGCTCACCACTTTCTGCACGATCGGCTCGCTGGTGAGCGCCCATTCGTGCGCCCGCTCGAACAGGAGGTCCATCAGCGGGTAGTGCCTGCCCTCTCGAAGCACGTCGGAGAGCAGCTTGCCGCCGATGGGCGCCCAGTCCGGCTCGCTGATCCGATCGACCACCCAGGTCTGCATGATGCGCGCGACGTCCTCGTCTTTGGGCAGGTCGGCCAATTTGCCAAAGGCCGCGCCGAGCTCTGCGGCCACGCGGTCCGCGTGCGACGGGACCGAGAGCCACTCCCCCAGCCTGCGCGGCACGCCCACCTCCCTGATCTGGCGCTCGACCAGGTCCGGGGTCAAGAAATTCTCCCGGATGAAGTCGCCGAGCTGCGTGCCCACCTGGTCTTTCTTTTTCTTGATCAGCGAGGTGTGCGGGATCGGGAGGCCCAACGGGTGCCGGAAGATCGCGGTCACGGCGAACCAGTCCGCGAGCGCTCCCACCATGCCTGCCTCAGAGCCCGCTTGCACGAACCCTCGGACGGCGGCATGGGAAGAAGGCCACACCGCTTGGTGCCAGAGGGTCGCGATGTACACCAACGTCACCACGACGAAGAAACCGGTCGCCACCGCTTTCATACGGCGCAGCTCGACCCGTTTCGCCTCGTCGGAGGACCACAGCTCTCCGGCAGGAATGACGCTCATCGGACAAGTCTAGAGCTTCGCGGGCACACCGCGCTTATCCCTGCATGTCAGGACAGTCTCACATCGTTCACCTGGCCGAACACCTCGTTCAAAAAACTGATGATCGCAGGCGTGACCCGCTTCGGGCGCAACCGGAGCGTCAGAATCGTCCCGATGTTCAGCAGCTGGCCCGCGCCGAGCTCCGAGCAGAGCCGTCGGGCGTCGGAAGCCGGATGGAACGGGTCCGCTTTGAGGACCATGATCAAGGCCGGGACTGCCACCGAGGTCCGGACCCGTTTCGGCGGGGCCATCCGGCCGAGGGCGAGACCGTGCAGCACCGCGCGGCTGCGCTCCGCAGGAGCGACGAACAAATCGGCCAGCAGGTCCGCCGCCGTCCACCGGCCCTGCGGGACGAACCGCGCGACCTTCTTGGCGCACCACAACGCGGGCTTGCCCGCGGTCAGCAGCAACAGCAGCGCCGAGGAGCAGTACCCGTACGCGGCGACCCCGTCGTCGAGAATGGGGCCTTCCAGGAGGAGGCCCGCCACCCGGTCCGGGTCGGCCGCTGCCGCTTCCAGCGCGACATTCGCCCCGAGCGACGTGCCGCCGAGCACCGCGCGGTCCACGCCGAGCCGTTCGAGCACGACGAGCAACTGCCTGCCGAGCGCCTCCGTGTTGTACTGCTCGATGGACAGCGGGAAGCCGTTCACGCTGTCCGCGACCAAATCGATGGCGATGACCCGGAAACCCCGCTCGGCGAGAGCGCGTGCCCAAAGCTCTTGCGCTTTATGGGACGCGAGCAGCGGCGGGGCGAGGACGACCGTTCTGCTCCCGGATCCGAACTCCGCGTACTTCAGGCGCTGTCCGCCCGCGTGGATCTCCCCGGTGCTCATTCTCTAGGGGCTCCTGACGATCTGACGACGTTGTCGTTACCAGCATAGCCCGGTCAAATCCGGTGGCGCAGCCCGCTAAGAGCGAGTTTGAGGAATGGGCGGACGAACGGCGCGGTCCACCTGGCAGGCAACCACCACACCAAGATCGGGCTGGCCCCCGTCGTCCATTCGAGCAACGTCCCGCCCCCTGGGATCGGCTCGAGCGTGAACCGTTCCGTCACATCCCGCAGGCCGGGCCATGAGGAGCCGATGACGCTGTACACCAAGGTCTTCTCCGGCTCGACGACGATGAACTGCTCCTCCAACGCGCAGAAGACCGAGAGGAGCGTGCGCCTCGCGCCCGCGTCCCGCGAGTCCGACCGGTACTTGTGGCCGCGCACGGTGGGGAGCCACGAGAGGAACCTCTCGTCGCAGAGCGCTTTCCACACTTTCCCCGGACCGAGCGGCAACTCCATCCGCACCGTGGTCGAGAACGTCGCCCGCTTCGCGAAGTACTGGTCCAAGTCCTGCTCGTCCACGCGCTGCACCAGGAAACGGCCCGACGCGGCTGGACCGCCGCGAGCGGCCAACGCCGCGATCGCGGCGACCACCACCACTGCGAGCACCACGCCGCCGAGCACGAGCAGCGCCGCCGCGAGGAGGTACTGCGGGTCCAGGTTCTGGAATATCGAAAAGCTCTGAAAAGCCGGTATCTCGTTCATATCGCGGCTCGCCCCGCTACTGCCCCTTCGGCGGAGCCTGGCCGGGCTTCTGGCCCTGCGCCGGAGCCTGGCCCTGTTGCGGGGCTTGGCCGCCCGGAGCCGCCTGGCCGTTTTGCGGCGCGGGGAAGAGCGGCGGGCCCTGGTCCTCCGGGCTCTTGCGCATGTCGTCCAAAGACTCGAGCCCGGAGATCGACTGGTCCTTCTTCTGCACGGTCACTTTGATGATCGTGCTCATCGAGCGGGCGCTTTTGTCGCCTTTGAGGTTCAGCACCTGGTGGCCTGCGACCGCGATCACCGCGGAGTCCGGCTTGTCCTCGATCAGGTCGCTCGCCACGAGTTGGAACGTCGAGGACGCCTCCAACGTGGCGAAGAGCTTCTTGATCGCGTTCATCTGGTCCGGACCGGTGGTCTTCTTCAGGTCGCCCGAGAGCCCGGTGCTCATCGCCGCATTGAACGAGTCCAAATGGTTGTAGTCGAAGTTCATCATCTTCGACACGTACTGCCGGGCAGTCTCTTCTTCCTGCGTCCGGATCTTCGTGCCCGATTCGGCGAGCTTCAGCCCCCCGACAGAGCCGTCTTTGCCCGGCAAGGACTTCGCGTACACGAACCATCCGGCCACGCTCAGCGCGACGACGTTCCCGAGCAGGGAAAGCGCGATCAGCGCCGTCCTCGCCTTGGAGGAGTCGCCCGGTCGTTTCTGCTTCCGCTCGCCCGCGCCGAGCATCAGCTTGCTCCGCAGCGTCGCGGCGGAAGACGCCTGCTTGCCTTTCGCGCCTGCGCCGGATTTCGCCACGGAGCCCTTGCCCTGCGCAGGCTTCGCCGCAGGCCGTTTGGGCGGCGCGGAGTCGCCGACCGCGTCGTCGTCCGTCGGGCCTTGTTCGGTCGTCTCAGTCGCCATAGGTCACTCTCGTCCTTGCACTTTTCTTGCTAACAATTAGCCCAGCATCGGTAACAATTATCCGGCCATGTTGAGCACCACGCGAGGCACCCCGTCTTGCGGGAGCATCTTCAGCAGCGTGTCCATAGTCGAGCCGGGGTCGAAATACGTGGTGCGGAAGTACGCGGAGATCGGTTTGAGCGCCATGAGCAGAGGGTGCGAGTCGGTGATCACGTCGGTGAGATGCCGGTCGAGGATCATCACAAGCCGCTCGAGCGCCTGCCACTTGTCCGGAGTCATGTCTTCGCCGAACGCCTTGAACGCGTCCAGCTGGGCGATCGTCGGACCGACCAGCCCTTGGAACTTCTCCGCGAGCACCGGCAGCTGCGGGTTGAACCGCTTGAGCAGGTCGAGCGTGGCCTGGAGGTTCGAGAAGACCCGTCCGAGCTCGTCCCCGTGCTCGTCCTTGAGCCGCACCCCCTGGTTGATGAACTCGCGGAGCTCCTCGAACTCGGAGTCGAGCCCGTGGAAGATCTGGTCGGTCGTCGTCGCCACGTCGTCGAGGACCTCGGGGTCGAGCTGGCTGCTGATGTAGCTGGCCTTCGACAGGGCGTCGCCGACCGTCGCGGAGACATGGATCTGCCGAGGGTCGTCGATCACCGCCCCGTCCTCCAAATACGGGGCGTCGTTGCCCGGCGGCTGGATGAAGTTGATGTACTGCTCGCCCGCCATCGAGAGGTTCGCGATCACCACCAGGCTCTTCTTCGAGACGGTGTACTTGCCGTCGAACGAGCCGTCGACCCGCAAACCGCCAGGCACCACGGCGATCCCGTGCACTCTGCCCGCCGCCGTGCCGTTGATGAGCACCGGGGAATCGTCCAACAGGCCGCCGGAGCTCGGGATCAGGACTTGGAACCGGGTGTTCTTCTGCGCGGGGTTCACGCCGAGCACCGAACGGCCCAGGTAGAAGACACCGAGCAACGAGAGCACCACGAGCAAGATCAGCGAGGTTCTACTGCCGAATTTCATTGCGAGACCTCCTTCACCGCAGCACTCCCAACAGCCGCAACGAGTTGATGACGTTGTCCGCGATGGGCCCGGTGGCCCCTTCTTGGTCGCCGTCCGGGACGTACCGCTCGATCTCCACGTTCTCTTCCCCGCCCATCCAGTACGGCAGCAGGTAGTACGCCAGGAACCCCTTGAGGCGGTCGAGGTTGTACGGGAAGGTGAGGTCGAAACGGGCGAGCTCGCGCGTGAAGATCTTGCCCGCGCCGATCATGTCGTGCAGGTCCCTGGCGAACGGCACCAGGAGATCTCCGAACCCTTCTGCGGGGAATTCCATCGCGATGAAGAACTTGGCGACCTCGTCGATGACGAGCTTCGCGCCCGCGAACCGCTGCGGCGCGTAGATGGCCAGCTTGTCCACGATGTCGCGGTTGTCCGCCAGCTGGGTGACGATGTTCAGCAGCTTCTGCAGGAGGTTGTCGAGCGCCGGGGTGTTCTGGGCCAGGTCGCGCAGCGTGCCGAGCAACGTGTCGCGCAGCCGCACCAGCTCTTTCGGATCCTGCGGGAACTGGTGCAGAACGTTCGTCTGCAGCCGGTTGATGTCTTGGATGGTGCCGCCGGTCACCAAATCGGAGATGCCTTGCAGCACGTCTTCCACCTGCTCGCCGGACAGCGTGTGGTCGATGCCGATGGCGCTGCCCTCGCGCAGGTAGTCGGTCGTCTCCCCCGGCGGCGAGATCACCGAGAGGAAGGTGTCGCCGAACAGCGTGGACTGACGGATCTGGATCGACGAGTCCGCCGGGATCATCGCGCCCTGCTGCAGATGCAGCGTCGTGGTCACGTGCCCGGTCTCCGGGTCGAGGCTGACGCCCTCCAGGATGCCGATGCGCACGCCGTTGGAGATGACTTTTGCCCGGTCCGGCAGGTTCAGCACGCTTTTGAACTCGGCCTTGATCCGGTAGCCGCCAACGATGTAGTTGCCGGGGACGGGAATCTTCGCCGGATCGATCGAACTGAGCGCCGAGCAAGCCCCGAGGGACATCCCGAGGACCAGGATCAGCAACGGCCGAACAATGCGCGCCATCAACGCCATCCCCCTTCTCCGAGCACCAGCCGGACCATGCCCCAGTCGATCGTCGTGCCCATGCCCATGTCGAACGGGCAGATCGGCGCGACCCGGGGCGAGAAGGTGTTGAACCATTCGCACGTGCCTTTCGCCGCCGTGACCGCGACGTCGAGGGTGACCGGGCCGAAGCTCTGCGCGCCTGGGTCGATGCGGGGGTCGAACACGGCCTGCCAGTTGTTGAGCAGGGCCGGGATCTGTTCGAGGATGTCGATGCTGTTGGTGAGGGCCGTCATCAGCTGGTGCAGCGCGGGCAGCAAGAGCTGCAACAACCTGCCGAGCATGGGTTCGAGCCGCTGCACGGAGTAGCTCAAGCTCGTGAGGAGCTGCGCGTCCGCGTAAATGGCCTTCGAGAAGGTCGCCTGCCACATGGTCAGGTACTCGATGGACCCCACCATGTTGTCTTCCAAGGTCTGGATGTCGATCTTGTTCGTCGTGTTGAGCTCGCGCAAGAGCAAGTCTGTGCTCTCGATCAGGTCGACGAGCAACGGTTCGGGGAACACGTCGGTGTTGAACAGGCGCATCGACTTCCGGAAGACGTCGTTGATCTCCTGGCCCTTCCCGGCGATGGACTCCTGCACCCGGCGCAAAAGCGTCGCGATCTCTCCGACCGCTTGGTTCGGATCGGCGTTGCCGGTCAGTCCGTCGATGAAGGTCGAAAGCGTCTCCAGCGTCTCGCTCGGCGGGACCGGAGTCTTCGTGTCGCCGTTCTTCGCCTCCAAGCAGTGCTCGCCGGTGAACTTCGGCCCGTCGTGGTAGGCCTTGGTCAGCTCCACCCGCATGTCGGTGACCACCGAGTTTCCACTCGTGAGCGCCTTCACGTCGGCGGGCAGGTCGAGATCGTGCGGCAGCTCGATGGAGACTTTGACGACGTTGCCCTCCGGCTTGACGGAGGCGACCTTCCCGACGTCGACGCCGAGCAGCGAGACGTTGTTGCCGGGATAGAGGCCGAAGCCGTCTCGGAACGTCGCGCAAATCGTCCGCTTGGGGAAGAGCTTCTCGTGGTACAGCCAGTTCCCGCCCAAGCCGAGCCCGGCGAGGACGGCGATGGCGAGCACCACCACGACAGCGTTGCGCAGAGACCTCATCAGCAATCCTCCCGTCCGGCGCGGATGCAAGCGTTGCGGTTCTCCGGGCCGACGCGGCGCGGCTCGTGGTCGTAGAGCACCCCGACTCCTCGGAAAATCGAATCGATGATCTGGTTGATGGTGTCGATGGGGTTGTCCGGGTGCCGGACCAAGTTCTCCAACAAGTCCTCGATGTCCCCGATGGGCGTCGCCAGCCGGTTCTCCACCGCGAACACCGGGCGCTGGAGGAATTTGATGAGCCAGCCGAACTGGGTGAGCAGCTCGGGGAAGTCGGTCTTCCACTTGTTGAAGACCACTGCGGTGCGCGCCAGCTTGTGCAAGGTGTCGCGCAGCATGTCCTTCTCCAAGCCGAACTCTTTGAGGTACTCGTGGACCACGCCGACCGCCTGCCGGAGCTGGTCCTCGCGGGAGACGAGGAGGTCGATGATCTTCGCGAAGGCGTCGATCGTGACTCGGATGACGTCGGGCTGGCTGTCCAAGGCTTTCGTCAAGATGTCGAGGATCTTGTGCAGGTTGCCGACGTTGATCTGCTTGAACTGGTCAGTGGCCGCGCCGACGGCGTCGAGCACCTCCCATGGCTTGCGCTCCGAAAGCGGGTCCTGGGGCTTGTTGTCGCCGAACTCGTCGAACGGGCTGTGGCTGCGCTCGAGCGGGATGGGCCGGTCGCCGAGCGGCTCTTTGCCTTTGAGCCGCAGCTCGAGGTAGTGCCCGCCGACCGGGGTGAGGAGTTTGACCTCTGTCGCGGACTGGTCGCCGACCCGGATGTCGTCGCGGATCTCGAACTTCACCAGCACATGGTCGCCTTCGAGGCCCACGCTCCGCACTTGGCCGACGTCGATGCCCGCGAGCCGAACGGAGTCGCTCGCCTTCAGGCCCGCAGTGACGTACTGGTTGACCCGGTACTCCCGGACTCCGAACGGGAAGAAGTAGACGAGCGCGGTCCCCGCGAGGATGACGGTGACGATGAACGCGGAGAAAATGCCCAAGACGAGCTGGAAGCGGCGCTCCGACTCCTCGCTGCGGACCTTGCCGATGTTGCTCATTCGCAATCCTCCACTTCGCCCGAGAAGACCATGGTCCCCACCGGGCTCACGATCGTCTTCGGCTTGCAGACCGCGCGATCGTTTTCAGCGGGCCGAACCTGGTAGTCGCCCACCAACATGCTCGCGAGCCTCGACTGGTGGTCGGTGCCGACCTGCGCGGACTCGTACGGCGCGGGGATCAGCTCCGGAGCGATCGCGAACATGTTCGCGATCGGGCCGAGCTGCGGCAGCACTCGGAACAGGAACGCGTCAACCGGCCCGTACAGCTCGTCGTATGCCGCCTCCAACTCGGAGAGCAGCGGCAAAAGCGTGTGCTCCGCGCGCAACGTCATGCTGAGCGTCTTGTCGATCACGTCGCTTTGGTCGATGAACCCCATGAAGAAATCGCTGTAGCGCTGCAGCAGGTCGAGGATCATCCGCGATTTCCCCGGGAGCACCTCGGAGATCTTCGACACTTGGTCGAAGAGGGCCTTGAAGAGCTCGTCCCGGCTCTGCGCGAAGAGGGAGAGCGTCTTGATCTCGTTCAGGACCTCGCCGAGGTTCGTGGTGTCGCCCTGGATGAGGAGCAAGAGGTCCTCGGTGAACTTGTTGAGGTTCTCCGGGTCGACTTCCTCGAAAATCGGCTTCAGCCCGTTGAACAGCGTCGAGACGTCGAAGGACGAGACCGTCTGGTCGAGGCGGATCACCGAGCTCGGCGACATCTTCTGCGTCCCCGGCTGCTCCGAAGGGATGATCTCCAGGTATCTGACGCCGAGGAGGTTCTCGTAACGGACCGCGAGCCGCGTGTTCCGGTAGATCGAGTATTTCTTGTCCAAGGTGAAGACGACATGCGCGTGGGCCGTGTCCGGATTGTCCGGATCGGCCCCGTCCACCACCGGCTCCACCCTGGCGACCTTGCCGACGAGGACGCCGGACATGCGGACGTCGCTGTTCTCCCGCAGGCTCGAGACATCGTTGAAGACGGCGGTGTATTTTGCCGTCGCGTCTTTGATCGGGCTGGTGAGGACCCGGAACATGATCGAGCCGCAGACGACGACGATGCCGACGAAGACCAGGAACTTGAGGAGCGCTACTCCTACTTTCATCGCGGACCTCCTTCAGAGTTCTGGGTCGGGATCGTCGCGAAGTCGCTCCCCGCCTGCTGCGGCTGTGTCTGCTGCCCGGGGCCGGGCTGTTGCTGCGGCGCGGTCGGCGACTGCGCCTGCTGCGGCTGGGCCTGTTGTGCCTGCTGCGGCTGGGCCTGCTGTTGCGCCAGTTGCTGGGGCACCCTGCCCAAGAGCTGGGTTTGCAGCTCTTGGACCTGCTGCTGTTGCTGCGGAGTGAGCTGGCGCTGGCTTTGCCCGCCCTGCCCGGATTGCGGCTCCTGCCCGTCGGACTCGTCCGGCTGCGGCAGCGCGCGCGAGGCGGGGAGGAGCACTTCGAGGCGGAGCTTGACCTTGCCGTCGATCGAGGGCATCGCGTCTTCGACCCGGTTGATGAAGGTCTCCAGGTTCCCCCATGCCGAAGCCGCCGAGCCCGCCGACATGAACAGCGGGTGGCCGATGTCGATGAGGAAGCCGAGGCTGTCCACGCCGTCGGGATTGATGTGGTTGAGCGTGGCTCCGAGCTCGTCGAAGATCATCACCCGGTGGTTCTGCGTCGCCTCGATGGTGGCGTCCCTGCTCTCCGGGATGGCCAAGAACTCCGAGTGGTCGTACAACGCCTCGAGCTCTCGAACGGCGGGACCGATCACCAGGCTGAACCCGTTGGCCAGCGGCGTGGCGTCCTGGATCAGGGCGATCACCGGCTTGCGCAGATTGTCCGCGTAGATCTTCCCGAAGCTGAACCCCTCTTGCACCACGCTGGCGAGGATGTCGCCGTTCTGCGTCACCAGCCGCAAGAGGCGCTGGACTTTGTCCGTGCCCAGCAGCGTGGTCAGCGACGCGATTTGCCGCAGCGCGCTGGTGATCGACGCGACCTTGCCGCTGGAGTCGATCTTCACCGTGGTGTTCTCCCGCAGCGGGGTGTTGTCGTTGCCCGACAGCAGCTCGATGGCGGGAGCCCCGAAAATATTGCTCGACTGGTACTTCGCGCTCGCGATGCCGCGCAGCGCATGCGCCTGCTTCGGGTCGAGCGAGAGCCTGATCACCTGCTTGCGGTTGGTCTGCATGTTGATGGACTCGACCTTGCCGATCACCAGGCCCCGGTACTTCACGTCCGCGCCCTCGGCCAAGCCTTCTCCGATGCTCGTCGCGTCGATGTCGATCTTGAAGGACGGGGTGTACGTGCCCGCGTAGAAGCTCCGCGCGACGATGAACACCAGGGTCGCGGCCAGCGCGACGATCACACCGCGCCACCGCAACGACTTCTTGCCCGCGGCGCGTCCGGAAAGGTCTTGGAAAACAGCCATCGCGCTACCCCGATATCCTGACGCCGGTCTCTCGGCCCCAGAAGAGCAGGGTCAAGAGCATGTTCAAAATGACGACGATGACGATGCTGGAGCGGATGGCCCGCCCGGAGGCGAGGCCGACCCCCTCGGGGCCGCCCGAGGCGTAGTAGCCCTGGTAGCCGTGGATGATGACCACGACGACGATGAAGATCGCCGTTTTGACCAGGGACAACACCACGTCGTGCGGGACGAGGAAGCGCAGGAAGTAGTAATCGTAGGTGCCTGCGGACTGGTTGTGCAGCAGGTTCACCACGAGCGAGCATGCCTCGTAGCCGAGGATGAGGGTCAAGAGGTACACCGGGAGGATGACGGCGACACCGGCGATCACGCGGGTCGTGACGACGAAGGGGATGGACCGGATGCCCGTGGCCTCCAAGGCGTCGATCTCTTCCGCGATCCGCATGGCGCCGATCTCCGCCGTGATACGGCAGCCCGCCTGGGCGGCGAAGCCGAGCGCGGCGGCCAACGGCCCGAACTCCCTGGTCATGCCGTACGCCGAGATGAACCCCGTGAGCGGGCCGAGGTTGACGATGGACAAGGCGTTGTAGGCCTCAAGACCGATGACGCCGCCGATCGACATGCCGAGCACGGCGAGCACGGACAAGGTGCCGCCGCCGACGATGATGCGGCCGTTGCCCCAGGTGAGGTCGATGAGCGTCTCGCGGATCTGGCGCCCGTAGGCCCGGAACGTGTGAGGAACGGCCCCGAGCACCAAGCCGCAGAATGTGAGCACGTGACCCATCTGCTCGAGAAACCCGAGCGGCACACCGACGACCGCTTTGACGCCCCGCAAGACCGGGGCGACGAGCGGCGGGTAGTACCTCGCTGGAGCAGTCATCTCAAATCACCTGCTCCGGGACGAAGAGGCCCACGATCTGCGTGACGACGACATTGAGCACGAAGGTGGAGAGCACGCCGAGCACCACCGAGGCGTTCACCGACTCGGCCACCCCCCTCGGGCCGAACTTCGTCTCCAGCCCGCGCTGGCACGCGATGACGACCACCACGATGCCGAAGAAGACGGACTTGCCGACCGCGACGTAGACGTCCGAGAGCTTCGCGAAGGCTCCGAAAGAGGCGAGGTAGCTCCCCGGCGTCACGTCCTGGTACATCACCGCGAGGACGTAGCCCGCGGTCATCGTGACGAACACGATGAACACGCAGAGCAACGGCGAGACGAAGAGCATGGCCGCGAGCCTCGGCGCGACAAGGCGCTGCGTCGGATTGATCCCGATCACCCGCATCGCGTCGATCTCTTCGCGGATCGTCCGAGCGCCGAGGTCCGCCGCGATGGCCGAGCCCGCCGCGCCGCCGAGCAGGAGGGCCGCGACGATCGGGGCCCCCTGCCGGATGACGCCGAGGCCGCCCGCGGCTCCGGTGAGCGAGGCCGCGCCGATCTGCTGCGTGAGGTTCCCGACCTGGATCATGACGATGATGCCGAACGGGACCGAGACCAAGAGCGCGGGCACCGCCGTGACGCTGGTGATGAACCAGCACTGGTGGATGGTCTCTTTCCAGGGGTGGCGGAACCGGATCGTGTCCCCGATCAGATAGCGGAAGGCCCCGAAGGCGAGCATGAACCACCGGCCGAGCGTGCGCAGGCTGGTGATCACGGTGTCGAACAGGTAGGAGACCAGTCGCTCCACGATCGAAGGCCGGGCGGCCTTGTGCGTTGCTGTCGTCATCGTCGCGCGGTCTCCCCAGGGGAGCGGGTGCAGAGACCTGTGGGCGCAATCACGGTCGAAACGTTATCAGCGTGTTGCCCAACAGTTGTCATCGGCGCGCCCGCACGCCCCGTCCTCACAGCTCGCATGGCAAGTCCACGGTTTCAGACTCGCCGTACGTCCGTTGGCGCTCGTCGTCCGCGAACGCCCAGACCAGCATGTGGTACGTGCGCACGGCCTCGCTCTTGCACCTTCTGGTCTGGTCGAACACAGACGTCTTGCCGAATCGCTGTTCGAGCGGGCTGTTCGCGAGGTAGACGTTGTAATAAGCCCCGGAGAGGTACAGCTCTCGGTGCAGCTCCACCCGCAGGTACTGCGTGAACACAGAGGCTCCGCGACATGTCTGCTTGGCGCCCCACTCCAGGAAGCCGTCGACGACCCTGATCGGCGCGTAGAACGTGTCGCAGTGGTTGTCCGGGGCCCATTCGAGCGTAAGGTCGGGCGCGGGCGCGGCCAAGGCCTGAGGGCTCAACGCCGTCAAGCCAAGCATCGATGCCGCCGCCAGGGCGACAACACGTCGCAAGTGGTCTCGCATTCCTCTCCCTCGTCGCTCGTTCGTTTTTAATTGACCGGGAAAGCATACTATGTGCGCATCGTCACGTTCAAGCGCCATGGTCGCAGGGGCCATGATCGCCCCCGCAAGCCTGCTCGGCCTCACTCTGCCGCAGACTGAGGCCCATCCGCTTTGCGCGCCAAGAGCGTCGTGCGCACCTTCCAAAGCTTGAGCGCCAATTGCACGTCCAACAGCCGGTCCATGTCCTGCCAGCTCTCGCCGAGCAGCTCGTTGACCCGCTCCAATCTGCGTACGACAGTATTGGTGTGCGTGTGCAGCTTCTTCGCCGCACGCGTGGGGCTCGCTCCGACGCTGAAGTAGACGTCGAGTGTGTGCAACAGCTCGGTCGAGCGCTCTTGGTCGTAGTCGATGATCGGGCCGAGCATCCGGCGGGCGAACCCCTCCACGTCTTGGTGCTCCGACAGGAGCACGCCGAGGAAGCCCAGCTCGTCGGCGCCGGAGGCCGTGCCGGTGGCCCCGAGCGCGCCCATCGCCTCCAGGCAGCGCTGCGCCTCCTTGTACCGCTGCGCCACCGCCTCCGTCGTCTCGGCAGGCCCCGCGCTGGACACTGTGACCGGGGACTTCAGGTGCTTGCTCAGCTCTTCCCACACCGCACGGGCGACCGCTCCCGGGTCTTCGCCCGGGGTCAGGAGCACCATGTGCCCCTCCCGAGTCGTCCGCAACCCGCCGAGACGGCGGATGTAGGAGGAGGACCACAGCGCGGCCCGATCCAGCCCGCCCTGCTCCGGCCGCGCCAAAACCACCACATGGGGCCTGCTCAAATTGACGCCGAGCCGTCTTGCCTGAAGGGACAGGAGGCGCTCGTCCTGGCGGCGGTCGATCACGTCGTCGAGCAGGTCGTCCTGCAACCGCGCCACGGAGAACGCCGGGCCGTGCGATTGCAGGTGCATGACGACCGTCGCGGTCCGCGCCACCGACTCGAGCCGGGCCCTCGGGACCCCGAGCGAGTCGCGGCCCAGGGGGGAAAGCGTCATCGTGCCCAAATAATCGTCGCCGACCGTCAACGGCGAAACCCACGCGCCGCTCTCCGAAGTCGTCGCGTCGTGGACCACGCCCGCTTGCTCTTCCTCGCCGGAGTCCGGCCAGCGGTACGACCCCATCGTCGTCCCGTCCGGCGTGGCGAAGCGCACGGCGGTCGCGAAGTCTTCGCCCACGCGACGCGCGAGCAGGTCGAGATCGTGCAGGAGCAGCCCCTCCTCGAGAACCTCCGCGCCCCATCGCACGCTCTCCACATAGGAGTCCCGCTCGGCGACCGCTTCGGCGAGCCGCTGCCGCACCCCGATAGCCGCCGAGGTGTGCTTCTCAAGCTCGACAAGCCTGCCGAGGCACGGTCCCGCGAACACGCAGAGCGTGTTGAACAGGGCGCGGTCTTCGCCGTGGAACTGGCGCGGCGAACGGGAGCCGACGAAGAGGTTGCCGTGGTTTGTCGCGCCCCGGTACATCGGCATCGCCATCAAACTGCGGACCTCTTCCGCCGTGAACGCCGACAACGCCGCAGAAGCTCGCAGAAATCGCGCGTCCCGGTTGTAGTCGGTGCTGTGCACCGGGCCGTACCCGGGGCGGTACAGGCTGATCAGACCGTGCTTCTCATCCCACGGCATCACCAGCCCGGGGGTGAGCGCGGTGAGGGTCCCGTCGACGACCTCGATGGTGTGGACCCCCTTCGTCTCGTCGATGAGGCTGACAAAGGCGAAATCTGCGTTCAAAAGCAGCCGCGTGTGCTTGACGAGGGCGCGCAACGCGGTCGCCGTGGACTCGCACTGCTGCAGCTCGACCATGATGGCCGAAAGGGCGAGCGAACGGGCTTTCTCCTGGCTCATGCTGTCGATGAGCTTGAAAATCCGCAGCCCCTGCTGCTGGACCCGTTCCCATCGGCCCGGGTCGACGGTCTCTTTGAGCTCCGCGAGCCGGGTCTCGAACTCCTCGATCCCGCCGTACTCGGCCAGAAGGTCGAGCACTCCGGCGACGCCTTCGGCGACTGGCGGCCTGCTCGGTCCGACGATCGAACCGCCGACCGAAAGTCCAGTGACGCCCGCATCCTGGGCATCGGCGAGAGCCATGCCGTGAATGTATCCCGGCCTCACCGGCCCGTCAAGAGATAGCCTGCGCCACTAGATCCGAAGCGGCCCCCAAATACGTCAAAGGATCGAGCAATGCCACGACCTCGGCGATGTCGAGGTCGCAGCGCGCGCCCGCGAGCTCGACGAGCGGCACTCCGGTCACCGCGGACTCGGCAGAGAGTTTCGTCACAAGCGCCTTCGCCTGCGCCCTGCCGAGTTTTGGGGCGAGCCGGACGACGAGACGCTCCGTCGCGAGCTGCGCGCCGCTGATCTCAAGGTTGTGCCGCATCCGAGCCTCGTCGACCGCCAAGCCCCTGCTCAACTCCACAGCCGTGGCCGCCGCCCCGCCCGCGAGCCGAAGACAATCCCGCAGCACCGGCCATTCGGACTGCCACATTCCGCCTGCGCGCTCGTCTTCGGCGAGCAGCGCCTGCTGCAGCACCCCGGCGAGCGCGGGCAATTGCAATGACGCTGAGCGAATCATCGCCGCGAGCACGGGAACGCGCGTGTGCGGGGTGGCCGACGACCCGCCTTTGCCCTCGCGCCAAGGCTCGACGACCTCGCCGATCTCTGATCGGACCAGAAAGAGCACATCCACCGCCATCTTGCCGAGCGCGCCGCCGGTGAAGGCCAGCGCCTGGCCGATGCGCGCAATCGGCCCCCGCAGACTGTGCCACGACAGCCGGGAGGGCGCGAGCCCCGTGCGCCGGGCGTACGCCCGCACCAGCTCATCGGCGGCGACCTCGCGTCCGCCGTCCATCTTCGCGTACTCCAAGTAGCCCGCCATCGTCCCCGCCGCTCCCCCCAACGACACCGGCAGCCCGTCCTCCAAGAGCTCGTCGAGTTGGGCCGCCGCCTGGAGCAAGAGCTCTCGCCAGCCCGCCGCCTTCAGCCCGAACGTCGTCGGCGTCGCTTGCAGCGGGAAGGCGCGCCCCGCCATCGGCGTGCCCAGATGCCGCTCGGCGAGATCTTCCACATGCCGCAGCACGTCCTCGACGTCCTCTCGGACCAGCTCCAACGTCCGCTTCGCCACGAGCATGGCTCCCGTGTCGAAAACGTCTTGGCTGCTCGACCCGCGATGCACGTACTCGGCAGCGACCGGATCCAGCTCGGCGACGACACCGGTGAACGCCGCAACGAGCGCCGCCACCGGATTCGCGTCCTCCCGCGCCGCCAGCGCCACCTCGCGCGCGTCGACCCTGCCTGCGCGCGCCGCCTTCGCGATCGTCTCGGCCACATGCCGGGGCACCGTTCCGAGATCTGCCTGCGCGGCCGCGAGGGCGGCCTCCGCCTCGAGCATCGCCTCAAGCCACGCCTGGTCGCCAGTCGCCTCCTCGGCAGCCGTTCCCGCCCGCACCGGGGAGAGCAGGCCGACGTCCAGCCTGCTGGCCATCAAATCTCCACTTCCCGGTTGCAATGCGAGGCCGGGGCCAGGGCCAGCGCCGCCCTCGCGATCGCGTCCGCGTCTTCCAAGGCCACCGGCCCGACCCCGGCTCGGACGACCGTTGCGGGCGCCCAGCGCGCCGACTCCGTCGAGACGCCGTACGCGAATCTTCTCGGATGCGCGGTGCCGTCGGCGCGCACGATCGAATACGGGCGTTCCGTCACCGCGAGACCGCCGCTCTGGGGCCTCCTGCCGTCCCCGCGCGCGTTCTCGCACGGCCTGCACTGCCCGGTGTCCAGCAGGAAGCGGAGCAGCGGATCGTCGGCACGTCGGAGGTCCGGCTCTTGCGACCGCGCCTCGATCAGCATTTTCGACCGCACCTTCGATCCGGGGACGAGCGGCGACTCGGCGATCACAGCGGGGTCCGCCGTGTCGAAAGCGACCCGCATGCCGGGGCCGAGCAGCTCGACCACCCCCGCCTCGACCAGGGCGACGAGCTCTTCGATCCTGCTCGCGGGCGGGCCGATGGAGAGCGGCTCGCTCATCGGCGTGCGACAGTCTTCCCGGTCCGTGCCGTGCGCCCCGCCGTCGAGCCCGCCGTCGCCCACAATCAATCGGACCTCGTCGAGCAGGTCCCGGAACACGTCGAGCGCGGCCTTCAGCGGGCTGTCGACGTTCCCGGTTTTCGCGTCCCACACGTCGGCCCGCAAATAGTCGAGCGCCCAAGCGGTGAAATCCGCTTTGCCCGTGAAGGTCCTCGCCCCCCATGGCTGCTGCAGCAGATCCCAGCTGAACCACTGCTCAGGGCTGAAATCGAACCATTCCAAGAGCGCGGCGAGCTCCTCCTGCGGGGCGCGCAAGTAACGGTCGACGAACCCCGAGGCCTCCTCGCCGCGATGGACAAGAATCCGCTCGTAATAGATGCTCTCGGCTTCGCGCGAGATGAGCGGCCACAAATCCATTGTGCTCGGGGCAGGCTGTCCCTCCAGTGCCTGCTGCCGCAATTGCGCGATCCGCCCGGAAGCCAAATAACTGGGGACGTGCCGCTCGTTCGCGCCCTTCTGCCGCACGCCACGAGCTTGGTGCGGCAGGCCGCGCCGGGAGGACGCGCACAGAATCGGCTCCCGCCCCGAAGGCTCGTATTTCACGCCGTCCTCGCCCCGCCAGAACTTCCCGCCCCGTCCCGTCGTCAACAAGGCCATGTAGTCGAAGAAGTTCAAGCCGAGGCCCCGCAGCACCACACGCTCCCCCGGCTTCGCGCAGCTGAGGTCCATATCCGTCGGGTTCGAGGGCGTGACATGGCGCAAGCCGTGAATCCGGGCGAGCGACGCAGCCTTCGCCTCCTTCGTGGAGAGCCGGGTCGGGACGTGCCCGATGGCGAGGATCACCGCGTCGAGCGAGTTCAGCCTCGTGCCGTCCTCGAGCCGCACTCCTTGCGGGCCTTGCTCGAACCCGTCCGCATCCGCCATGGCCACCGCTTTCGACCGATGCGTGACGATGCTGACATGCGCTGGAGCGCTCTGCACGATGCGCTCGAAGGCGTCGCGCAGATACTGCGAGTACAAGGCTCGCGACGGGTACGAGCTCTCCGTGAGCGAGACCGCCTCGGCGTTGGGGGCAGGCAGCGCCTTCGCCCATTCGTACAACGTCGGCCCGGACTCGACCGGGCCGTCGATCCGCAACGACTCGTCGGCGAACACCGTGATGTGCGACGCGACGGTGTTCATGAGCAGATGCCCGGACTGATCGGCCCGCCATCTCGGCCCTGTCCCGGGAGCCGCCGAGTCCACCACGTGGACGACGATGCGGCACGGCCTGCGGACGGCTCGCTCGTTCGCGCAGATCCGCTCGACGACCGCGAGCCCCCGCGCGCCCGCGCCGACCACGCAGACCTCGTACGTTTTCGGCTCGGGGCCCGCGTGCATCCACGCGACCTGGTCATAGAGCTCGGTCGCCGACATCGCGCCCATGATCTCGTCGCGCCGTTCCGCGACGGCGCCCTCGGCATGCCAGAGCTTGGTGCTCTCCCGTGCCGTGAGCACCACTTTCGCCGTCCTCGGCTTGCGCAGTTCGCTATAGGCGGCCAGGCTCGCCTCGATGCTCGCCGGATTGAACTCGTCGGCAAGCGCCACCGCGTCTTCGAGCGCCATGCACGCCCCTTGGGCCGCGTAGTGCAGCATCGGGTGCGCGCCGTCGCCGAGCAGCGCCACCCGGCCGTCGGTCCAGCGGTCGGCGGGCTCGCGGTCCATGAGCGTCCACATCCGCCAATCCTTGCCGTGCTCCAAGAGCGCGCGCGCGTCCCCGACGAGGGCGCCGAGCCTGTCGAGGACATGCTCGCGGGTCACGGGCTCGCCGGAGAACACCTCGGTCGTCCCGTTCGCGTCGCTCGCGGCGAGGTTCATCACCGTTCCGCTCGCGATCGGATAGTTCACCAGGTGGCAGCCGGGACCAGTCCAAAAAGTCACCGCGTTCGCACGCAGCTCCGCCGGGATCTCCTCCATAGGGACGACCGTCCGATAGACGACGATGCCCCGGACTGTGAGCGGGCCGTCTGCGAGCAATTGGGCGCGGATCGTCGAATGGACCCCGTCCGCGCCGATCAGCGCCTCGCCGCCGATCCGCGTCCCGTCGTCCAGGAGCGCCGCGACTCCGTGCTCGTCCTGCTCGTACCCGACGACGGGGCTCGCCGCGCGCAGCTCGATGTTCGAAGTCCGCGCCGCGGCGCGGACGAGGGCCTGGTGCAGCTCGCCCCGGTGCACCACCGAATACAGGTTGCCGAAGAGCTCGCAGTACTCCTCCCCGAACGGCATCTCGGCGACGAGCCGCCCGTTCGTCGCGTTGAAAAGCCGCACCGAGTCGACCCCGACCAAGAATTCCGCGACCTCGTCGCCGAGCCCGAGCCGCTCTAAGACGGCCATCCCGTTCGGAGCAATCTGGACGCCCGCGCCGATCTCGCGGAATTCTCGCGCGCGTTCGAGGACGACGACGTCGTGGCCCTTGTCCGCGAGCGCGAGCGCGGCGGCCACACCGCCAATACCGCCGCCGACAACAACGACCCTCGTCATGCTTCGGCTTTGTTCAGTGAAGGGCTCATGAGCCCAGCCTGGCGAAGTCTGCCCACGAATCCGAGGCCATTCGGATCGATTCGTCAGGTGGCCAGGAAGTTCGTCAAGTCCTCAGGAAGAACAGGCGCTCGGAGCGCGGCCACACGGCGCGGCTCAGCCCAGGAAGCCCAGGATCCGCTCGCCGGTGGCCACGGTGCCAAGGCCCGAAGGCCGGTCCGCCAGATGCTGGGAGACCGCCCGGCGCACTCGCTCGGCCGCCACGGGCTCGCCGACGTGGTCGAGCAGCAGCGCGACGGAGAGGACGGCCGCGGTCGGGTCTGCCTTGTCCGTGCCCGCGATGTCCGGGGCGCTGCCGTGCACCGGCTCGAACATGCTCGGGAACGCCCCTTCGGCGTTGATGTTCCCGCTCGCCGCGATCCCGATGCCGCCGGTGACCGCCGCCGCGAGGTCGGTGATGATATCGCCGAACAAGTTGTCCGTGACGATCACGTCGAACTGGGCCGGGTTCGCCACCAGGTGGATCGTCGTCGCGTCCACATGCTGGTAGCCGACCTCGACCTCGGGGTATTCCGCCCCGACCTCGGCGACGATCCGGGACCATAGCGAGCCCGCGTGGCTGAGCACGTTCGTCTTGTGCACGAGGACGAGCTTCTTGCGCCTGCCCTGCGCCTGGCGGAAGCCCTCGCGGACGACGCGCTCCACGCCGTAGGCGGTGTTGACGCTCACCTCGGTGGCGACCTCGTGCGCAGTGCCCGCGCGGATCGTGCCGCCCACGCCTGCGTACGGGCCCTCGGTGCCCTCGCGGACAACGACGAAGTCGATCTCGGGGTCGCCCGCGAGCGGCGAGGCCACGCCGGGGAAGCTGCGCGCCGGACGCAGGTTCACATAATGGTCGAACGCGAAACGCAGCTTGAGCAGGAGGCCGCGCTCCAAAAGCCCGCTCGGGATCTGCTGGTCGCGCGGGTCGGCGCCGACAGCGCCGAGCAGCAGGACGTCGTGCGACTTGAGCTCTTCGAGCACCGAGTCGGGCAACACGTCGCCGGTGGCGAGGTAGCGCCCCGCGCCGAGGTCGTACGTCGTCGTCTCCACGCCGGGAAGCACCGCGTCGAGCACGCGCAGCGCCTGGCCGACGACCTCTGGGCCGATCCCGTCGCCGGGAATCACGCCGAGGCGGAGCCTCTTGCCTCCGGCGGGCGTGGACTCGCTCACCGCAGGTCCACTTCCACAAGGCCGGTCGCGCTCACCGAATCCCGCACCGACTGGCGCAGGTCCGAGCTGATCTCCTTGTCCACGCGCAGCACGATGGTCGCGCCGTCGCCGCTCACGTCGTGGCTCACAGCCGCGGCCTCGATGTTCACGCCCGAGTCGCCGAGCAGCGTGCCGATCTTGCCGAGCGCGCCGGGGCGGTCCGCGTAGCTGATGACGAGGTTGAGCCCCTCTGCGCGCAGGTCGAAGCCCCGGTGGCCGACGCTGGTGATCTTCGCGACCTGGCCGCGTCCGGCGAGCGTCCCGGCGACCTGCGAGGTGCTGCCGTCTGCCGCGACCGCGAGCACCTCGACCAGGCTGCGGTGGTTCGGGCTCTCCTGCTCGGTCTCCACCACGTGCGTCAGCCCTCGGTCCGCAGCAACCTGCGCGGCGTTCACGAAGGTCACCGGGGTCTCCACCGAGTTGGAGAGGAAACCGCGAAGCGCGGAGAGGCCGAGCACGCCGACCGACTCTGCCGCGAGCTCGCCGTAGACCTTGACCTCCAGCGTCACGGCGGCCTGCTCGGTCACGGCCGCGAGCAGCACGCCGAGCTTGCGGACCAAGTCCAGCCACGGCAGCACCTCTTCGCCGACCGGGCCCGCCGAGACATTCACCGCTTCGGGCACGAATTCGCCTGCGAGGGCGAGCTTGACGCTCTTGGCCACGTCCGTGCCAGCGCGGTCCTGCGCCTCGACGGTGGAGGCTCCGAGGTGCGGCGTGAGCACGACCTGCTCCAGCCCGAACAACGGGCTCTCGCCGGGGGGCTCCTGCACGAACACGTCGAGGCCCGCGCCTCGGACATGGCCCGACGCGATGGCGTCGGCGAGCGCCTGCTCGTCGATCAAACCGCCGCGCGCGGCGTTGACGATGATCACGCCGGGCTTGGTCTTGCGCAGCGCGGCAGCGTCGATGAGCCCGGCCGTCTCCGGGGTCTTGGGCAGGTGCACGGTGATGAGGTCCGCTTGCTCCAAGAGCTCGTCCAAGGTCACCAGCCTCGCCCCGAGCTGGGCGGCCCTGGCGGCGGAGACGTACGGGTCGTAAGCGAGGATCTCGGTCTCGAACGCCTTGAGCCGCGCGGCGACGAGCTGGCCGATCCGGCCGAAGCCCACCACGCCGATGCTCTTCTCGAAGAGCTCGGTGCCGAGGTAGGCGGACCGCTTCCAGTCCCCCGCCTGCGTCGTGGCGTTCGCGGGGGGGATCTGCCGGGCCGCCGCGAGGAGCAGGGCGATGGCGTGCTCCGCCGCGGAGTGGATGTTCGAGGTCGGCGCGTTCACCACGAGGACGCCGTTGGCTGTGGCGGCTTCGACGTCGACGTTGTCGAGGCCGACGCCCGCCCGCGCGACGATCTTGAGGTTCGTGCCTGCGGCGAGCGCCTCGGAGTCGACCTGGGTCGCAGAGCGCACCAAGAGCGCGTCGGCCTCGGGCAGGGCCGCGAGCAGCGCCTCGCGGTCGGTCCCGGTCACCCATCGCACTTCGACCTGGTCGCCGAGAGCGGCAACGGTCGACTCGGCGAGCTTGTCGGCGATCAACACGATCGGCCGTTTCGGATCAGTCACAGTCACTCCTCACACGGTACATCCGGCGTGTTCTCAGGCTTCGCACAGCCCGATCTGCCAGACTCACTCGGTCTGCCACACTAGATGGCGGTCTACGTCCCGCTAGCGCCCACCCCGTTATCCGGAGGATTATGTGATGTCGCAACGATGCATTAGCGCTCTCGTCGCAGCGCTCGCCAGCGTGCTCGTCGCAGCGCACACCGCCGCCATCGCGTCTGCGGACGACCGAGTCCTGCTGGGGGGCGGATCTCCAATCATTGTGATCGGGGCCAAAAACCTCGCGTGCACGCTGACCGCGATCGGCCATGACGCGGCGGGCGACCTCGTCGGGCTCACCGCAGGCCATTGCGGCCAGCGCGGGGACAAAGTGATCTCCGAGACCGACCAGGGCGCAGGCGCGCTCGGCGTGATGGAAAAAACACTGAGCCGCCCCGACATCGCGGTGATCCTGTTCAACCCGAACCGGGTGATCCCGAGCCCGACCATCGACAACCTCACCATCGCCGCTCTCGACCGGACCCCTCCCCCCCTCAACAGCTGGGCCTGCAAACTGGGCCGGACGACCGGCTGGACGTGCGGACTGGTCAAGGATCAGGACAGGAGCAGCCACAAGGCTCAGATCTGTATCGCCAAGGGCGATTCCGGGGCTCCGCTGGTGATCGGGAACACGCTGGTGGGCATGGTCAACCTCTACTACTTCGACACCCCGTGCGCGGGAGCCGAGGGCGGGACGAACATCGGAGCGGTCCTGGACGCGATCGGTCCCGGCGTGGGCGAGGGCTTCGAGCTCCAGCCCCTCTGATCCGCCCCCCCGCGCGCTATTTCCTGGGCCGGTAGATGACCACGCCTTCTTGCGCCGAGCTCGCGACCCGCTCCCCGTCTCTCGAATAGAAGCCCCCGGTGGAGAATCCGCGCGAGTGCGCCGCCGCAGGAGACTCGGTCGCATAGAGATGCCACTGGTCGAAGCGGACCGGGCGGTGGAACCACAGCGAGTGGTTGAGCGTGGCGGCGATGATCCGGTCCAATCCCCAGGACAGCCCGTGCTGTGTGATGATCGAGTCCAAGATCGTCGTGTCCGAGGCGTACGCGAGGGCCGCCTCGTGCCAACGGGGATCGTCCGGCAGCTCCCCCCTCGTCTTCATCCACACCCGGTTGTGCGGCAACGCCTCGCCCGCCCCTTTGGCGAGCCAGGAGGGCTTGTTCGTGTACCGCCAGTCGATGGGCCGAGGAGCCGTGACGAACATCGTCAGCTCCTCCTCCATGCCGACGAAGGTCTCTTCGATCTCCGGCAGAGTCTCCGGATCTGGAACCGAGGGCATCGGCGCGGAATGCTCGAGTCCGGGCCTGCCGTCCTGGTAGGCGATCAACGAGATCGACACCACCGCGCCGTCTTGGGTCGCCGTCACCTGCCGGTTCGCGATCGACCGCTCGTCCCGCAACAAGGCAACGTGGTATTCGATCGGCTTGCTGACGTCCCCGCCCCGGATGAAGTGTGTCTGCGCCGAGTGCAGGGCGAGCTTCGGCGACGGAACCGTCCGCGCTGCCGCCATAGTCGCTTGTGCGACGATCTGGCCGCCGTACGTGCGCGCCCACGCCTTGCTCGGATGCTGGCCGACGAACGTCCCGTTCCCAGCTTCCGCAAGATCCAGAATGCTGAGCAGTTCCTGGAAATCGCCCTTGGCTGCCTCAAGCAGAGATTGCGCTGAAGTCATTCGCGAGACTGTAGCAGAATGCCCTGAACAGCCGTTTTCAGCTTAAGACAGGCTGCACATCAGCCACCTGGGGGCCGGTCTGCCGTCAGTGGTCGTGCTCGCCGATCCGGTGGGCGTTGATCGTGTTCGTCGACCCGATGGTGCCCGGCGGGGCTCCTGCCACGACGATCACCAAATCGCCGTGCTCGTAGCGCTGGATGGCGAGGAGGGATTGGTCGACGAGGCGGATCATCGCGTCGGTGGAGTCCACTTGCGGCACGATGAACGTCTCCACGCCCCACGACAGCGCCAGCCTGCTGCGCACGGCAGGCTCCGGGGTGAACGCGAGCAGCGGCAGCGCGCTGTGCAGCCGGGCGAGGCGGCGGACGGTGTCGCCGGACTGGGTGAACGCGACCAGCGCCTTGGCCTCCAGCCGCTCGCCGATGTCTTTGGCCGAGTAGGAGATGACTCCGCTCTTGGTCCTCGGGACCCGGATGAGCGGCGCGATGAGCGCAGGCTCCTTCTCCGCCGCGGCGAGGACGCGGGCCAAGGTGCGCACCGCGGTGAGGACGTGCTTGCCGACCGAGGTCTCGCCCGACAGCATCACCGCGTCCGCGCCGTCGAACACCGCGTTGGCGGCGTCGGAGGCCTCCGCCCTGGTGGGCGTGGCGTTCTCGATCATCGACTCGAGCACCTGGGTGGCCACGATGACCGGCTTCGCGTTCGCCCTGGCGAGCTGGATCGCGCGCTTCTGCACCGCGGGGACGTCCTCGAGCGGCAGCTCGACGCCGAGGTCGCCTCGGGCGACCATGACCGCGTCGAACGCGAGGATCACCTCTTCGAGCCGGTCCCCCACCGCCTCGGGCTTCTCCAGCTTCGCGATGACCGGGACGCGCCTGCCGACCCGGTCCATGACCTCGTGGACCAGCCGCACGTCGTCCGGGGAGCGGACGAAGGACAGCGCCACCCAGTCCACGCCGAGCCGCAGGGCGAATTCGAGGTCCTCGGTGTCCTTCTCCGACAACGCGGGGGCCGAGACGTTCACCCCCGGCAACGAGATGCCCTTGTTGTTGCTGACCGGGCCGCCCTCGTAGACCTGGCACACCACGTCGTCGCCTTCCACGCGCAGCGCGCGCAGCCCGACCTTGCCGTCGTCGATCAGCAGCGTGTCGCCGGGGACGACGTCCGCCGCGAGCTGCTTGTACGTGGTGGAGACGCGGTCGTGGGTCCCCTCGACGTCCGCCACGGTGATCCGCACGGTCTCGCCCGTCGCCCACACCGTGCGCCCCTCGGCGAATCTGCCGAGCCTGATCTTCGGCCCCTGCAGGTCGGCCATGACCCCCACCGCGCGGCCGGTCTGGTCGGAGGCCTCGCGCACCCAGTGGTACATCTGCTCGTGGTCCGGGTGGTCGCCATGGCTGAAGTTCAGCCTCGCCACGTCCATGCCCGCTTCGACGAGCGCCTTCACTTTTTCCGCAGAAGCAGTGGCAGGCCCCAGAGTGCACACGATCTTTGTACGACGAGTCATACGGAAAGCCTAGTCCGACTTAGCTGTCGATCCGACCTCAGATGAGTGAATGTCAGATGTCGGGGCCGGTTCCTCGGATTCTCCGTCGGATTCTTCCTGCTTGGAAGCCGCTTCCTTGACAAAGGCCGATTTTTGTCCAGATGCGGGCTCTGATTCGGCAGCCTGCCCTTCCTCCGCTTCGGGAAGGTCCTTGCGGCCCGCCTCGATCTCCTCCGGAGCCTCTTTGCCCTTCTTCACGAACAAGAAGTACGCCAGCCCGGCGATGATGAGCAGGCTCGACGTGTAGACGTTGACGCGGTATCCGCCGATCGTGGTCGCCGGGTCGATCCGCACGAACTCGAGGCCGAGCCTGCCGAGGCTGTATCCGGCGACGTACAGGGCGAAGAGCCTGCCGTGGCCGATCTTGAACCGCCGGTCGAGGACCACGAGGACCAGCACAATAGCGACGTTCCAGCACGCCTCGTAGAGGAAGGTGGGATGGACGAGCTTGCCGGTGAGGTTCATCTCCCCGCCGATCCACGGCCTGCCGTCGGAGACGCCGTACACGTTGTCCACCGCGCCGTCGCGCACTCGCTCGTAGAGCCGCAACCCCCACCAGTGGTTCGTCTCCCGCCCGAACAGCTCCTGGTTGAAGTAGTTGCCGAATCTGCCGATCGCCGAGGCCAGGAGGACCGGCGGGGCGATCGCGTCGCCGAACGCGGGCAGCGGGATGCCTTTGCGCCTGCAGCCGATCCACGCGCCGACGCCGCCGAGCGCGACCGCGCCCCAGATGCCGAGGCCGCCCTCCCAGATGAAGAGGGCATGGATCGGCGAGCGCCCCTGGCCGCCGAAGTAGGTCCGCCAATCGGTCGCCACGTGGTACAGCCTGCCGCCGACGAGGCCGAACGGCACCGCGATGAGCGCCACGTCGACCACGTCCTCGCGCCGCCCGCCCCGGGCCATCCACCGGCTCGTGCCCCACCAGCAGGCCACCAGGATGCCCGTCAAGATGCAGAGGGCGTACGCGCGTATCGGAATCGGCCCGAGGAACCAGACCCCCTGGGGGGGCGAGGGAATGTACGCCAGAGTCGTCACGCGACAACACCTTACCCGTTCGCCCCGCTCGCGACGCCCGCGTCCGCCGCCCGCAAGGGGTGTAGCGTGGAGCACAAAGGGACTCCCCTATTGTCGGAGCCACTTCGACAATCGACATTCGCACATGCTCCGAACAGAAAGTAGAGACCATGAAACACCCGGCGCCCGGCTCTGCGGGAAGCTCCTTCGCCTTCAAGGCCAGCTACGACAACTTCATCGGCGGCGAGTGGGCCGCCCCGGCGGAGGGCGAGTATTTCGACAACACCTCGCCGGTCGACGGGCGCGTGTTCACCAAGATCGCCCGGAGCACTGCGGCAGATGTGGACCTGGCGCTCGACGCGGCGCACCGGGCCTCGGACAAATGGGGGGCGACCTCGACGACCGAACGGGCCAACCTGCTGCTCAAGATCGCTGATCGCTTCGAGGAGCACATCGCCGACCTCGCGGTCGCCGAGACCTGGGACAACGGCAAGCCGATCCGCGAGTGCCTTGCCGCCGACTTGCCCCTCGCAGTGGACCAGTTCCGGTATTTCGCCTCCGCCATCCGCACCGGGGAGGGCGGGATCTCCGAGATCGACTCCGACACCATCGCCTACCACTTCCACGAGCCGCTCGGCGTCGTCGGCCAGATCATCCCGTGGAACTTCCCCCTGCTGATGGCGGCGTGGAAGCTCGCCCCCGCGATCGCGGCGGGCAACTGCGTCGTCCTCAAGCCCGCAGAGCAGACCCCGGCCTCGATCATGGTGCTCATGGAGCTCATCGGCGACCTGTTGCCGCCGGGCGTGCTCAACGTCGTCAACGGCTTCGGCCTGGAGGCGGGCAAACCCCTCGCGTCGAGCCCGAGGGTCGCGAAGGTCGCCTTCACCGGGGAGACCACGACCGGCAAGCTCATCATGCAGTACGCGGGCGAGAACCTCATCCCTGTGACGCTGGAGCTCGGCGGCAAGAGCCCGAACATCTTCCTGTCCGACGTGCTGGCCAAGGACGACGAATTCCTCGACAAAGCGGTCGAGGGGTTCGTGATGTTCGCGCTCAACCAGGGCGAGGTCTGCACCTGCCCGTCCCGCGCGCTGGTGTCCGCCGACATCTACGACGAGTTCATCGCGCGCTGTGTCGAGCGGACGAGGGCCATCGTCGGAGGGGACCCGCTGGACGAGGCGACCATGATCGGCGCCCAGGCCAGCGCCGAGCAGAAGGAGAAGATCCTCCGCTACATCGACATCGGCAAGTCCGAGGGCGCCCAGCTGCTGATCGGCGGCAATACCCGCAAAGTGGACGAGTACCCGGACGGGCACTACGTCGAGCCGACTGTCTTCAAAGGCACGAACACCATGCGGATCTTCCAAGAGGAGATTTTCGGGCCGGTGCTCTCGGTGGCCACGTTCGACTCCGTGGACGAGGCCCTGAAGATCGCCAACGACACCCAGTACGGCCTCGGAGCCGGGGTGTGGACCCGCGACATCAACACCGCCTACCGGCTGGGCCGGGGGCTGAAGGCGGGACGGGTGTGGACGAACTGCTACCACTCCTACCCTGCGCACGCAGCGTTCGGCGGGTACAAGCAGTCCGGCATCGGCCGCGAGAACCACAAGATGATGCTGGACCACTACCAGCAGACGAAGAACCTGCTGATCAGCTACTCGCCGGACCGGGTCGGATTCTTCTGACCGCCCGGCTCCGGGAGGGGCGCCCTAGCGCTTGCACCCCACCGCGTCGTAGAGCTCCTGCGGAATCTGGTCCACCCGCACCACCTTGTCGCCGCTCCAGCGGTACTTGACGTTCGCCGAGCCGGACATAGTCGTCACGGTCTCTTGTCCACGCGGCCAGCGGTACTGGACGACCACGACGTCCCCGCGGACCGATTTGATCTCCGTGTGGCCGAACGCGCAGGGATCGGCGGTCCCGACGAAGCCTCCGTCGTGGAAGAACAGCACCTGCCTCGGGCCGAGCGGGTCGTCGTCCCCTTCGAGGGAGACCACCACGGCGGTGAGCGCGCCGCACCGGTCGTAGCGCCCGGTGTACGACTGGGACCATTTTTGGAGAGGACCCTGTTGGAGAGGACCCTGCTTGGGCGGCCCCTGTTTCCCAGGAGCCCGTTGCGGCGGCGGCAACGAGCCCGCGGCGGCGCGCGCCTCCGGCGCGTCCGGCACTTGGGGGCAGGGATTCGCGCTGCTCGCGGCCAGGCCGCCACGCGGCGCGGTCATTGTCGCGAACGCTTGGGCGCTCTCCAGCGTTTGGACGTCGGGATGAGAGCAGGCGGTCGAAAACAACATCGTCGACAAGCCAAGAAGCCACGTGGTCCGCATAAGCTACGAGATTACCGGCACAATGGACTGCCATGATGAACAAACTCGCCGCTTGGTGGTCACATCCCCGTTTCGCCAAGGCGCGGCCGATGCTCATCGACACCGCCGTGCCCGCGGCGTGCTACTACATCTTGCACAGCTGGCTGGGCCTTTCCGCCATCCTCGCCTTCTCGGTCGCCGCCGCCATCCTCGCCGCGCGCGTCGTGGCCACCGCCGTGCGCGAGCGCAGGATCGACTCCTTCCAGATCTTGGTCCTCGCCTCCATCCTGGTGTCCCTCGCGCTGGCGGTCCTCGCCCATGACTCCCGAATCGCCCTGCTGCGCGGCTCGATCTACTCGGCAGTGCTCGGCCTCGGCTGCGTCGTCACCACTTTCGTTGGGAAGCCGCTCCTGGAACGGATCATGCGCCCCGGCCTCGCCCTCACCGCGCCGGGGCTGGAAGCGGCCTGGGAGCAGTGCTGGGACACGGACCAGCCGTTCCGCCGCAGGGTCCGCCAGCTCAACCTGCTCTACGGGGCGAGCTTCCTCGCGAGCGCCGCGACCCGGGTCTGGGTGGTCTACCACACGAGCGAGGGCGTCGCCGTCGCCGCGAGCGGAGTGCCCGGCCTGATCATCTCGGGGGTGGTCGCGGTCGCCACAGGAGTGCTCGCCATGCCGCTCGTCACCGCGATGGAGCAGGTCCGCAAGGAGAACGCCGAAGCCGAGGAGTCGGTCGAGGCCGGATCGTAGCTTCTCGCACCCCCTACTCCCGGGGCGCTCTTGGGAAAAATTTAAGAACGGCAGGCACTCTGGAACGGTGCTGGTCCGAGAAACGCTGACGCAATGGTGGAGCCATCCTCGTTTCGCGAAGGCGCGTCCGGGCCTCGTCGACGGACTCGTCCCGGTCCTGCTCTTCTACTTGCTGCATTCCTGGCTGGGGTATTCCGAGATCGTCGCGCTCTCCGCCGGGACCGCTTTCCTCGCCGCCAGAGTCCTCGCCACCATGCTCCGCCAGCGCAGGGCAGACGGGTTCCAACTCTTCCTCCTCGGGCTGAACATCGCGTCGCTCGCCCTCGCCGCCCTTTCCGACGATCCACGGATCGTGCTCGCCCGCCAGTCCATCGTCTCGCTCGCCACCGCCATTGGATGCTTGTCCACCACATTCGTCGGCAAACCGCTCCTTGGCTTGCTGCTGCGGCCGAGTCTCGACCTCATGTCGCCGCATCACCGTCCCGCGTGGGACCTGTGTTGGGACGACGACGCCCAGTTCCGCCAAAAAATCCGGGCGCTCAACTTCCTCATCGGCGTCACGACCGCGCTCACCGCAGCCTCCCGTGTGTATGTGGTGTACCACACGAGCACCGAGGTCGCCATCCTCACCGCAGGCCTGCCGTCGCTCGCGATCTGGGCCCTGGCCAGCCCGCTCTTGCTGCGCGTCGGGCGTCCGGCCTTCGCCTCGATGCGTGCGGCGCGGCTGCGTATCGAGGCGAAGGCCCTGTTCGCCGAGCACGAACAGGAGTCTCACTATATGGGACGATAGTATCAATATATGGACAAGACTGATGGGGCCGCCCGCCGCTGGACGATGCTCGCGCTCGCCACCGGGTCCTCGGCCGCCGCCGCCATGGTCATGGTGGCCGGGGGGTTCCTCATCCCCGCCCTCCTCGTCCAACGAGGCCTCTCGCTGCCGCAGGCGGGCCTTGTCGCCGCGATGACGTCGCTCGGGATCATGCTGACCCTGATCGGGTGGGGCTTCCTCATCGACCGGTACGGGGAGCGGTGGACGCTCGCCGCAGGCCTCGCCCTCGCAGGCCTGAGCACGTTGGCCGCCGCCGCGCAGAGCGACCCGAGGTGGATCGGCGGCTGGTTCTTCGTCGCGGGCATGGCCGCAGGGAGCACGAACGCCGCGAGCGGGCGCATCGTCGTCAGCTGGTTCCCCAAGGAGCAACGCGGCCTCGCCATGGGGATCCGCCAAATGGCCCAACCCCTCGGCATGGGCTTCGACGCGCTCGTCCTCCCAGTCCTCGCCAAGCAGCACGGAGTCGGCGCGGCGCTGGCCGTCCCCGCAGTCGCAGTCTTGGTTTTCGCGGCCTTGGCCGCGATGTTCGCGGGGCTGCCCGAAACGGCCGGGGCCTCGCCGTGCGCGACCGCGACGGACGGGGCGAACCCCTACCGGGCCGGGAGCTTCCTCTGGCTCGTCCACGGGGTCTCCGTGCTGCTCGTGATCCCGCAGTACTTCGTGTGGACGTACATGTTCACCTGGCTCAACCATTCACTCAGCTGGCCCGAGACGACGGCGGGCGCGCTCGTCGCCGCCGCGAACGTCCTCGGAGCCGCGGGCCGCGTCGCGGCCGGGGTGTGGTCGGACCGGGTCGGCAGCCGCACCTGGACGATCCGGGCGATCGCGACCATCGCCACCGCCGTGCTCGGCTGTCTCGCGCTCGCGAGCTGGGGACAGGCGACGGCTTCAGCCGTCGCGCTCATGGTCGCCGCCTGCGCCATCACCAGCGCGGACAACGGCCTAGCCTTCACCTCGGTCGCCGAGTTCGCCGGGCCGCGATGGTCCGGGCGGGCGCTTGGCGCGCAGAACACCTGCCAGTACATCGCGAGCTTCCTCGTTCCGCCCTGCTTCGGGTGGCTTATCGACGCCTCCGGCTACACCTGGGCGTTCGGGGTCTCCGCCGTGATTGCCGCAGCCGCGATCCCGCTCGTGCCGAAAGACCAGGGCGACCGCGCGCTCACCGGTCGGCGCGGCGAGCGGTGATGGCGTCCCGAGAGATGAACACGTCGTACTCCCCCGGGTTCGAGATCACCGCGTTGCCGTAGGCCGAGCGCACGAAGGGCTTGGTCCACCAGACGCCGTCCTCCATCTCCTTGAAGAAGTCTTGGTCGTCGCCGAGCAGGACCTGATGCTCGGTCGTCGGCCTGCCGTCCGCGTACTGGCCGTACAGGCGGGTTACCTTGTAACCGCCGCGCAAGCCGAGCGTGTTCGCCAACGGCTCGAGCTCCACGATGTTCGCCTGGAGCACCCATCGGTCGCCCTGCAGCTGGTAGGCCTTCCGCGAGGCGGCTGTGGCGTGGTCGTCCCCGTACAGCGTCAGATCGACGCTCAACACGCCCGGCATGTTCTCGAACTTCGACACGACGACATGCGCGGCCTTGACCTCGCCGGTCAGGCCCAGATACCCCTGGACCAACGTCATGATCCATGTGAGGAAGACCGCGAGCGCCGCGAGCACGCCGCCGCCGAAGCCCCGCCGCAGCTTGAGCCGAGGGCGCAGCTTGCCCTTCTTCCCTGTCGACGGATCCGCCGGACCACGCCCGACGAACATGGTCGCCAAAAGCAGGACGGCGACCAACGCCACCACGACAAGGACGACCTGCACCGGCCCGAACTGCAATCTGTAACCCATGCTGGGGTTGTATCACCCGAATCTGCCGCAGCGGCGACGGCGCGGCGAGGGCGAAGAAGGAGCTGCGCCCGAGATTGCGCCCTTTGCGATCCCGCTCACACCCGCGTTGGAGGCGAAAAAAGACCCCCTGGTCTGCACCAGGGGGTCTTTCGCCTGTAGCCCCGACGGGACTCGAACCCGCGCTACTGCCGTGAGAGGGCAGCGTCCTAACCGCTAAACGACAGGGCCATGTGGTCGATCTGGAAGATCGTTCCGAGTTTTATATTATACACGCTTTCACGTGGCTGGGATACCAGGACTCGAACCTAGAATGAGTGAACCAGAATCACTAGTGTTGCCAATTACACCATATCCCATAGCTCCGGCCGATCAGACGCATCCGCTCGACCTTGCTTTTCAGCGTCAGCGAGTGTAGCAGACCCGGAGCTCAGTGTCCAAGAATATCCTTGTGCGCCGCCCGCAGCCTTCGGATCGTCCGGTCCCGCCCGAGCAGTTCCATCGACTCGAAAAGCGGCGGGCTGATCCGCGCGCCGGTGACCGCGACCCGGATCGGCCCGAACGCGGCCCTCGGCTTGAGGCCCAGCCCGTCGATCAGCGCGCCGTGCAACGCGGCCTCAAGCGCCTCGTGCGACCATTGCGGCGGTTCGCTGACTGCGGGGTCCAGGACGCCGAGGACGGCTTCCAGCGCGGGCAACGCGCTCGACGTCAGCTCCTTCGCCGCCGCCTGGGGGTCCACTTGGAACTCCGGCTCCGAGGCGTACAGGAATTTCAAGAGGTCCCACGCCTCGCCAAGCACCTGGACGCGAGTCTGCACGAGCTCGGCGGCCGTGTCGAAGAGCCGCCGGTCCTCTGCTCCCGTGAGGCGGCCATGCGCGACGAGGTACGACCACAGCCGCTCCGCGAAGTCCTCCGGGGCCAAGAGGCGCAGATGCGCCGCGTTGATCGCGTCCGCCTTTTTCTGGTCGAACCGCGCCGGGCTCGACTTCACGTCATGGATGTCGAACGCCGCCACCATCTCCTGCAGGGAGAACACGTCCCGGTCCTCGCCGATCCCCCAGCCGAGCAGCGCCAAGTAGTTGAGCAGGCCCTCGGGGACAAACCCCCGGTCGCGGTGGTGGAAAAGGCTGGACTCCGGGTCCCGCTTCGAGAGCTTCGTGTTCTTGTCGCCCATCACGTAGGGCATGTGGCCGAACTGGGGCGTCCTGCCCGTTCCGACGCCGATCCGCCCGAGCGCCTCGTGCAGCGCCAGCTGCCTCGGCGTCGAGGACAGCAGGTCCTCCCCGCGCAAGACGTGCGTGATCCCCATGACCGCGTCGTCCACCGGGTTCACCAAGGTGTACAGCGGGTCTCCGGTCGCACGGCTCAGCACGTAGTCGGGCTGCGACAACGCCGGGTACGTGATCCGGCCTCGGACGAGGTCGTCCCACTCGTGGTCTCGGTCGGGCATCTTCAGCCGGATCACCGGCGCGCGCCCCTCCGACTTCAACCGCTTGCGGTCGGCCTCGTCCAACGTCCGGTCGAAGTTGTCGTAGCCGAGCTTGGGGTCCCGGCCCGCGGCCACATGGCGGGCCGCGACTTCCTCGGCCGTGGAGAAGCTCTCGTACGCCTCGCCCGTCTCAAGGAGGGCGGCAAGCGTGTCGCGGTACAGCTCCCTGCGCTGCGACTGCCGGTACGGCACGTGCGGGCCGCCGACCTCGGGCCCTTCGTCCCAGGTCAGGCCCAGCCATGTCAGCGAGTCCAGAATCGCCCGGTACGACTCCTCGGAGTCGCGCGCCGCGTCGGTGTCCTCGATGCGGAATACGAACGTACCGCCGTGATGGCGGGCGAACGCCCAGTTGAACAGGGCCGTGCGGATCATGCCCACATGCGGGGTCCCCGTCGGCGAGGGGCAGAACCGGACACGAACCGGCACACGGTCAGCCATGGAGCGCACCTTCTTCCGCTTGCACCGGGTTGGTCAACGTCCCGACGCCTTCGATCGTGATCGACACTTCGTCCCCGTCGACGATCGGTCCGACCCCCTCCGGCGTGCCCGTGAGGATGATATCGCCAGGGAGCAGCGTCATCGCCCGCGAACACCACGCGATGAGCTTCGGGATGGAATGGATCAAGAGGCTCGTCCGCGAATGCTGGCGCAGCTCCCAGTCTTTCCCAGACGCGCTGCGCACCTCGGTCCGGATCTCAAGGTCCTCCGGGTCGAGCTCGGTCTCGATCCACGGCCCGATCGGGCAGAAGCTGTCATGGCCTTTGGCCCTGGTCCACTGTCCGTCTTGGCGCTGCTGGTCGCGCGCGGACACGTCGTTGCCGATGGTGTAGCCGAGCACGACGGAGAACGCCTCGTCGCGCGGCACATTGCGGCATGGACGGCCGATGACGATCGCGAGCTCGCCCTCGTGGTGCACGGTCTCGGCTTCGGACGGCAGCACGATCGGGGTGCGCGGGCCGATGATCGACGTGGAGGGCTTCAGGAAGATCACCGGCTCCTCCGGCGGCTCGCCGCCCATCTCCCTGGCGTGCGCGAGGTAGTTTTTGCCGACGCAGACCACCTTGGACGCGAGGATCGGGGCGAGCAGACGCAGATCGGCGAGCGGCCAGCGCCGCCCCGTGTACGCAGGGTCCCCGAATGGGTGGTCGGCGATCTCGTGGGCGATCGCGTCCGGGCCATCGCCTTCCACTCGCACGAACGCGACGCCGTCCGGACTCGCTACCCTGCCTAGTCTCATGGGTTCCGAGCCTACTATGGAGACCATGGGATCGATCCGCGCCGCCCTCATGGTCTCGGCCGTCAGCTTCGGGACCGCTTCGGCGGCAAGCGGGAGCCCGGCGCCGGACTTCGACTTGCAAGCCCATCGGGGCGGTCTCGGCCTCATGGTGGAGTCCACCATCGACTCCTTCTCGAAGGGGCTCTCCGTGGGAGTCACCACGCTGGAGATGGACGTGCAGATCACCAAAGACCACGTGGCGGTGATCACGCACGACCGGAAGGTCGACCCCGCGAAATGCTCCGGCAAATACGTCGGGCGGTTCATCAAAGACCTCACGCTCGCGCAGGTCGAGACGCTGGACTGCGGTTCGAAGACCTTGCCGCAGTACCCCAGGCAGCAGGCCGCGCCGGGAGCGAAGATGCCGACGCTGCGCTCGGTGCTGAACCTGGTCCGCGAACGCGGCGGCGGCGCGACCCGGATGAACATCGAGACGAAAGTCGAGGCCGGAGCGCCTTCCGAGACCGCGCCCCGCGAGGAGTTCGTGCGAGTCGTCGCGGAGGAGATCCGCAGGGCCGGGCTCGTCAGGCAGGTCACTATCGAGAGCTTCGACTGGGGATCGCTCAAACTCATGCGCCAGATCGCCCCCGAGCTGCCGCTCGTCGCGCTCTCCTCCCCCGCCTTCTCCGCAGACCCGACCGCGAGCAACCCGTGGCTCGGCGGGATCGCGCTCGACGACTTCGGCGGCGACGTCGTCGCGGCGGCGCAGTCCATCGGCGCGAGCGCGATCTCCCCGCAGTACGGCGATCCCCAGGACGGCAAGATCGGCGACCCCGGCTTCGAGCTGCTCGTCACCCCCGAGTACGTGGCGCATGCCCACGACCTCGGTTTGAAAGTCATCCCATGGACCGTGGACGACAAGGCCACGATGGCCGAACTCGTGGAGTCCGGGGTCGACGGCATCATCACCGACTATCCGGACGTCCTTCGCGAAGTCCTCGCCGAGCGGGGCATGCCGCTGCCGCAGCCGAGGTAGTCACCGCGAGGCTGAGCGCGGCGGCGGGGCCCCGGTCGCGCGAATCCACCCCGCGTAGGCCCTCGGGTACCAGCGCCAGGCCGTCGGACGGACGCGCCATTCCACGGCGACGCGCCTGGCCTGGCGCCAGTACTGCCGCTCCTCGGACTGCGTCCACTCGATCCCGAAACGCTCGCGCACGATTGCCGGGAGGGCACCGACGTATGAGAGCCGCAACGGCGGGCCGATGAGCTTTCTGACCAGGCCTTGGCGCAGCATCGCGTTGCCGACGCGGTGATAGCGCTCCGGGAACGGCAAGTAGGCGGGCCTGCCGACCTTGGGGAAGACCCGTCCGTCGACGAGCTTGAGCAGCCAGTCCGAAGCCGGGTTCGGCTGCAGCACTTCGGCGCAATGCCGGTCCCATTCGACCTGGAACGCGGCCCGGTCCTTCGGCACCGGGGCCTCGCTCACGCCGTAGCGGCGGTACCACGCGACGCCCTCTTGGTAGAGCCGCTCGCGCTCGTCGTCGCCGAGCGGGCGCAGGGAGTACACGTCCGCGACATGCTCCGCCATCATGTGGAACGTGGCATGCGCCCACCAGTACGTGGCGGGGTCGAGGGCGTGGTAGCGCCTCCCGTCCGCGAACGAGCCCTTGATCTCCTTGTGGAAATCGCGCACCGTGTGCCCGGTCTGCGCCTTCGGGTCGTCGTAGACGACTCCGACGATCCCCGGCAAAGAACGAAAGACCCGGTCCATCGGATCGTCGAAAAAGTCGGAGTGGTCGACGAGGGCCTGCCCGATCACTGGGTGCATGGTCTGCAGGATCCCCGCCATGCCGCCTGCGTACGCGATGCGGGAATCGCCCGCCAGCTGCCAGAGGAGCGACCCGGGGCCGATCCCGTCGAAGCGTTCGGCGGCCAGGTCAGACGTCTGCGCGCGAAAAGACACATGTCCATACTACTGAGACGCGGGACACATCGCCTGCGGGCAGGCGTGATCAGGCCCCGCTCTCGTCGAGCAGATGGGTGAACGCCGCGAGGTTCTTCGTCGACTCCCCTCGCGAAGTCCGCCACTGCCATTCCCGCCGGATCGCCTCCGCGAAGCCGAGCGAGAGCAATTGGTTGAAGTCGGAATCGACGGCGAGCACGATTTGCCCAAGCACCCGGTCGAGCTCGTCCGCCCCGAGCGCGGCTTTTGGAATGTACCCGATCAGGTACACGTCGCCGGGCTTGTCGATAGTGTAATGCACCCCGTACAGCCCTTGGTTGCGTTGCAAGAGGAATCGGAACACGTCCTCGTGGTTCTCCTCGGGGGCACGGCAGACGAACGCCTCGACCCGGACCCCGCCGTCGCGCGGCGCGAGGGCGACGCCGACCTGGTGGCGGCGCTCGGCGGGGAGGACCACCCAGAAGACTCTGTGCTCTTCGATCTCCTCCGCATCGATCTCCAGCTCGCGCAGGCTGTCGCGGAGCCGCTCGCGCGTCCCGTCCGCCTCGCTCACCCGCTCACCGCCCGCATCTGCGTGGCGGCGGGGCGCAGCGCCGCCTGGTACGAGGCGAGGAGCCCGTCGACCGTGGCGTCCCACGAGAAACGGCTGGCGTGCACGACGCCGGCCTCCCCCATCTCGCGCAGCAGCTTCGGCGCGGCGAGCAAGCTCGCGATCTCCTCGCTCCAGCGCTCGGGCGCCCAGCTGTCCACCAGCACGCCGCTCACCTGGTCCGCGACCGCCACCGGCAGGCCGCCGACTTCAGCCGCGACCACCGGCGTGCCGCACGCCTGCGCCTCGATGGCGACCAGGCCGAAGGACTCCGAATGGCTCGGCACCGCGACAAGGTCGGCCGCGCGGTAGATCTGCGCGAGCCGGGCGGGCGGCTGGGCGGGCCACATTGTCACTTGGCCCGCGACGCCGAACTCCTCGGCCGCCGCCATCAGCCGCTCGGGGCTCAGGCCCGAGCCCGAGGCCTCGCCGACGACCAACAGCCGGACTCCCGGCTTCGACCGCAGGATCGGGGCCATGGCGGCGAGCAAGATGTCCGGGCCTTTGAGCGGCTGGATCCTGCCGACGAACGCCACAATCTGTTCGGCCGGGTCGAGGCCGAGGCCCGCGCGCGCAACGGCTTTGCCGCCGGGCCGGAAAACCGAGAGGTCCACCCCCGGAGCCACCACGTCGATCTTCTGCGGGTCTGCCGCGTAGTACTGCGCCAAGTGCTCGGCCTCGACCTGGGTGTTGACGATCATTCGGTCCGACTCTGCGACGAGCTGGCCCTCCCCCACCAGCCGTTGCAACGGCTCCGGGGCGTCGCCTTCGGCCAGTGTCGCGTTCTTCACCGCGGCCAGCGTGTGCGCGGTGTGCACGAGCGGCACGCCGAGCCGGTCCTTGATGAGCCAGCCGACTTGGCCGGACAGCCAGTAGTGCGAGTGGACGAGGCTGTGGTGCCACGCCTCATGCCCGAGGCATTCGCGGAGCACCCCCGCAGTGAACGCGCAGAGCTGGCTGGGCAGCTCCTCTTTGCGCAACCCCTCGAAAGGACCCGCGACAACGTTGCGCAAGACCACTCCGGGCACTGGCTCCCAGCTCGGCGGGTCGTCCGAGGAAGTCGCCCTGGTGAAGATCTCGACCGCGACCCCGCGACGCGCCAAAGCAATCGACGTGTTGCGGATGTACACGTTCATACCGCCCGCGTCGCCGCTCCCGGGCTGCGCCCAGGGAGAGGTGTGCAAGGAGAGCACCGCCACACGGCGCGGCTGCGTCGGCGACCGGCTGGCCAGTGTCGAGACCGCTGGCGGCCGGGGTCTGGAGGAGGTGGCCATCCCTCCAGGGTAGGACACCTCCTCCGCGCGCCGTCAAATCACGCCGCGAGACCTGCCTGGCGCCATGCCCCGATCGGGTCCGCCCAGACCGCGGAGAGCGCGACCGCGAGCGCGGCGAACTCCTGGACTTTCGAGCCGAGCCGGGTGACGCGGACCGGGACGCCCGGTGTGGCCGATGCCTCCTGGAACGCCTTCGCCACCTGCTCGGCGGCTTCCGGGTACGAGGTGAACGCCTGCCCGCCGAGCACCACCTCGTCCGGGTTCACGAAGCTCGCCGCGATGGCGACCGACTCGCCGAAGAGGCGCGAGCGCTCGCCCAAGAGCTCTTGGGCGACGGAATCTCCTGCCGCCGCCTGGCGGATCACGTCTTGCACTGTCTGCGCGGACCGAGGATGGGCCTTGGCTCCGGTGAGCCTGGTCCACGCGAGCGCCACGGCGCTGTCGCTCACCGCGTCGGCGAGGGCGCCCGCGCCCTCGTGGCCGAGGAGGAGCTTGGAGCGCACCGGCAGATGCGAGATCGTGCCCGGACCGCTCTTCGGGCTGTGCACCCTGCCGCCGATCGTCAGCGCCGTGCCCAGCGACTCCCTGCCGTAGAAGTGCAGCGTGGTCCGCTCCCGCACCGGGCTCGTCACGACGTGGTTGCTCGGCGGCAGCAGCAGCTCCGCTGCGGCGACCGCTTCGACCTGCACCGCGAGCGAGGTCGGCAGGCCGAGTTTCGCGGAGACGACCCCGGCGAGCGGCGCGTCCTTCCAGCCCAGCTCCGCACGGGTCGTCGTGCCCGCGACAGGGTCGACCGAGCCGACGCTCGCCACCCCTGCCCACAGCGGGCGCCTGCGCGGCCAACGCACCAAGTACTGCCGCGCGCTCGACGCGATCTGCTCAAGGGCGTCTTTGACGTTCCCGCGCGGGGTCGGGAACTCCGCGGAGTCGAGCACCTTCCCCCGGATATCGCCCGCGACAATGGAGACGGAGTTGAGCCCCACGTAGACGCCGAGCACGAGATAAGGCTCGTGGTCGACCTCGACGGGCACGCGCGGGCGCCCGACAAGGCCGCTCGGCGCGAGGTCGGCCCGCTCGCGCAGCAGCCCCGCCTCGAGCAGCGCGACGACTTGGCGGTTCACGGTCGCGACCGAGAGGTCGGTCGATTTCGCGAGCACGTCCCGGCTCACGGCCCCTTTGCCGCGCGCGGCGTGCAGGACCGCCGAGGCGGGGACGTCGGAGAAGCCCAGCCGGGGCTGGACCACGCGGCCCAGGTCTCGACGGACGGGAAGGCCGACCGGGCGCAGCCGCACGGCGGTTTCGCCCCGAACGGCGGTCTCCGGTCGCACGAGCAAACGGGAAGGGCTGGGGACACGGGTCGGAGAAAGCAATGGAGAAGCCATGATGTCGTGGAATTCCTCTGTCGAGAGCGCCAGCTCTTCGTTCGCTGGCGGAATGTCTGCTGTGGAGATTGGGAACAGAAAGTTCAAATCCGGCGTTCCGTCGCGAGCCCCTTGAGGTCGGGGGGTTAAAGATCAGTGAGATCTGCTCTTTCGCGGGAGGCGCGCACGGGCGGTCAACAGCAGAAGCGACACAATTCCCGAATGGGCGGCAGGCGATTGCCCAGAGCGGTGAGCTCATGGGCCGGCAACTTGTTCGAGGCCTGCATGGGCACAGATTAACACAGGGCAGGCCAGATCGCCGAGCACCGGGCTACGATGGCGGCATGACACGTACCGCTGTGGTGACTGGCGCAAGTTCCGGGATCGGCGAGGCGACCGCCGCGACGCTGGTCGAGGCCGGTTTCGACGTGGTCGTCGGGGCCAGGCGGCTCGACCGGCTCAGCGCGGTCGCCGAGCGGATCGGCGCGAGGGCGCTGCCCTTGGACGTCACCGATCAGAAGTCGGTGGACGAGTTCGCCGCGCAGCTCCCCTCGGTGGACGTCCTCGTGAACAACGCGGGCGGCGCGTTCGGCCTCACCGCGTTCGAAGACGCCTCTGTCGACGAGTGGCGGGCGAATATCGAAGTCAACGTGTTCGGCACCCTCCGGGTCACGAAAGCGCTGCTTCCGCTGCTCCGCGCTTCCGACGACGCGCTCATCGTCACAGTGACTTCGATCGCGGCGGACACGGTGTACACGGGAGGCTCCGCGTACACCGCCGCGAAGCACGCCCAGTCCGCACTGCACCGCACGTTGCGGCTGGAGCTCAAGGGCGAGCCGATCAGGGTCTCGGAAGTCAAACCCGGCGCCGTGAACACCGAGTTCTCGCTCGTCCGGTTCGGCGGCGACCAGGCGAGGGCCGATTCGGTGTACGAGGGAATCACCCCATTGGTGGCCCAAGACATCGCGGAAGTCATCGGTTTCATCGCGACTCGCCCCGCGCACGTCAACATCGACTCGATCACCGTCAAGCCCCGCTCGCAATTCGAGGGCGCGCAACAGTTCCGCGCCGCCAAGCCGTGAGGCGAGGCTGAAGCTCGGGCGAAAGACTCACAGACTAGGCTGAGGCCATGCGTGAGACCCACAACCGCACCCCGTTGACCATCGCTGACTCCGCCACCGTCCTCGACGTGGTTTCGGAACGAGCCACGAAAAGCCCGAACCATATTTTCTTCGACCAGACGACCGACGGCTCAGGGCGGAAAGTAACCGCCCAGACCTTCTACGAAGAGGTGCGCAAGGTCGCAAAGGGCCTCGTCGCATCGGGGATCGAGCTCGGCGACCGGATCGCGATCTGCGCGCCGACCCGTTACGAGTGGACGCTCTTGGACTTCGCGGCCTGGGCCGCCGGGGCCGTCACCACTTCTGTCTACGAGACCTCGTCCAGCGAGCAAGTCCGGTGGATCCTCAGCGACTCGGAGGCGAAGCTCTTCGTCGTGGACGACACGAAATTGCAGCAGGCGCATCAAGCCACGTGTGAGACTATCGCCACATTGCGCGAGACTTTGGTCTTCAGCGACGCGGCGGTCGACGAACTCGTGCGGCGCGGCGCGGACGTCCCCGACAGCGAGCTCGACGCGCGCCGAGCGCAGCGCGGAGCGGACGACCTCGCCACGCTCATCTACACCTCCGGCACGACTGGCAGGCCGAAGGGCGTGTGCCTCACGCACCGGAACTTCCTCGCCGAGGTGATCGCGACCCAGGAGCCGGTCAGGGCGATGGCCCCGAAAGAGGGCCAGTCGACCACGGCGATGTTCCTGCCGTTGGCCCATATCTTCGCCCGCGCGCTCACCATCACGTGCATGAGCTCCGACGTGCTCATCACGTTCCTCTCCTCCACCGTGAACTTGTCGGAGGACCTGCAGAAGATCCAGCCCACGCTGCTCTTCTCGGTGCCGAGGGTCTACGAGAAGGTCTACGACTCGGCGAAGAAGAAAGCCGCCGCCGGGGGCAAGGAGAAGATCTTCGAGCGCGCGAGCGCGGTCGCGATCGCGTACAGCGAGGCTTCGCAGGAGGGCAAGCCCGGCCTCGCCCTCAAACTGCAGCATGCCCTCTTCGACCGGCTCCTGTACGGCAAGCTCCGCGCCGCTGTCGGCGGCAAGCTGTTCGCCGCTGTGTCGGGCGGGGCGGCGATCGCCCCGAGGCTGGTGCACTTCTTCAGCGGCATCGGGATCAATATCTACCAGGGCTACGGGCTCACGGAGAGCACGGCGGCGATCACCTTCAACTCCCCCGAGGGGAACAAGATCGGCTCGGTCGGCAAACTGATGGCGGGCTGCGGCGCGCGCATCGCCGACGACGGCGAGATCCTGCTCTCCGGGCCGGTCGTGTTCGGCGAGTACTGGCGCAACCCCGAGGCGACGAAGGGCGCGATCGAGGACGGCTGGTTCCATTGCGGCGACCTCGGCCGGATCGATGAGGACGGCTTCCTGTTCATCACCGGGCGCAAGAAGGACATCATCGTCACCGCTGGCGGCAAGAACGTCGCGCCTCAGGTGCTCGAAGACGGATTGAAAGAGCACGAGCTGGTGAGCCAGAGCGTCGTCGTCGGCGACGACCGCCCGTTCATCGCGGCGCTCCTCACCCTCGACCCGGAGGCCGCTTCCTCGTGGGCCGTGGCGCATGGCTTGCCTGCGGACGCCCCGATCGCCGAGCTTGCGAAGAACTCGGATCTCAAAGCCGAACTGCAAAAAGCCGTGGACGGCGCGAACAAGCAGGTCTCGCATGCCGAGGCGATCAAGAAGTTCGCAGTGCTTCCGGAGGACTTCTCCATCGAGGGCGGCACGCTGACCCCCACGCTCAAGATCAAACGAGACGTGGTGGCGAAGTCGTACGCGAGCGAGATCGAAGCCCTTTACACCTAAAAGCTGCCTTCTGCCCGCTTCGTCAAGTCGGCAACGAGCATTGCGCAGGCTGCATTAAGTAGGCACGCGAGCGTGTGGTTTTTCCTTGTTCCGCCTGGTGTTTTCGGGTAGAATCGAACGTATGGATGACACGGCGGGAACCGGTTCGGCGGTGAGGGATCTGCTTGCCGCGCTCGCAGAAGTGGAGCGCGAGGAGGCGGTGCTGCTGTCGCGGAAGGCTGTGCTGGTGGCGAGGATCGCCGAGGAGGTGGCGCAGCGCCAGATCCGCGAGGAGAAGGCCGTGGGGAAAGGGATTTTCTCCTTCGCCACGCGTGAGGCCGTGCTCTTAGAACTTGCTCCCGTGCTCGGGGTGTCGTCGCGCGGCGCGGAGGCCATGCTGTCCTTCGCGGAGGACATGACGGTCAACTATCCGAAACTCGGGGCGAAGCTGGCGGCGGCCGAGGTCTCGGCGAAAGCCGCCCGGTTCGTGGGCGAGAACCTCAGTTTCGCCCCGAGCGGTTGCCGGGAGGAGCTGGACGCGTGGCTCGCCGCCCAGGCACCGCGCTGGCGGATGTGCTCGTACGGGAAGATCTCGCAACTGATGGAGGCCCAGTACCTGCGGCTCGACCCGGAGTGGTGCAAGAAACGCAGGGAGCGGGCGCACAAGTCCCGCTCCTTCACCATCACCCCCGTCAGTGACGGCATGGCGGATTTGCGTGGGACGATGCCGCTGGAAGCGGCAGCCGAGTTGCGCGAACGCCTCGACGCCATCGCCCGCACCGTGTGCCCCGACGACGGAAGACCCATCTTCACCCGCCACAGCGACGCACTCGCGATCCTCGGCGAAGAACACCAACTCGTCTGCGAATGCGGCAAGCCGTCCTGCAAGGCAGCCCAAAGACCCGCACATCACACCAAGAACATCGAACTCGTCATCACCGAGACCACGCTTCTGGCTGGCGACGCCGCACCCGCGCTCCTGGACGGAGCCCCGATTGACTCGGGACTCGCACGAATGCTCGCCAAAGCGGCCTCGCGGATCAAATTCACCACAGACCCCCAGCAATACAAGCCAACTTCAGCAGTCGAGACCCACGTCAACACACGCGATGGACACTGCCGCTTCCCCGGCTGCTACCGGCGAGCCCGAACAGAGTTGGATCACACCATCCCGTTCAACCACGAACACCCCGAATCCGGTGGCCTCACCATTCCCGAAAACCTGAAACGCCTCTGCCGACACCACCACCGAGCCAAAACCCACGGCCACTGGCACGACACACAAGAACCCGACGGAACCGTCCACTGGACCAGCCCAACCGGCCAACACCACACCACCAGCCCAAGCTGAACCGGACCCATTTCTACTACTATCCGTAGTAGAAACTACGATGAGTTCGTGAACACAGCCCAGAAGGACCGCATCGCGAACTGGCAGCCCACCTCCGGGCAGCAATGGCTCGCCGCGCTGGTCTGCCTCGTGACGCAAGGGCTCATCACCGTCACCGGCGCGGTGGTGCGCGTCACCTCGTCCGGCCTTGGATGCCCCACCTGGCCTGGTTGTTTCCCCGACAGCATGACACCGAGACCCGACGCGCTGGTCCCCTGGCAGCATCAGGCAATCGAATTCGGCAACCGAACGCTCACCGGTTTGGTGAGCCTCGCGGCCATCGCCGTCGCGTTGCTGGTCACGCGTGCGCACCGCAGGCGCGAAGTGCTGGTCCTCGGCTGGGCCATGATCGGCGGCACGCTCGCGCAGGCGGTGATCGGCGGCATCACCGTGCTCGCGGGCCTGAAATGGTGGACCGTGGCGATCCACCTCGTCGCCTCGATGGCGATGGTCTGGCTCGCGACCCTGTTGGTCGTGAAAATCCGCCAGCCGGACAACGACCTGCCCGCGCACGGCGCCGACCGGGGGCTGCGAGCCAGCGCGACCGTGTCCGGCGTGCTGCTCGTGCTCGTCCTCGTCGCAGGCACATTCGTGACAGGCGCGGGCCCGCACGCGGGAGACAAGAGCCCGACGCGACCCGTCGCGCGCCTCGATCTGCCGATCGTCGAGCTCGCCCGCTGGCATGGCGTACTCGTGCTGGCGTATCTCGCGTCTTTGGCCGCGCTCGCGTGGTTCGCGCGTGCGGCAGGCCCGCAAGCCCGCAGAGCGGCAGTCCTCGTCGTCGGGCTCGCCCTTGCCCAAGGCGCGCTCGGCATAGCGCAGTACCACCTCGGCGTGCCCGCGCTGCTCGTGGTGCTGCATGTGGCGGGCGCGGTCGTGGTGACCTCGGCGACAGCGCTCGCGTGGACCCGCGCCTCAAGACCGGTCGAGATTCGTGAGATCTCGCCCGTCGCGCAATAGCCACACGCCGGTCTCCATGTAGAGCCACAACGCGTCCAACCATGGGCCGTGTAGCTCGGCGAGCCTGCACGCCAGCTCGTTCAGCAGATCCCCCGCGTGACAATGCCACGCGATGACCAGCTCGAACAGGTCCGCCATCGGCTCGCCTGCGTATTCGAGCGAGAGCCGCAGGCCCGCCTCTTTCGAGGGGCGCAGATCCTGCAGCATCGCGTACGGGGAGCCGCACGCTTGCCGGAGCACGTCCGGCGGGAAAGCGTGCTGGAGCGCCGAGGACAGCCGCCAGTGCCGGACCGGAGGGGCAAGCCCTTCCGGCAGGACGAACCACCCTTGCGCCCCCGCCGCGATATCCTCGCGCGAAGTCCGCCAGAGCTCGTCTCCGCCGTTCTCGCGGGCGAGGGCGTCGTATCCGTCCCGCCGCCAATCGACGCCTGTCCACGACTGTTCCGTTTCTTTCGCCCACGCACGAGCCGCCGCCAACAACGCCGACGCCTCTTCGCCCGCCTGCGCCGCGTGTTCCCACAACGCCAACGCGGCCCGGTCGAACATCGCTTCCAGCATCCGGCGGGTGAACCCGACCGGCGGCAGCTCGCCAGGTCCCAGCGCATCGCGGTATTCCGCGAAAACGCGCTGCTGCAGCGGATCGTCCGGGGACCGCGCAGCGTTCATGGCCCGCAGCCGCTCATAGCCGCACGCCGCTCGGCATGCCATCGCCTCCGCCCAGCCCGCCGCCTCGAAAAAGCCTTCGGCAGCTGCCTCCATCAGGCCCACATGTTCAAGCCTTGTCCCTCGCACCGCAGCGGCCCACACAGCCGCGTCAGGAGCCGTTGCCCAATCCATCTCGCGCCCGTCCCCCGCTCACCAGTTAGGCCCGCCGCCGCGCTCTTCCCTGCGGTACTGGTCGAGCTCTTGCTTCCAGCGGGCGTTCGTGAGCTGTGGCCGCTGCGCCCGTTCGGCGGCCTCCCGATACCAGGCCGCCTCTTTGGCGGGCAGGCCCGTCGGGTCGTACAGCCCGTCCGGGTCAAGGCGCGCCAGATCCTGGGCGTGCCTGAGCGGGTCGTTCTGCTTCACGCGCAGCTCCTCGCCGCCGAGGGACCGCGCGTCCGCGACGGCCGTTTGCGGCACGTCCGCCTCGTAGCCCGGACGGCCGGGCCAGTACGACTCCACTTGATGCTGCAAGCGCAGCAGCCCGTCAACGCTCTCCGTGTCCGGTTCCTCCAAGAAGCAGACCGCGACGAGCCGCCAAGACCTGTCGCCGTCGAGCCCGCTGTCCAGCAGCCATCGCCCGAGCCCCCGCGCGAGCAGGCCCGCGTCGGTGATGTGGTCGGTCGCCGCCGGGGCCTGGGAGCGGTCCAAGATCCGCGTCCCCTCGGGCAGGCGCATCTCGGGGTCGGCCTCGCCCATCCACCCGGTCGTGGTCACTCGCGCGGCGACCGGCCGGAACACGCCCGCGTCCCGGTTCGGCTCCACACGGGAGTCCTCGAACAACAACACCAAACCGGTGACGCCGACATGCTCGAACGGCGGCTGCTCGACCCTGCCCCAGGTGACGCCGTCCGCGAGGAACCCGGCCCGGCCCGCGCCGACGATCGTGCCGCCGTTGACGATCCAGTGCGCGAGCTCTCCCGCGCCGGACGCGGGGTGCGCCGAGGCCAGCGATCCCGCCAGCCCGCCGAACGAGGAGAGGAGCTGCGCAGATTGCGCGTGCGCCGACTGCAAGGCCGTCGGGGACAACTGGGCCGCCCGTACCGTGCCCAACGCTTGGTTCTGGTGGTCGAGACGCCTGCCCGTGCCCGAGGCTCCGCCCGCCGTGTCGCCGCGCAGCGCGTCGCGCAGGGCAGCCTGCTGCGCGGACTGGGCATGTGTCGCCCCGCCAGCGCCAACACCGCCGCCGCCTCGGCTCAAGCCAGAGCCTTGCTGAGGACCGGAGCCAGACGAGGACGACTGCGCCGCAGGCTTCTCTGCCACGCCAGCGCCTTGCACGCCGGTCCGGGGCGCTTCCGAACCGCCCCCGAGTCCTCCGATACGGGGCGCGAGACCGGCGCCCGCGCCGGGACCGCCCGCGAGGCCGCCAATGGAAGGCAGGGCTCCGGCTCCCCCACCGCCGCCAGCGCCCCCGCCGGAGATCGAGGGCGGGGGCGCGGCCTGCGGCTTGCCCGCCACTGCGGCGCCCGACTGCAAACCGGTTGCGGCGGAACCGCTGCCCGTCGGCGCGCCAGCGCCGCCCGAACCGCTGCCGCCAGCGCCTTGGGAAGCGCTGGCGCCGCCAGCCCCTTGGCCGCCTGCTCCCGGCACAGCGGATTGCTGGCCGGACTCATCTGTACGGGAAGCGCCCTGCTGTGTGTCGGTGCGCCCTGTCTCGCTCACGACAGGGCGAGCGGGAGCATCACTTCCAAAGCTGGCTTGCCCCGTCTCGCTCTTCACAGGATGAGCAGGTGCATCGCGCCCAAAACTCGTTTGCCCCGTCTCGCTCTCCACAGGGCCAACAGCGGTGTCGCTTCCAGCATCCGTGCGCCCTGTCTCGCTCTTCACCCCACCGCTGTTCCAGCTTGTGGGACGCCCGTCGAAGCCGTAGTCGCCACCCGCAGGTTCCTTGTACTTCCCGTTCAGCGCATTGACCCTTGTGGTCTCGTTGGCCGACATGTCGTCTTCGAGCTGTTTCCTTGCTTGTTCCATATGGGTCTCTTTGCCAGCTTGATGCAGCATCCAATCAGGCCAGAATTGGGTTTTCTGGATCTTCTCCAGCGCTTTGCCCCCTGCGTCCTGGTCGTTCGACTTCGAGTCTTTGACCGGTCCGGCAGCTGCCTCCATGAACTGCTGTCCAGCAAGCGCCTTCGCCGCCAAGGCTCCGCCCTTGCGGCGGAACTCCAACTGGCGCGCCTTGACCGCGCTATAGGAGTCCGACTGCTTCCCGTCGATTTCGAATGCGCCTAACAGCTCGTCATACGCCTGATCGGCTTGCTCCAACGCTGACTGCAGAGCCTTCAAACCTGCGTCGTGCCCCTTCGCCGACGAGTCCAGCACCGACTCGTCGGCGTCCGAATAGTGTTTGTCAGCTATATCTTTAAATGCGCCATACTTGTCCGGCCATGGCATTCCCATATTATCCAAGCCCTCTCTTGAGTAATTTTCAGGCAACCGTATTTACTTTCTGCATGCCTCTTTGAGCCCGTCCAAGGCATCGCCGCAAGAACTCGCCAGTGGGTTTATTTCTGCCGCTGAAGAATGTGCGCCTGCCGCATCGGAAAACTTGTCTGCCGCGTCCGCGAATCGCTTAATCGCATCACCGACACCATGGGGAGCCCCGGCGCCAACCAAGCCTCGCAGAAGCGGAATCGTCCTCTCGGCAGCTGCCCGGAACTTATCGCCAGCGTCGCTCACCTCCGGATCGCCGAAACCAGATTTTCCAGCAAGCTTCCAATAAGCGTCGGAAGCGCTCGTGATGTCCCGAGTCCGTCCCAGAGCCCGGCTGCACAGCAGGCTCCGATCATTGATCGGGCTGATGTTGGGCGTGGTCGGGGCAGGCGTGGCTGCCGTAGCGCCAGCCACCGTCTGAATGGTGGCAGCAGGGCCGCCGCCCTCGCCCCTCTCGCAGGCGGCAACGCCGAAAACAGCCACACTAGCAAGGACTGCCCGCACGGGCTGCCCGACCAAAATTCTCATCGCATACACCTTCATCCCTAACTAATCGCCACAAGCTTTATTTGCGACATCAAGCGCATCCATATACTTGTGATTCAAAGGATTCAGCTCATCCGCGCCCGATCGCGAGGCGACTGCGTCGGCAAAACTTTTTACAGCTTCGACGAACTGGCGAATGGCGTCTCCAACATCCCGAGGGGCTTCGGGCCCAACGGCAGAGAGAAGCAATGGCGAAAGTCTTCCGACCACTTCCGTGGCATGGTCAGCCGCAGCGCTCACTTGGGGATCAGTCCAAGACCAACCATGCGCCAGGGTTAATTTTCGGTATGCGTCCGTCGCATTGACAATCTCTTGACCCCGCGAGTTGAAATAATGACACAGTTTCGCCCGATCATTGATCGGGCTGACGTTCGGCGTGGTCGGGGCAGGCGTGGCTGCCGTAGCGCCAGCCACCGTCTGGACGATGGTGGCAGCAGTGCCCCCGCCCCCTCCCCTCTCGCAGGCGGCAACGCCCAGAACCGCCAAACCGGCGAGCACCGCCGCCGAACCACGCCCATACCCTCGTGCCATTCTCGACTGCTCCTTTTCGCTTCGCATCGTTGAACGTGTCTTCCCTTCGCCCTACTCGAACCCTGTGATCAGCGGCCTGTTCAGATCGACTTTGAGCGAGGCCGTGTTGTCCGCTTCCCGAGCGGTGTACTCGGCCACAGCCGCCCGCGCCGCGTCTCGGTCGTGCTCCGCGACCTCGTTCGTCGCGCTGAACTGCTTGTCCTTGTTCTCTTGGTCGGCCTGGGACTGCCGTCTGAGGTTGCCGTTCTTGGCGTCGCTCCCCGCAGCTGCGCAGAACTCCTTCGTATGGGCGTTGAGCTGGTCCACCGCCGCACGGACCGCCTGGAGCGCGCCCGCGATTTTCGCCTCGGCCACATTGATCTTGTCGGTGTCGACCTGCGTTTGCCCCGCCACGTCACATTGCCTTTCCGTCTTGTGGCCCTTCGACCAGCTCGCTGAATTTCGCTTGGGCTTTCGCCGCGCACATCGGGACGACCCTGTCGAGGCGCGAGCCCACCCGCGCGAAGACCCCCGGGTGCAGCCAGAGCGAGAACGGCGCCGAGTAGTCCGTCGTCACGACGACCGACGGCGAGCGCTCGTCATCCGTTCCCACGAATTTCACTGCCGTCGTGTCGATTCGCCGCAGCCGCTCCAGCGTCCGGGCGGCCCGCTCCTCCGCCTCGACGACTTGGGGCGTGAGCACCACGCCGGGATCGGATCGGAGGATCTCCCTCGGGTCCGAGGGCAACGCCACGAGCGCTCTCGCGATGCGCTCCCGCGCCGCGCGCTCGTCCGACTCGCGCTGCCGCTCCGCAGTCGCGCGTGGCCCCTCGGCCCTCGTGCGCTCGCGGATGTGCTCGTCAACAGTGTCCGGCCGCATGTGCTCTGGCAGAGCCCAGTACTCGTCGTAGTACCGGTTCTCCAAGTCCGCCCTGCTCGGCGCGGGCTTGTGGAAGGCGTCGTTCACCGCCACGAGGAGTTTTCGAATCGCGGCGACCACCGCCGACTCGATGATCCGCGCCAAATGCTCTGCCCCGACCAGCTCGTTGCGCGGCCCTCGGCGCAGCTCCAAGTCCGCCCGAAGCCTGTCCCAGTCCAGCCACAGCTCGGTCAAGGCGCACCCGTGCCCCACCGTTGCGCGCGCCCTGCCGCATTCCGAATGCCCCGTCGCCGTCAATTTCGGCAGCACCTCTGCCATGCGGCGGACTCGTTCCTCGTATGGCTGGAGCTCTCGGGGCGCAGGCAACGCATCATCAGATCCGGCCACCTTTTCCCGTCTTTCGCCATGGCGGGCCCGAAGGGCCGGGCCCGTTGTTCCTTCCAGTCTGGAACGGGCGAAGGAGGCAGAAAAGCACCTGAAAAGTTGATTTTGCGCGATCATGGAGGATATTTGCCGCATTCCCCCGAAAGAGGCACACGGGGGCAAGAAAGCTGGCTGCTGCCGCAGAAAATTTGCGTGTGATTTACAACATGGAATCCTCGATGTTACGGCGGGCTACGAAAAATCGCCGTGCCTGCCGCTGCCGCCCGCGAACTTGCCTGCCCCGGCCACCGACTCCGCCGCGAGCGAGACCAGCCCGTGCCGCCATTCGTTCTGCAATGCCTCGCCCAGGGACAGGTGCTCCTGCTCATATGCGGAGAGCCGGTCGTGGCGCATGCACTGCTGTGGGAATTTCGCGAGCTCTTCCGCCAGGGCGACGGCCTCGTCCAGCGCCTTGCCGGGCGCGCTCACCCTGTTCGCCAGACCAATCGCCAGCGCTTCCCGCGCGTCCACCGGCCTGCCGGTGAGGATCATGTCCAATGCGCGCGACTGGCCGATGAGCCGAGGCAGCCGGACCGTCCCGCCGTCGATGAGCGGAACGCCCCAACGGCGGCAGAACACCCCGAACACCGCGCCGGGGTCGACGACCCGCAAGTCTGCCCAGAGGGCGAGTTCGAGCCCGCCCGCGACGGCATAGCCTTCGACGGCGGCGATCACCGGCTTCGAGAGCACGAGGCGGGTCGGGCCCATCGGGCCGAGGTTCTGGCCGTCCGGGGGGACGACATGGTCAACCGCTCCCGCAGAGACGGCCTTGAGGTCGAAACCGGCGCAGAAGCTCCCCCCTGCCCCGTGGAGCACCGCGACGCTCGCCGCGCCGTCGGCCTCGAACGCCAAGAACGCGTCGGACAACGCCTTGGCATGCTCGCCGTCGACCGCATTGCGGGCCTCGGGCCGGTCGATCGTGACGACCGTGACCGCGCCAGAACGTTCTACCCGGACAGCCATGGCCCGACTCTACGCCTCGGGCCCGTAACTGGGCTCAAGGCGCTTGACGAGCTTGATGACTTGATAGGTCATCGGCATGACCAGGAATTCCACCGCCGATTTCCACAGGAAGCCGAACACCGTGTAGTTGACGAAGTCCCCCCATGTGGCGATGCCGATCGCGCCAGCCGCGATGGAGCAGAACACGACGGTGTCCACGAGCTCCCCGGCAAGGGTCGAGCTCGACAGCCGCAGCCACAGCTTCCGCTCGCCGGAGCGGCGCTTGAGCGCGACCATGACATAGCTGTTGACCAGCTCTCCCAGGACGAACCCCGCGAGCCCCGCCGCAAGGAGCTGCGGCGTCGCGCCGAGCACTTGGCCGAACGCCTCCGTCCGGTCGTAGAACCACGCGGCGGGCAGGCCGATGGCGGCGCGGAAGCACACCGCCGCGAGGATCAGGCCCGCGAACCCGGCCCACACGACGCGCCGGGTGGCCTTGAACCCGTAGACCTCGCTCAGCACGTCGCCGATCACGTAGCTGAGCGGGAAGAGGAAGAACGCTCCGTCCGTCACGACCGGCAAGACCTGCACCGGCCCGATCGAGAATGAAGCCCCGGAGAACAGCTCGACGCCCTTGCTGGCCGTGATGTTCGAGATGATTTCGACCGCCATGAACAGCTGGGCGAGCACCACGTACGGCGCGCTCGGCAGCGCGGCCCAACGGACCCGCGCGCGGTTCTCCTCGGGCATGCGGCAATTGAAACACGCGGCGCAGGAACCACGCTGGCCGGTGGCGGCGTTGTCGAAGAAGAAGTAGGCTGAGTCCACCGTACGACGCGCAGTCACGAGGAGTGGGAGTTTTCGATGAGCCTTGGCGAGGATCCGCCGCACGATGTCGCGGGGTCCGACGAGGCGATCCTGCCCGTTTCCGAGCAGCCCGTCGAACCGTCCCCGCCGAGCGCTCCCCCGCCCGCGACGCGTCGTGTCGTGCAGCTGCCGCAGACCGCCGACCTGTTCGCGTTCCATTCCGCAGCGCTGACCACTTCCTCCGACGGGCTGTCCGTGGTCAAGGTGAACCGCTTCGGCGAGATCCTCGACGTCCGCCACACCGGCCCGGACCCCCGGACTGATTCGTGGGTGCTGCGCTTCGCCGAGATCGGGAAGATCATGGCGCAGGCCAGGTGGACATGGTCCGTGGCGCTCGCCGCGATGGGCGGCATGGGCGTCGCCGAGCATTTCGGGCTCGACAAACTGCCCGCGCCGTCGGGACAAGGCCGTCAGGGCAGAGCCGTCCAGCCGAGGGCGGTCGCGCTCAAACACGACTTCCCCGGCGGCGTCGAGCTGTCGTTCGGGGCGCCGCGCTCCCCCAGAGCCGCCGCGCACGCCACTGCAGAGGCGGACGAGGCGGAGCAGAACCCGTTCCCGCCCCTGCTCCTCGACGTGGACTGCCCCGACCCCGACTACCCGGAGCTGCTCGAGAAGGCGCAATCCTGGTTCTTCAGCGGTTCGCAAGACGAGCGGGTGAAAGCTGTCGTGGACGCCGCAGGCAGGCAAGTCGCCTGGTACACCAGGGGCGATCTCTCCAGCCTCTACACCAAGGCCCAGCTCGAAGACGTCCTGCAGCACTGCCTCCTGCTCGCGAGGCGCGAGGCGCAGGTCTGGCTCGCCAAGCATTTCGCCCCGCTCTGGCAGCGCTACCCGACCTGGTTCGCCACGCACACGCCCGAAGACCGGGACTGGGGCTCCGACGCGGACCAAGTCCCCGATTCGCTCATCGGCTCCGGCTGGTCCGCGGGATCGGCCCGCACCTACGACGCGCTCCCCGAGTTCCTCGCGCAGCCCTCGGGCCGCTGGCAGCCCCACGACGCGAAACTGTTCGGGTGGCCGAGGGACTCGTTCGGCGACCTCGCGGCAAAGCAGGCCGAGACGCGCGTCGCGCTTGGCGAGCGGCTCTCGCTGACCGTCGACGCAAGGGGCCGGGTGGTGTCGTGGTCCGCAGACCCCGACCTGCTCCGCTGGCACACTCTCGGCGAGATCGAATGGATGCTGACCAGCATGTATTTGAATATCTGCAAAGACCTGCAGCTGGGCCTGTCCGCCCTGGCGCGGCAAACGGACCCCGACGCGGGCATCCGCACGCTCGTGATCGGCTTGGTCGATTTCTCTGTGCACGCGCCAGAATTCGCCCAACTGCGCTGGTGCAGCGCCGCCCCGATGCGGCAGGACTACGAGCCTGCCCCGAAGCGGGCCGACGCGCTTGCGGGCAAATTCGGCCTCCGGGTTTGTGCGCCTGGGCGCGAAAGCGACCGGCACGACCTGTACAGCGCGGCTTCACAAGTCGCCGTCACCTGCGTCGACAGCCCCCAATCGCTGCTCTCGGTGAGCGTCGGCGGAAACTGCGAGCCGCTCGACGTCCGAGTGGATCCGGCTTGGGCGCAGCGGTACGAGCAGGAGGACGTGCCTTGGCTGCTCGACCAGCTCTACCAGCGTGCGGTCGACCTGGTCCTCGAGGCGCAGATCCGGATCCTGTTGCCGGTGTGGCGCACTCCCGAGCACCTCGTCGTTGACCGCGATGTGCCCCGGCTCTGGTTCCTCGCCCATCTGCCGACTCCGTTCCATCACGCGCCGACCGTCGTGCTCGACGACGAGTCGAGATGACGTGAGTCACAATTTATTGTGATCTATGCCCATTGGCACTGAAATTCATCACTCCCACCAGCTGGTATGGCCTATAACATAATGCTCACTTGATCCCGGTCTTGCCCGAAGAGGAGCTGAGTGTGAAGAACGCATGGGTGTACTTGGTCGTGGCTGCGACCCTCGCCGCCACAGCGGCGTACGTGGCGCATCTGCGGCTGAGCGAGATCCCCGATCTGGCGATCGGGTACTCGCCCAAACCGCCCGAGCTGGGCAGGCTGCGGGAGAAAACCATCGACTACGAGGTCTCCGGGCCCCCCGGGGCCGCCGTGGCGCTCTCCTACCTCGACGAGAACAACGCCGTCCAACAGGTCAATGCCACGCTGCCGTGGCGGACGACGCTGCGCACCCATCGGCTGACGATCCCCATCGGCGTCACCGCCCAAGCGAGCGCGGGACAAGTCTCCTGCCGGATCCTCGTCAACGGGCAGCAGCTCGACGAGCAGTCGACGACCGGGGCCGCCGCGTCCGTGACCTGCAATGTGGTGAGCGCATGAAGCGCCCGCTGCTCGCCCGGCTGCTCCACAAGCTCGCCGCGCCCGTCATCCTCGTCTGGCTGCTGCTCGCAGCGGGCCTCAACCTCGCCATCCCGCAGCTGGAGAGCGTGATCAAAGAGCACGCCCAGTCCTTCCTTCCGGACGAGGCCGCCTCCGTGCAGGCTTTCATGAAGCTCGGCAAGTACTTCGGCGGGACCGGGACGAACAACTTCGGCTACCTCCTCCTCGAAGGAGACCAACAGCTCGACGAAGGGGCGCACCAGTACTACGCCGCGCTCCTCAAGAAGCTGCTCGACGACAAGAAGCACGTCAACTCGGCACTGGACCTCTGGTCCGATCCGAACTTCGCGCCCGCGAACGAGAGCCACGACGGGAAGGCCGCATACGTCCTGGTCAACTTGTCGGGGAACATGGGCACGGCGTTGGCCATGGACTCAACGCAGGCGGTCCGCGACATCATCGCCGCGAACCCTCCCCCTGCGGGGCTCCACGTCTACCTCACCGGGGCCTCGGTCGTGGTGAACGACGAGCTTGTCGCCATCAACGACTCGATCATCATCCTGCTCGCCGCCTGTACCGTGCTCGTCGGCGGGGTCCTGCTCTGGGTGTACCGGTCGCCGGTCACCATCATGGTGCCGCTGATGACCGTCGGGCTCAGCCTCGCAGTGGCCAGGGCGGTGGTCGCGCTCTGCGGGATGCACGGCGTCATCGGCGTCTCCATCTTCGCGTCCTCGCTGCTCTCAGTGATCGTGCTCGGCGCGGGAACGGACTACGGCATCTTCCTGCTCGGCAGATACCAGGAGGCCCGCCGGGCGGGCGAAGACCCGGAGAGCGCCTACTACACCGCGCTCGCCGGGACGCAGCACATCATCATCGCGTCGGGGCTGACCGTCGCGGGCGCGACCGCCTGCATGGTGTTCACCCGGCTCGCGATCTTCTCCACCTCCGGACTGCCCTGCACCATCGCCGTGACCGTCACACTCGCGGCGGCCCTCACCCTCGGCCCCGCGCTCCTCGCGCTCGGGAGCAAGCTCGGCTTCCTCGAGCCACGCGAGCGGCGAGCGATCCGCCGTTGGCGACGAATCGCCACCTGCGTGGTCCGTTGGCCTGGGCCGGTCCTCGTCGCGAGCCTCGGCGTGCTCGCCGTGGTGATCCTCATCCTGCCCACCTATGTGGTGAACTACGACGAGCGCAAGGCCCAGCCGAGCGACTCGCCCGCGAACACCGGGATCGTCGTCGCCGACCGCCACCTGCCGCCGAACATCCTGATCCCGAACCTTTTCGTGGTCGAGGCCGACCACGACATGCGCAACCCCTCGGACCTGATCGCGCTCGCGAAAGCGGCCAACGCCATCGCCACGCTCCCCGGCGTCAGCCAGGTGCAAGGCATCACCCGGCCGCTCGCGGTCCCGCTCGAACAGGGCACGCTCACCAGCCAGGCCGGGTACATCGGCGACCGGCTCACGCAGATGACCGGCCTGCTCGGCCAACGCCTCGACGATCTCAACACGCTCTCCGACCGCATCGGGCAGCTCTCGGGCGTCGTCAACGGCCTCGAAGGCGTGCTCAACTCCGGCAAGCAGGGGTTCGGGCAGGTCGTCGGCAGCGCCCAGCAGTTGCAGACGGCGCTCGCGGGCGTGGTCGAGAAGCTGGACTCGCTGCGCGACACCGCCGAGCCCGCGAAACAGTTCGTGAGCTCGATTCCGAACTGCGAGAACAACGAACTCTGCCAAGCCGCGCTCACCGGATTCTCGCTCTTCGACGACCTCGACCAGTTCGACGGCCTCGTCAAAGGGCTCGTGCACAGCACGAGCGCCGCCGCGCAGACGCTTCCCCAGCTCTCCGCGCAGCTCGGCGGGCTCAAAGGCTTCGTCGCCCAGGCCAAGTCTGTGCTCGCGCCGTTGCAGAGCACGCTCAGCGCTCTGCTCCCCCAGGTCAAGCAGATCACCCAGTTCACCGAGGAGATCAGCAAGAGCTTCGCGGCGGGCGACCCGAACGGGTTCTTCTTCCTCCCGAGCCAAGCGCTGGAGAACCCCCTCTTCAAAGGGGCCATGCCCTACTTCTTCTCGCCAGACGGCAAGGCCACACGGATGGTCGTCACCGCCGAGATGCCCGGCTTCAGCCAAGAAAGCATGGATTTGAGCGCGAAGATCGTTCCGGCGGCGCTCACCGCGATCAAAGGCACCTCGCTCGCGGGAAGCACCGTGAGCGTCGGCGGCGCGGGCGGCACGCTGCTCAACATCCAAGCCTTCGCCCGCGAGGACTTCGTCACCAGCGCCGTCGCCGCATTCGCGTTCGTGTTCTGCGTGGTGCTCATCCTGCTGCGCAGCCTTGTCGCAGCCCTCGCGGTGATCGGCAGTGTGGCGCTGTCCTATCTCTCCGCGCTCGGCCTGAGCATCTTCATCTGGCAGGACCTCATCGGCAACCCGCTGCACTGGTCGGCGGCCCCGGTCTCGTTCGTCTTCCTCGTCGCCGTCGGCGCGGACTACAACCTCTTGCTGGTCGCGCGGTTCAAAGAGGAACTGCACGCCGGGATCAACACCGGCATCATCCGCGCCATGGCCTCGACGGGCGACGTGGTCACCACGGCAGGCCTCGTCTTCGGCTTCACGATGTTCGCGATGATCTCGGGCTACGCCCACAACATCGCCCAGATCGGGACCATGGTCGGCATCGGGCTCTTCCTCGACACCCTGATCGTGCGCTCGTTCGTCATCCCGTCGGTCGCCGCGCTCCTCGGCAAATGGTTCTGGTGGCCCATCGTGGTGCGCAGCCGGCCCGAGCGGGCCCGGATCCGACCGCACAACATCGAACAGCCGGTGAGATGAATCAGACGCCGCGCTATGCCGCCATCTCCGGGCGCATGGCGGCATAAGATAGAGCTGTCGTTCGCAGCTACACCGGTCGCCGAGGGAACCACGGGCACCGGTCTGCGGAACATCGGCTTGACGACCACGGCGGGGCAAGCCTTTCCCGAAGCTTGAGGAGAACTGGATGGCGAGTCGAGCCCGCCCAGCCGATGTCGAACCGGCGGGTGTGTGATCGCGTTGCAGGCAATTTTGGCAGCGGCTCCGCTCGTCGCGCTTTTCCTGCTGGTCAGTGTTTTCGGAGTGCGCGCGCACAAAGCCGTGCTGATCAGCCTCGCCCTCGCCCTGCTCCTCGCGACTGCGTTGTTCCGCCAACCCGTCGGCCAGGCGCTGTCGAGCGCCGCCGAAGGCGCCCTGTTCGGCGTCTTCCCGATGGGATGGACGATATTCAACGCGGTGTGGCTCAACAAGCTGCAGCGGGCCACGCGATATTTCAACGTGGTCGGGCGGACCTTCTGCGCGGTGTCGAGCGACGCCCGGGTCCAGGCGATCCTTGTCGCCTTCTGCTTCGGGTCGGTGGTGGAGGCGGTGTCCGGGTTCGGGACTCCGACGGCGATCACGTCTGTGATGCTGATGTCGCTCGGCTTCCAACCCGTCCGGGCCGCGATCATCGCTTTGTTCGCGGAGGCTTCTGTGTCGGGGTTCGGCCCGATGGGCACCCCGGTGGACGCGCTCGCGAAGGTGACCGGGTTCCCTGCCGCCCAGCTGGGCGGCCTGGTCGGGTTGTTCTCCGCGATCGTGAACGTGGTGATGCCGTTCGTCCTGCTCGCGCTGCTCGACGGGCGACGGGCGCTGCGCGAGCTCTGGCCCGTCGGGCTGGTCGTCGGGATCAGTTTCGGCGGCGGCCAGTACCTGTGCGCGCGGTTCTTCGCCTATCAGCTCACCGATGTGGCCTCGGCGGTCTGTTCGCTCGTCGCGCTCGGCGTGTTCCTGAGGCTCTGGACCCCGCCCGGCGTGGCGCAAGCGCGCACGCCGAGCCCCGACTCGGCGCGGGACAAGATCGTCGCGTTCTCGCCGTACGTCCTGCTGACCGCTGTCTTCGCGGTGGAAACCTTCGTCGGCCCCGTGCGCAGGCTGCTCGCGGCCACCGACATCTCCTTCCACTGGCCGGGCCTGCCCGCGACCGGCCTCGCTGCCCCGTTCAGCACATTCCACCTCGCGTGGGCGAGCTCCTCGGGGACGACGTTGTTCCTTGTCGGAGTCGCCTCTGCCGCGCTCATGGGGGTCAGCGCGCGCCGCGCGCTCGCCGCGCTGGGCGAGGCCGCCGCGCAGATCCGTGTCGCCGCGTTCACCATCGCCGCGATGCTCGCCCTCGCCTACGTCATCAATATCTCCGGAATGGCGCTCGCCCTAGGGAGCCAGGCGGCCGAGCTGGGACGGGGCTTCGCCTTCCTCTCTGCCGCGGTCGGATGGTTCGGGGTGGTCCTGACCGGTTCGGACACCACCTCGAACGCGTTGTTCGGCGGCATGCAAGCGGCGGCGGCCACGCGGGTCGGACTGTCGCCCTCCCTGCTCGCGGCGGCGAACAGCGCGGGCGGGTTCTTCGGCAAACCGATGTCGCTGCAGAGCCTCGCCCTCGCGGGCAGCGCGGTGGGGCTCACGGGGCGGGAGGGCGAGCTGTTCCGGATCTCGGCGAAATGGTGCGTGCCGCTGCTCGCGGGATTCTGCCTCGTCTCAGGCGCGATCGCCTTATGGGGCTAGCGCCGCCCCCTGCGCGGCCGTCCGACAAGGCTGGCACGCCGCCTGCCCGAAAACCCCGGTCGCGAATCGCCCGCGCCGTCAGCTATACTGCTATCCCAGCGCGAGACACGATCTCATGATCGAGCCTCCACGCCCCTGGCCTCGGAAAACGAGTTTTTCCTAGCCCCTGCCGATGTAGTTCAATGGTAGAATGTCAGCTTCCCAAGCTGAACACGCGGGTTCGATTCCCGTCATCGGCTCCACAAGACCATTCCAAACGCAATCAACAGCTTCCCAAGCTGACCGCGCTCAACAACACGGCGGGTTCGATTCCCGCCATCGGCTCCATTACCCCTTCACCGCGCCGGAAGTCAGTCCGGCGACGATCTTCCGCTGGAACAGCACCACGAAGACCACGATGGGAATCGTGATGATCACCGCCGCCGCCGCGATTGTGCCGGTCGGCTCTTCGAACTCGGAGCTTCCGGTGAAGTTCGCCATCGCAACCGGGGCGGTGACCGAGCGCGCGGTCGCGGTCAACGTCGACGCGAAGAGCAGGTCGTTCCAGGCGAAGATGAAGACGAGGATCGCCGTCGCCACCGCTCCCGGCGCGGCAAGCGGCAGGATCACCCGGCGGAATGTGGTCATCGGGCTCGCCCCGTCCATTGCGGCGGCTTCCTCCAAATCCTTGGGGATCTCGCGGAAGAACGCCGCCAACGTGTACACGGCGAGCGGCATCGCGAACGTGGCGTAGGGCAGGACGAGGCCCGCCCAGGTGTCGAACAGCCCGAGCTGGCGCTCCACGTCGAAGAGCGGGGTCGCGAGGGAGATCTGCGGGAACATCATGACGGCGAGCATCACGCCGACGAACAGCCGCTTGCCCCGGAAGTCGACCCGTGCGGTGGCGTACGCGGCGAGCGCCCCGGCCGCCACGGCGAGCGCGGTCGCGAGGAGCGCGACCCCGATCGAGTTGACGAGCGCGGCGGTGAAGTCGCCCGATTGGAACACCCTGCGGTAGTTCTCGAATGTGACCGCGCTGGGAATGAGCCTGCCGTCGCCGATGGCGGAGCTCGGCTTGAGCGACAGGCTCATGATCCACCCCACGGGAACCAGCGCGTACACCACCGCGAGGAGGTCCAACGCCGCCCATCCGGCGATCATGCCGCGCGCCTTGCCCGAGCCGCTCATGCCTCGCGCTCCATCCCGGGGGCGGCGGCTCCGAACACTTTCATGAACACGGCGACGATGAGGGCGACGCAGACGAAGACGAGCACGCTGATCGCCGAGCCGACTCCGAGGTTGAAGGAGAGGAACAAGTTGTCGTAGCCCAGGATCGACACCGACCCGGTGCCCGACGCGCCTTTGGTCATGATGTAGATGTTGTCGAACACGCGGAACGCGTCCACCGTCCGGAAGAGCAGGGCCACCATGATCGCGGGCCGCATCGCGGGCAGGACCACGCGCCACAGGCGCGTCGCCGCCCCGGCCCCGTCCATCTGCGCGGCGTCCGTCAAGTCTTGGGGCACCTGTGCGAGGCCGGTGAGGAGCAGAAGCGACATGAACGGGCTGGTCTTCCACACTTCGGCGAGGACGACCACCGCGATGGCGGAGGCCTGCTGCGTGAGGGGGGCGCTGCCCTGCGGCAGCAGGTTCGCGAGATAGCCGGTCCCCGGCGTCCACGCGTACAGCCACGAATACGCCGAAACGACAGTGACCAGCCCATACGGGATGAGCACCAAGGTTCGCACCAAGGATTTCCCGACCAGGGTGCGGTGCATGAGGAGGGCGAGGGCGAGGCCGAGCGCGAATTCGAGGGCGACGGAGACCGCTGTGATGAGCACGGTCACCCACAACGCGTGCCACCAGTACTGGTCGGACAGCACCGCCGCGTAGTTCGCGAACCCGACAAAAGCCCGGTCCCCCGGCTGGCTGAACCGGTAGCGCTGCGTCGAGAGCCACAAGGCGTGCGCCACCGGATACGCCCCGACCAGCAACATCAATGCCAGCGCGGGCGCGACGAGGAACCAGCCGCGTCGAGTGCTCGTCATGGGACCAGCCCCTCTCCGGCGACAGCTTTCCCGACTTCCTTGTCCAGCACGTCGACCATGCGCTCGGGGTCGATGTCAGCGGGCGGGTTGAGCTTGGCCGTCACGAGTTTCGAGAGCGTCTGGTACACCGGGGTCGCGGGACGGATCGCGGCCGAGTCCTCCTGCAGCTGGCCGAGGACTTGTCGCCACAGCGGGTACACCGCTTGGAACTCGGGGTCGTCGAACACCGAGCGGATCGTCGGCGGCACGCCGTTGCCCACTGCGACCTGACGTTGTTCCCGTTCGCCGGTGATGCACTTGGCCGCTTGGAACGCGAGGTCCTTGTGCCGAGACGTGCTCGCCACCGCGAGGTTGTAGCCTCCGAGCGTGACCCGCGCGGGCTTGTCGGGGTCCACCCTCGGGTACTGCTCGTGGCCGAGGGCTTCGGGCGCGAACGCGACGCCGCCCGACTTCGCGTTCTCGATCACGCTGTTGAGCACATACGGCCAGTTCACCTCGAACGCGGCCCTCCCCTGCTCAAGGGCGAGCCGCGCCGTCGTCTCGTTGCTCTGCGAGATGGACGGGTCTGCGCCTCGGGCCCGCGCGACGTCGCGGATGACGGTGAGCGCCTTCACGGTCGCGGCCCTGTGCTCCGGGGTGTCCTCAAGGGTGGGCGTTTTGCCGTCCGGCGCGAGGATCGCCCCGCCAGCGCTCACGAGCAACGTGTTGAACCAGACCATGAGCCCCTCGTACGGGGCGGCTTGGACGGCGATCTGGCCGGGGCCTCCGGCCCTGGCGAACCGCTGCGCCTGGTCGATCAGTCCGGCCCATGTGGCGGGCGCGTCGCCGACGAGGTCCTTGCGGTACCAGAGCAGCTGGGTGTTGGTGTTCGCGGGGAAGGCGTAGAGCACGCCTTTCCAGATCGCGGTCGTGTACGGGCCAGGCAGGCTCTTGCCCCGGACCTCCGACACGAGCCGTTCGGGCAACGGGACCGCCCAGCCCGCCTCGGCGAACTCGGCGGTCCACACCACGTCGAGGAGCATCAGGTCCAAGCTCGCGTCGTCCCCGGCGAGACGGCGCGCGAGCTGCAGCCGTTGCGAGTCGGCTTCCCTTGGCAGAAGCCGCGTCTCGACCTGGTACTGCGCCGTCGAGCAGTCCTTCGCCGCCCGCGTGTACTGCTCCCCCTCGTTGCCCGAGGCGTACAGCCACAAGACGAGCGGGCCCGCCTGCCGCGCGCACGAGGCGACGAGCCCGACGGCCAAGACCGCCGCGAGGAGGACTCGGACGGCTCGGCTCATGGCTCCAGACTATCCGGGGTCAGCGCCCGATCGCGGAGAGCACCGCTCGCGCCATGCCGTCCTCGCCCGCAGACTGGGGATGCAAGGCGATGTTGTCGCCGATGAGCGCGCCGCCGCCGGTGATCCAGGGGTTGTCGGAGCACACGCCGTGGCCCGCCGAGGCGGCTGCGGCGTCGGCGAATTTCGACCCGGTCGCGGCGGCCGCGTTCCGCAACGCGCCGTTCAGCCCCGCTTGGACCCCGTCGATGTATGCGGCGTCCTGCGCGTTGTACGAGCCCCACGCCGGGCACCACGCCGTGCCGACCCTGATGTAGCTCACCACCACCACGGTTGCTTTCGGAGCGACCGCGTGGACCTGGCGCAGCACGTCGGTGACCGAGCCCTGGACTCGCGCGAAGAAGTCGCTCATGTCGCCGAGCTGCGGCTTCGCCTCCACCTTCTGCTCGCATCCGCCGCCGCCGATGTTGCATTCGAAGAACACGGCCTCCGCGAGGCCGTCGTTGTTCGCGCCAACGGTGAGCGTCACGAGGTCGGTGTCCGGGGTGACCGCATCGAACTGCGCCGAACGCGCGTCCCCGAGGGGGCCGGACTCCCCGCCCGCGATCCCGTACGAGCTCGCGCCGCTGCAGCTCACGTCGAGGAACGACTCCCCGCGCTCAAGGCCGAGCGCGTCGGCCACCTGCGAGGGGTAGTTGCGCAGCGACCGCGAGCATCCCCCCGACGCGCCGTCTGTCGGGCCCACGCCGGGAGCGGCTGCGTACGAGTCGCCGAGCGCGACGTACTTGTGGAACGAAGCCCGCTGGCCCGACTGGTCCGCGAGGGCGGCCTGGGCGGGAAGACAGAACAGGGGCAAGGCTGCGAGCAGCGCGACTTTGCGCAATGAGGGGGGCATAGCAAAGCAGGCTACCTGACAAACATCGCCAGAGACGACAACCTCAGCGCCCGAGCGCCGCGAGCACGGCCCTCGCCGAAGCCGCTTGGCCTTCGGGCAAGGGGTGAATCGCGATGTCGCCGCCGAGAAGGGGCCCGCCGCCCGCGACCCACGGGTCGCCCGAGCAGACTCCGTGGCCGCCCGACGCGGCGTTGACGTCCACGAATCGCGCCCCGCCCTCGGCCGCCGCCGCCTTGAGCGCGTCGTTCAGCCGGGCTTGGAGCCCGTCGATGTACGCGGCGTCCTGCGCGTTGTACGAGCCCCACGCCGGACACCAGTCCGAGCCCACCCTGATGTAGCTCACGACCAAGACCGTGGCTTTAGCCGCGATCTGGCGGATCTGGCGCAATGCGTCGGCCACGGTGTCCTTGACCCTTGGGAAGAATCCGCCCATGTCCCCCAGCTGCGGCTTCGCCTCCACCTTCTGCTCGCATCCGCCGCCGCCGATGTTGCAGTCGAGGAAGAGCGTCTGCGCGAGGCCGTCGTTGACCGCGCCGATCGTGACCGTCACCAAGTCGACGTCCGAGTCGATCGCATTGACCATCGCGCCGTGGCCGCCGATGATCACCTGCGGGCCTTCGTCTGCGGTGAGCCCGTAGGAAGTGGCGCCGCTGCACGTCACGTCGACGAACCCGGAGTCTCGCTCAAGGCCGAGGCTGTCCGCCACTCGCGACGGGTAGTTGCCGAGCGATCGGTCGCAGCTCCCCGAGGAGCCGTCCACCGGGTCTTGGAACGGGGCTGCGGCGAAGGAGTCCCCGAGCGCGACGTACTTGTGGAACTGGACGGGGCCGGACGGGTCCGCGAGCGCCGCCCGGGCAGGCAGGCACGAGAGCGAAAGAGCTGCGAGAAGCGCGGCTTTGCGGCGAGTGCTGGACATGTGAAGCACGTTACACCGAGGCCGGGGAATGGAAAATACCCGAAAAGCCTGCGGGTACCATGGACAGGTGAGTTCGACAACCGATGTGCGACAGGAACAGATTCTCGCGGCGCTTGCGCGCGTGATCGACCCGGAGATCCGCAAGCCCATCACCGAGCTCGGCATGGTGAAATCTGCCGAGATCGGGGCCGACGACGTCGCGAGGATCGCCGTCTACCTCACCACCAAGGCATGCCCGCTCAAGGACGAGATCGCCAAGCGAGTCCGCAGCGCGGTGCTCGACGTGCCCGGCGTGCGCGACGTGCAGGTCGAGCTGGACGTGATGAACGACGAGCAGCGCACCGCGTTGCGCAAATCGCTGCGCGGCGACGCGAAAGACCCGGTCATCCCCTTCGCGCAGCCGAAATCGCTCACTAAGGTGTACGCGGTGGCGAGCGGCAAGGGCGGCGTCGGGAAATCCACCGTGACGGTGAACCTCGCCGTCGCGCTGGCCTCGCGCGGCTTGTCCGTCGGCGTGCTCGACGCGGACATCTACGGGCACTCCGTGCCAGGCCTCTTGGGCTCCGACGCGCGCCCCACCCAGGTGGAGAGCATGATCATGCCGCCATCCGCGCACAACGTCCGGTTCATCTCGGTCGCGCAGTTCACCAAGGACAACACGCCCGTCGTCTGGCGCGGCCCGATGCTGCACCGGGCGTTGCAGCAGTTCCTCGCCGACGTGTACTGGGGAGACCTCGACGTGCTGCTCCTCGACTTGCCGCCCGGCACAGGAGATGTCGCGATCTCGCTCGCCCAGCTGATCCCGAACGCGGAGCTGCTCGTCGTCACGACCCCGCAGCACACTGCGGCCGTTGTCGCCGAGCGCGCGGGCGCGATCGCGGTGCAGACCCGGCAGTCCATCGCCGGAGTCATCGAGAACATGTCGGGCGGAGTCTTCGGCGAAGGCGGCGGAGAGCAGGTCGCGAACCGGCTGTCCGCGGTGACCGGCAGCAAAGTGGCGCTCCTCGGCAGCATCCCGCTCGACGCGGGGCTGCGCGTCTCGGCCGACGAGGGCGCGCCGCTGGTCGTGAGCGACCCGGAGAACCCGGCCGCCGTCGCGTTGCGCGAGGTGGCTTCCCGGCTCGCGATCAAACCACGGGGCCTCGTCGGCATGTCGCTCACCGTCGAGCCGGTGCGGCATTGATGTGATGTCGGACCAGGTCCGCACCAGGGCCGGCACGCGGGAATGGGTCGGCCTGGCCGTGCTCATGCTGCCCGCGCTCCTGATCGCCGTCGACGGCACCGTGCTCGGCTTCGCGCTGCCCAGCCTCGACGCCCAATTGCGCCCGTCCGCCACCCAGACGCTATGGATCGTGGACTCGTACGGGTTCGTGCTCGCGAGCCTGCTGGTGGCCATGGGCAACGTCGGCGACCACATCGGACGGCGCAAACTGCTCATGATCGGCATGGCGGGCTTCGGGGCAGCCTCCATCATGTGCGCGTACGCGCCGGACGCGCATGTGCTCATCGCGGGGAGGGCGTTGCTCGGCTTGGCGGGGGCCACCCTCATGCCGTCCACGATGTCCCTCCTGCGCACGATGTTTCTCGACGAGCGGCAGCGGGTGTTCGCGGTCGCGGTCTGGAGCACGGCGTTCAGCGCGGGGTCGGGCCTCGGCCCGGTGGTCGGCGGCTGGTTGCTCGACCATTTCTGGTGGGGCTCGGTGTTCTTGATCAACGTGCCGGTCGTGCTCGTCGCCCTGGTGTGCGTGCCGTTGCTCGTCGACGAGTCCCGAAATCCCGACCCCGGGCGGATCGACCCCGCCAGCGTCGTCTTGTCCCTCCTCGCCATCGTGCCCGTGGTGTACGGGGTGAAAGAGGTCGCCAAACACGGGCCGAACCTCGCAGCCGGGGCCGCCATCGCCTTCGGCGGGCTGATGGTGTGGGTGTTCGTGCGCAGACAGCAAGAGCTCGCGGAGCCGCTCTTGGATCTGCGGCTGTTCCACAACCCCCGGTTCTCCTCTGCCGTCGCCGCGAGCATGGTCGTGGTCTCCGTCTTGGTCGGAACGCAGTTCCTCATCCCGCAGTATTTGCAGCTGGTGCTCGACATCCCGGTGAGTCGCGCGAGCCTGTACCTGTTGCCGGGCGCGGTGGCCTCAGTGATCTCCGGCTTCGTCGCCGCCGCCGCGATGAGACGCGTGTCGGAGCGCGCTTTGATCGTTATGGGACTGGTCCTCACCGCGATCGGCGTCATGGCGATATTCGGGCTCACCGTCGAGCACGGGGCGTATGTGGTCGCGGCGAGCGGCGTGGCGGTCGGTTTCGGCTTCGGCTCCGCGATGACCGTCATCAGCGCGATCGTGCTCGACGCGGCCCCGCCCCAGCGCGCAGGGGCCGCGGCGGCGATTTCCGAGACCGCGATCGAGCTCGGCGTGGCGATGGGCGTCGCCGTGTTCGGCAGTATCGTCAACGCGGTCTACCAATTCCAGTTCGAGGTGCCCTCCGGCTTCGACCCGAAAATGGTGGACGAAGCGAAGGAGACGCTCGCCAACGCCCTCGCGGCAGGCCTCGCAGGGCCTGCCCGCATCGCGTTCGTCCACGGGTTGTGGGTCGCATGCGGGGTCGGCGTGCTGCTGCTCGGGCTGGCTGTCGCCGGGATGCTGCGCAAGTCCCCCACGGACGTGGTTCAGAGCGGCACGACGGCCAGCGCGGGCGAGTAGAGGGAACCGCACCACAGCTCGCCCCCGTGTTCGCGCATCCCGGTCAGGGTTTGAAACCCCCGCTGCTTGATCCGCGCCTCTCGGACGACGTTGCCTGTGCCGTCCAGCTTGACCGCGACGGTCTCGCCTTTGGCGAGCAGCTCCCCCGCTTTCGGCGGAAGAATCTTGATCAGGGACTGCGCAGGCTTGGGGGCGGCGCGCAGAGCTTCGAGCAACGGGTCCCGCTTGCTTGGCACAGCGACCCACAGCCCTCCGTCGGCAGCGCTCGCCAGATTGTCCGGGTAGCCGGGCAGTCCGTCCGCGAACACGTCGTTCTTGCCCTGCTCGGGGCCTTCGAGCCACACACGCCGCACTCGGCCGGTCGCCGTCTCGGCCACAAAAACGCTCCGCTCGTCCGGGGCGAGCGCCACGCCGTTCGCGAAGTCGATCCCCTCGCACAAAAGCTCTGCCCCGCTGCCCGGAGCCTTGCGGAAGAGACGGCCGGTCCGCGTCGACTGCACAAGGTCCACCAGGTACCGGGCCATGGCGTGCACTTGGGACGACTCGCTGAAATAAACCGTCCCGTCCGAAGCGACCGCAGAGTTGTTGCACGTCAGGAAACGCCTGCCCGCGAAGGCGGACACGAGCGACGTGGCCGTGCCCGCTCGGATGTCGACCACGAGCGCTCCCGCCGAGGCCGCGCAGACCACGAGCTCGCCGTCGCCGTGCATCTCCACCCCGTACGGCCGGTCGCCCTCGATCCGCGCCACGACACGCGGCGGCGAGTCTGGCGGCAACGCGACGATCCGTCCGTCCGCGAGACCGGTGTACACCGTGCCGTCCGGACCGATCGCCACATCCTCCGGTCCTTTGCCGGGGAGGGGCACGAGCCGGACCTGGTCGTGAGCCATACGGCTATCTTATGTGGCGTCCGTGTCGAAGACCGGCGGGCCGGAGCGTTCCTCATGGCGGGCAGGCGAGGGGGCCGGTTGCGGCGCGGCGGGTTTCGGAGCAGTCGATTGGCCCGGCTGGTTCGGGGCGAGCGGGTTGAACAAGCTGTCCGGGGACTCGCCGTCGAGCAGATGCTTGGAGATGAACGCCGACGGCGTCGTCCTGCGCAACTGGCTCAGCTGTTGCATCGGCTCCTGCAGCTCGGAGAGCTCCGGGCCGAGTTGCTCGCGGAGCTGCCCGGAGGCGTCCTGGGCGAACGAACGGACCTGGCGCAGGGACTTGGTCGCCCAGCCGATGGCCCCGGGCAACCGCTCCGGGCCGAGGATCACCAGGCCCGCGATCAACAGGATGAAGATCTCTCCCCAACCTATAGAGCCGAACATCGTGAACTCACTTCTGCTTGTCCGAGTCGGGGGTGACTTGCAATTCGACCGGTTTGTTCTGCCCCTCGCCCCTGAGCACTTTGACCGTGGTCGCCTTGCCGAGCGGCATCTTGCGCACGCCGACGAGGAACTCGTCCAAACTCGTCACCGGACGGTCGCCGATTTGCACGATGACGTCGTTCGGCTTGATCCCGGCGTGATCTGCGGGGCCGCCCGGCTTCACGTCGGACACCGAGACCCCGCTGCCTTGCTGGTTCACCACTGGACGGGCCGAGAGTCCGATGACGGGGTGCTCCACAAAACCCTCGTGGATCAAGTGGTTCATCTCGTCCTTCGCGTCGTTCGACGGGATCGCGAAGCCAAGGCCGATGCTGCCGTTGTCGTTCGGCGAGAAGATCATCGTGTTGATGCCGACGATCTTGCCGTTGAGGTCGACCAACGGGCCGCCGGAGTTGCCGTGGTTGATCGCGGCGTCGGTCTGCACCGCGTCGATCACCGAGGACGCGCTCGCGTCGTCCGGGCTGTCCTTCGAGGGCATGACGATCGCCCGGTGCAGGGCGCTCACGATCCCGCTGGTCACGGTCTTCGCAAGGCCGTAGGGGGCGCCGAACGCCACCACCTCTTCGCCGATATGCACGTCTTTGGGGTCGACGAATTCAAGCGTCTTGTCGATCGTCGCCTCGACCTTCACCACGGCGAGGTCGCTCTTGGGGTCCCGGCCAACGATCTTCGCGGGGATGCGCCGCGCGTCCGAGAAGACGACCTCGAGGGTGGCGTTGTTCTCCGCGACCGCCGCGCTCTCCACCACGTGGTTGTTCGTGACGATGTAGCCGTCTTTGGTGATGATCGCCCCGGAGCCGGTCTCTTTCACCTTGTCGCTCCCCTGGGTGTACACCGACTCGATGGTCACCACCGCCGGGGCGACCGCCGCGGCGACCTTCTGCACCGCATCGGCGTTCGGCACCGGCGGGGAGCCCGCGAGCTTGATGTCCGGGTGGCTGTCGTCGACGAGGTACTCGTGCGTCTTGCCCGCGAGGGCGCCGATCAAACCGCCGACGGCCCCGACCAGCAGGGCGACAAGGCCGAGCGCGCCCAAGGCGACCGGGCTGACTTTGTCGCCGAAGAGGACTTCGCGAGCCCCGAGCCGGTGTCCGGCAGTCGGCCCCTCCGGCGCGGGAGCCGGGTACGCGGCTTCGCCGAGCCGGACCACGGCGGCGGGATCGCGCCACGGGTCGTCCTGGCGGGGATCCTCCTGCCGTTGCTCAACGTCCGGCGCGTGCGGATCGCGTTGCAGCGACTCGGGCGCGCCCTCGGGCCGGGAGAACGCCTCCCTCAGGACCGGGTCGGGCGGCGCGAGCGTGTACCCGCGCTCACCGGACGCGCCATTGGCCGAATCCGGCAGGAACGAGCCGTCGACGCCTGCGGGCCTGCCGAAGAACTGGGCGCTGACCGTGTCGACGGCTGGGCGCTCTGGCAGTTTCGGGATGTATTGCGGGCGTCCGTCTTCCAGGGACTGGTCTGTGCTTGTCGAGGTCATCGAGCCGATCCTGGGCGACCCGACCTTGAGCCACGCTGCGCTTCATGCGTCGGGAACGCGTGCGTCGGGATGGCCGACTTCGTGGGAATGGCGCGGAGCGCCCCGAGCAGATCGGCCGGAACCTGCACGCAACTCGACTGCCGCAGCGCGGCCCGCGCCTGCAGTTGCGCCTGCAGTTGATCGCAGCACTCCGAGCAGGCACGGAAGTGCTCGCGGGCTCGGACGGCCGCCTTCTCCCCCAGGTTGCCGTCCGCATACGCGGCGACAGCCTCGAACGCCACGTGGTCGACCGACCAGAAGGCTTTCGGCGCGGATTCGGCTCCCAGGGTTCCCAGGATCACTTCCGCCCCTCGGGACCACTGCGTCGATTCACCCTCGAGGTTGCGGGGGATGATCATAGGACCAGGCCCTCTCTCTCACGTTTCGTACCGCAGCCCGTGCGTCCTGCGGATATCTACCAATACTCGCAGTATAGCGACATTCGGCTTCATCGGCTGGCGAGGGCGAGCTCACGCGCCATGTCGCCCCGCGCCTCACGCTCCCTGCCGGCGAGAATGCTGTCGCGGATGGACTGCCGGGCCCGGTGCAGCCGAGAGCGCACTGTCCCGAGCTTCACGCCGAGCGAAGCCCCGACTTCTTCGTACGAAAGCCCTTCGATGTCGCAGAGCACCACCACCGCCCGGAACTCCGGGGGCAGGTTGTCGAGCGCCGCCTGCAGCGCCGGGTCGAGGTCCGCGTCCGCGACGACGTCCTCCGGGCTCGGGGCGCCGGAAGGCACCCGGTCGTAGTCCTCGGGCAGCGCCTCCATGCGGATCTTCGTCTTGCGCCGGGCTTGGTCGAGGAAGAGGTTCGTGGTGATTCTGTGCAGCCACCCCTCGAACACGCCAGGCCGGTAGGTGTGCAGCGAGCGGAACACGCGGATGAAGGTCTCCTGGGTCAGGTCTTCCGCGTCTTGCTGGTTGCCGGTGAGGCGGTAGGCGATCCGGTAGACTCGCGCGCCGTGCTCGCGCACGAGCTCGTCCCAGCTCGGCATGTCCGAAGCTTGGCCGGTCACGTCGAACCGCGCGGTGCCTTCGAGCTCTTCGTCTCCTTCGAGCCCGTTGTCGGTTTCGAGCCCAGTCTCAGAGAGCAAGACGGCCTTGCCGCTGACTTCGTCGTCAGCGTCTTGGACGGTGTCTTTTCTGCGTGCCATGACGATCACCTTGTCAGGTCCGGGTATGACGATCGTGTGGTAAACCTGAGGCGTTCCTGAGAATACCAGCCGCAGCCGGCCAAGCCAAGGTTTTTTCCGGACTCGATCTCTCCGGGCTTGCTAGGCTGCACAGTCATGCGTCCCCATTCGCGCCTGAAGCCCGCGCTCCTCATCACGGTCGGCTCGCTCTCCCTCGCGCTCACCGCCTGCCAGACCACAGGACTCGACAAGGCCGCAGGGCCCAGCTCCAGCGCCGCCCCTGTCTGGCACGACTCTTTCGCCGACATCGGCCAGCTCGACGACGCGGCAGCGGCATGCGACGACTTCAACGCGCATGTGAACAAATTCGCCGAGGACAAGCTGCAGATCCCGCCGAGCGAGGTCGCGATCGGAGCGTTCAACACCCTGAGCAACAAAGTCCGCGACAACCTGCACGACATCCTCGAAGCCGCCGCGAAGGACGGGAAGCCGTCCAGCGCCGGAGGGTTGTCCGACCGCGACAAGCTCGGCGTCCTCTACCGCGCCGCCAACGACGAGGCGGCGATCGAGCAGCGCGGCTTCGACCCGATCAAACCGGAGCTCGCCAAGATCGCGGCGATCGCCGACACTCCCGCGCTCCTGCGCTACGTCGTCGAGACGGCGGCGCAAGGCCGTTCGCCGCTGCTCGGTTTCGACGCCCAGGCAGACCCGAAGCACACCGACTCCCAGATCGTCGCCGCCGCCGCGGGCGGCACCGGCCTCCCGACCAAAGACTTCTACACCGACCCGCACTACGCCGACCAGCGCGAGGCCTACCACGCGCTCGCCGAGCGCACCCTCAAGCTCGTCGGAGTCCCCGACGACCAGGCGAAAGCCCAAGCCGACCAGGTGATCGACATCGAGACGAAGATCGCCGCCGCAGAGCTCTCGCCGGTCGAGGAGCGCGACCCCAACGCGACCTACAAGATCGTCTCGCTCGCGGACGCGGACAAGACCACCCCGCACATCAAATGGGAGGACGTCTTCGCCGCCGCGAAAATCGCCGCGCCGCAGACCTTGAACCTGGCGCCCGAGCGGGTCTTCACCACCGTCGACACGCTCCTCGCCGCGATCCCCGTCGACCAGTGGAAGGCGTACTTGGCCTTCCACCTCGCCTACGAGTCCTCCCCCGCCCTGTCCAAGGCCTTTGTGGACAACGTTTTCCAGTACATGCAGGCGGTCAGCGGCCAGAAGGAGCAAAAGCCGCGCTGGCAGCGGGCCGTCAGCAACGTGGACAAGTCCATGGGCAACGCGCTCGGCAAGCTCTACGTGGAGAAGTACGTCTCCCCCGAGACGAAGAGCAAGGCGACCGAGCTCATCAAGAACATCCTCGAAGCCGTGAAGGCCAGGATCGAGAAGGTCGACTGGATGACCCCGGAGACCAAGCAGAAGGCCCTCGACAAGTGGGGCAAGATCGGCTTGCGGGTCGCCTACCCCGACACATGGCGCAGCTGGGACGGCCTGGCCGTCGAAGACGGGAAGTACTACGAGAACCTGCAGGCCGCGAGGGACTTCAACCGCGCATACGAGCTCTCCAAGCTCGGCAAGCCGACCGACAAGCAGGAATGGATCACCAACCCGCAGGTGGTGAACGCGTTCTACAGCCCCGAGTACAACACGATCAACTTCCCCGCCGCGATCCTCCAGGCGCCGTTCTACGACCCGGACCGCGACCTCGCCGCCAATTACGGCGCCATCGGGGCGGTGATCGGGCATGAGACCACGCACGCCTTCGACGACCAGGGCAGGCAGTACGACGGCGATGGCAACCTGACCGACTGGTGGACCCCGCAGGACGCGGCGCAGTTCAAGACGCGCACGCAAAAGCTCGTGGACCAGTTCAACGGATACCACCCCTTCCCCGACCAGCCGGACCTGCACGTCAACGGCGAGCTGACCCTCGGCGAGAACATCGCGGACCTCGGCGGCCTGCTCTCGTCCTCGGACGCGCTGCAAAAGCTGGTCGACCAGAAGACAGAGGTCATGCGCCCGCACGCGGGCGTCACCCCGCAGCAGCTCTTCTTCCTGAGCTTCGCGGTGATTTGGCGGGAGAAGATCGAGGAGAAGACGCAGATCCGGCTGCTCGCCTCCGATCCGCACTCGCCGAACCAGTACCGGGTGAACGGGACGGTCGCGAACGTCCCGGCCTTCGCCGCCGCGTTCTCGTGCAAGCCAGGCGCGGCCGAGGCGCACACCAGTGATCAACTAGTCTCCATTTGGTGAGCTCAGACAGACCGAAGCCCGAACAACAAGCCAAGGCTTCGACGAAAAGAACCGGTTTCGCCGCACGACTGCAGGAAGCGCTCCCGGCCCGCGAGGGGGAGCTTCCTCGCCCAATCGCCGGGGACGAAGCCCCCGGCGGGGCCGAACAGCCTGCTAGGGTGAGTCCAATGTCTCCAGTTGAGCCTCCGGCCGCCGAAAAGCTCCTCGCTTACGCGGCCTCAACCGCAGCCGAAGACGAGCCGACCCGTCAGGCACGACTCGCCTCGGCAGAGCTCGCCGTGCCGAGCGTCGAACCGTCGGTGGGCGCGGTGCTCGCCCTTCTCGCCGCGTCTGCCTCGGCGAAAGCTGTCGTCGAGGTCGGCACCGGTGTCGGCGTGAGCGGGCTCTGGCTCCTGCGCGGCATGCGCCCGGACGGCGTGCTCACCACCATCGACGCCGACCCGGCCTGCCACAAGGTCGCGAAAACCGCTTTCGCCGCCGCGCATATCCCCGCCGGTCGGACTCGGCTGATCACCGGCAAGGCCCAGGAAGTGCTGCCGAGGCTCGCGGACGGCGCCTACGACCTCGTGCATATCGACGCGGAGCCGACCGAGCAGCCGCATCTGATCGCCGAAGCGGTGCGACTCCTGCGTCCGGGCGGCGTCCTCGCCGTGCACGCGGCGCTGCACGCGGGCGCGGTCCTTGACCCGGATCGCCACGACCGGGCCGCTGTCGCAGGCCGAGAAGCCGCACGGGCCATCGCCGAAGACGAGCGCCTCCTGCATATTCTCGTCCCCTTCGGGGAGGGATTGCTAGTGGCCGCCGTGCGCCACGAGCCCGCCGAGCGCTAAGACAAGCTGCTCGCCCGCGTCGCGCTGATTTCATACGTCAGTGAAAAGCGTTGCGCAAGGTTGCCATAAGTAGGCACACAAGCGTGTGAGTTTTCCTTGTTCTGCCTGGCGTTTTCGGGTAGAATCGAACGTATGGATGACACGGCGGGAACCGGTTCGGCGGTGAGAGATTTGCTCGCCGCGCTCGCAGAAGTGGAGCGCGAAGAGGCGGTGCTGCTCTCCCGCAAAGCCGTGCTGGTGGCGAGGATCGCCGAAGAGGTGGCGCAACGCCAGATCGTGGAGGAGAAGGCCGTGGGGAAGGGGATTTTCTCTTTCGCGACTCGTGAGGCGGTGTTGTTGGAGTTGGGCCCGGCGCTCGGGGTCTCCTCGCGCGGGGCGGAGGCCATGCTCTCGTTCGCGGAGGACATGACGACGAATTACCCGCGTCTCGGCGCGAAACTCGCAGCCGGCGAGGTCACCGCAAAGACGGCCCGCTACGTGGGGAACACGCTCGGCCTCGCGCCCACAGGCAGTCGCGAGGAGTTGGACGCGTGGCTGGCGGTCCAGGCCCCGCGCTGGCGGACGCACACGGCCCGCAAGATCGAGCACCTCATGGAGGCCCAGTACCTGCGACTGGACCCCGAATAGTGCAAGCGGCGGCGGGAGCGGGCGCATAAACAACGCT
>NZ_JBOFQF010000027.1:0-58181 GCF_051660745.1 Segniliparus sp. | reverse complement strand
GGCCCCGGTCGAATTCGACCGGGGCCCCTTCCGTTTGGCGGCACAAGCCCTCCCCTCCCCCGCTGTTTCCCAGGCCCTGCCGTGGTAGTGTCCGAAACACGACGAGAACAGAGGCGGGCTCGCATCTTCTATGCCTGCTTTCGCGAGAGCAGCCCGTGCCCGCGACATCCGCTCGATCACTCCGGTTGGGAGGCCGCATCATGATTGTTGAACACCGCGGGAAACGCCCCAAGGTCCATGAGAGCGCCTACGTGGCCGCTACCGCTGTGCTCGTCGGGGACGTGGTCATAGCCGAGGGGGCGCAGGTGCTCCACGGCGCCGTCCTGACTGCCGAGGACGGCCGTGTCACTATCGGCGTCGAAACGGTCGTCATGGAGCAAGCGCTGATCCGGTCCCGCGAGCGTTGGGCATCGACCATCGGGAACCACGTGATGATCGGGCCGCACACCCACCTCAACGGCACGACCGTCGAGGACGGCAGTTTCATCGCCACCGGAGCTTCGCTGTTCCCTGGGAGCCGAATCGGAGCACGAGCTGAAGTGCGGATCAACGCGGTCGTGCATGTCCGAACGCGCCTGCCTGCCGACTCCATGGTGCCGATAGGCTGGGTCGCCGTCGGCGACCCGGCACACATGTTCCCACCAGACCGTCATGACGAGATCTGGGCCATCCAGCGCGAGCTCGACTTCCCCGGAACGGTCTACGGCGTCAGCCGTGACACCCCGATGGATGTCATCATGCACAGGCAATCCCGGTTCTACGCCGCCCACCGCCACGACATCCTCCTCGACCCGCCTGGACCACCGACTCCCCCCGCCTGAGACGCACCGCCAACCGCATCTCATATTCGCGCAGAGCCCCCAGTCGGCGGCAGCCCCAGCGGGGGTCTGGTCCCAACTCGGCTCAGGGCCGCAGAGCTCGCCAGTCGAGGCCCTTGGCACACACCACAGGGGTCAAACGCAGAAACCGCCCGAGACTGCGAACAGTCTCGGGCGGCCCTGACAGAAAGCTCAGTGCTTTTCGGCGCCCCGGTGGTACTCGAACACCAAACCGGCGACCGTGGCGAGGATGCACACGGCTCCAGCGGCCAGCAGCCAGAACAGGTCCATGGCGAGGGCCACGGCGACGATGGCGGCGCTGCCCGCGATCAGGATGGGCCACCAGCTTCCGGGACTGAAGAAGCCCAGCTCGCCAGCGCCCTCGGCGACCTCGGCGTCCAGCCGGTCCTCGGGACGCAGCTCGATGCGCCGGGCGACGAACCGCAGGAACGTGCCGGTGATCAGGGTGAGCCCGCCGGTCAGCGTGATGGCGGTGACGCCGACCCACTCCATGCCAGCCCGGCTGTACGCCGTGAAGATGCCGTAGATGACGGCCATGAGGAAGAAGAACCCCGTGAGGATCTCGAATAACCGCGCTTCGACTTTCATCGCGTCATCTCCCTTCGCGCTGTGCCTGCCGCGCTCATTGCGCCTGGCTGCTGTTGGGACGCTCCGCGACCCGCACCGGGTCCGGATGCGTCGTCGTCGCGAGCGGCTGCTCGCCGATCGACGCGAGCGCGTCCGCGTTGCTCTTCCCCGCCTTGCGGGCTTCGAGGTACTTCGCGAACTTCTCCGGAGCCACCGCGCGGACCTCGAAGTTCATCATCGAGTGGTACGTGCCGCAGAGCTCCGCGCAACGTCCGACGAAGGCGCCCTCGTGCTCGATCTTCGTGATCTGGAAGACGTTGTCGGTCTGGTTCTCCTTGGGGTTGGGGAACACGTCGCGCTTGAACAGGAAGTCGATCACCCAGAACGAGTGGACGACGTCGCGGGAGGCGAGGCGGAACTCGACGATCTTGTCGGTCGGGAGCACCAGGACGGGGATCTCGTTGTCGGTGCCGACAGTCTCGATCTTGTTGAACGCGAGGTAGCTGATGTCGTCCGCGCTGCGGTTGTTCACCGGCAGCGGCCAACGCTTGCCTTCGCCCTCTTCGCCTTCGCCCTCGCGGTAAGGCTTGCCGTTGACGGTGTTCTCGAGGTGGCCGTCGTAGTCGGCGACCGATCCGACTTTCTCGACCTTGTTGTAGCCGAACTTCCAGTTCCACCGGAACGCGGTGACGTCGACGACGACGTTCGGGTTCGAGACCTTCTTCTCGACGAAGTTCTGCGTGACCACCGTGTAGTAGAAGAGGCCCGCCACGATGATCGTCGGGAGGACCGTGCAGATCATCTCCAGCACCGCGTTGTACCCGGTCTGGCGGGGGAACTCGGGAGAGCCCTCTTTCAGACGGGACTTGCGGTCGAAGTACATGGTCCAGAACATCGCCGCCCAGACCACGACGCCGACGGCGAGCGCCGCGACGCAGGACCACACCCAGAAGTCGCCCATGGCAGTCGCTTGCGGGGTGACTCCTTGCGGCCAGCCGAAGCGGAAGTCGTCATACACCGAGCAGCCGGAGAGGCTGAAGGCGGCCAAGCCAAGGACGGCCGGCCAACGCAGACGACGAAAGTCCAGCGTAGGGCGGAGTTTGCGCACGAACTCTCTACCTTTCTCTCCGACTTGGGGTCTGAGCGCTCTTCACGACGGGGAACTGTCTACTACGCAGCGTAGACCATGCGTGTCCGAGTTCAGAAGTCAGGGTCGAGTCCGTAGACTGCACAGGTCCTATCTGCCGAACGAAATCTAGAAGGAGCGTGACCGCCCTCGTGTGTGGACTTTTGGGAGCGCTCTCCTGCAGGCGTTCTGCGGGCGCGCTCACCGGCGACATCCTCTCGGCCGCCCATCTGATGCGCCACCGGGGGCCGGACGAGGAGGGCGGGATCTGGCACGACGACGATGTCGTCTTCGGGTTCAACCGCCTCGCCTTCATCGACGTCGACCACGCGCACCAACCGCTGCGCTGGGGCCCGCCGGAGTCGCCCGACCGCTACGCGCTCACCTTCAACGGCGAGATCTACAACTACCGCCAGTTGCGCGAGCGGCTCGCCGCCGAGCACGGCGCGGTGTTCGCGACCGAGGGCGACGGCGAGGCGATCGTCGCGGCATGGCACCACTGGGGCGCAGGCGCGCTTCGCGAGCTGCGCGGGATGTTCGCCTTCGCGATCTGGGACACCGTCGAGCGCGAGCTGGTCCTCGCCCGCGACCCCTTCGGCATCAAGCCCCTCTTCTACGCGGAGGGGTCCGAGGCCTTCGTGTTCGGCAGCGAGAAGAAGAGCGTGGTCGCCCTCGCGCAGGCCGCGGGCTTCGGCGAAGAGCTCGATCGCAGGGCGCTCGCCCATTACCTCGCCCTGCAGTACGTCCCGGAGCCGGAGAGCCTGCACCGCGAGGTCCGCAGGCTTGAGTCGGGGACCTACGCGGTCTTGCGCCCTGGCGCGGAGCCGCAGTTCGGCAGGCACTTCCGCCCCGATCTCGGCCAGCCGACCCGTAAAGACCCCGTCGCGCGGATCTTGGCGGCGCTGGAGGACTCGGTCGCCGCCCACATGGTCTCCGACCCGGACATCACCGTCGGCTCGTTCCTCTCCGGCGGCATCGACTCGACCGCCGTGGCCGCGCTCGCGATGCGCCACAACCCGAACTTGATGACCTTCACCACAGGCTTCGCCCGCGAGGGGTACTCGGAGATCGACGTGGCCGCCGAGTCGGCGCAAGCCATCGGCGCGAAGCACATCGTGAAAGTCGTCGACGAGGACGAGTTCGTCGCCGCGCTGCCGGAAATCGTCTGGTACCTCGACGACCCGGTGGCCGACCCCGCCCTCGTGCCGCTGTACTTCGTCGCGAAAGAGGCCCGCAAGCACGTCAAGGTCGTGCTGTCCGGGGAAGGCGCGGACGAGCTGTTCGGCGGCTACACCATCTACCGCGAGCCGTTGTCCCTCCGCCCGCTCACGGGCCTGCCCGCCCCGGTGCGCCATGGGATCCGCAGGCTCTCGACCAAGATCCCCGACGGGGTCCGGGGCAAGGGCCTGCTCTGGCGCGGCTCGATGACGTTGGAGGAGCGCTACTACGGCAACGCCCGCAACTTCGCCGACGAGGAGTTGCGGTCCCTCGCCCCGTGGCGGGGAGCAGAATGGGGGCACACCGATGTCACCGCGCCGGTCTACGCGGAGTCCGAGGGCTGGGACCCGGTGGCCCGGATGCAGCATCTCGACCTTTTCACCTGGTTGCGCGGCGACATCCTGGTCAAGGCGGACAAGATGACCATGGCGAACTCGCTCGAGCTCCGGGTGCCGTTCCTCGACCCGGAGATCTTCTCCATCGCCAAGCAGTTGCGCAGGCAGGACAAGATCCACGCCGGGACGACGAAGTTCGCGTTGCGTCAGGCGCTCGCGACGGTCGTGCCCGCGCATGTGCTGGACCGGCCGAAACTCGGCTTCCCCGTCCCCGTCCGGGTATGGCTCAAGGGCGGGCAGCTCGCGGAGTTCACCCGCGAGCAGCTCGAAGCCTCGCAGGCGGGCCATCTGGTGGACCTCGGCTTCGCGACGAGCCTCCTCGACCGCCACCAGGCGGGCGAGGGCGACCACTCCCGCAAGATCTGGACGGTGCTGCTGTTCGTCCTGTGGCACGCGGTGTTCGTGGAGAAGCGCATCGTGCCTGCCATCCCCGAGCCGCACTACCCGGTGCGGATTTAGCCGGTCAAAATCTCGTCACTGGCCGTTTCGGCGCAGCGGGTCGCCCGGCCGAACGCGTCGCCCTCGTTCACCACGCGGCCCCCGTCGCGGTGACGCTGCCGAACCTCTCCATGCCCAGCGCCCACGGCGTCGCGCTCTCCCGCTCGGACCGCTCGGCTTCGTCCGCCGGGCCGCGGAGCCGCCCGTGCCCGATAGCGGGCTGGGGCTCTTCTTCGATATCGCATCGGGGGACGCACAATTGGTCGACGTAACTCATGGCTGACACCTCATATCCGTCATTGGAAACCGGTCCCCATCACTGTGCGACAGCAGGAAAACCCAGGTCAAGGCATGAGACAAAGAAAGACACTTCTGGCAGTCCGACGTCTCGGGCTGAGACAGAACAAGACGCCGCCGCGGCGGGGCGACGACGGGCTATAACGCGCTGTGCCCCACGGACCAGGTCCGTGGGGCACAGCGCGTCCGCGCGTTCAGCGGGTCAGTTGAACGAGTCGCCGCAGGCGCAGGAGCCCGTCGCGTTCGGGTTGTCGATCGTGAAGCCCTGCTTCTGGATGGTGTCGACGAAGTCGATGGAGGCGCCGGAGAGGTAGGGGGCGCTCATCCGGTCCACGACCAGGCGCACGCCGTCGAACTCGGAGACCAGGTCGCCGTCGAGGGTGCGGTCGTCGAAGAAGAGCTGGTAGCGAAGGCCCGCGCAGCCGCCGGGCTGCACCGAGATACGGAGCGCCAGGTCGTCGCGGCCCTCCTGCTCCAGGAGCGCTTTGGCCTTCGTGGCAGCGCCGTCGGTGAGCACGACCTCGTGCTCGCGCGCCTCAGTCTGCAAATCGGCGGTCATCCGGTCTCCTTCACTATCTCTCCGCGCGTGCGTCGCGGAAGTCTTTCACTCCAGGTGCTCTGTCATCCCACAATACTCCGAACACGACGACAACGCTAAGGTCTAGCCTTGATGCTCGTGAAACTACCGTGGACCCGACACACCAAGGACGACCGCTCCCAAGCCGGCGCTCCCGAATCGAACCCTTCCGCGCCGAACCAGCCCGAACAGGCCGCCGACGCTCCTGGCGAGAACACGCCCGAAGGAGCCGGGGGCAAAACCCAAGGCAAAGGGCGGCCGACGCCGAAGCGGCGGGACGCGGCGGGAGCGCGACGCGGCCCGCTCCCCCCTGCCCCGCTCACCGGCGCGGAGGCCAGAGCCCGGCGCAAGGCCCTTGCCGGGCCCAAGCTCAGCCGTGACGAGCGGCGCGCGCAGGGCGCCGCGCGGCGCGAGCGGCAGACGCAGGCCAGGGAGCGGATGCTGGCGGGCGAGGAGGCCTACCTGCTGCCTCGGGACAAAGGCCCCGTCCGCGCGTACGTGCGCGACGTGATCGACTCCCGGCGCAGCGTCTCGGGGGCCTTCATGCCGGTCGCGTTCGTGATGATCGGAGCCTCGCTCATCGCCCCGGCGAAGTTCCAGGTCTTCGCCGCCCCCGCGATGCTCGTGCTGCTGGCCGCCATGGTGCTCGAAGGCCTGTGGCTCGGCCGCAAAGTGAACAACTTGGTCCGGTTGAAGTTCCCCGACAGCACCGAGCCGGGCCTCGGACTCGGCTGGTACGCCTTCAGCAGGGCGACCCAGATGCGCCGGATGCGTGTGCCCAAGCCCAGGGCGACCCCGAAAGACAAGGACCAGGTGTGAGCCTGAACCCGTCCGACGGCGCCTCGGCATGGCCGCCCGCGCCGAGTCCCTTGCCCGTCGCGGCGCGCGGCGAGCAAGGGCAAGGGCGGCTCGGCGAGCTGCTTCGCTGGTACGAGTCCTGCCGTGCGGGCGGGCACGCCGCGCCGACAAGGGTCCGGCTGCTGCTCGGCGAGCACGGTCCCGAGTGGTCTCTGTCCGCGCTGCCCGACGATGCGCACGAGGCCCGCTGGGCCACGGTCGCGACCGGCGCGGACGCTTTCGAATTCGGGCGGAAGACCGTCGACCAGCAGGTGGACTCGGGAACGGATTTGCTGCTGCTCGCGGATTCGCCGCAGGCGCGCACTGCGGGGACGGCGGCCATCGCCGCGATCGTCGACATCGAGCCCGTCGCAGCCGTCGGCTGGGGAGAGCCCGGCGAGGAGCGCCGCTGGGTCGAAGAGGTGGCCGCCGTGCGCGACGAGCGCCATCGGCTGTACGGCGCGGCGCGCGACCCCGAACGCCTCGTCGGCCTCGTCGCCAAGGAGATCGCTGTGACGGCGGGCTTCTGCCTGCAGGCCGCCCTGCGCCGCACCCCGGTGCTGTTGGACGGCGAGGTCTCCGCAGCGGGCGCGCTCATCGCCGCGCGGCTGTCCACCGGCGCGAGCGCATGGTGGCACGCCGCGCACCGCACCAGCCTGCCCGCGCATGAGAAAGGCCTCGCCCGGCTCGGGCTCGCGCCCACGCTCGCGCTGGATTTGGCGGGCGGCGGCCTCGGGCCGGTCCTCGCCCTGCAGGCGCTGCGCACCGCGCTCCGCGCGCTGTCCTGACGCTCTGACCGCGCGGGTCGTCAGGCGTTGGGCGACCAGAGGGTGCTCATCCAGCCGTGCGCGTCCGCGAACTGGCCGCGCTGGATGCCGGTGAGCGTGTCGCGCAGCGCCATCGTGACCTGGCCGGACTCGCCCTCGCCGACGACGAACTCGCCCTCTGCGCTGCGGATCTCGCCGATCGGCTTGACCACGGCGGCGGTGCCGCAGGCGAACGCCTCGGTGAGCTCGCCGGAGAAGGCCTTGTCCCTGACCTCCTGGAAGCTCACTGGACGCTCTTCGACCGCGTAGCCCGCGTCCACCGCCAGCTGCAGGATGGAGTCCCGCGTGATGCCGTCCAAAATGGTGCCGCTGATCGCGGGCGTCACCAGTTTGGCCTGCGCCCCCGAGCCGAAGATGAAGACGAGGTTCATGCCCGCGCCCTCCTCGAAGTACTTGCGCTCCACCGCGTCGAGGAAGACCACCTGGTCGCAGTCGTGCGCCACGGCCTGCGACTGGCCGATCATCGAGCCCGCGTAGTTGCCGCCGCATTTCGCGCCGCCGGTGCCGCCCGGAGCCGCCCTCGTGTACTCGGTGGTGACCCAGACCTTGCCGGGGGCGACCCCGCCCTTGAAGAACGGCGCGACCGGGCACGCGATCAGCAAGTAGCGGTACGACTTCGCCAAATGCAGCCCAAGCGCGGGCTCGTCCGCGAAGACGAAGGGGCGCAGGTAGAGCGAGTACTCCGTGCCCGCCTCGGGCACCCATGCGTGGTCGAGGGCGAGGAGCTGGCGGATCGACTCGAGGAAGAGGTCCTCCGGCAGCTCGGGGATCGTCAGGCGGCGGGCGGAGCGCTGGAAACGACGGGCGTTCGCCTCCGGGCGGAAGACCGCCACCGAGCCGTCCGCCTGCCGGTACGCCTTGAGCCCCTCGAAGATCTCTTCCCCGTAGTGGAACACGCGCGTGGAAGGCTGCAGGCTGATCGGGCCGTACGGCAGCACCTGCGCGTCGTGCCAGCCCTCTTCCCTCGAAAAGGCGATGGAGACCATGTGGTCGGTGAACACAGTCCCGAAAACAGGATCCGCGAGTACAGCCGCTCGCTCCGCAGGCGCCAGAGGGGCTGGATTGCGCGTCACTGCGAATGCGGGGGCTATGGTCATAACCAACAATGATATCCGGCCTGGGCGAACAGCCGCCATCAGGTTTCGCCGAGCCTGGCTCGGCGCCGGAACGCTCTTTCTGATCTGGGCAATTCAGATACTTCACAGAGGCGCCTCGCTCCAGTACGGTGCGGCGGATGACTGTCGTCGCGGGCACGCCGCCCGAACAAGAGAACCCGGCGCGCGAGGAGGGCAGGGCCGAACCCGAGCGGCACGAGCCAGCCGCGTCCCGGCAAGCCCCCACGTTCAAGCAGGCGCTCGGCGTCGCGGTGACGGCGGGGCTCGGCTACGGGTTCGACTCCTACGCGGTGAACATCTACGGCCTCGTGCTGCCCAAGATCCAGCAGACCCTGCAGATCACCGAAGCCCAAGCCGGGTACATCGGCTCGATCTTCCTGGTCGGCTACACCGTCGGCACGATCGGCTTCGGCCTCGCCGCCGACCGCTGGGGGCGCAAGACCACGCTCGGGGCCTCGATCCTGCTCTACGGCTTCACCACCGCCCTCGCGGGGCTCACCACGAACCTCGCCGCGTTCACCGGGCTCCGGTTCCTGACCGGGGTCGGCGGAGCGGGCGAGCTCGCGGTCGGCGCCCCCTACACGGCCGAGGTGTGGCCCGCGAAGACCCGGGCCATCGGGGTGGGCGGGGTGATCTTCTCGCTCTTCTCCCTCGGCTACGTCCTCGCCGCCTCGGTCGCGCTCGTGCTCGTGCCGCATTTCGGCTGGCAGTCCGTGTTCGTGGTCGCGATCGTCCCCGCGGTCCTCCTGTTCCTCGTCCGCCAGGGCGTCGTCGAGTCGCACCGCCACGTCGAGGCCAAAGCCAAGGCGCGCGCGGCCGCGGCCAAGCCGAAGCTCTGGCGCCTCCCCGGCGTGCGGCGCAGGCTCGTCGTCGGCTGGCTGATCTACACGGCGAACGCGGTCGGCTACTGGGGCATGACGCTCTTCCTGACCACCTATATCGTGAAGAAGTTCCACGCCGCCCCGACCGACGCGATCCGCTACGCGCTGCTGTTCTTCCTGTTGCAGGCGGTGTTCGTGTTCGTGGGCGCCTGCCTCGCCGACTGGGTCGGGCGGCGGCCCTCCGCGATTCTCGCCGCCGTCGTCGAGATCGTCTCGACCGTCCTCGGGGCGACCTCCGAATCGCTCGGCGAGTACCTGCCGTTCGGCGCGGTCTCCATCGCCACACTCGGATGGCTGTGGGGCGTCGGCGACACCTATATCGCCGAGCTCTTCCCCACCGTGCTGCGCGGCACGGGGTTCGGAGTCGCGGTCGGCGGGGGCCGGATCGCGTCCATCGCCGCGCCCGCCGTCGTCGGCTGGGCCATCGGGCAGTACGGGCCGCAAGCCCCGTATCTCGCGCTCGGCGGGCTGTGGACGCTGACGATCGCGGGCTACCTCCTCGGGCCGGAGACGAAGGGCGCGGAGCTCGACGACCTCGCCGACGCCGCCCTCGCGGAAGACCACACGCATGCGTCGTGAGCCGAACGCGCTGCTCGGCGCGCGACGCTCAGTCCCGTATGCCACACTGTCCCCACTATGCTGTTCTTTTTAGGGAAACGGCTGGCGGGAGCCATTGTCCTGCTTTTCCTCGCGACGTTTTTGACGTTCGCGCTGGCCTCGGAGACCTTCGATCCGATGGCCGCGTACAAGCAGCGCAACCCGCCGCCGCCCGCCGCCGCGATCCACGCGAAAGAACACGAGCTGCGGCTGGACAAACCGGTGCTGGAGCGGTACACGCTCTGGCTCGGCGACATCGGCCGGGCCAGTTTCGGCAACACCATCAACGACACCCCCGTTGCGCCCGAGCTCGGCCACCGGATCGGCGTGACCCTGCGCCTCGTGCTCCTCGGGGCGCTGATCGGCACCCTCCTCGGCGTTCTCCTCGGCGTGGCCTCCGCCGTGCGGCAATACAAATTCGCCGACCGCGCCACGACGTTCACGGCCTTCGTCGTCCTCTCCGCGCCCACGTTCCTCATCGCGACGATCTTCAAGCTCCTGGCGCTCACCGCGAACTCGTTCGTCGGGAAACAGGTGTTCCTCTACACCGGCGAGCAGTCCGCGATCCCCCCGAACGGCTTCTGGGCCGGGTTCGCGGACTCCAGCCAGCACCTCGTCCTGCCGACCCTCACCCTCGCGGTGATCGAGGCCGCGATGTTCAGCCGCTACCAGCGCAACGCGATGCTCGACGTGCTGGGCAGCGACTTCCTGCGCACCGCCCGCGCGAAAGGGCTCACCAAGACGAAGGCGCTGTTCAAGCATGGGCTTCGGACCGCGCTCATCCCGATGACCACGCTGTTCGCCTTCGGCTTCGGCGGGCTCATCGCCGGGGCGACCTTCACCGAGCGGGTCTTCGGCTGGAACGGGGTGGGCAGCTGGCTCGTCGACGGCATCGGGCGGCAGGACACGAACATCGTCACCGCGATCACCTTCTTCGCCGCAGTGGTCATCCTCCTCGCGGGGCTCGTCGCCGACGTGGCCCAAGGGGTCCTCGACCCGAGAGTGCGGGTGTCATGACGGAGAACGCCCGGGCGGGCGCAGAGACTCCCGCCAAGCCGATCACTCGCGCCAGGCTCGTCGCGAGCCGTTTCGTGTCGAACCGCCTCGCGGTGGCGGGGCTCGGGGTTTTGGCCCTGCTCTACCTCGTCGCCTTCCTGGTCTCGCCCTTTCTGCCGTGGGACTACCAGATCATCGACTACGGCCACGCGCTCGAAGCCCCCGGCGCGCGGCATTGGTTCGGCACGAACTCGATCGGCCAGGACATGCTCGCGCAGACACTGCGCGGCCTGCAGAAATCGCTCACCATCGGCCTTCTCGTCGCGATTCTCGCCTCCCTCATCGCCGCCGTGGTCGGCTCGGCGGCGGGCTATTTCGGCGGTTGGGCGGAACGCGTGATCGGCTGGGGCCTCGACCTGCTCTTGGTCCTGCCGGGCTTCCTCATCATCGCGGTCGCGAGCCCGCTGTTCCTCGGGCGCAGCTGGCTCTTCCTCGTGCTCCTGATCGCCCTGTTCAGCTGGATGCTCTCGGCACGTGTCGTGCGAGCTTTGACGATCAGCCTCAAACAACGCGAGTTCGTGATCGCGGCCCAGTACATGGGGGCCTCCCCCGCCAAGGTCATCGTCTCCCACATCCTGCCGAACGTCGCGTCCTTCCTCATCATCGACACCACGCTGACCGTCGGCTCCGCGATCCTCACCGAGACCGGGCTCTCTTTCTTCGGCTTCGGCGTGCAGCCCCCGGACATCTCCCTCGGCACGCTCATCGCGGAAGGCAGCTCCGCCGCGCTGCCCTTCCCGTGGCTCTTCATCTTCGCGGGCGGCGCGCTCGTCGTCACCGTGCTCGCCGCGAACTTCGCGGGCGACGGGCTCCGCGACGCCTTCGACCCCGGGGCGCAGATCGGAGCGGCGAAATGACCGTGCCGCGCTCCCCGTTGCTGCAGGTCGCCGACCTGACCGTCGCCATCGGCGGAACCGCCGTGGTGCGGGGCGTCAGCTTCGCCGTCGAGGCGGGCGAGGCGGTGGCCGTCGTCGGCGAGTCCGGTTCCGGCAAGTCCGTCACGGCGCTTTCCGTGCTCGGCCTTCTGCCCGACGCGGCGAGAGTCACCGGGTCGATCCGGTTCGAGGGCCAGGAGCTGGTCGGGCAGCCCGACAAGCATTTGTCCAAAATCCGAGGCGCCGGGATCAGCATGGTCTTCCAAGACCCGCTCTCCTCCCTCACCCCCGTCTACACCGTTGGCGACCAAATCGCCGAGGCGCTGCTCGTGCACGGGGGCAGGGGCGGCAGGCCTTCGCTGACGAAACGGCAAGCGCGGGACCGCGCGGTGGAGCTGCTCGACCTCGTCGGGGTGCCGAACCCGGCGCAGCGGGCCAAATCCTTCCCGCACCAGCTCTCCGGCGGGCAGCGCCAGCGCGTCATGATCGCGATGGCCATCGCGAACGACCCGAAGCTCATCATCGCCGACGAGCCGACCACCGCGCTCGACGTCACCGTGCAGGCGAAGATCCTGCGCCTGCTGCGCACCGCGCAGGAGATCACCGGGGCCGCGGTCGTCCTGATCACGCACGACCTCGGCGTTGTCGCCGAGTTCGCCGACCGCGCCCTGGTCATGTACGCGGGCCGGATCGTGGAGTCGGCGCCGCTGGAGCCGCTCTTCGCGAGCCCCCGCATGCCCTACACCCTGGGCCTGTTGGGCGCGGTGCCCCGGATCGACGCGCCCATCGGCGCCCGGCTCGTGCCCGTCCCCGGCACGCCTCCCCTGCCCTCGGCCCTGCCGCCCGGCTGCTCTTTCGCGCCGCGCTGCCCTTTGCGGATCGACCGCTGCGACGAGGCCGAGCCGCCGCTGTCGCCTGTCGGCGAGCACCAGGCGGCCGCGTGCATCCGCTCGGAAGAGCTGGCCGGGGCCGACGCGGCGGCCGTGTACCGAGTGCCGCCATGGAACGAGCCGCCTGCGAAGCCCGCGCAGCCCGAGGTCGTGGTGTCCGTCGAAGGCTTGCGGCGCACGTACCCGGTCACCAAGGGGCTTGTGTTCAAACGCCAGGTGGGCGAGGTGCACGCAGTCTCGGACGTGAGCTTCCAGGTGCGCCAGGGCGAGGCGCTCGGCCTCGTCGGCGAGTCCGGCTGCGGCAAGACCACCACGATCATGGAGATCATGGCCCTCGTCGCCCCGCAGGCCGGGAAGATCGAGGTCCTCGGCCGAGACGCCGCCTCGCTCTCCCCCCACGAGCGCCGCGAGCTGCGCCAGGACATCCAGATCGTCTTCCAGGACTCGATGGCGGCCATGGACCCGCGTCTGCCCGCCGCCGACATCCTCGCCGAGCCGCTCCGTTTGTTCGGGAAGCCAGAAGCGGAGTGCAATACGCGAGTATTGGAGCTGCTCGATTTGGTGGGCTTGGACCGGGGACACCTCGCGCGTTTTCCCGCGCAGTTCTCCGGCGGGCAGCGCCAACGGCTCTGCATCGCCCGCGCGCTGGCCCTCAAGCCGAAGATCCTGGTGCTCGACGAGCCGGTCTCCGCGCTCGACGTCTCCATCCAGGCCGGAATCTTGAATCTGCTCTCGGACCTGCGGGCCGAGCTCGGGCTGTCCTACCTCTTCGTCTCGCACGACCTCGCGCTCGTGAAGCAGGTCTGCGACCACGTCGCGGTGATGCGGGCGGGCGAGATCGTGGAAGCAGGCCCGGTCGCCAAGGTCTACGCCGACCCGCAGCACGAGTACACCCGGGAGCTGATGGCCTCGGTCCCGGTCCCCGACCCTGCGGCCGCACGGGCGAAGCGCGATTCGGAGAGGGCCCTATGAGACCGATCGACCGCCGCGCCGTGCTGCTCGGCCTGGCCGGGCTGCCCGTCCTCGCCTCATGCGGGCTGGAGCTGACCAGGCCGCAACAGGGCGACGACCCCACCCGCAAAGCCGATCCCGCGACCTTGCGCCAAGGCGGCATGCTGCGTTGGGCGTTGGACGAGCTTCCGGTCAACTACAACTACAACCAGGCGGACATGACCGCCTACATCGCGACCATCGCGGGCGCGCTCATGCCGACGAGCCACAAGTCCGACCCGCAGGGCAACCTCAGCGTCAACACTGACTATTTCAGCAAGATCGAGCTCCGCCCCGGCGAGCCGCAGACCGTCGTCTACACCATCGACCCGAGAGCCCATTGGTCCGACGGGAGCCCTCTGGCCTGGGAAGACCTCAAGGCGCAATGGCAGGCGCAGAGCGGGAGAAATCCCGACTACCAAATCATCTCCACCACCGGATATCGAGATATCGCCGCTGTCGAACCGGGCGTGGACAACCGCCAAGCCGTCGTGACTTTCCTGCGGAACTACGCCGATTGGCGCAGCCTGTTCTCGTATCTGTACCCGAAATCCACCAATCAAGACCCCGAAGCCTTCAACAAAGGCTGGATTCTCGATTTGTCCGGCTTCACCCGCCCGCCGGTGACGGCGGGCCCGTTCAAAATCGACTCGTACGACGCGGGGCAGAAGCGCCTCCGGGTTGCCGCCGACCCGAACTGGTGGGGGCCCAAGCCGCGCCTCGACAGCATCGTCTTCCTCGAACTCGCCGCAGACGCGCAAATCGGGGCCCTGCAGAACGACGAAATCGACTTCGCCTCGCTCGGGTCCTCCGCCCCGAACCTCGCCATCGCCGAGAACACGAAGGGCATCGACATCCGAACTGGCCCGAACCAGTATCTGGGCAATTTGACCTTCAACGGAAAACCTGGCGGCGTCTGCGCCGACGTACGCCTGCGGCGGGCCGTGGCCATGGGGATCGACCGAGACCGGCTCGCGAGCACCCTCTTGGGCGCCGTGGTCGAAAAACCAGCGGCTTCGTACAACCTTGTTTTCATCAAGGGCGTCCACGGCTACGAGGACCACCGTGCGGCATTGCCGTACGACCCGGGCGCCGCGAAATCCGAGCTCGACCGGCTCGGCTGGACGCAGCAGGGCACGTTCCGGGCGAAAGACGGGAAGCAGCTGACTCTGCGCCTCGTCATACCGGCGCAAAACCCTTCCTCGACGAACAACGCGAAAGTCTTGCAGCAGATGCTCGCGGATATCGGGGTGAACCTCAAGATCGCCCCTGTGTCCAGCGCCGGATTCTTCCGCGACTACATCAACGTCGGAGACTTCGACCTCACTCTTTTCAGCTGGGGGCACACCGCCTATCCCACCGATATCGGCTCCATCTACGGGCTTTACGAAAAAGCAGACGGAACCATCGATCCGCAGCAGAACTACGGGCAGATCGGCAGTCCCGCGATCAACGATCTGATCTCGCAGATGCAGCAGGAGCTCGACGAGGAGAAACTGCTTCAGATCGGCAATCAGATCGATGTCGAGATCGCCAAGATCGCCCACTCCATATCCCTGTTCCAAGCTCCCGCGAACACAGCCGCACGGTCCGGACTGCGCAACTTCGGCCCGGTCGGAGTCGGCGACGTCGACTACGCCGCTATCGGCTACGCGAAGTGATGGACCGAGGCTGAGACTGCCCATCCCCCGACCCAGACCCGCAGTCGAGACCCACGCCAACACCAGGGACCAGCACTGCAGATTCCCCGGCCGCCGCCGAAGGGCGAGAACCGAGTTGGACCCTCCCCCACGGCCCCGAGGGTGCCGCGGGCGGTACCCCACGTCCCGTTCGACCACGAGCACCCGGAATCTGGCAGACAAACAATCCCTGAGAATCTGAAACGCCTCCGCCGACACCACCACCGCGCGACAGTGCTCGTCTGGACACTCCGGGCCGCGTCCCTCGGCCCTGCGCGTCCGCCCCACGGCCAATGGCGAGACCAACCGGACGGCACGACACCACACTCCCCGGCTGAATGCCGGCTACCATCTTCGCCATGAACGCCAGGGAAGACAGCGCATCCGCATGATTCCCCGCCGCTCGCTGCTCCTCGGACTCGCAGGCCTGCCCCTTGCCTCCCTATATGCCGCCTCCTGCGGCCTGCCGCTTCGCAAGCCTTCATCCAGCGACGATCCCCTACGCGCGGCAGATCCCGAGACACTGCGCCAAGGCGGCGTCTTCCGTTGGCCGGTGGACGACTTCCCGAAGAATTTCAACGCCCTGCAAGCCGATATGAGCGGCTACACCAGGGACATCGTCGCACCCTGCATGCCCGTCCCGTTCCGCGCGGACTCGCGCGGCAATCTCACCCGACGCGACGAGTACTTCACCGCGATCGGCCTTGAGCCCGGCGAGCCGCAGACGGTCGTCTACACGATCAACCCGGAAGCCCGATGGTCCGACGGGACCCTGATCACCTGGGAAGACCTCCATTGGCAGTGGCGGGCCCTCTCCGGAGCCGACGAGCGCTACCTGGTCGCCTCCACCACCGGCTACCGCGATATCGCCCACGTCGGCAAAGGCGTCGACGAGCGACAGGCCGTCGTGGTCTTCGCGCGGCCCTACGCGGACTGGCGCAAGCTCTTCGGGCTCCTCTACCCCAAGACGACGAACAACGATCCGGACGTGTTCAACAAGGGCTGGATCTTCGGCAGGGGCGGCCTCCGAATCCCCCCGGTCACCTCCGGGCCGTTCAAGATCGGCCCCTACGACGAAGACCAGGGGCGCATCGCCATGGTCCCCGATCCACACTGGTGGGGCCGCGCGCCGAGGCTGGACTCGCTCGTGTTCCTAGGCCTTCCGAAAGAGGCCCAGATCGGCGCGCTGCAAAACGGGGAGATCGACTACATGAACTTGCTCGCCTCCGCGCCCGCCCTCGCCGTGGCAGAGAACACCAAGGGCCTCGACATCCGGCCCGGCCCGTCCTCCACGATCTCCGCCCTCGTGTTCTGCGGCAGAGACGGGAGCATCTGCGCGGACCGAGGGCTGCGCAGAGCTGTCGCGAAGGGGATCGACCGGGACCGGATCGCGGCGACGCTCATCGGCTCGGTCTCCGCCTCCCCCGCAGCTGCCTACAACCTCGTCTTCTTGCGCAGCTCCACAGGCTACGGGGACCATCGCGAGGCCTTGCCCTACGATCCGCGAGCAGCCCGCGCCGAGCTCGCGGCGCTCGGCTACCGCCGCCCCCGGATCCGCTTCGTCATCCCCGCGCAAAACCCCACCGGGGCCGATATCGGCAAAATCCTCCAGCAAATGCTCGCCGAGATCGACGTGGACCTCGTGATCGAGCCGGTGCCCAGCGCCGAGTTCTTCCGCAGCCACATCAACGTCGGCGACTTCGACCTCACCACCTTCCGCACCGAGTGCAGCCCCTATCCCTCCGACTCCGCGCCGACGTACGGCCGCTACCGAACCGCGCGCGGCGAGCCCGATGTGCAGCAGAATTACGGCCAGATCGGCAGCGAACGGCTCAACCAGCTCCTCGACCAGATGCAGGCGGAGCTCGACCCCGGACGGATGCGCCAGATCGCGAACGCGGCGGACCGGGAGATCGCCGAGATCGCGCACTCGCTCCCCCTCTTCGAGACCCCGTACAACTACGCGGTCCGCTCCGCCGTCCGCAATTTCGGCGCGAGCGGCGTCGGCGACATGGACCACGCCGCCATCGGCTACGCGCCGGACGCGTGAGAGCCTGCGCCGGACAAGAAAAATTCACACCCCCCTAGCCGCGCCCACCGAGATGCGCTAAAATGGAATAGTTCCAATTTAGGATCACCCACGACGAGAGGAACCTTCCCATGGCTCAAGCCAGCACCGTCAAAGTCATCACCAGCCCGCTCAACGAAGAGAACAAGAAGGTCACTGCTCAGGCGCTGCAGAACGCGCTCGTCAACCTCATCGACCTGTCCCTGATCGGCAAGCAGGCCCACTGGAACGTCGTCGGCTCGAACTTCCGCTCCGTCCATTTGCAGCTCGACGAGCTCATCGACCTGGTCCGTGGCTTCTCGGACGATGTGGCCGAGCGGCTCTCCGCCATCGGCGCGAACGCGAACGGCCTCGCGAGCACCGTCGTGTCGTCTGCGAAGACCAAGGGGTTCGCCACCGAGTTCACCTCCACCTCCGAAGTCGTCGGCGGCGTCGTGGACAACCTCAAGATCGTCATCGACGTGGTGCGCGAGGGCATCGGGGCCACCGAGGACTCGGACCCGGTGAGCCAGGACCTCCTCATCGCCGTGGCCGACGGCCTTGAGAAGCAGCACTGGATGTGGCAGGCCCAGGAGGCCTGAGCAGCCGCACAACAGCGACGGCCGCCCTCACCGGGCGGCCGTCGCTGTTTCCGGGCCCACTGTTTCAGCGTCCCGCGCGCCGTGCTCCAAATGCCGCACCGCCGGGAGGAGGAGCGGCCACGCCGCCATCGCGCACCACAGCGCCGCGCCGACCCACAGATAGCGCGAGAAGCCGACAAGGTCCGCCAGCGGCAACGCGACGACTTGGCCGAGCGGCATCGCGATCCACGAGCCCAGCGCGTCGAACGAGGCCACCCGGGAGAGCTTCTCGGCGGGAACATGCTCCTGCATCGAGGTGTCCCATGCGACGCCGAACACGCTGAACGCGACCCCGGCGACGAAGCTCGCTGCCAAAAGCCAGCCCAGCCCGGCGCCGAGGGCCATCGGGATCAGCGGCAACGGGGTCGCCACCAGGCAGAGCTGCCCGAGGCGCATGAGCCGCACGACCTGCAGCCGGTAGAGCAGCAGGCTTCCGACCAGGAACCCCGCCGCCTCCGCCCCGAGCACTACGCCCCAGCCCTGCGCGCCGAAGCTCCGCTCGGCGATCACCGGGCCGATCACGCCCCACGCTCCCGCCTGCACGAAGACGAGCACGGCGAAGCCGACGACCACTGCCCAGATCCACGTGTGCTTGCGGAACTCCTCGTACCCCTCGCGCAGCTCGGCGAACACCCCGGGGCGGCGTTCCGAGTCGACCTGGGGAAGGTGGAGGCGCGCGAGGCAGAACGCGGCGACGAGATAGCAGCCCGCGTCGACCGCGAGCGCCCAGCCGCCGCCCGCCGTGACGACGAGGAGCCCGCCGAGGCTCGGCCCGAGGATCGTCGCGACTTGACGGGTGGAGCCGAGGAGCGCGTTGGCCTGTTTGACTTGGCCCTCGGGCGCCACTTGGCCGATCATGCCGTAGACGCCGGGGCCGGTGAGGGCGGTGAGCGCGCCGTTGAGCGCCTCGGTCGCGAGGATGGCGACGAGGTCGAAATTCCCCGTGACCAGGATCGCGGCGGCGATCCCTTGGGTGATGGCCGCGCCGAGGTGTCCGACCAGCACCACTTTGTCCCTTGGGTAGCGGTCCGAGAGCACGCCGCCGAACAGGACCAGCAAGACCAGTGCCAGGCTCCGCGCCGCGAGCACGAGGCCGAGGTCGCTGTTGTGGTGCGAGGCCTCGAGCACCGCGAAAGCGAGCGCGATCGGTGCGGCGTTGCCGCCGAAGAGCGAGGCCGAGCGCGCCGCGAAGAACCACCGGAACTTCGCGGACGACAACGGCCCCTGGCTGTTCGCAACGCGCATAGCGGACATTCTGCCGAAGACCACCGACGCCGCGCGAGCGGTTTTTCTACGTCCGCCCTCGGCCCACTCGTACATGACGTGCGTCGGGGCAGGCGCTCAACCTCCTACAAGCCGCCGTCCGGCCACAAGAGAGCCGCCTGCAGCTGCACCGCCGTCAACTGGTCGAGGACCCCGCTCCCGGCCTGCGCGTCGCCGACGTGGAACACCTGGCGGCCGTGGCTCTCGTCGTGCTCGAACGAGCCCGTTATCACCGCCAAGGAGCCTGTCGCAGGCGCGTCCTGCCGAAACCAGGCGTCGAACGGTTCGCCCGTCTCGTAGTCGCGCACACGAGCGTCTGACCCATGCTTGGTGGATTTCTGTATGTGCTCGACCACGACGAGCCGCCTTCCCGGGAGGGCCGCGCTCTGCCGCATCTGAGCCAATCGTTGGCCGAATTGGGCGAGATCCGGCGGGGTCGTGCGCCGTTTCTTGAAGATCATCCGCCACACTCCGACGAGTCCCACCGCGAAGACGAAGACCACCGTGCCTGCGCACAGGATCCTCCCGAGGACACGACCAGCTTGGTACGCGGTGTCTGGACTCGCCAGTATTTCATTCACATAAGAATCGTAGCAAGCGCTACCGGACCCGGAGAGACGAGCGCGCTGCGGGGACCTCGGCTCACTCGTATACGACGTACATCGGAGCAGGCGCCAGGCCGAGCACGTCCTGCGGCGACATGAGCACGCCGCCGGTCTGCACGTCCTCGTCGTAGAACAGTTTGAAGCCAGGCGCCACATGGTCCGGCTTGGTGGCCATGAGCAGGTCCCAGGAGTAGCGCTTGTCCTTCGGCCTGCCGATGCCGTCGACGGATTTCACGACGGCGACCCCGTCATGACGGCGCAGATCCCCCTCGCTGGTGACCACCGACGGCGCGACCTGGTGGTAGACGAGCACTTTCTCGGGCAAGGCGTTCGCGGCGACGAGGTCCGCGAGATACGCGGCGACCGCGTCGATGTCCCCGCCGGTGGTGGTCCCGAACTGGTCGCCGGGCTGCCCTTGGGCCACCGACCACTCCGGGTCGAGCGCGAGCCCGACCTCTGGCTCGAGGAGGAACCGCTCGTACGCCTTGGCCTCGTCGAGGAACGACGCGCGCCCGGGCTGGATGTTCAAGAGCAAAAGGCCGCCCACGCTGCGCGCGGCGGCGAGATACGCGGCGACGACCTCGTCCGATTGCCGGATCCGGAACTTGCCGTCCGCGCCGGGCGAGCTCGTCACCACGGTGGCGATGAGCTCGAGCACCGGCAATGCCGGTGTGCCGCCGGGGGCGGCGTACGGGGCGATCTGGCCCAGCATGCGCTGCGCTGCCTGCGCCACGCTCGCAGGCAGCAGCTCGGGGTTCATGTCCCCGGTGAGCCTGCCCAAAGCTGTGCCGCCGGGCGCGCCGCACCAACCGACGAGCCGCGAGCCCGGGAACACAGTCCGCTGCCCGTTCGGCAAGAGCCCCGGCCCCCGGGCCGGGCTCTGCCTCGCAGGCGACGCCCCGCCTTCCGTGCACGCGGCTGCGGCGAAGGCCGCCGCAGCGACCAACACCGTCCTGCGCGTGCACCGGTCCATGCGCGGAACCCGCGTCACATGCCTGGACGGACGACGCTGAAGCTGTCGCGGTAGATGGCGCGCAGCTCCCAGTCCTCCGGGTCGGCCTCCTCGTCGTAACCAGCCTGGGCCGGGTCCACGCTCGCCACCGACGTGAGCGTGAATCCCGGCGGCAGGACCGGGCCCGCCGCGAGTTCGAACAGGGCGCCCGCCCGTCGCACATGGTTCGCCGAAGTGACGATCACCACATGCGAAGGCTGGAGCGACTGCAAGATCGACGCGCTGAACAACGCGTTCTGCACGGTGCTCGCGGAACGGTCCTCTTTATGGACGCGGCTCGGGTCCACGCCCTGCGCGACGAGCCAGTCTGCCATGGCGTCCGCCTCGGTCAGGCCGTTCTGCGGCTTGCCGCCCGTGACGACGATCGGCGCGGACGGGTCCGCATGGGCCACGTCGAGAGTCTTGCGCAGACGGTCGACCAGCACCTGCGGCATCGTCCCGTCCGGGTGCAGCCCCGCGCCGAGCGTCACGATCGCTGTTTCGGAGCCTTGGAGGGATTCTTGCCCGGGCAGCTCTTCGGTGATCTGCGCGCTCGTCTGGTTGTGGATCGCCGAGAGCATCCGGTCGAGGTCCGCGCCGCGCGCCGGGTCCGCCTCTTCGAGCTTGCTCTTGTAGCGGTCCGCGTCGTCCTCGTTGCCGAGGAAGGTCGACCAGCCAACGAGGTACATCAGCGCGGTCGAATCCTGCGGGCTGGCCTCGACGATGCCCCGGTAGTCCTCCACTGCCCCGGCCACGTCGCGCGCCCGGATCGCGGCAGACGCGGCGGAGAAGAGCGACCTCGTGCTCTGCGGCGCGCCGACCTGCTCCGCGGCGCATTCCTGCGCGCCTGCCTTGTCGTCATGGCGCTGCGGATCGCGATCGGCGCAGCTGGAGTCGGCCCCCTGCGCGGGAGCCGCGAGGGCGCCGGGAACGAGGGCCGCATCGAGGAAGGGCAGCACGAGCGCGAGCGCGCACACCGTCAAGGGCGCCGTGCGCCCGCTGTACGAAGCCAAAGGTCCTCCTGGATGAATGCGGCTGCCGAGAGACGAAATCACAGAAAGATTACGACTTGATGGAGGATCTGTCTTCCTCGGGTGGCTGTGGCCTCGAGAACTCAGTGGCCCGGAGCTTCTGTCTCCCCCAACGCGGCGGGCGGGCGCAAGCGGCTCGCGCCGATCGCGAGGACCATCAGCGTCAAGATATGCGGGAGGTAGTCGGTGAACTCGCTCGGCAGCTCCGAGGTGAACCAGTAGAGGCACCAGAGGCAGGCGGCTATCCCCGCTGTCACAAGCCCAGCCGTGCGCTGGCCCCGCGACAAACGCGCGGCGGCGATCACGGCCAGCACCAGGACCGCGCCGTACAGGAAGGCCCCGACCACCCACGCAGGCGTGGAGAGGCGCAGGCCGTCGGCGTAGCCGAAGAGCGCGGAGGCGCCGAGCAGGCCGCCAGGGCGCCAGTTCCCGAAAATCATCGCGGCGAGGCCGATATAGCCCCGGCCGCCGGTCTGCCCCTCGCTGTAGCCGATCTGCCCCGGCGCGACCACCAGCGCCGCCCCGCCGAGCCCGGCCAAGCCGCCAGAGATCAGCAAGGCCACGTACTGGCGCGAGCGCACCTTGACCCCCAGCGAAGCCGCCGCCGCGGGGTTCTCCCCGCAGGCGCGCAGCCGCAGGCCGAACCTCGTCCGCCACAGAATCCAGAAGCTCAGCGGGACCAGGGCGAGGCCGCCGACCGTGAGCACCGAGAGCCCGCTGGTCAGCCCGCCGACGACGCCCGCGAGATCGCTCACGAGAAACCAGTGCCGGTCGGCGAGCGACTGGCACCAGTCGGGCACGAGCGGCAGGTCGAAGGAGCGCAGCGTCTCGACCGGGGGCGATTCGCGCGGGTTCTTCGACTTCGGGAAGAACACAAGGTTCGCGAGGTACTTCGTGGCTCCCGCCCCGAGCAGGTTGATCGCCACGCCGGAGACGATGTGGTTCACCCGGAACGTGACCGTGGCGAGGGCGTGCAGCGCCCCGCCCGCCGCGCCGAAGAGCGCCGCGACGAGGAGCCCGAACAAAGGCCCGCACTCCAACGAGCCCCAGGCGGCGCCCCAGGTGCCGAGGATCATCATGCCTTCGAGCCCGATGTTGACCACGCCGGAGCGCTCCGCCCACAGGCCGCCGAGCGCGGCGAGGGCGATGGGGATGGCGAGGGCGACCCCGGTGCGGACCACTCCGGGGCTGGTCAAGTCGTATGCCTTGGTGAGCGCGGTGATCGCCGAGACCAGGAGCGCCACAAGGGCGACCGGCAGCGCCCGCCTCATCGTCGTGCTCATGCCGCCCCCACCGCGGCCCGCACCCGGCGCTGGGCCTGCGCCGCTTCGAACCGCCTGGCCAGCTCGTACGCGACCACCACGGCGAGGACCGCAGTCCCCTGCAGGATCAGCACGATCTCCTTCGGCACCGACACCGCGTCCAACGCCACGGCGGATTTGTCCAAAAACGCCCATAAGAGCGCTCCTGCCGCGATGCCGAGGGGATGGCCCCGCCCGATCAGCGCGACCGCGATCCCGGTGAACCCGTATCCCGCGGTGGACGTGACGAGATAGCTGTGGTCGCGGCTGGTGAGCTCGGGCAGCGCGGCGAGCCCGGCGACTGCGCCGGAGAGGACCATCGCCGTCACGATCATCCGCTTCGCGTCGACCCCGCCCGCCTGGGCCGCCGACGCGGACTCGCCGCTGGCGAGGAGCTCGAAGCCGAAGCGCGTGCGCGACAGCACCGTCCAATAGCCCGCGCCCGCCACGACGGCGAGGAGCACAAGCCCGAAGATCTTCCCGGAGCCGAACTCGAAGCTCCCCACCCAGCCGTCCGACGGAATCTCCTTGGTGCCGATGTTGTTCCCGTTGAGCACGCCCCAGCCCTGCTCGCCCGCCATATACGCCACGATCCCCACGGCCACCGCGTTGAGCATGATCGAGCTGATCACCTCGTGCACGCCCCGGAACACTTTCAAGAGGGCCGGGATCGCGGCGTACGCGCCGCCGACTGCCATCGCGACGAGCACGATGAGCAGGACGCGCATGCCAGGCGGCGCGGGCAGCTCGGCTCCGGCGACGGCGGCGGCAACGGCGGCCACCCGGTACTGCCCCTCGACTCCGATGTTGAACAAGCCCATCTTGAAGCCGAGCGAGGCGGCGACCGCGATGAGCGCGTACGCCGCCGCCGCGTTCACGATGTCGCACAGCACGGCCTGGTCCCGCAGCTGGCGCAGCATCGTGCCCGCGACGAAGAGGGGGTCTTTGCCGCTGACCACGAGGATCAGCGCGGCGAGGACCAACGCGAGGAGCACCGCGCCCAACGGCGCGTAGAGCGCGGCGAGCCATTTGAGCCTGCTTCTCATTCGGCGGCCCCCGTCATCGCCTCGCCGAGCTCGCCCGCCGTGACCGTCCTTGGGTCGGCCTCGGCGACGATCCGCCCGCAATGCAGCACGACGATCCGGTCCGAGAGGGCGAGGAGCTCGTCGAGATCCGCCGAGATCAAGAGGACGGCGAGCCCCGCCTCTTGCGCCTCGCGGATCTTGCCCCACAAAAGGCTCTGCGCCCCGACGTCGACGCCACGGGTCGGCTGGGCAGCGACAAGCAGCACCGGGTCGTCCGACAGCTCCCTGCCCATGATGAATTTCTGCTGGTTGCCGCCGGAGAGCGCGCCGATCGGCGTCCCGACTCCGGGCGCGCGCACGTCGAAGGACTTCCGGATCGTCTCCGCCTGGGCTTTCGCGTCGCCGATGGCGAGCCACTGGCCTCGGGCCAGACGCGATTGGAAGCCGAGCACCCGGTTGCGCCACAGGCTTTGCTCCAACAACAGCGAATGCCGGTGCCGGTCCTCGGCGACGTATCCGACGCCGGCCTCGCGCCGCCGCAACACCGAGAGCCCCGCGAGCGAGAGCGCCTCCCCCGCTCGCCCGCGCAGCTCCAGCGTGCCCGCCGAGGGCTGGCGCATCCCGAGGACCACCTCGGCCAGCGCCGTCTGGCCGTTGCCCTCCACGCCCGCGACGCCGAGGATCTCGCCCTCGCGGATCGTCAAATCCACCTCGGCGAGCTCGGACCGATTGCCCTCCCCCGCGACGGAGACTCCGGCCAGCCGGAGCACCGGCCTGCCGGGCTCCCTGCTCGCGTCGGGCCTGGAGAGGTCTGGGATCGAGCCGACGATGAGCTCGGCCAGCTGCGCGTTCGTGACAGTCTTCGGGTCGACGGTGGCGACGGTCTTCCCCCGGCGGATGACCGTCACCGTGTCGGCGACGGCGCGCACCTCGCCGAGCTTGTGCGAGATGAATAGGAAGGTGTACCCCTCCGCCTTCATCCCGCGCAGCACCTCGAAGAGGGCCTCCGCCTCGGAGGGGGCGAGCACTGCCGTCGGCTCGTCCAAAATGATGATCCGGGCCCCGCGGTAGAGCACCTTGAGGATCTCCACCCGTTGCCGGTCCGCCACGCCGAGCTCGTCCACCTGCGCGTCGACGTCGACGTGCAGGCCGGAGCCCTCGGCGAGCGCGCGGAGGAACGACCGGGCCTTCGCCCCGATCCCATGGCGCGACTCCGCCCCCAGCACCACGTTCTCCAGCACGGTCAGGTTCTCGGCGAGCATGAAATGCTGGTGGACCATGCCGATCCCCGCCTCGATGGCCTGCGCCGGAGAGTGGAACTTGACCTCTTCCCCGTGCACCTCGATGGTCCCCTCGTCGGGTTTGACCATGCCGTAGAGGATTTTCATCAGGGTGGACTTGCCCGCCCCGTTCTCGCCGCAGATCGCGTGCACTTCCCCGGCCCGGACCGTGAGCGCGACGGCGTCGTTCGCGACCACGCCGGGATAGCGCTTGACGATCCCTGCCAAACGCAGGACGGCAGTGCAGGCTCGCGGCGGTTCGAGGCTCATTCGCGCAGCTCCGAACGAGTGGTGGCGACATGGGTCCGACCGCTGACGATAGCTGCCCGGTACGCGTCGAGGACCGGTTTGAGATCGTCGATCCCGCCCCCCGAAGCGGCCAGGTCCACACCGCCAAGCGCGAGGTCGAACCGGCTCGGGAACGAGGCGAGCTGGCCGGAGGCCGTCGCCCGCAAGTACTCGTAGACCGCGACGTCGACACGCTTGACCACCGACGTGATGACGCTGAGCCGCGCGTCGCCCAAGTTCTGCTGCTCGTGTTGGTCCGAGTCGACGCCGATGGCGAGCTTCCCCGCGGCGTGCACCGCTTGGATCACGCCTTTGCCAGAGGCCCCGGACGCGTGGTAGACGACGTCCGCGCCTCGGCCCAGCTCCCCGTTCGCGGTGATGCGTCCTTTCGCCGGGTCTTGGAACCCGGAGTTGTCGCCCGCAGGCGAAAGGTATTTGCGCTCGATGACGATCCCCGGCGCGGCGGCCCTCGCCCCTTGGACGAAACCCGCCTCGAACTTGTGGATGAGCGGGTTGTCCACCCCGCCGACGAATCCGATATGGCAGGTTTTGCTTTTATAGGCGGCGACGACGCCCGCGAGGAACGAGGCCTGCTCCTCGGCGAACTCGATGGACCTGACGTTCGGCCCTGGTACTTCCGCGTCGACGATGGCGAACTGCGTGTTCGGGAAATGCGGCGCGACGGTCGCGAGCCTCGGGGCGTACACGAACCCGACCGCGACGATCGAGGTGTAGCCGTCCTCCGCCAACCGGACCAGGCGTGCTTCCTTGTCCGACTCGCCTTCCCCAGAGCTCGGCGAGCGCTCGGCGCGGTTCTCCGGACGCAGCCCCAGCTGGTCCACCGCCCGGTCCAGGCCCGCGACGGCGGCGTCGTTGAACGAGGCGTCCCCCCGACCGCCGATGTCGAAGGCCAGCCCGACCTTCAACCGGCTTCCGTCGACCTTCGCCTGGTCTCTAGCCGCGACGGACGCGACCGCAGCCCCGTCCGGAGGCTGCGCGAGCTTGCACGGCTCGGCCTTGCCCGACCCACCGCCCGGTGGAGGCTTCACGCAGCTGGTCAGCGCCGAGACCGCGCAGACCAGCACGAGCGAAGCCGTCAGAGCGGCGCGGAAACACCCCCCGCCGCCCATGTCAGGTGTTCGCGACCCAGCCGGCCATCTTCCGCGCGTGGCCGGGAGCAGGCGTTGCGGTGCTGACGAGCTCGCGGGTCCATTCCTCCGCCTCTTCGAGCCCGTCCACGGCGGCGACGACGGCCTTCGCCGCCGACATGCTCCGGACCACCTCGTCGCCGAGGACGCCGTCCTTTCCGATCAGGGTGATACGCACCCCAGCCTGGCCGATGTTCTGCAACAAAACGTTGCCGGAGCCGCCGTGGGCGGCGAGGAAAGCGCGCACGGCCTTCACAGCGCCGCTGGGCGCTTTGCCGAGCTGTTCAGCTGGAGTTTCGCTCATGTTGGAGAATGTACCGCATGAGCACAATGCGCGCGATCCAAGTCACCAAGACCGGCGGCCCCGAGGTCCTCGAACTGGTGGAGGCTGCCACGCCCGAGCCGGGCGCGGGCCAGGTGCTGATCAAAGTCGAGGCGGTCGGCGTGAACTTCATCGACACCTACCAGCGCTCCGGCGCGTACCAGATCCCGTTGCCCTTCACCCTCGGCAACGAGGGGGCGGGCACCGTGGCGGCCGTCGGCCCCGACGCGGCCGAGTTCTCAGTCGGCGACCGCGTGGCGTGGACCGGGTCGCTCGGCGGGTACGCCCAGTACGCCGCCGTGCCGGAGAAGAACATCGTGCGCCTGCCGGACGGGATCGATTTCGCGACCGCCGCCGCCTCCTTGCTCAAAGGGCTCACCGCGCATTACTTGCTCTGGTCGAGCCACGACGCGCAACCGGGCGAGAGCATCCTCGTCCATGCGGGCGCGGGCGGCGTCGGGCTCATCCTCACGCAGTGGGCGGTCGCGAAGGGCGTCCGCGTCATCACCACGGCGGGCACCCCGGAGAAGGCCGAGCTGTCCCGGCAAGCGGGGGCCTCGCATGTGCTGGGCTACGAGGAGGACATCGCGGCGAGGGTCCGCGAGCTCACCGGCGGAGAAGGCGTCGCCGCCGTCTACGACGGGGTCGGCAAGAGCACATTCGACGCGAGCCTCGCCGCCACCCGGATCCGGGGCTCCCTGGTGCTCTTCGGCGCGGCGAGCGGACCAGTGCCCCCGTTCGAGCTGCAACGGCTCAACGCGGGCGGCTCGTTGTTCGTCACCCGCCCGACGCTCGCGCACCATTTGCGCGATCGCGCCGAGACGAACTGGCGTTCCGAGGCGCTCTTCTCCGCCATCGAGCGCGGCGTGGTCAAGATCAGCGTGACCGAGCGCTACCCGCTCGCGGAAGCCGCGACGGCGCATCGAGATCTCGAAGGACGGCGCACCACCGGATCCGTGGTCCTCATCCCCTGATATGGCTCCCTTGCCATACCCTACGACCCTGACCAGGGCTTTCTCCTCTGACTAGGATCGGGGGGTTACCCTAGTCATGCCCCGGTCAGGGGAGGGAGCGGCTGATTCGGGGGAGGATAGCCGCTATTTCGATGGTAGCAAATGCTCTTCGAAAAAGTTGAAGACCCGACGCCAGGAATCCTCCGCGCTCTCATGCGAATAGCCGAACCCGACCACTCGCGCCATCGCTCCGTACGGCTGTGGAAGTTGGTTGGCGAACGAGTGCCCGGCTTCCTCGTACACCTTCACGTCGTGCGGGACCCCGTGCCGGGCAAAGGCCTGCTCCAACACGGGCCCCGCGTTCTTCCCGAGGAGGGGATCGCGTCGGCCCAAGCTCGCCACGACAGGACACGAGTGCTCCAGCAACGCTTCGTATCCCTTGGGCAGCTTCCCCCGAGTTATCGCGGACGGGTAGAACGGCGCGGACACGTCGAAGGTCTGCTTCGGAGAGAAGAGCAGCGCGAACCCGCCGCCCATGCAGAACCCGGTGATCGCGGTGCGCCCGTTGCAGCCCGGTTGGGCGACGAGCGCCTCGCGGACCGCCGCGATGTCGTCGAACGCGGTCCCCTCGCCCGTGAGCATCGCCCGCATCGTGGAGAGCAAGCACTTGCGTGCCCCGCCCCGTGCGTAAAGGTTCGGGAGGGCGACGAGATAACCCTGGTCAGCGACTCGCTGCGCGAGTTTGCGGGTGTCCTGGCCGAGGCCGATCGCGTCATGGACCATGACCACGCCGGGGACGGGGCCTTGCGGCGGTGTTGCCGAGGCGAACAGCTCGACGGACAGCGCGCCCGCTGGAGCCTGCACGTCGAAGGTGGATGATGCCGAGGCCATACAGCGACTCTCTTTCGTGGAACCGTGTTCTCCGTCTCCAGAGCCACAGTACTCCAGCGGCCATGAGCGATATACCAGAGGCTATAGCGAACCCGGAGAAGCCCGATCCGGTGCGGACGGTTCCGTATGGACACGCGGAGGCCGTCTTCGCGACGGCAACGAGCCATGCCGTCGGCACTCCCGCGAAACGGACGACCACGCCGCCGAACGGCTCCCACAGCGCGCTCGCCGCCACGCCCGCACAACCGAGGACCGTCGCCAACCCGACAACCGGCTCGACGACGACGTTCGCGGCCAAAGCGACCAGGCTGGCCTTGCCCGTGAGCGCCGCGACCACCGGAGCCGTCGCCACATGGGCAGCCGCGCTCGCTGCGAGCGCCCCGGCGAGCACGGACGGCGCCCCTTTGGCAGTCAGCGCCTCCTGCCACCGAGGCGCGAGGATCAGCAGGGCTCCGGTGGCGAGGACCGAGAGGACGAATCCGTAGTCCACCGCCAACGCGGGGTCGACGACGAGCAGCGCGACAACGGCGACCACCAACGCGTGGCCCGCCTGCCGCCGCCGCCCGGCGAACAACGCGACGAGGCCCAAGGCCCCCATCGCCGCCGCGCGCAGCACGCTCGGAGAAGGGCGCACCAAGAAGACGAGGCCGACCAGCGCCGCGAGCACGAGCACGGCGGACAGCCGAGGTCCTGCCCCGACGGACCGCAACGCGAACAACAGCGCGCCGAGGACGATCGCGAAATTCGCCCCGGACACCACCATGAGGTGGGTGAGCCCGGCGTCCTGGAACTCGTCTTTCAGCTTCCCCGAGATCCGGGAGCTGTCGCCGAGCACAACGGCGGGCAATATCTTGGCCTCGTCTTCCGCCAGCACTCGCTCGCACACGGCGGCGAACCGAACCCGCAATCCTCCCGTCGTCCGAGCCGCCCAGGAGACCGGGCCGACCGATTGCGGCGGCCCGAGCGCGGTCAACGACGCGACGGCGAGGTCGTGGCGGCGCGGCGGAGCCGCCTTCGCCCGGAACGTGACGGTTTGCCATGGGGACAGGGACTCGTACTGCGCCCTCGGCGCGAGCACGGCAACGGCTGCTCCGCCCCATGGCGACCGCAGCCGCGCCGGGACCAGCACGCGGTTTCCTCGCACCGGCCGAGGATCGTCGGTCGTCCACACGGTCACGAGAAGCTCGGCGCGCTCCCCCGTCCGCGCGAGCCGTGCGAGGGGATGGGACTCCGCCTCGTGCGCCCTCGCGGCGGACAGTGCCGAGGACGCCGCGAAAAGGACCAGCGCGGCGAGGCCCCAGCGCGGACACCGGGCGAGGAGATCGGCCTGCCCCCTCGGCTGCGCGGACCGCATGGCCGTCGCGGCGAGGACGATCAAAACTGTCGCGGCGAGGGCGGCGGCGACCGCCCCAACGCGCCACCCGAGCCCGACGGCGAGCGCCGCGCCCGCCCAGGCGCCCGCAGCCGGGGCGATCTGCGCCGGACCGAGCCGAGCCGGGCCGATCACAGGCGGAGATAGGGACGGAGCTTCTTCAACCGGCCCGCGCCGACTTGTTTGACCTTGGCCAGCTCGTCGAGGCTGCGGATCCGGCCGTGCGACGCGCGGTACTGGACGATGGCGCGGGCGATGCCTTTGCCGATCCCCGGGACGGCGTCCAGCTCCGCCTCCGTCGCCGTGTTGACGCTCGTCGGCGCGCGCTTGGGATGCGGCCCGCCCGGCTGGCGGTTCCCGCCGCATTCGCAACGGCTGTCCGTGCTCGGGGCCTGCTTCGCGGCCGGGGCCCGCCGCGCAGGAGAGGCAGGAGGGGCAGCCTGCGCTTGGGGCAGAGCCGGGGTGACCGGAGTCGCCGCAGCGCCGACCACGACTTGGTCCCCGTCCTCCAGCCGCTGCGCCAGGTTCAGCTCCGAAGCCTCCGCCTCAGGGCTCAGACCGCCTGCCGCTTCGAGGGCGTCGGACACTCGGGCTCCTGGGGCCAGCCGGGCCAGGCCGGGACGGCGCACCGCCCCGACAACGCTCACCACGATTTCGCGAGCCTCCGTCGCCAGCGGCAGTTCGGCGGCCGGGGCTGTCGGCGGGACGACGCTCGGCAGGACGGGGTATGCCGCGGCTTTCGAGTCGTCCCTGGTCGCGCCGAAGACGACGAAGCCCAATGCGACGAAGCCGACCAGGCACAGCGCGGCGGCGATCGCGGCGCGACCAGACCACCACGGAGCGCTGGGCGGCGGGCCTTCGAACTCCTCGTCCTCGTACTCCTCCTCGCGCCCGCGCTTCCCCGCGAGACCAGGGCCTCCCCACTCTTCTTCGAACACGTCGTGTTTGCTCATGGCTTCGACGCTAGGGCCGCCGCGACGTCGCCATGGGCCGTCTGACGAGAATGTGGACAACGGTTTTCCGTTCTCCACAAGTGTTCAGAGACTTGGCCGGCGGCTCAGAGGCTTGTGGCCGGAATTCCGGTGAGGATGAGGGCCCCCACTCCCACATGCGCCCCGAGCACCCGGTTGACCGGGCCGATGTCGACTTTCCCCGCCACTTGGAGCCGGTCGGCCAACGCTTCCGCCAAACGCTCCGCGTGCTCTTCGGCCTGTTGGTGGCGGATGGCCACCGAGGTCTCGCCGTCCCCGAAATGCGCCCGGGCGAGCTCCACGAGCTTGTCGAGGGCCCGGGAACGGGTTCGGGTCCGCTCGGCGACGTGCAACTTCCCGTCCGAGAGCCCCAGGACGGGGCGGATCGAGAGCGCCGTGCCGACGAGCCAGGTCGTGCGCGGGATCCGCCCGCTGCGCCGCAGCCAGTCCAACCGGTCCGCGTAGCCCCAGGTCGCCGCCGAGGCCGCAGCCGCGCGAGCATGCTCGGCCACCTCGTCGAGCGCCGCGCCGCGCGAGGCCGCGCGGGCTGCGGCGAGCGCCGCGAACCCCACCCCCATCGCCGTTTGCCGCGAGTCCACCACGACGACCCCTGGCCCGGATCGCCGAGCGGCGGCCTGCGCGGACGCGACGGTCGCGGACAAGGCTCCGGAGAGGTGCACCGCCACCACGCCGTCGCCCGAGCTCTCCGCCAACGCCTCCGCGTAGAGGGCCGCGAGCTCTTCCTCGTTCGCGCCGGATGTCGACAGGCCCGGCCGCGACAACCAGTCCTCGCCAAGGCTGTCGTCGTCTTCGGGGATCGCCCGCCCGTCCAGCAGCAGGTGCAACGCGGCTTGGCGCACCCCGTGCGCGACGAGCTGGTCCGGGCTCAAGCAGCTGGCGGAGTCGGTGACCACCTGCACGGTCATGCGCCTGCCCCCCGAAGCGCGCCCAGCATCGCGGCGGCCACCCGCTCATGCCCCTCGAACCCCCAATGGATCCCGTCCGGATTGCCCCGGCCTGCGAGCACATGCTCGCCGACCGCCGCTTTGAGGTCCACGAGAGGGAGTTGGTGGCTTGCCGCCCACGCCGAGAGCGACGCCGCGGTCTTGGCCCGTCCTCGGTGCACCTTCGCGTAGCTCGGCGCGCGATGGACGGAGGGCAAGGTCGCGACGACCGGCAGATCGGGACGCAGCGCCCTGATCGAGGAACGGATCTCTTCCTGGTACTCGACGGTGAGCCGGGCGGGCAGCGCGATGGGCCAGCCCAGCGGCGCAAGCCTCGGCTGCGCCCATTGGTACGCCTCGCGCACCCGTCTGCGCAGCGCAGGCGGACGGATGTAGCGCATCGACTCGCGCAGGCCGGTCGGCAACGGCGACGGCAGCGTGTCCATGCCGCACACGGCGATGACCAGCGCCCCCGCCTTGGGCAATGCGGCCCAGGCCCTCGGGTCTTTGATCAGCGCCCAGTAGGCCTCCCTGCTGGTCCATCCGATCTGCGCGACCAGTTCGAGCCGCCAGCCGAGCTCGGCCGCCACCAGGTTCGGCCAGATGCGGGGATCATCCGCGGGCAGCCCGCCGTTCGGGCCGAAATACGACAACGAGTCGGCGAGGACGAGCAGCGTCCGCGTCGGCTCAGGCATCGCCGTCAGGAGCGGCGCCCGAGTCGTCCTCGGGCGATTGGTTGGCCGCGACGCGGAGCCAGCGCCCTTCGTCGGGAAGCCAGCGCAGCTCGTGCCATGCCCCGTTGTCCAAGCCCCTGACCTGCATCCACTCGGCGAGCGGCAGTTCGAGGAGTGCTGCGGTGAGCCCGCCGATCACGCCCGCGTGCGCGACGAGGACCACCGGGCGCCCCGGCTCGTCGCCCCAGAGCGAGAATTGCTCGCGCAGCTCGTCGACCAGCGCCAACGCGCGGGCCCCCACCTGCACCCGGGTTTCACCGCCCGGCGGCGCGTACGTCGGGTCCGCCCGCCATTCCTCCACCGCGCCCGGATGGGTCTCCTCGACCTCCGCAGGCGTGCGCCCCTCCCATTGGCCGAGGTCGGTCTCCCGCAGCCGGGTGTCCACGCGCAGCTCCACGCCGCTGGCCTCGGTCAGCGCCTGGGCCGTTTGACGTGCCCGGACGAGGTCGGAGGTGACGATGAGCAGCGGCTCGCGCTTGGCGAGCTCCTGCGCCGACCGAGCCGCCTGCGCCTGGCCGGTCGCGTTGAGGTCCGGGTCCAAATGCCCTTGCATGCGGCCGCTGAAATTGAAGTCGGTCTGTCCGTGGCGGAGCAGGACGAGAGTCAGCTCGCTCATTCTTCCTCGGCTCCCTGGCTGTCCTCGTCGGCCTCGGCCTGGCTGTTCCGCAGGGGGGAGCCGTCGGCGGCTCCGGCGGCGAGCTCGATCTTCGGGCAGTCCTTCCACAACCGGTCGAGGCTGTAGAACTCGCGCTCGTCCCGGTGCTGCACGTGCACCACGACGTCGATGGCGTCGAGCAGCGCCCACCGGCCGGAGCGCTCGCCTTCCCGCCGGACCACCCTGTGGCCCGCGCGGCGCACCGCCTCGTCGACGGCTTCGACGATGGCGTTCACATGCCGCTCGTTGGGAGCCGAGGCGATGACGAAGCAATCTGTGATCGCCAGCCGCTCGGAGACGTCGATGATCACCACGTCGCTCGCGAGCTTGTCCTCCGCCGCCGCAGCGGCGATCTTTGCGAGGTCGACCGCTTCGGGGGTAGCCGTCATGTCTTGTCCTTCTTCTCTCTCGGTCGATAGAGCTGATGCTTGCCGATGTATTGCACCACGCCGTCGGGGACGAGGTACCAAATCGGGCGGCCGCCGCGCGACCGCTCTCTGCAGTTTGTCGAGGAGATCGCGAGCGCGGGCACCTCGACCAGGGTCACCGAGCCTTCCGGCAGCCCGGCGAGCCGGTCGCCGAACGCCTCCAAGGACAGCTCGTAGCCGGGACGGGAAACTCCGACGAACTTCGCGAGCTCGAACAGCTCTTCCCAGCGCTGCCAGGTCAAGATGTTCGCGAGCGCGTCCGCGCCCGTGATGAAGAAGAATTCGGCTTCCGGGTATTTGCGGCGCAGATCACGGAGCGTGTCGATGGTGTAGGTGTCCCCCGGGCGGTCGATGTCCACCCGGCTCACCGAGAAGCTCGGGTTGGCAGCGGTGGCGATGACCGTCATCAGATAGCGGTGCTCCGCCTCGGTGACCCCCCTGCCGCCGATGTCGGCGGCGGGCGGCTTCCCGGTCGTCTTCTGCCACGGCCTGCCGCTCGGGACGAACAACACCTCGTCGAGGCCGAACAGGTCCGACACCTCGCTCGCCGCGACCAGGTGCCCGTGGTGGATCGGGTCGAATGTCCCGCCCATCACGCCTAATCGCAGTGTGCGGCTCGGCGCAGGCGTGTCTGGCGCTGGCGTCGATGGCATTGCGCAACGGTATCAGAAATCGCTGATCAGATCTGCCCACGCGCATCCGGAGGTCGGCGGATGGCGCGCAGGACCGCGAAGAACCCGATCAGCCCGAGCGGGGCCGTCCCGAAGAAGAGGGAGCGCGCCGCGAGCTGGTACCCGGGCCCCGCGAGGTTGACGAGCAATCCCGCGAAGGCGGCCCCGAACGTCCCCGTGACCAACTGCGCGACCGAGATCCCCGCAGCGGCCTTCGCGCCTTCGACGGGGTCCCGGGCCGAGCGCATCGCGAGCACGGCAAGATGCGGCCACGCGATCCCGACGCCGAAGCCCGCGACCAGCACGGCGGCTCCGAACGCGAACCGGGCCGACGACAGGTGCAGCGATCCCGCGACCGCGAGCGAGCAGGCGGTCACGAACGGGCCGGCGACGAGCACGGCGCGCACGCGCCGCTCGCCTGCCACCGAGACGCTGGAGAATTCGCCGAGCGTCCAGCCGACCGCGAACAACGCCCCGAAGAATCCCGACGCGAGCGGCGAGAGCCCGCCGAGCCGCTGGCCGAAGAGGGGGATGAAGATCTCGACCGCCGTCGCGGCGGTGAGCACGCCGATGGCGAGGTAGACCCACGGCAGTGCGGAGCCGCGCGCGTACGCGGTGGGCGGGAACACCCCGTGCTCCGCGCGGGAGTCGGCCCAGAAGAAGCCTGCCAACAGCGCTGCCGCCGTCCCGAGCGCAAGCGCGAGCGCGAGCTTGGACGGCGCGGCGCTCGCCACGCTTGCGGCGAGCGCCGCGCCCGTGAGCGCGGCAAGCGACAACGGCGACGGCAGTCCCCCCGGTTTCTGCGCCCGGCGGCTTTCGGGGAAGGCGAACGGCGTGGCGGCGGCGGTGAGCACGGTGACAACAAGCAGCGCGAGGAACGCCCACCGCCAGGCGTGCGCCTGCGCGAACAGCCCGCCCGCCGCCGGGCCGAGAAAGGTTCCGACCCCCCACATCGCAGAGACCAGCCCCGACGCGTACGTCCAGAGGTGCTCGGGCAGCGCCGAGTTGATCGTGGCGTAGCCGAGCCCGGACAGCAGGCCGCCGCCAAGGCCCTGGACCGCTCTGCCGAGCAGCATCTCGGGCATGGTGTGGCTGCTGGCGCAGACGAGCGTCCCGAGCCCGAACAGGGCGAGGGCCGCCAAATACGAGTTCCTCGGCCCCCACGCTCCGGCCAGCGCCCCGACCGATGTCACCGAGAGGACCGAGCTGATCAGGAACGCGGTCGCGGTCCACGCGTAGTAGCGCTCCCCGCCGATCTCGGCGACCGCGCTGGGCAGGAGGCTCGCGGTGAGATAGACGTTGACGGCGTAGAGCGCGATCCCCGCCGCGAGGACGAACGCGGCCGGGGCATGTTTTTTGCCGAGCAGCTCCCGCCAGGAACCCGTCTGTTGCATGGGTCTAGCCTAAATGTTCAAGCGGGCTTGAGGTCAAGGCGATTTTGCGAGGAGGGCGGGACGTGCCGTCTGCCAAATACCAGCTGCTCACCATCGGCGAGGTGGCCGAACGGACCGGGGCCGCCGTGTCCGCGCTGCGCTATTACGAATCGCTCGGCCTGATCCGGTCGACCCGCACGGCGGGCAATCAGCGCCGATTCCCCCGGCACGTGCTCCGCCGGGTTTCGATCATCTTGGTCGCGGGCAGGTTCGGCATCGCGCTCTCCGAGGTCGCCGAAGTGTTCGCATGCCTGCCCGAGGACCGCAGCCCGACCCGCGCCGACTGGCGCAGAATCGCGACGAAGTGGCACGACAAGCTCGAGGCCCGGCGGAGCGCGATCGAGCGGATGCAGGCGGAGCTCACCGGCTGCATCGGCTGCGGCTGCCTGTCGCTCAAGAGCTGCGCCACGTTGAACTGGGGCGACGAGTTGGCGACGCGCGGCCCAGGACCGAGACGGCTGCCCGACTCCTGCCTCCGGTAAAGTGATTTATATCACTTTACCCTCCCGGGCTTCGGCATCTCGGCGTAGGGTTTTATGTGTCAATATTCCTGACATTCAGGGAAGGCGAAAGCCAGAAAGCGAGGAGCTCTCATGAGCGACGTGAACCAAGTGATGCAATGGGACGACGTCTACCGGGGCGAGTCCGACCGGATCGCCGGGGAGCCCCCGTGGAACATCGGCGAGCCGCAGCCGGAGATCAACGCGCTCATCGAGTCCGGCGAGATCGCGGGGACAGTCCTCGACGCGGGCTGCGGGCACGCGGAGACCTCCCTCAAGCTCGCCGCCCTCGGGCACACCGTCGTTGGGCTCGACCTCTCCCCCGCGGCCATCGCCGCCGCCGCCAAAGCCGCGCAGGAGCGCGGGCTGGCGGACCGGGCCAGCTACGAAGTCGCGGACATCAGCTCCTTCACCGGCTACGACGGGCGCTTCGACACCATTGTCGACTCCACCCTCTTCCACTCGTTGCCCGTCGAGCTGCGCGACGGCTACCTGTCCTCAGCCGCGCGAGCGGGCGCGCCAGGCGCGAAATATGTCGTGCTTGTCTTCGACAAGAGCGCGTTCTCCTACCTGCCGGAGGGCACCCCCGGGCCGAACGGCGTGGACGAGCCGGAGCTGCGCGCGGCGGTCTCGAAGCATTGGGCGATCGATGAGATCCGGCCCGCCTTCATCCATGCGAACTTGGACCCCGCCCAGCTCAAGGACATCCCCGAAGGCGTGGCGCTCCCGGACTTCGGCCGCGACGAGAAGGGCCGCGTCAAATCCCCGGCCTGGCTGTTGCGCGCGCACAAGGCCTGACGCACAAGGCCTGAGCCGATCACGCCGCTCGGGCCGTCGTCATTTGTTGGCGAGGAGGAGTTTGCCGATAAACTCCGCGAGCTGGCGGCCGTTGCGGCACTCGTGCATCGGCAGGACGCTCTGGTAGCGGTCGGCCTCCGAGTCGCCGCTCCCCCAGCCCTTCTCCGACTCAGGGTTCAGCCAATGCGCGTGCTTCACCTTGCTCGTGATCTCGCGCAGGGCGTCCAGGTTCGGGTCGAGGTAGTTCGTCCGCCCGTCCCCGAGGATCAGGAGCGAGGTGTTTCGGGTGAGCGAGTCCTCGAAACGCTCGATGAAAAGGCCGAAGGCCCTGCCGTAGTCCGAGTGCCCCGACGGCCCCGCCACGTCCGCCTCGGTGAGCGCCCGCCGGACCATCTCGGCGAGGTCCGCAGACTCGACGAACAACTGCGTGATCTCGTCGATCCGGTCCACGAAGGCAAAGGCGCGCACCCGCGAGAAGCGCTCGCGCAGCGCGTGCACCAAGAGCAGCGTGAACTGGCTGAACGACGCGACCGACCCGGAGACGTCGCAGAGGACCACGAGGTCCGGGCGCTTGGGCCGGGGTTTTTTCTGCACCAGCTTCACCGGCACCCCGGCGGTCGCGTGCGCGCGGTGCAGGGTCTTGCGCAGATCGATCCGCTGCCCCGCGCCCGCCCGCCTCGGCTGGGCGAGCCGGTTCGCGAGCAGGCGCGCGAGGGTGACGATCTCCCGGCGCATCACCATGAGCTCGGCGTTCGTCGCCTGCTGGACGTTGAGGACGGAGAGCGGCGGGCGGACCGAGTACGTCGCGACCCGCTGGCGGCCTTGGACCTCCGCGACCCTGCGGCTGGTCTCCTGCCGGATCTCGTCCTCGAGCCGCGCCACGCGCTGCCGGGCGTCCGCCTCCGCGATGCTCCGGCTGCTCCCTCCGGGGTCGCCTGCTCCGACGAGGAGTCCGTGGACGAGCCGCTCGACGAGGCCGTCGAGCTGGAGGCGACGAGTGGCCTGGTAGGCGGAGAACGAGTCGCCCCGCGAGGACTGGTACCGGCCGAGGCGGTCGACGATAGCGGCCACCAGCTGGCCGAGCCTGCGCTGGGCCTGCGGCGAGTCGTCCGCCATGAGCTCGGCGAGCATGTCGTTGAGCGCGGCCTGGACGATCTCCCCCTCGGCGTCGAGCGGCAGCTCGACCGCGTCGTCGCCGCCCTCGCCAAGGCCTTCTCGCTCGGGGAACCACAGCTCGAAGAGCCCGTCGAAGATCCGCCGGTGCTCCGAGCGCTGCAAAAGCGTGGCCGCGAGGGCTTCGCGCAGCTGCTCGCGGTCGAGGAGGTCGATCACCGACATCGCCTGTCCCGCGTCGATGACCTGGGAGGGGCTCACGCCGACCTCCGCGTCCCGCAGCGCCTCGACGAGGCTCACCATCCGCTCGCTCACCCCGTCCAGCGGCGAGGGGCGGGGCGGGGCGGGCTCGGAAATCGCGGCGGGCCGCTCCCGGTCGGACGGTTTCTCGTTGGCCGACAGCTTTTCGATCTGACGCTCCGCAGCTTTGCGCAGCGTGGGGAAGTCGGGCAGCCGGAAGCGCGAGGACATCGCTACAGTTTCAGCTCTTGCCGGGCGAGGTCGTGGTCGCCCCGGTGCTTGAGCACGGCCCCGAGGCTCGCAGCGATCGTCTTGTCGGACAGTTTGGAGGCGTCGCCCTGGCCGAGCGCGATGAGCGTGCGCGCCCAGTCGATACTCTCGGCCACCGACGGCGGCTTCTTCAGGCTCAGGCCCCGCAGCACGCCGACCACGCGGATCAGCTGCTCCGCCATCGCGGGGCGCAGCTGCGGCACCCGCTCGGCGAGGATCTCCCGCTCCAGGTGCGGATCGGGGAAGTCGATGTGCAGGAAGAGGCAGCGGCGTTTGAGCGCCTCGGAGAGCTCCCGGCTCGCGTTCGAGGTGAGCAGGGTGAAGGGGCGGCGGATCGACTCGATCGGGCCGAGCTCGGGGATGGTGATGGCGAAGTCGGAGAGCACCTCCAACAGCAGGCCCTCCACCTCGACGTCCGCCTTGTCGATCTCGTCGATGAGCAGGGTCGTCGGCCCGGTCTGGCGGATCGCGGTCAACAGCGGCCGTTCCAAGAGGAACTCTTCGGTGAAGATGTCGCTCTTGGTGTCTTCCCAACCGACGTCCTTGCCGGTCTGCACCCGGAGGATCTGCATGGCGTAGTTCCACTCGTAGAGCACGCGGGACTCGTCCACGCCCTCGTAGCATTGCAGCCGCACGAACCGCGCGCCCGCCGCCTGCGCGACGGCCTTGGCGAGCTCGGTCTTGCCGACGCCCGCCGGGCCCTCCACCAAGAGCGGCTTGCCGAGCTGGTCCGCGAGGAAGACTGCCGTCGCCACGGCCTCGCTCGCGAGGTAGCCGGTCTGTTTGAGGCGCTCCCGCACGTCGGCGACGTCGGCGAAGAACGGTTGGATCTTCTGGTCTGTGGAAGTCGTCACGCGGACCTCACCTGGCCGTCTCCCCAGACCACCCATTTGGTGCTGGTGAGGGCGGGCAGTCCCATCGGGCCACGGGCGTGCAGCTTCTGGGTGGAGATGCCGATCTCCGCGCCGAGCCCGAACTGCTCGCCGTCGGTGAAAGCGGTGGAGGCGTTCACCATGACCGCCGCCGCGTCCACCCGTGCGGCGAACTCCTGCGCGGCGGCGAGGTCTTTGGTGACGATGGCCTCGGTGTGGCCGGTGCCCCATCGGTCGATATGGGCGACCGCGCCGTCCACGCCGTCCACCACCGCGAGCGCGATATCGAGGGACAAGTACTCCTCGGCCCAGTCCGTGTCGGTCGCGGGGACCAGGCCCTGGCCCGGAAGATCGGACTCCGAGCCGTGCACGGTCACGCCCGCCGCCCTGAGCGCCGCGAGGATCTTCGGCGCCGCCTCGGCGGCGATCGCCCGGTCCACCAGCACGGTCTCGGCGGTGTTGCAGACGCTCGGCCTGCGGGTCTTCGCGTTGACCAGTATGTCCACCGCCTTGTCGAGGTCTGCGGCGGCGTGGACGAAGACGTGGCAGTTGCCGACGCCGGTCTCGATGGCGGGCACGGTCGCCTGGGCGACGACGGCGTTGATGAGCCCCGCCCCGCCGCGCGGGATGATCACGTCCACCAGGCCCCGCGCTTGGGCGAGCGCGGTGACGCTCGCATGGCTGGCGCTGGGCAGCAGCTGCGCCGCGTCCTCGGGCAGCCCGCGCTCGGCGAGCGTCTCGCGAACGAGGGCGACGAGGGCCTCGTTGGAGCGGGCGGCCGAGGCGGAGCCCCGCAGCAGCACCGCGTTGCCCGATTTGAAAGCGAGCCCGAACCCGTCCACCGTGACGTTCGGCCGGGCCTCGTAGACAATGCCGACCACGCCGAGCGGCACCCGCTCCTGGCGCAGCTTCAAGCCGTTGGGCAGGGTGCGCCCGTCCACCACTTCGCCGACCGGGTCGGCGAGCGCGGCGACTTGGCGCAGCCCCGAGGCGACGCCCTCGATCCTGGCCGGAGTGAGGCGCAGCCGGTCTTTGAGGCTCTCGGACATGCCTGCCGAGGCTCCGGCCTCCTCGTCCAAAGCATTGGCAGCGAGGACGTCGTCCGTCCTGGCGACAATCTTCTCGGCGACGGCGAGCAGCGCCTCGTTCTTCTGCGCGGTGGACAGGAGCGCGAGTTGCCGCGAGGCGGCTTTGGCCCGACGGGCCAGCTCGCGCACCTCGTGCGCCACCGCCTCGTCAGAGGGGGCGACAGGGGGATGGACGGCGGTCACGGCTCAACGGTAGCACTTTGTTATGACGTTTCGAATAGAGCGCCCGGCTCCCCGGCCTGCGAGGTCCCACGAGATCACCGGGCCTCGCCGTCGCGCTCCCACGTCACGCTGAGCCCGTCCTGCTCGCCGAAGCGCACGAGGTGGCGGCCGACGACGTCTTCGAGGGCAGTCAGCGAGTCCTCGTCCGAGGCGACGACCCGCAGTTGCAACGAGTCCTCGGCGGCGGCGACAGTCGCCCTGCCGCCCGCCAGCTCGATCCACCCGGAGCCCGCGTCCGCGTCCCACTCGCCCCCGTGCTTGCGGCCGAGGTGCGCCACCAGCTGCTTGCCGTAGCGGTGGGAACGGTCTGTGGCCACTGCGGCGCGCGAGGCCGCCGTGTATGCCTGCTCTGTCATGGGACCTTCTTCCCTCGGAGCGCCCGAGGATCGGGGCGGAATTCGACTTCTGAACCCAGAATACCGACGACAGGCCGCGCGGCGGCCGGTTCAGCGGAGGTTGCCCGCCAGCACGCCTTCGCTTCCGAACAGCTCGGCGCCCCAATGCTGGAGCAGCTCGGCGTTGCCATGGTCGTCCGGGTGGAACCCCGGCCGCGTGTAGGACTTGATCCGCGCGACCACGTCCGGGCTGAAGAACGGGGACCTTCGCAGGTTGGCGATGCTGGCGGCCAGCCTGCGCGGGTTGTAGGCGGACCGGTCCCTGGCCAGGCTCAACGCCGTGCGCATGAAGGTGCCGCCGACAAACCCGACCGTGATGAACCGCATCGCGCGCACCCGCGTGCGCTCGCTCGTCCCGACCAAGCGCATCACGTCGAACGCCACCGAACGGTGCTCGGACTCCTCATAGGCGTGCCACAGCAGCATGCGGCGGACCTCGGTGTGGCCGAGCATCTCCTGCGCCCTCTCGTCCGTCAGGATCGTCTCCGCCAGAACGGCGGTGTAATGCTCCAAAGCGGCGGTGATCGCCAAGCAGAACCGCGCCGTGAACACTTTTTCGTACAGCTTCATCCCCCGGCGGACCATGCGGTCGACGCCGTGCGTGGGGTAGCCCATCTGTTGCAGCCGGTCGTTGAGCTCCCGGTGCTCGCGCCCGTGGGTCACCTCTTGGCCGATGAAGCCGCCCACCTGCTGCTTGAGCGCGGGGTCGACAACCTGGTCGGCGAAGCGGCGAACCGACCGGACGAAGAACTCCTCCCCCTCGGGGAAGACCGCCGACAACGAAGCCACCAAATGGCTCATCACGAGGTCGCCCTGGACGTAATGGCGCTCGAGCGAGCCTGCTGGATAGTGGAACTTGATCCGCCGCGTCTTGATCCGCTCGGGCCCCGCCGCTCCGCCATATGGTTCCATCGTCCGCCCTCTCGTCGTATGCCAATGACCTGGTGGTACTTGACAGTACCATCAGGCCTTGGTGATGTCAACCACACATCTCGCGAAGACGGGGGGCCGCCAGGGACGTGCTAGCATCGACGGTCCCCGAGGCCGCGAGGAGGCCGCAGTTGTCCGACGACCCGCAGCCCAGCGCCCGCGACGAGGAGCCCGTCCGGCAACGGCTGCTGGGCGCGCTCGAGCAATCCGTCGTCGAACGCGGACTGCTCAACACCACCGTCGCCGACATCGTCAGCCGGGCCGCGACGTCCCGGCGCACGTTTTACGAGCACTTCGAGAGCAAGGAGGCGTGCTACCTCGAATTCCTGCGCATCGCGAACGGACGCCTCGGCGAACGGATCGCCCAGTCGGTCGACCCCGCCGCGCATCCCGTCGAGCAGATCCGCCAGGGCGTGCGGGCCTGGATCGCGGCCATCGAGGAGAACGCCGCCATCTTCGTCAGCGTGATCCGCGAGCTGCCCGGCCTCGGGCAACGCGGCCGCCAGCTCCGACGGCAGAACAACGAGACCATGATCCAGATCTTCCAAGGCCTGACCGACGACCCCCGCCTGCGCGAGATGGGGATCGCGCCCGTCCGCCCGGAGACCGCGCTCATCCTCCTCGGCGGCCTCAACGAGCTCATCACCACGACCATCGAAGACGGCAACAGCGTCACGGGCGTCGAACCCGCCATCGTCGACGCGGTCTACGCGCTCTTCGGGCCGAGGGCGGCCCTGCCCGGCGCGCAATAATTCTATTTGACGTAATTTTACATAAAGTGTATCTTTGCTCCATGAGCACGATCCAGGCCCAGCAGCTCGGGCTGCGCGAGCGCAAGCGGGCCGCCTGCGCAGCGCAGATCCACGAGGCGGCCGTGCGCCTCGTCGCCGAGCACGGCCACGACGCCGTGACCGTGGCGCACATCGCCGAGGCCGCCGAGGTCTCGCCCAAGACAGTCTTCAACTACTGGGGCTCCAAAGACGGGGCCATCCTCGGGATCCCCACCCAGGGGCCGGACCCCGCCTGGGCCGAGGCCTACCTCGCGCCGCAGACCACCGACCCGTTCCGCCCGCTGGTCGACTCCTTCGCCACCCAGGCCGAAGGACGCACCCAGGCGCACGCCCAGCGCATGCTCGAAGTCTTCCGGGCGAACCCGCACCTGGCCGGATTGCGATTCGCGTATGTGCACCAGCTCGGCGAGGAGCTCGCCGCGCTGTGCGCACAGAAGCTCCGCCAATTGCGCCCCGAGCACAGCGAGGCCGAAGCGCTGTCCAAGGCCAGGCTCTTCGTCGGCTTCGCCATGGCGATCACCCGGCACGCCTGGCAGGAATGGGCGGCCTCGGGCAACCGGCGACCGATGCGCGAGCACCTCGCCGACAGCCTCGCGCTGCATAAAACGCTTTGCGCAGAATTCCTCGACAGCCCAGACTCGTACGAAACACCCGGAGGGAACCCATGAGCCAGACAACCCGGCCGCCCATCGCCGAGCCGACGAAGGCCGGAGTCGGCCCCATCTTCGCCGCCGTCACGGCCACCATGCTGCTCGCCGCGCTGGACCAGATGATCTTCTCCACCGCCCAGCCCACCATCGTCGGCGAGCTGCACGGCGTGGAGCACCAGATGTGGATCGCCGCCGCGTACATGCTGGCCTCCACCGTCATGATGCCCGTCTACGGCAAATTCTCCGACGTGGTCGGCCGCAAACCCCTCTATCTCGGGGCGATCGGCGTCTTCCTCGCGGGCTCGGTGATCGGCGGACTCGCCCACACCATGGGCCAGCTCATTGTCGGACGGGCGGTGCAGGGCCTCGGCGGCGGCGGGCTCATGATCCTCTCGCAGGCCATCATCGCCGACGTCGTCCCGCCCCGACAGCGAGGGAAGTACATGGGCGTGATGGGCGGGATCTTCGCTATCGCCTCGGTGCTCGGCCCGCTGCTCGGCGGATGGTTCACCGAGGGCCCCGGCTGGCGTTGGGCGTTCTGGATGAACCTCCCGCTCGGCGGGTTCGCCGTCCTCGCCGCCGTGCTCTTCCTCAAACTGCCCGCGCGCCGGGCCGAGCGGATCCGGGTCGATGTCGCCGGAATGCTCGCCATGGCCGCCTCCGTCTCCTGCCTCGTCCTCGCCACCTCCCTCGGCGGGCAGCCGGACTACTCATGGGGCTCGACCACCGTCCTCGGGCTCTTGGCCGCGACAGCCGTCCTCGCCGTCGTCTTCGTGCTCGTGGAGCTGCGCGCCGAGCAGCCGATCATCCCGATGGGGATGTTCGCGACCAGGAACTTCACCCTCGCCACCGCAGCCGGGCTGGTCGTCGGAGTCTCCATGTTCGGGGCCTCGGCGTACCTGCCGACCTACCTGCAGATGGTCACCGGGCTGTCCACCACGAAGTCGGGCCTGCTCATGATCCCGATGATGCTCGGCATGATGCTCAGCTCGACGGTCTGCGGCACGATCACGACCAAGACCGGGCGCTACAAAATACTGCCAGTCCTTGGGACCCCGGTCATCGCGCTCGGCCTCTGCCTGCTCTCGACGATGAAGGCGGACACCCCGAACGGGCTCCTCGTCCTGTTCCAAGCGGTGCTCGGCGTGGGTCTTGGCATGTGCATGCAGACCCTGGTGCTCGTGGTGCAGAACTCCTTCCCGCCCGCCAAGACCGGCACCGCCACGGCGGCGTACAACTTCTTCCGGCAGATCGGCATGTCCCTCGGGGCCTCGCTGGTCGGCAGCATCTTCGTGCACCGGCTCGGCGACCAGATGCACGAGCGGCTCGCAACCGTCCCCCGACAGGACCTCGACGCGCTCGGCCCGTCGATGAGCGCCTTGCAGCCCGAGCTGGTCAACCACCTGAAAGCGGCGCACCCGGCGTTGCACGACGCGGTCGTCCACGCCTTCAACACGGCGATGACCCCGGTCTTCCTCTACCTCGTCCCCGTCGTGGCGATCGCCTTCGTCGCGGCGCTCTTCATCAAAGAAGTTCCGCTGCGCAGCACACTGGACTCGCCGGAGGAGGCGTTGGCGGCCGACCTGCCCGCGACGGCGGCGTGCGACAGCCTGCGCCAACACCACGCCCATGCCGCCGAGCAGGCTCGGCAGCCCGTGGACCGCGAACTCGTCGCCGCCTCGGAGCGCTAGGCCGAGCCCTCCCGGAAAAGGATCCGGAAATGATCCGCGACCACGTCGAGCGGCTCTGTCGAGCGAAGGCTGCGGGCCTGGATGATGGCCCCTTCGATCGCGCTGAGGGCAAGACTGCCGAGCGCGGCGGCCCGGTCTGCCGCGAAACCGTGCTGCTGCAACGCGGCGGCGAACAAACCGGAGAACCGCTGGAATCCCGCTGCCGCCGCCTCGCCCGCTTCTGGATAGTTCTGCGCGCCAAGGCTCGCCGCCACGACGGGGCAGCCGTAGGCGTAGTCGGTCTTCTGCAGCAGGCGCTTCCACCAATCCATGAGCGCCACGACCATCTCACCCGGCGATTTTGTCTCCACAAGATGTTGAATCATCGCTGTCATCTCCGTGACCGCCTCCGCCGCCGCTGCGGCGAGGAGCTGTTGCTTGCCCTGGGGGAAGTGCTGGTACGCCGAGCCACGCGCGGCGGCGCTCTTCTCCAACAGCTCCGCCATGCCGAACCCGTCCACCCCGCGTTGGCGCATAAGCGCCACGGCGCCTGTCAGCAGGCGCTGTCGGACATCGGGGCTCGCCCCCCTGTCGCCTTGCGTTCTCAGGCCCATAAGATCTAGCATACCTCAAGGTGACCGATCGTTCTATTCCCGAGAAAGGCCAGAAGCCGAAGATGTCCCACGTGTTCGACGAGACAATCGCCGTCTCCCCGGTCGATTCGCAGAATTTCGCGGCGCGCACCCACCCCGCCTACAACAACATGGTCGGACCCTTCGGCGGAGCCACCGCCGCGACCGTCGTCAACGCGTTGCAGCAGCACCCCGAGGCGCAGGGCGCCCCTCTCGCGCTCACGATCAACTACCTCGCCCCCATCGCCGAGGGCGAGTGGACCGTGGCGGCCCAGCCGCTTCGGACGAACCGGACGAACCAGCACTGGACCTTCAACGCCGTCCAGAACGGCGCTGTCGTCGCATCGGGCACAGCCGTCTTCGGCCTCGTCCGCGACACCTGGCACGACACCGAGGCGCGGCCGCCTGTCGCGGGCGGGCCCGGCGACTACCCGGACTCCGCCTTCCCCGACTTCATCGCCTGGGCCAACAACTACGAGAAGCGCTTCGTCGCCGGGTCGCTGGACTTCGCCGACCTGAAGCCCTCGGACGACTCGACGACCACCCAGTGGATCCGCGACGCCCCGCCCCGGCCACTGGACTACCCGGCGCTCACGGCGCTCGCCGACTCGTTCTACCCCAGGGTGTTCCTGCGCCGAGGCTCGTACCTGCCCGCGGGCACCATCTCGTTGACCGTGTACTACCACGCCTCCCCTGCCGAGCTGGCCGAGCACGGCGACGGCTACCTGCTGGGGACCGCGCGGACCGCGCGCTTCGGCCACGGGCATTTCGACCACCACGGGCAGCTCTGGAGCCAGAGCGGGGCCCTCCTCGCCACGACCCACCAGCTCGCGTATTTCAAAGACCCCGCCTGACCCCTTGACTGTCGGGCCTCCGCGCCGTAGAGTCCAGACTGATCGTTCTAGAACGATCAGTCTGGACGGTCTGTCTGGACGGTCTGTCTGGACTCTGCCGAGCGAGGAGCCACCGATGCACGAGGCGCGAACTTCCGACGAAGCAGCCCTCGGCGGAACGATGACGCGCCGCCCCGGACGACCACGTCGCAGGACGGTCGTCGCGACCGACGGGGCACGGCTGGCGGTCCACGAGTCCGGCAACCCGGACAACCCGACAGTGCTGCTCGTGCACGGGTTCCCCGACGACCACCACTGCTGGGACGGCGTCGCCGCCGCACTTGAGCAGGACCACCATGTGGTCGTCCTCGACACCCGGGGCTCCGGAGCCTCGGATCGGCCTGCGCGCACGTCCGCGTACCGGCTGGACCAGCTCGCCGCCGATCTCCGCGAGGTCGCCGAAGCCGTCGCGCCGGGCCGTCCCATCCATCTGGTGGGCCACGACTGGGGCTCGATCCAAGGGTGGCACCTGGTGACCGGCCCCGAGCAGCACGGCGTCGTCTCGTTCACGTCGATCTCGGGCGCCTGTTTGGACCATCTGCCCGTATGGGCGCGCGCCCGGCTCGTCGAAGGACCGCAAGGCTGGCGAAAACTCTTCGCGGCGTGGAAGACCCCGATCTATATGACCGCGTTCCAAATCCCCGTGCTTGGCGCATTGTCGTGCAGGCTCGGCCTGGTGGACGCGGTCATCTCATTCGCAGAGAAGCTCGAAGCGGGCTCGAAGCCGCCCGGGCGAGAAGGACAAGCTCGGGCCAACCGCGCCGCTTTGAAGCTCTACAACGCCAACGTGTTCCCCCGGCTTTTGCGCCCGCAACGCGCGGGCACGGATGTCCCGGTCCAGATCGTGGCGGCGCGGCGCGACCTCTTCGTCCCCGTGCTGACGCAGCTCGACCCGCATCCAGGCGTCACGCGCCACAGGGTCGAAATCGTGGATGGCGGCCACTGGACCCCGGCGTACAACCCCGGCCCCATCGCCGCTCTCGTGGCCGATTGGGTCCGACAGCACCAGCCAGCACGCCCGAAGCACTGACCGATCCCATCGAACCAGTCCGAAGGAGCACCCGCTATGACCACCCACCAAATCCGCCCCGCCGACCCGCTTGCGTTCGGGCACGTCGAACCAGGCCCGCACGACCCCCGGCAAGTGGCGCTGCACGCCCGCGACGTCTCGTGGGACTGGACCGACCTGCCCATGCACTACTTCGCGGGCAGCCCGTTCGTGACGCACTGGGCGAACGGCCTCAACATGCTGCTGCCCGAGGGCGAGGTGTTCTTCGTCGACGTCTTCCGCCAAGCACTCCCGCTCGTCGAAGACGACCAGGTCCGCGAGGACGTCGTCGGGTTCATCGGCCAAGAGGCCACGCACTCCAGCGCGCACCAGTCGCTGGTCGACCACCTGCAGCGCGAAGGACTCGACATGGAGCCCTTCATTGACCAAGCGCGCTGGTTCTTCCGCAAACTGCTCGGCAACCGGGACCTGCAGGGCGAGCAGGCCCGTGCGTGGCTCATCGAGCGGGTCGCCGTCATCGCCGCGGTCGAGCATTTCACGTCCTACCTTGGCGACTGGGGCTTGAACGCGCGGGCGTGGGACGACACCCTCGAGCCGCGCGTGCTCGACCTCGTCCGCTGGCACCTCGCCGAGGAGGTCGAACATCGCCACGTCGCGTTCGACCTGTTCACCCACCTGGACGGCAGCTATGTCCGCAGGGTCCGCGCCTGGCTGCTCGCCGCCCCTGCGCTGGTCGTCCTCTGGGCCCGGGGCACCCGCGATCTGATGGCGGTCGACCCCGAGCTCTTGCCGTCCCAACGGCGGATCAGGCTCCGCGACATCCGCGCCACGTACCGCGCGGGCCTGATGCCGTCGCCGAGCAGCCTCGGAAGGATGTTCGTCCAGTACTTCAAACCCGGCTACCATCCCCGCGACTACGGGTCGACCAGCCAAGCCGTCAGCTACCTTGCCTCCTCTCCCGCGGTCAGGGAAGCGGCCCGATGAGCGAAGCCGCCGCGCGCGCCGCGCTCCAGGTTCCGGACTCCCTTCGCCGTCCTGGCCGCCCGGACCCGCTGATGCGTTTCGCGCGCTTCCTCATCGGAGGTTACGAGAGCGCCGCCACCAGCAAACCGCCGCGTCCGGCCCGCCGCGTCGACCGCGACCTTCGTCTCGTCGTCGGCCAACGGCGGGACGAGGCCGAAGGCGCGATCGGACTCAGCCTCGTCGCGCGGAACCGGGCGGCGCTGCCGCCGTGGTCGCCTGGCGCGCATGTCGACATCGTTTTGCCCTCGGGCACGATGCGCCAGTACTCGCTCTGCGGGGATCCAGCAGACCGGCGCGAATACCGCGTCGCGGTGCGGCTCGTCCCCGGCGGGCAAGGTTCGGGCGAGATCCATCGCGACGTGCGCGAGGGCACGGAACTCGTCATTCGGGGGCCCCGCAACGGCTTCCCGTTCGCCTATCCGCACCTGGCCCGCGCGGACATCAGCTCCATCCTCTTCATCGCGGGCGGCATCGGGATCACCGCGATCCTGCCCATGGTCCGCGCCGCCGCGGCCAACCGGATCGACTGGCGGCTCGTGTACGTGGGGCGCGGCAAAGCATCGCTGCCGTTCCTCGCAGAACTGGAGGCGCTCGGCCCCGAACGGGTCGAAACCCGCGTCGGGCGCTCGGGCGCGGACGAGCTGCTCCGACATGCCGGGGCCTCGACATCGGTCTATTTCTGCGGCCCGCCGGGCATGCTCGCCGAAGTCCGAGCGGCGGTCGATCGGCGCTCGAGCGCAGGGTTCCACTTCGAACGGTTCTCCGCGCCGCCAGTGGTCGGAGGCTCCCCTTTCACTGTCCGACTGGCCTCGACCGGCGAAGACATCGCTGTGGAAGCCACGGCCTCGGCACTCGCAGCCGTGCGCCAACGGCTCCCGGACGTGGCGTACTCCTGCCAGCAGGGCTTCTGCGGCACCTGCCGGGTCCGCGTCGTGGACGGCACGGTCGAACGCCGCGGCCGGTCCCAGTTCCTGGACGAGCCGGGGACCATGCTGCTGTGCTCGGACCGGGCCGAGGGCGACCGGCTGACGGTCGACCTCTGAAGGATTGCCCCCGCTGGTCAAACCACTCCGGTCAAACTACAGGGCAGTCCTGCAACGTCTGCGCGATGGTCTTCGCGGACCTGGCGTCGACCGCGACGTCGTAGGCCTGCGCGACGGCGGCGAACTGCCGCACGTACGAGCAGTGGAAAGCCGCTTCCTTCGGCATCCACTGCCCCGGCGGCTGATCGCCTTTGTCCTCGTTCGCGTTCCCGTCCACCGCGAGGAGGTTCGCCGGGTCGTTCGCGAACCTCTTGCGCAGGTCAGGAGTCCAACTCCGCGCCCCCATGTCCCAGGCGTACGCCAACGGCACGATATGGTCGATCTGGACCTTGGCGCTGGAGTCCTTGCCGCGTTGGAAATGCACCCACTGCCCCGTGTACGGGTCGTGCAGGTCGCCGCTCGCGACGGCCTGCGGGCATCGTCGGGTGGACACGTATTGCTTATGCGTCAGATCCCGGTCCAGCACGTCGTCCCTGGTGTCGCAGCCGTTGTGCCCCGACGGCGCGTCGGTGTCGTCGGTCCACGCCTCGCCGAACGCGCCGCGCCGGTAGTCCCTCGCATGCTGGCGCGCGTCGACGACGCGCACGCCGAGCTGCTGCGCGGCCTGCGCCGCGCTCGGCCCGCCGAAGCCGAAGGCCTCCTCGATGCGGCTCCAGTGCAGCTGGACCGCCACGGCCACGGCGAGCACCGCGAACACCGCCGCGTACCCGGGCAGCCTGTGCCGCGCGGATTTCGTCGCACTCCTCACCATTTCTCCAGATACCCCGCTTCCACCTCGGTGAGGACCGAGTCGAGGGCCTCCGCCAACAACGCCTCCCCTCCTTCGCCCCGCGCCAACGCGTCCGCCACGTCCCTGGCGTCGGCGATGATCTCCTCGTCCCTGGTCACCGACAGCAACCGCAGCGAGCGCGAGCGCCCGGACTGCGCCGCGCCGATGACATCGCCCTCGCCACGGATCTTCAAGTCCAGCTCCGCGAGCTCGAACCCGTCCATGCAGGCCGCCACGCTCTGCAGACGGTCGAGGGCCGCTCCGCCCGCCCGCGTGATGAAGATGCACAGCCCTGGGTGCTCGCCCCGTCCGACCCGGCCGCGCAGCTGGTGCAGCTGGCTGATGCCGAACCGGTCCGCGTCGACGATCACCATCATGGTGGAGTTCGGCACGTCCACGCCCACCTCGATCACCGTGGTCGACACGAGCACCTGCGTCTCGCCCGACGCGAAAGCCGCCATGGCCTTGTCCTTCTCCGCTGACGGGAGCCCGCCGTGCATGAGCCCGAGCCGCAGGCCCGCGAGCGGGCCCGCGGAAAGCTCCGCGAACACGTCCACCACGGCCCGTGGCGGGGGCGGGCCCTTCTCTGCGGCTTTCGGCTGAGGTTTGGGCTTCGCGGGCTTTTTCTCTCCCTCTTTCTCTTTGTCCTGGATCCGCGCGCACACGATATACGCCTGCCTGCCCGCCGAGGCCTCCTCGCGCATCCGCTCCCAGACGCGGTGCACCCAGTCCGGCTTCCGCTTCTCGTCCACCACCGACGAGCTGATCCCGGCCCGGTTCTTCGGCAGATGCTTGATCGTGGAGACCTCGAGCTCGCCGAACACGGTCATCGCGACCGTCCGAGGGATCGGCGTCGCGGTCATGACCAACAGGTGCGGCAGCCGCCCGGCCACGCCGCGCCCCCGCAGCGCGTCGCGCTGGTCCACCCCGAAGCGGTGCTGCTCGTCCACCACCAAAAGCCCGAGGTCGGCGAACACGACTTTCTCCGAGAGGAGCGCGTGCGTGCCCACCACGATGCTCGCCTCCCCGCTCGCCGCCTGCGCGAGGGCCGCTTTCCTCGCCGCCGCCCCCATCGAGCCGGTGAGCAGCACGATTTTCAGCCCGTCGGGGTCGCCGTCGAGCTCGCCGCCCCGGCCGAGCGGCCCGAGGAGCTTGCGCAGGGTCGCATGATGCTGGGCGGCGAGCACCTCGGTGGGCGCGAGCATCGCGCATTGGGAGCCCGCGTCCACCGCCCGGAGCATCGCGAGCAGGCTCACCACTGTCTTTCCCGAGCCGACCTCGCCGTGCAGGAGGCGGCTCATCGGAACGGCTTTGGCGAGGTCCGCGTCGATCTCGTCCCGCGCCGCCCGCTGGTCCTCGGTGAGCTGGAACGGGAGCCGGTCCTCGAACTTGGCGACCTTCCCGCCGGGCAGCGGCAGGCAGGCGAGCGCTTTGGCGTTCGCGAGCGCCGCCCGCCGTTTCGCGAAGGCGAGCTGCACCGCGAGAGCCTCGTCGAAACGCAGCCGGTCCTTCGCGAGGCCCACCTGGTCCTGCGACTCCGGGGTGTGGATGGTCCGCAGCGCTTCCTCAAGGCCCACGAACCCGCGCTCGGCGCGCATCGTCTCGGTCAACGGGTCGGCCACCGGGGCGAGCTGGTCCAGCACCGTCTCGACATACCGGCGGACGTCCCAGCTGGACACGTTCTTGCTCGCCGGATACACCGCCATGAGCTCGGAGCGCCATTCGGACGGGTCGAGCTGCAGCGCGGGGTCGACGCTGCGGGCGTACGCCGCGATCTGGCCGGTGCCGGTGATCTTCCCCGCGCCCTCCTCGTCCGCCCCCTCGTCCGGAAGCAGGATGAAACCGGGGTGGGCGAGCTGCAACTTGTTCGCGTACATCGAGACCTCGCCGTCGAACATGTAGCGCTGGCCCTCCTCCAGCTTCTCCTGCGTCCATTTCTTCGGGTTGAAGAACACCACCTCGTACACGTTGATCCCGTCCGAGACGGACAGCACCATGCGCCGCTTGCTCGGGTCGTTCTTGAACCGTATGACCGACTTCTTGCGGACTTCGGCGATGAGCGTCACGTGCTCCCCGACCTGCGCCAGCCGGTCCCCCAGCAACTGCCCCGGCCTGGCGTAGTCCCTCGGGTAGTGCCGCACGAGCTCGCCGACCGTGGCGATCCCGAGCTCTTCGGCCAGTTTGGCCGCTTTCGCGGCTCCGATCACCGGCCCGAGCTGGTCTGCGAAGACCAAGCCGCTCATTCGACCCCCACCTGCGCGATCTCGTCGGGCTGGCCGCCGTCGAGGACGACGAGCTCGATCCCGGGGTGGCGTTTGTGCATGTGCTCGGCCATCCCGTCCGCGACCGAGCCGTCCCCCAACTGCCCGACCAAGACCGTCACCAGCTCGCCGCCCGAGGCCAGCATGAGGTCAACGAGGTCCGCCAGGGCATGCGCCCGCTCCTCCGCGACCAGCACGACCTCGTCGCCGACCAGGCCGAGGAAGTCCCCCGCCGAGCATTTCCCGGCCCAGGTGAACGCCTCCTCCTGCGCGACGACCAACCGCGCCCACCGGGCTCCGGCGGCCGCCGAGGCCATCGTGTACTCGTCGTCCCCCGGGGGCTGGCCGGGGTCGTGCACCGCGACCGCCGCGAGGCCTTGCACCGCAGACCCGCACGGCAGAAACCGGGCCGCCCGCCCCTTCGCGCGGATCTGCGAGGCGGCGCGGATCAGCCCCGGCTGGTCGAGCGCCCCGTTGGGCAGGACGAACACCTCGTCCAGCCCGAGCGCCACCACGGCCTCCGCCAGCCGCTTCGGGGACACGCCCGCGCCGATGTCGAGCACATGCGCCCCCGCTCCCTGGAACAAGGCCGCCAGGCCTTCGCCCGCCGCGAGCGCGAGGACGGCCCTCGTCTGCGCCGCGGCAGGCTCCGGCAGATTCGTGATCCGCGCGGCGACGACCTGGCCCGCGTGGATCCCGGCCAAGACGGCGGCTCCCGAGTCTGCGGTGTGCACATGGACTTTGAGCCGCACGCCGTCGCCCGCGACCACAACCGAGTCGCCGAGCTCGGCGAGCCGCGAGCGCAGCCTGGCCGCGGCCTCGTCGGCGACGCCGAGCAGCTCCAGCTCGACTTCGTGGTGCTGCGGCGCGGGCTCGCGCCGGTGGGCAGGTGCGTGCCGGTGGGCAGGCTCATCGGCTGTCCTCGGCGCGGCAACTGGGTCTGCGGGGCCGATGTTCGCCAGCATCGCGAGCACTTCTGGCCGGATCGGCTCCTGGGCCGGGGCCGCCGCCTCCTGCTCCCACGCCTCCTGCGCTTCTCTCGCGCGGTTTTCCTCTTCCACCGCCTCGGCGAGGGCGTCGAGGACGCAGAGGACGCCGAGCCCGCCCGCGTCCACCACTTTCGCCTCGGCGAGCGTCGGCAGCTGCTCGGGCGTGCGCGCCACGGCCAACGCGGCCGCTTCGACCGCAGCAGCGGCCACCTCGGACAGCTCGGCGCGCCCCTCGGCCACGAGCTCTTGGATCCGCTGTGCTGCTGCCCGCAACACAGACCAGGCCGTGCCTTCGACCGGATCGGCCACGGCCTCCCCGATCAGGGCCACCGACAAGGCGAGCGCCTCGGCGTATCCGGCGGCGTCGAGCTCGCGCCTGGTGATCGTCTCTGCCACCGCCCGCCAGAACTGGCTCAGGATGATCCCGGAATTGCCCCGAGCACCGTTCAGCACCCCCTGCAACAGGGTCTGCGCGAGGTTGGCGGCGTTCCACGGGATATCGGGGAACTCGTACAACGCGTCGAGGCCCGCGCGCATGGTCGCGAGCATGTTCCTCCCGGTGTCGTGGTCCGCGACCGGGAACACGTTCACCGCGTCGATCTGCGGCTGCGCCTGGGCGAGCCGTTCGGTCGTGATCCGAGCCCAACGGTCGAACAGACCGGCGTCCCGGTAGCTGTCCCGATGATTCAGAGCGCCCAATCCACCGGCTCCCCGCCCAGCTCGACGAGATGCTGGTTCGCGCGGCTGAACGGACGCGAGCCGAAAAAGCCCCGGTGCGCGGACAAGGGCGACGGATGCACGGACTCGATCACCGGCACGCCGGGCAGGAACGGTTTCGCGGTGCCCGCGTCCTTGCCCCAGAGGACCGCGACGAGCGGGGCCTCCCGCTCCCCGAGCGCCCGGATCGCCTGCTCGGTGACGGCCTCCCAGCCTTTGCCCCGGTGCGAGGCGGGCTCCCCCGGGCGCACGGTGAGGACCCTGTTGAGCATGAGCACGCCGTGCTCCGCCCACCGGATGAGCGAGCCGTTCTTCGGCTGCGGCACGCCGAGGTCGGCGACCAGCTCCTGGAAAATGTTCTGCAGGCTCTTGGGCAGCGGCTTGACATGCTCGTCCACCGCGAACGAGAGCCCGATGGCGTGGCCGGGCGTCGGGTAGGGGTCTTGGCCGACGATGAGGACCTTCACCTCGTCGAACGGGTAGGTGAAGGCGCGCAGCACGTTTTTGCCCTCCGGCAAATACGACCGTCCGGCCTGGAGCTCCGCGCGCAGGAAGTCGCCCATCGCGTGGATCTGGCCTTCGACCGGGGCCAATGCTTTCGCCCAGCCCGGATCGAGGAGCTCGGACAAAGGCCGGGCGCTCACGAGAGCCTCCGCAAACCCTCGCGGTGCTGCTGGGAGTAGTACAAATACGCCGCGACGTTGAGCTTGATGTGCTCCTCGGGGACCTGATGGCCCTCGCGCACCTTCGCCGGGACCCCCAGCGCAAGGGAACGCGCGGGGATCTTCGCCCCCGGCGAGACCACTGCCCCCGCCCCGACGACCGAGCCCTCCTCGACCACCGAGCCGTTGAGCACCACGGACCCGGAGGCGATCAACGTGTTGCGGCCGATGACCGCGCCTTCGATATGGGCGTTGTGCCCGACCACGCAGTCCTCCCCGATGATCGTGTCGTGGATGGCGGTGCAATGCACGATCGTGCCGTCCTGCACGCTCGTGCGCGCGCCGACCACGATCTTCCCCGCGTCGCCGCGCAAGACCGCCGTCGGCCACACCGAGGCCTGCGCCTCCAGCACGACGTTGCCGATGACCACCGCTTCCGGGTGCACGAACGCGTCAGGATGGATGTCTGGGACGAGGTCGCCGAGCGCGTACACAGTCATAGGGGCACAGTACCGAACCCGGCTGACAACGCCCGCCCGTGATCGGACTAGAACGAGCGCCAGCCGATGTGCTCGGCGGCTTCCCCTGCCGACAGGCGCACCCATTCCGGCCCCTTGCCCCCGCAGACCTCCTCCAGCGGGACGGTCCGCCCGATCGGCGTCCACCACTGCGGCACGGCCTCCTCGCTGGGGAAGACCGCCGCGAGCGCATGGTCCTCGCCGCCGGAGAGCAGCCATCTCGTCGCCGAGGCTCCGAGCCGTTCCGCCGCGATGGCGAGCTGCCACGGGCTGTTGAGAGCGTCGACGTCGACGAGGATCCCGACGTTGGAAGCCTTCGCCACATGCCGCAGGTCGGCGACCAGGCCGTCCGAGATGTCGATCATCGCGGTCGCCCCCGCGCGGGCCGCCGCGCCGCCCTCCAGGAGCGGCGGGCGCGGAGCCTGGTGCCGTTCGATGAGCTCGACGAGCGCGCCCGCGCGCTGCGCCTCCTCGCCGGAGCCCGCGAGCTGCTGCTCGAGGGACTGGATCGTGATTCCGGCCTCGATCAGGGCCTGGCCCGCCGCGGAGCAGCCCAGCTCGCCCGCGATCGCGACCACCTGGCCGGGCGCCGCCCCGCCCCGCGTGACCGGGGTCAGCCCGTCCATCGAGCCGAGGACCGTCCCGCCGACCAGGATGTGGTCGGCCTCGACGAGGTCGCCGCCGGAGAGCGCGGTGCCGAGGTCTCGCGCGCCTTCCCACAGCCCCTCGTACAACTCCTCGACGAAGCTGGCCGGGGTGTCCTTCGGGCAGGCGAGGCCGATGAGGAACCCGACGGGGCGCGCTCCCATCGCGGCCACATCGGCGGCGTTCTGCGCGATGACCTTGCGCCCGATCATCCGGGGCGGGGACCAGTCGAGGCGGAAATGCCTGCCCTCGACCAGCATGTCGGTGGACACAACGAGCCGTTCCCCGCCGATCGCGAACACCGCCGCGTCGTCTCCCGGGCCGAGCAGCGTCGAGCCCGGCTGCGGGCGGCCGTAGGCAATCTTGGCGATGAGTTCGAACTCGCCGATGTCGGCAACTGTCAGCCGGTTTGCCGGAGGGGATAGTTCAGTCATGATGCTCCATCGGTGTGCCTGAGGCACTGTACCCTGGCTCGATATGAGGCTCGATAATCGCACCCGTTTGGTGATCGTCGCGGTGCTCCCGTTCCTGCTGTTGGCGGTGGTGCTGGTCCTGGCGAAGCGGATCCAGCACGACGAGCGGGACGATGTCGTGCGGCTGGGCGACGTCCCGGCGCCGCAGGCGGGCTCCCCCGACTGCGCGAAACTGCTGGGCGGCCTTCCGGAGCGCCTCGGCCCGTTCTCCCGGGCCAAGCTCGCCGATCCTGCTCCGATGGGCGTGGCGGCGTGGCGGGGCCCGAAGGGGGAGCTGGTCGAGCTGCACTGCGGCGTCCCGCGCCCGGACGAGCTGCGGCGGGACGCCACGTTCCAAGAGGTGGCCGCCGTCCAGAATCTGCCCGCCGTGAAGTGGTTGCGGGTCGGCGAGGAGGCTGGTCGAGCCGAGCAGACGTGGGTGGCGGTGGACCGACCGGTGTACGTCCGGCTCGGCTACGACCCCGGGGTCGGCACGACGGCGCCGGTGCAAGGCGCCTCCGAGGCGATCGCGAAGTCGCTGCCGGTGAGAGATCCCGACTACGTGGGCTGATATTCGAATAAGTCAGTGAAAAGCGTTGCGCAAGGTTGTCATAAGTCGGCACACAAGCGTGTGAGTTTTCCTTGTTCTGACTGGTGTTTTCGGGTAGAATCGAACGTATGGATGACATGGCGGGAACCGGTTCGGCGGTGAGGGATTTGTTCGCCGCGCTCGCAGAAGTGGAGCGCGAGGAGTCCCTGCTGCTCTCCCGGAAAGCGGTGCTGGTGGCGAGGATCGCCGAGAAGGTCGCGGAGCGCCAGATCGTGGAGGAG